>CAYPDR010000018.1:0-524427 GCA_964409595.1 uncultured Dehalococcoidia bacterium
CCGTCAATTCCTTTGAGTTTTAGCCTTGCGGCCGTACTCCCCAGGCGGGATACTTATCGCGTTAGCTTCGACACTGGGGGGGTCTATACCCCCAACATCTAGTATCCATCGTTTAGGGCGTGGACTACCCGGGTATCTAATCCGGTTCGCTCCCCACGCTTTCGCGCCTCAGCGTCAGAAATAGCCCAGAAAGCCGCCTTCGCCTCTGGTGTTCCTCAGGGTATCTACGCATTTCACCACTACTCCCTGAATTCCGCTTTCCTCTGCTATCCTCGAGTCTGCCAGTATCCCATGACCCCTCCCAGTTGAGCCGGGAGATTACACATGAGACTTAACAAACCACCTACGCGCTCTTTACGCCCAGTAAATTCGGACAACGCTCGGTTCCTACGTATTACCGCGGCTGCTGGCACGTAGTTAGCCGAACCTTATTCATCAGGTACCGTCCTTTCTCTTCCCTGATAAAAGGAGTTTACAATCCTAAAACCTTCATCCTCCACGCGGTGTCGCTGCGTCAGGCTTTCGCCCATTGCGCAAGATTCCCTGCTGCTGCCTCCCGTAGGAGTGGGGGCCGTGTCTCAGTCCCCCTCTGACCGATCGTGCTCTCACACCGGTTACTCGTCTTCGGCTTGGTAGGCCGTTACCCTACCAACTACCTGATAAGCCGCAAGCTTCTCCCAAAGCGGCCGAAGCCTTTCTTTCAATCCAGCGGGCTGGAAGGAGAGTTACGGGGTATTAGGCCAGATTTCTCTGGGTTATCCCCCTCTTCGGGGCAAATTACTTACGTGTTACTCAGCCGTCTGCCACTAGCTAACCGGGCAAGCCCGGGTCGCTCGTTCGACTTGCATGCATTAGGCGCACCGCCAGCGTTCGTCCTGAGCCAGGATCAAACTCTAAGTATTTTACGGTTTCCTTCTACTATTCAGTTGTTAAAGTTCTGCGACATAACCAAACGGCCGCGATTGAAACACGGCAGACGTACATAGTAGCGAAATCCGAATCTTGAGTCAACAGAAAGTTCTTTAACCTCTAGGTTGGATTTACCGCTACCCCATCTGTGATTTCAGCTAAAATTTGACGAACGTATTGCACACTTCGAGCATCTTTTGATATATGGTCCCCAGTATTGGCACCCTCTAAAGCCAAATACCCATCAAAGCCCGCATCCACCATAGCATTTATAGCAAATCTGTAATCTATGTCTCCGTCGGGCAAAGGAACCCTCAAGAAATAGCTTCTGTCATGTTCAGGGACATTTACCCTCTGAAGATTTTTACAATGCCAATATCTGGAATGAGGAGCTAGTGCAACGATTGCCTTCTCTGAGGACTCCTCCGGGTCATCGTAGTGCCAGAGAATATTCCCTAAATCCGGATTGGCAAATACATTTGGGCTCTCAGTCATCTCTAGAAGCTTCAACGTAGATTCGCTGTTATCTGCTATAGCATGTTGGTGCACCTCTACAGTGACATCTGCTCCAACATGGGCGGCACGCTTACCAGCTTCCTTTAGAGTATTAGCTGTTATCTCGTAGTCTTGTTGAGAGGCAAGCTGACTAGATCCCGGCTGAATAGCTCTACCCGGCTCATTCGGACCAAGGGTCTTATTCCTTTCACCACCAGACAAAGCACTATTTACGATTTTCACTCCTAACCATCCAGCTATTTCAATCGATTTAAAAAGTCTATCCCTATTCTTTTCACCGATTATAGGGGTGCAGAGGACACCGCCAGCTCTCAAAGAAACACACGGAGCTCCAGATCCAGACAATCGACTCTGAAGCTCTGTCACAGACTCTTTAGTAGCTTCGTGGCCCCCGAATACCTCGAAGCCCAACTCTAGCCCATCGAATCCGATCTCATTGACCTTTTGAAGGAAACTTGTAAGGGCAGGTTCTGGCTGCAATGTCCAACCATCCCCGGCCTCAAATGGGTAAACCGTGCTTCTTCTAAACGCATATGCAATCTTCACAACCTGTCCCTCCTGCAATAAATTTGAGAATTTGTCACGTATCAAGAACCCGGCACTTTAAATCTACGCAGCGCTAAAGTCAAAAGATTTCTTTGCGATATCAACGATATATTTACTTATAGAAAGTGAAGAAGTGGCGCCAGGTGAAGGGGCATTTAACACGTGGATAGCATTCTCCGTTTCCGCGATACTGAAGTCCTGTATCAGTTGTCCACTAGAGTCTACCGCTTGAGCTCTAACTCCAGACCCGGGTTCCGCTAAATCCTTACTACCAATTTCTGGCATAAGAGTTTGTAAGGATTTCACAAATACACCTTTCACTGCCGATCGATATTGCTCGCTAAACCCAACCTTCCAGTATTTCGCTGACATTTTCCAAAATCCAGGATAGGTCAAGGTGCCGAGCGTATCAACGATATTAAAATTATTCTTTTTATAACCTTCCCTAGAAAAAGCAAGCACAGCATTCGGTCCTGCCTCAACAGAACCATTGACTCTGCGAGTGAAATGGACTCCTAAAAATGGCAGGCTTGGATCGGGAACTGGATATATAAGCCCCTTAACCATATGAGACTTCTCAGGCACTAAAGAAAAATATTCGCCTCGAAATGGAACTATTCTCACACCGATATTGACACCCATCATTTTAGCTACAGCGTCAGCATGTAATCCTGCACAATTGACTATGTTCTTCGCTGAAACCGTCTCTGAGGTAGTTTCTAGATAAATCTTGCCGTCTGATCTGTTAATAGATTGAACTTTGACTCCTGTGATAAGGTCGCCACCATTTTCTCCTAGTTCCGTTGCGTAAGCCTGTGATACTTCCTTAAAATCTATAATCCCCGTATTAGGCGAAAGTATGGCTTTTACCCCAGCAGCATACGGTTCTATTTCACCAATTTCTTCTTTATCTACCATCCGAAGTCCTTCAGCACCGTTTTCAGTTCCCCTCCTGAAAAGCTCGTCCAGCCTCGGTATTTCCTCTTCGTTTACAGCGACAATAAGTTTGCCACACATTTCGTACCCAATTCCCCGTTCATCACAGAACTTGCGAAGGAGCCTACCACCTGCGGAACAAAAATTGGCTTTTTGGGAACCAGGAGAATAGTAGATGCCAGCATGGATTACTCCACTATTGTGACCCGTTTGATGAGTTGCCACTTCATCTTCTTTTTCCAGAACGGCAACGGCCAGTTTGGGAAACTCTTCGCTCACCCTCATCGCCGTCGCAAGACCAATAATACCCCCACCTATAACCACGACATCATAGTGTCTGTCTACCATCCTTTCACCGTTCCTAGGCAGTATCTTTTTACCGACATTGTTAGCAACCCGTACCCTATCGGCGATTCTAGCACGTACAGGTAAGTTGCTGGGTAAAGCCGTATGGTGGGTAATCTGATAAAGTTTCCTTATATTAGAGGACTAATAATTCCTTTGCAGGGGGCCTTTATTGTGACTCGAGGTGATTGGCCAACTCTTAGCGGTGTTTTTACCGCAAGGCAGCGTATTTCTCCGTACATTGTGCGAACCCCTCTCCATAGACATTTATCTCTAGATAAGTTGTGCGGTGCTGAGATGTACGTCAAACATGAAAATCACCAGAAATTGGGAGCATTCAAAGTCCGAGGCGGTTTAAATTTACTGTCACAAATGAGCGTTAAAGAGTTACAAAAAGGTGTCTCTACAGCGTCTAGCGGAAATCATGGTCAATCCATCGCTTACGCAGCAGGCATATTTGGCTGTGCAGCTTATATAGGTGTCCCCGAGAACGCAAATCCCGGAAAGGTCGAGTCTATAAGAAATTTGGGGGCCGCAGTTATTCATCACGGGGCTCACTTTGGAATTACAGATGAATACATGAAAAAAGTATCGCGAGAAAACGGGTATCGATACATTCATGCCGTTCAAGACACGACTCTCTACGAAGGTGTCGGTACTTATACCCTAGAAATCATGGAAGATCTACCCGATGTAGACACCATAATTGTTCCGATAGGCGGAGGAAGCGGTGCTTGCGCAACGGCGATAGTAGCCAAATCGATACGACCTTCCATAGAAATCATCGGCGTTCAAGGTTCTTATGCTTCGGCCGTTTTTGATTCGTGGAAATCGGGCACACCCGAAGTTTCTCCTATGGAGAGCATTGCAGAAGGTCTAGCAACTAATACAGCATATGAACCTGCTCTTACTATGCTTCGGGAGATGTTAGACGACTTCATATTGGTTTCGGATGAAGAAATGGAAGATGCGGTTCTGTTGCATCTTCAACACACTCGGAACCTGACTGAACACGCCGGGGCAGCCAGCTTAGCCGGCGCAATGAAGATTCAGACCCGATTGAAGGGGAAGAAAGTCGTGTTAGTAGCCAGCGGTGGCAACCTATCAATGGAACACCTCTCCAGAGCTATGGAGAGATATAAGGATTAGAATAATGGTTGCGGAAGACGAATCTAGCGAAAGTCCAGTGCTTTTTTCCGAATTCGATAGCTTACCGACACTAGTTAAAAGTGAGGTGAGCAATCTCACTGACTCCCAATTAAATTACACTTCGCAAAGATGGGAATGGTCAAAATGGAGTATTCGCAATCAGCTAAGTCACATGACTTCTCTGATACCACGATGGCTTGTAGTTCGCTGGGGTGACGATCTATTCCCCAACGGAGAACACGGAATTGAAAACCTTGATTCCATTACAAATTCTCCCTCTGACCGAAGACTAGATGACGATCTCTACTGGGCAGCCACCGATATACTTTCTATGTTCGAGCAATTTGTAGACTTGGCATGCAAGGTGCTAACAGAGAAAAGCGTAGAGTACTTGAGGAGCCGAGCCGTGGAAAGGAATGCAACTCCCCAATGGAGATCCATGTCAAGAGCCCATCCCCACGGAGTCACTGCAAAAGGGGACCCAGCCTCCGGTACTATGACACTCGAAGCAACCTTTCGCCACATTTACTATGAAGAGCTAACTCATTTATACAACATTCAGAGACTTAAGATGGCTCAGAACTTACCAATTACGATTGAAATACCCAAAGTGGGTTATTGGATGCTCGACGACTGGGACCGAAGCGAACCTTAGTTTCCGCCCTCGCATGACTTCAGCCGTTTCCTATACTCCAGAGGAACTTGGCGATAAAGCGATGGGGCAAATGATTCGTACTCTTCTGAAACGCTTAGCACAGACGACACGATTAACTTTATCCCACCTTTGAAATCGTTTATAGAAATATATTCTTCTCCCACTCCTCCTGCTTTATCTGATATGAAGGATGTTGCGTTGTGCCAATTACCTAAAGCGAAGGCAATTCCCGTAGTCCTATATCCATTGACAGCAAATGCACTGGCCTCACATGAACCAGCGCTCATCAGCTGCCTCTGACACTCAAAGTTGGGATCTCCTTTTCTAATGTATTCCCTACCTTTGATTAAAATACGCTCAGCCTCATCATCAAAAGTATGAGATGCATCCCCAGTTCTTATTATTGGTCCGTTTCCTTGCTCTACACCGGGAATTACGGAACTAGTTTCAACCGAGACAATAAAGGTGTCTTGGGGTATCGTATTTTGACCTGCCAGCAGCCTTGCACCGATTAGACCTACCTCTTCCGCCCGAGTAAATATACCGTAAACATCACATGGAAGTGGTAAGTTTTTGAGCTTTTCCAAAGATGAAATTATCGCAGCACATCCCCCCAAGTCATCAAGCGCACGCATCCAAATAAAGTTATCGTCTATACGAAAATCTCCTAAGCTAAATGTAATGGGAGCCCCGGGTTTCAAAGAATTTTCAGATACAACTTTGACGGTTCTTTCCTCACCTTCTGGATTTGGCTCAAGATTACAATAAACTCTCTCACCCTTAGCATCGAATGAGAAAGCCTTAATTGATTGCTCCAAAGAGGCCAAGGGAACTCCCCCCAACGGTGAAGCTACAACAGAGTTATCCTGACAACTCACTATCTCAAACCCAGGGTGATCCATGTGAGCGACGAACGCTATCGCTGGAACATTTCTGTCTGATCCCATAACTTTGGAAACGATATTTCCGTATCTATCTTTTTGATGAGTGATTCCAGCATTTGAAAGTATGGTCATTATTGACTCCGCAACCAACCCCTCGTGAAAAGATGTGGCAGGTTTTCCACCTAGGGCTTCTAAAATGTTGAGTGACTTATCCATCATGAACTCCTGGTTATCTTGGTATTGCTATTAATTTATATAAGGCAGCTAAAGAGCACAAATTTTGTTGAGATGAGTACACTCCTGTCATATACTGCCAGAATTGATTAAGTTGTCCCTACCGTGGAATTCTTGTCAAACTGCCTGTACGGTACCCACCAATAACCAACCGTGTAACTTACCTATACAAAGGAGACAAGATGGAACTCGGATATTTCACGGTGCCTATTCATCCGTCAGGATCAACCATCACACAATCTCTTGATTCGGACTTATAAGCCAATATGGGGGAGATCGTACTTGCAAGACTGAGCGGAAGGTTATCCATTTGTCAGCTCAGTAGAAACACGTCTAGTGGTAAACAAGTTAGATTACGAATCGGGAGAAATAGAGAGGCAAAACTACCAGCCAGGAGTGTTGTCTATAAAACAGGAATAAAAGTAGGTCCACAGCAAAACATCGCTAAGTTTATAGAAAAGTGCCAAAAGTTGGCCAAGTCAATCAATATCCGAAAGGCATGGGAATTGTTGGTTGGCGATTCACATATAACTAGCGCCGCTGAAATCGCCGCACTAACGTTTGAGCACGGGGGAATTCCCGAAAACATAATCGCTGTATATATCAACATAGATGTAGACCCGCTTTTCTTCGAAATCAAACAAGGGGAAATCCATGTTAGAACCGAAGAGCAAGTTTCCGAGATTAATGCGAAACGAAGCCGTATACAAAGGGAACAGCAGGAAGAAGATAGTCTGATATCAATGCTAGAGCTTGGTGAATTTGAAGAACCTTTAACTGACCACCAAAAAGGAATTCTAGTCTATATAAGAAACTTTGCGATTCATGGTGACAATTACAGCCGAAGTGCACATGTGTTGGGGATCTTGAAGCGCTATACAAGCGGGAATACAGATCAACTGCAGAGGAGTACCTTCAACCAACTCGTAGTTTTGGGCATATTATCTGAAGACACCCCTACGGAACTAGAGCGGTCTGAAATACCAGTAGAATTCCATGAATCCACCTTAGCCGAGGCATGCGCCTTAAAGATATCAGAGGTTTCCACCATAGACCTCACTGATATTCCTACATTCACGATCGACGACGAAGAAACTCTAGATCGTGATGATGCTTTTTCTGAAAAAAATGGGGTCGTTTGGGTACATATAACAGATGTGTCAAATTTGATCTCGCAAGAAAGTGCTATAGAAAGAGAGGCTAATCAGAGAACTAGCACACTGTATCTACCAGACAGAAAAATTCCTATGTTGCCCACTCGTATCTCAGAAGAAATTGGTAGCCTCAACCCTAAAGCAAAGAGAATTTGCTTATCACTTAAATTAGAGTATGGCTTAGGCGGTAACATAACGAGGTGGTCTTTCCATAGAACTTTAATCCGAAGCAACCAAGCACTTACTTACCTAGAAGCCGACAGCATTCTTATGGACCTAAGGCATCCGCTCCACAAAACCCTGTCTAACATACAGAAACTGACCGACATTTCAAGAAACGTACGTATGCAGAAGGGAGCGCTTAATTTTGACAAGCGGGAGATGAGAGTTCACCCAACATGTAGCGGAAGTGCCAAAGTCGAGGTATCGGAAAGAAACTCAGTTTCAAAGACGTTGGTCGCCGAACTTATGATTCTATATAACAATCTGGCTGGCGAATTTTGTCAGCTAAATCATCTTCCGGCCCCATATCGGCTTCAGCAACCACCAAATGAACCCATACCAATCAATCAAGCGGACGGCCCTCTGAAGTGGTTTACAGTTGGTCGGCTTCTGAAAAAAGCAACCGTGTCTACGTCCCCAGGGGAGCATTTTGGTCTCGGGCTAAAAACTTATACTCGAGCTACTTCTCCCTTGAGACGGTACTCTGACCTGTGCGTACAAAGACAAATCAATCAATTTATCGAATTTGGAGATACCAAATATGGGCTGCAGGCAATGAGTGCCATCGCACACAGAAGCGAAATCCAAATGAAAGAAATCTCTAGAATAGAATCGGCCAGAGTAAGGTACTGGTTCCTTAAATATTTGCGGTCGGAGTACCTAGAACCTAACAGGAGCGCTGTTTTCAGCGCAGTAATGCTAGAGCCATCAGTAACCCAGCGTTCTCTATTCGAGCTGACTGCTTATCCGTTCAGGGCGCGTTGTGTTATTCCGTCGCATCTAGACCAAGGAGCGGAATTTAAAGTTACATTAGCAGGTGTAGACTTGTGGCACCGATCCGCCCAATTCATCTATGAAAGACATAGTTAAAACGATATCGGGGTGGCCGGGATCGAACCGGCGACCTCCTGTTCCCAAAACAGGCGCGCTACCGCTGCGCCACACCCCGTAAAGCAAACTATGCTTCTCAGGTTACATTCTGACAACACTCAGGTAAAGTGCTGAGCCCTGTGACAAAAAAAGACCCGCCCTTACAGACTGTAGGAATGAGATTACATAGACATCTGTACGGTCACAGCCAGATACATATACAATTTGACCCTCTTTAAGAGGAGAAGCACTATAAAAAAGTTCTGTTAAGGAGATGGTGCTTTCCATCTTCTATTTGCATATATCGGAATATTTAGGGAGAAGTGAGTTATGACGATACTAGGAACAGGTGACTACAAGTACGAAAGAATCCAATCCTGGCCAGAAATGCCTAAGTATTGGTCTTTTGGAGCCGCCTCAGATGGGGCTGTAAATTCCGAAGACGAGATTTATATATTCAGCAGAGGAGCTCACCCAGTAACAATATGGGATAAACAGGGCAATTTTATCTCCTCATGGGGAGAAGGAACGTTTTCAGCGAATCCTCATGGTATCTATATCGCTCCGAATGACAACGTTTGGTTGGTAGATCGCGATTTTCATATCGCTACAGAATATACCCCAGGGGGGGCCACGTTAAGAACATTAGGTGAAAAGCTGGCCCCCTCTCCTTCCTTTCAAGGAATACCATTTAACATGCCATCAGGCCTTGCTATTGCACCTAGTGGAGAATTATTTGTATCAGATGGCTATGGTGGACATAGAGTCCATAAATTCTCCGCTGATGGGGAACTTCTGCTTTCCTGGGGGAAACAAGGAACGGGGCCTGGAGAGTTCGCTTTATTGCACAATATATGGGTGGATAAAAACAGCAGAATAATAATTTGCGATAGGGAGAATGACCGAATACAGATTTTCAACGACAGCGGAGACTTCATAGAAGAATGGACTGATATATCCAAACCGGGCGATGTTTGGGTACATGAAGACATGGTCTATTGCGTTGAACAAGGAGAACATGGCGGTGTCAGTATATGGACATTAGGTGGGGAAGTTGTTTCAAGATGGAAAGTAGACGAAGAACCTGGAGCGGGCACCCTTTTAGGTGGCCACGGAATCACGGTCGATTCAGAGGGGTCAATATATGTGACAGAAATCGGCGATGGAGAACGAGTATCCAAGTTTGTCCGAGTTTAGCGGGATTTTTTCTTTATACACTTTAAAAATTTCAGATAGGAGCTTTGGACATAAACGAGAATCGAATCAGAGAGTTGCTAGAAAATATTCAAAACGGCAGCACAGACATTGACTCGGGAATTAAGCAACTAAAGGGGTTGCCTTTTGAAGACCTTGGTTTTGCCAAGGTAGATCACCATCGGGCGATTCGACAAGGTTTCCCAGAGGTAGTTTTCGGAGACGGTAAAACTCCCGAACAGATCAGTGCAATATGTGCTGCGATAATGGGGCGTTCAGGAAAGGTTCTGGTTACACGAGCCAGTAAAAAAGCATTTGATGCGGTGAAATCAACATTACCTGAAGCCACCTACGAATCTTCTTCCCGAACTATCTCGATACGTGGCACAGATAAAACTCCGGGTGTTCCGGGGGTGCTCGTCGCCTGCGCGGGAACTTCAGATCTTCCCGTTGCTGAGGAAGCAGCCATCACAGCTGAGATGATGGGCTGTGATGTTAGCCGTATCTTTGATGTAGGAGTCGCAGGAATTCATCGCCTCTTCGATAAGCTAGACGACCTTAATAATGCACGAGCTATCATTGCAGTAGCAGGAATGGAAGGTGCCCTTCCTTCTGTGATCGGAGGATTAGTGGACGTCCCCATAATCGCAGTGCCGACCAGCATAGGTTACGGAGCAAGTTTTGGTGGGTTAGCAGCCTTGTTGGCAATGCTGAATAGCTGTGCTCCCGGAATAGGTGTTGTAAATATTGATAATGGATTCGGGGCTGGGTATTTAGCTGCTAACATTGTCCTGTCAACACGACAAAACTCAAGGTAAAAACTCGGGAGCCAAGATGTCGGTCAAGAAGTTAGATACCCATGCGATAGGAGTAAACAGCCGGGAAGAACCCATTGAAGCTATTGTATTCGGGCAATACCATTCAAGTGATAATGTCCATCGTCTTGCTTTAATCAGTGGTCTTTCCGGTGGAACCAATTCTCAGGAAATCCATAGAGAAGCAATCCAAACGCTGTTAAGTTATTCTCAAGAAATCTCCTTTATAGGGTCGGATTTCACGGAAATTAGTTCTACATTAGCAGAACAACATTTTCCACCAGAAGATGGCTATTTCTCTGATAAAAATTGTCCTGAGTCTAGATATATCTGGCGATGGTTGACCATGGAAGCACCGGATATGGTTATAGAGGTGGAAAACGGCCCTAATCTATTGATAGAACGTTTCCCCAATGATGCGCAAGACGGCTCTCTTCTATCAGCTTTAGCAACCCATTCCAGTAAAGCCCCAGGCCCAATTCCCGGTATAAGAATCACTTGCACCGCCGAAACGGTGGATTCAGAAATTTCATCAATATTGGGAGAAATATTGAATGCGGACCCAATTATGTCAGGTGCAAGATCCGAGCTGGAGAAACGATCTTCAAGAACAGCACTGCAAACAGCAAAAGTTCTAGCGAAAACTTATGGCCACAAGTTAGAAGAACCAATCAATTATATCCAAGGGGTAGCAATCAGCGGACGCCTAAGGTTAAAAGAGCTGGACTCTACTTACCAAGACCCGACGGATGACATCATTGAATTAGTTGAATTCTTAACAAATGATGCTGACTTTAAGAACAACAACATTTCTGGCCCCAATATGGCTGCCATGTGCTGGGCGAACGAGCTATTCGCGGCAACAGGGGATAGAAGATGGAGAAACTTAACCATTAAAGCTGCTGATTGTTATCAACAGGGGGAAACAGGAAACCCGCCCTTATATATGGCTAAGAACGCTGACCAAGGCAATCCAGATTTCGGATGCGAGGATATGTTTTTCATCTCTTCAATGTGCGGTCGTGCCTTTGAAATGACCAAAGATAGAAAATACTTGGACTCTTATGTAAGTTTCCTATTGGAGTCCAATACACAGCAAGATGGCGGACTCTTCTGGCATTGTAGATCAGCACCATTCCTGTGGGGTCGAGGAAACGGATTCGCCGCTTTAGCATTCGCCGAAGGGCTCACTTTTATACCGGATAACCACCCCTCCAGGGACACTCTTATTAGTATGCACAACAAACATATGGAAGGACTTTCCAGTTTACAACAAAGCACTGGTATGTGGACTCAGCTGCTAGACTTTCCGGGTACATATCAGGAGCTATCAGTCACATCCATGGTAGGTTACGCTCTAGCGAGAGGTTTGAGAATGGGATGGCTATCAGAGAAATTCCTTCCAATGTTAAACAAGGCTTGGGAAGGGGTAAACAGACGAATCTCTGAAAATGCAGACCTAGTAGATGTATGCACAGGGACGGGTTTCCAAGAAAATCGATCTGACTATCTTTATAGGGAGGCCGAGTACGGATACGATGACCGTGGCGGCTCAATGGCTATTTGGTTTTCAACCGAGATGGAAAGTCTTATTCGTTCCCGTTCAAATAATTAGATGAGTGAGTCCATCATACTCGGACTCATCCAAGGAATTACAGAGTGGCTACCCGTAAGCTCCCAAGGGTTGACAGCCTTATCAGCCAATTTACTTTATGGGACCCCCCCTGAGGAGGCTCTAAAACTCTCCTTGTGGCTTCATTTAGGAACGGCACTAGCGGCACTTATTGCATTTAGAGAAAAAATATATGACTTGTCTAAAGATTTTGTGAAATCTCCAACTAATCCGAGTCAAGAGTTCAAATTCCTACTAATCGGTACCGCTGTTAGCGCCACAATAGCATTTTCTATAATTGTAGGCGTGTACGAAACCGTTGACTCGGAGTACCTTGACCGTCCTTCAACAATTTTTTCGGCAATTGTCGGCTTCTTCATGACGATTACCGGATTAGTCCAGTTGACAGCTGTTCGCAACATAATTCGTCCAAGATCAAACATCAGGAATATCGACGGATTACTAATAGGCATTGCCCAGGGTGTTGCAATACTTCCGGGGATAAGTAGATCCGGACTTACCTTATGCTCCCTTCTGGTCAGAGGTTTTGACAAAAAAGATGCTTTAACTCTAAGTTTCCTATTGGGTATACCGGCTTCCATAGGGGGCAGTATCTACGGACTTACCTCCTCCGAAATTAGCTTATCCGTTTATAACCTTATCGCCGTTTGCGTATCCTTTATCACAGGGTTAATCACTATAAGATTAATGCTTAATTTTGCAGCTAAAATAAATTTTGGCGTCTTTGTATTTACTGTGGGTATACTACTCACGTCTAGCTCCCTGTTTTCATATTTCAATACCAGTTGAGGGAAAAGGAACTGAAAATACTCAACATGACAGACTTTACAGTGCAAATCGATCCACTGTATTCGTTGACATCATAACGAATCAACCAACCAAAATATCAGGAGATCTCAAATATGGACATAGGTGTTGGATTGGACCCCACATTAGGATTGAACCTTGATACACAATATGAACTCTCTCGCGAAGCAGCTCGCCTTGGTTATCAAAGTATATGGACACCAGAAGGTACAGGACAGGACTCATATCAAATGTGCCTAATGAGGTGGTCAGCTACCAATGAAATTGTAGAAGGAGGCCTAGAAACTGGAATAGCAGTGTCTCCAGTTGTGTGGAGAACACCTACAGCGTTTGCGATGGCAGGCGGTACGGTGAGCCAAATGACTGGCGGGAAATTCATAATGGGTATTGGGGCGGGTGGAGCATACAGACCTAACGATCGAAAAACCATGAATCTCCCAAAGATGTCAGCCTTGGGGTTAATGCGAGATTATTTGACTATTATCAGAGCTTTAGTTCGAGGAGAAAAGGTAGAACATCACGGTGAGGTCGCCACATTGAATGGGACCAGACTCGCTATAAGACCCGCGCCTGAAACCCCCGTATACCTTGGTGCGTTAGGTCCAAAAATGTTGGAACTCTCCGGAGAGCTTTCTGACGGAGCAGCATTGAACTGGTGTGCGCCTGAACAAGTGGAATGGAGCCGCGCCCAAATAGAGAAGGGAGCAAGTAAAATAGGCCGCGACCCTTCAGAAATTAAGGTGTCTGAATACATACGAGTGTGTGTCGATCAGGATGAAGAGAAAGCGCGCATAGCTTTGGCTAAAGCGACCATGCAGTATGCACTCGGTGCCACCGTACCTTCAGACCGAGAACGCACTTTTGGCTACCGGGCACATTTTGAAAGAATGGGGTTCGCTTCAGAATTAGCACGTCTAGACGAAATGAGAAGAAAGGGCGCTTCACGTGATGAGGTCGCCGAAGCATTCCCTGAAAGTATACTTCGTTCGGTAGCATACTTTGGGAAGCCAGAGCAGGCATCCTCTGAATTCGCTAGATTATCCAAAGGTCTAGACAATGCCATTGTCAGAGTAGTCTCCTCCCGGCCCGGCACTGTAGAAGGGACGCTGGATGTTATGAAGGCGTGTGCTCCCGACAAAATAAGGGCGCACAGACAATAGATGCCCGACCTCATTAGCATCGGGGAGTGCATGATTGAACTTTTCTCCGAGGAACCAATAGATTCGGCTGATTCGTTCACCCGGTCGCTGGCTGGTGACAGTTTCAACATATTAGTGGCAGCGAAAAGGTTAGGGACCTCAGCGGGGTACATCACAAAGCTGGGAAAGGATCCTTTTGAGAACTATCTAAGGGGTTCATTCGAATCTGAAGGGATCGACATAAGACACGTTTTATCTTCAGAAATAGGAGGGTTCAACGCAGTTCATTTCGTGACAGTAAAACCGGATGGTGACAGGGAATTCGTCTATTACAGAAAGGGCAGTGCCCCGTCTACCATATCACCCGAGGACCTCTGGGAAGATTACATTTCTAACGCGAAAGTCATGCATTGTAGCGGTATCGCACAGGCTATATCTCCTTCCTCAAGAAAAACAGTACTCCGTGCAGCAGAAATCGCGAATCAAAACGATGTCTTAGTATCTTTCGACCCTAATTATAGACATCAATTGTGGAGCAACTGTGAAGCAAGGGAGGCCATGGAAGAAATAATGCCCTACGTGGACGTATTTCTACCGAGTGCTCCTGCTGATTCATTGCCTTTATTCGAAACTTGTGACCCTAATGAAACAATAAGAGCGGCGGAGAAAATGGGGGTGGAAATTACTGTAGTCACGATGGGGGAATACGGTGCAACAATAAATGGAGAAGGAGAAATTATCTGCCTAGACCCACTGCCATCAGGCAATGTCGTTGACACAACTGGAGCTGGCGATTCTTTCAAGGGGGGATTTTTACATGGCTTAATCGAGGGGCTCAGTTACAAGGATTCAGCCATGATCGGAAACATTGCAGCCGGGGTAACAATCACGGGAAGAGGAGCCCTGAGCAGTATGCCATATAGAGATGAGGTCTATAGTAAATTAACCGAATATAAAGGCAGCCTATAGTGGACCAACAGAAACAAATTCAGTTCCTCATCAATAGCCTCGATAGAATCCCGCCATGTCCTCGCTGTGGAATGCGTTGGAGCACTGGAGACTACGAATGCCCACACTGCGGAGAGGATCTCGATCCCAACCTTACGGTTTGGGCGGACTCAGTGATAACTCACCTATCCACCCAAACAAAAAACCTCTAGGATAAATTACCCAGTTGCCCAATCCACGCCGTTTAGCACCAACTTCTGAAAACCTTCGTTCTCGTGACTCTCGCCATCATGGCCAAGAAGGGTGACAAATACCTTTCCGGACCCGTAAGAACGGGTCCAGGCAAGCGGAAATGTGCCTCCTGGCATATACATTTCTTCAGCACCAGCTCTATTCTTGCCAAAATTACCACCCTCGAATTCGGCTGAGAGAAATACGTCGTTACCATCTCCCCTGTAATCAATATTCATATACAACTCATCATCTGTTTTGAAAGCTGAAATCCCATCGGTACAGGCATGATCACGGTTTTCCACATCCACTTGAAACTTCCCATAAGGTGGATGAAAGCTCTCACCCATCACCCAACCTCCTCCTGTAATGTCCCCATATTCTTTCCACCCGCCGGGCACACAGCCAGATATGTGTATACAAACAAACCCATTACCAGAACTTATGTATTCTTTTAAAGCCTCCTGTTGAGAGACGTTAAGCTCAGTATCACCTGACCTCAATGTATTAAACACCAATGCGTCAGCAGACTCGAGACTACCATCTGTTAAGGCATCAGCGTCCTCACGCAATGTAACTTGGTGCCCAGCCCGTTCAAGAAAACCTTGAAGTACTGGAGTGGACTCCTCATACGGATGGCTTCCGCCGCTCATCAATAACAATTTCATAAAGTTCCTCCTCAGATTGATTTAGATACAGATTTATCCCAAGTTTTATATCAAGCTACTATGATTCCCGAAGACCTTAAGCCTGCGTTGGAATACAGCTTATTTAAATTCCGGTATTTTTCATGGTCCAAGTGACGGTCAACTATGGACGGATGTTCATATCCGTACCTGTGAGACCGAAATACCATGTTTGTCGGTGCTCCGGTTCGCATGTCAGGACACTGGAAAGGATTTACATATTCCCAGATGACTTCACAATCTTTAGTGACTTCAAAAATCCTTCCAAAGGCACCTTCGCAGATAAGCGTGTTCCCATTAGGCAAACGTTCCGCACTACTGATGTGGAAACTGTAAAATGCCATAGGTGGGGTCTCTGTAAATTCCCATTCCACCTGGCCGCTCTCAGGATCCACTTCAATAACTCGTGATCTATCGGCCCCTTTCGAATGGCTTCCGTTATCGAAAAGTAGAATCCGACCATTATCTAGGAAGGTTGGATGGTGCTGATGCCACACTTCACCAGGACCCCACTTCCATAAAAATTCTCCGGACGTCCTACGGATAATGCCTATGGTACTTATATTTCTAAAACTAACAAGAAAATCCCCCTGAGGAGTCAGGTTCAGGCTATTCCCATGGGACCATTCCCTTCTATGCTCCAATGGACATATAACGTCATCTTCAAAAGAAAGGCTCTCGGAAATTTTCCATTCACGAATAGTATGGCCTTTCGAATCCACCTCTCGTATGAGGTCGCCCAAAATCGTTTCGGGATCGTCATCTGATGGATAGCCTCCCTGAACATTATTGGCGGTCATTGGATCAAGAGGCTCAAAGAGTAACAGGAGAGTATTCCCATTATCCATACGAACAAAATCATGGTGGATCATAGGGTCGTCGTAACGCCAAACAACGTTACTATTCCAGTCCATTTCTAGTATCGAAGACGATGAACCACCGAGACCTTTCACAATCTCTACATCTTTGGGTGGTCGAGTTCTGCAAAGGAGATTGCCGCTGGGGAGTAGATATGCGTAAACAATGCCTTCATCGCTATGCCACCTGTGCACTATTCGTCCATCAATATCTATGAGAGTGGCATGGTCTCCTCCATTTGTTGTAAAGAGCGTATACCCGCCGTAAGCTAAAACAGACTTGTGAATAAGACCAACTGGATGGTGAACGGATCTACCCATGGATCACTCCTAGCGTAGCTATTTTACCAACGGGGTATCATCTCTATTTGCCCATTCACCCATAGAACCATCGTAGTTCTTAATCCTCTTATAGCCGAGCAATGTAAGCACAAAAGCTACGTGCGCCGCACGTATGCCGCCCTGTCAATAAGTGACAATCTGCTTTTCCGGAGTTACACCACCTTCCATCAAAATTTTCCTTAATTCCTCAGAAGACTTAAAAGTGTGATGTTTGTCGTTAGTGATAAAATCAAGCCATTCGATATGAACCGAGCCTGGAACCCGGCCAGAGCGAGAGTTACCCCTGTCATTGGTACCAAGCCATTCCCCGTCAGATCTGACATCCAGAAACACCGTTTCTTGATCTTCAATTCTTGATAGAGCCTCGTCTATGGTACAAATAAGCTCGTGGTCAGCTTTCGGGGTGAACGTGACATGGGTCTCTGCTGGACGGTCTATGGACAATGGTCTCTTCTCGTCAAACCACTTCTTCCAGCCCCCATCCAATACTTTCGCTCTTTTGTGACCGT
This sequence comes from uncultured Dehalococcoidia bacterium, assembly GCA_964409595.1. Taxonomy (GTDB): domain Bacteria; phylum Chloroflexota; class Dehalococcoidia; order Lucifugimonadales; family UBA826; genus CAYPDR01. The sequence goes on from CAYPDR010000018.1 coordinate 17,582, forward strand.
AGTAATTTAATACCCACCAGAATCTTGTGGCCCATAGACTTCCCCCGCTATCGTAACTCACCACTGTTGTGTTATCCCCGATACCCATATCCTCAAACAGGTCTTTAACAACATCTGGCTCAGCGACCCAAGGGAAAGATGTCGGGTCATTGGAATATTGTGGGTGTTTTATATAGTGATGCACCTTAATTCCCACCGAACCTCGAATGTGTGCCCTTGTGTAGGAATCAAAAGGGTCACAGTCCACGATTCTAATATTGTGGTCCCCAATATGCTCTTCCAACCATTCCGTCGACACAAGGATGTCTGAATTAATATCATTACCGGAGGACATTACGGAAACTCCCATACCTCTTTCATAATTCTTTAAATTGTTCGCCTACCCAATAGTAAGCTCTAGCAGACGAAATTCGCCGGAGTATAACACAAGAAAGTCAGGCGTCAGGCGTGAATCAACGATCTTCCGGAGACAGACCCGGAAAATTTTCGGATTTATCATCTCAAGGCAATCTGTACGATCAACTACAGAGTTAAACAGCATCATATCTGCTCCTGAATCGGTTACCTTCTGGATTCCTTCTATACCTCTTCAAAGGCGTCCTTGAACCGAGACTTGGCTCGCTAAATCACAATTTCCATAGTGAATGTAAAACCAACCTTCCACCTGTTTCAAAGCATGATATTCATTATCGTCTATGGCGATACAAGTTTTTTAAGATATGCTGAATCCAGCGTCAAAGCCATCGCGCCTATTTAGCTCGGCCCGAATAACCCTTACATGTTCCTGAAATTACCCCGTAGAAATAGATCTAGCGTGCTATTTTACTTCATACTCAGTCATTCAAACTCCCTTTGCAGCGGATTCTAAATGACTTCTTATACCCAGTGTCCGGGGATTATAGGTTCAGCGCCATCTCCTATAAGGTGACTAGTCACCCACTTCTCGGCGAAAAGTCCGTCACGATAACTGGATCGCTCAGACTCATGGACAGTTACTTCCCCTGCGATTCGGTCCGCCAAAGGACGAATCCTCTTAGGTGACAAAAGTCCGCTTGAATGATCTGACATTATCAAAGTAGAGGCTGTCACAGATTGTGCATGCCATCTAAGATTATAGTATTCCAGAATCGTAGAAATACTCCCTATCTCGTCCTGGAAAAGTCTCAAATAGTCGTTAAATTCTTCTAGTGGATAGCTATCGGTCATCTGACAAAAATCCATTGTGTCAAAAAGATAAGCAGGAGTGGTTACCACGTGAGTAACGCCGTCGTGCAGGGCAGCTGCAAGAACGGCGTTATCATTACCCCAAGCCAAAACTAACATCTTATCTACTTCAGGCCTAGACATCAGATAGTCGAGGCCTCTTAAAGTATCCGAGACTACTCCTTTGTACATGTAGGTGTTTGGGTCAGATATACCATCAGTCAACTGACCTGGGTACATCGCAGCGTAGGGTTTATCGGAATTTCTCATCCCGCGACATGCCAGCGAAAATGTCACGTACCGGCTTCTGATTAGGTTTGATGTTCCTTGGGGAATTATCTCAAGGACACTGGCATTCTTTGGGACATAGTAGATTGTTGGAAAAGGACCTTCCCCTTTGGGGACGCTGAGGTAACCTTGCAACCGATACGGACCGCTGCTAGTAATGCGCACTGCGAACAGATCTGCAAATTCTGTTGAACGTATAGGAATAGGTTCAATCTCAGGCCTTATAGGAACGTCTGACAGATCTTTTACCGCGGTGTACCAGAAGCGGCCGAAATCTGAAGGTCTCACATTAACCATTGTTAAAGGCCTCCCTTCAGTCGCTGCTCAAAAAATTTGTCCACTATGGCTGAGTGTACATATCTACCAGCCTCATGCCCGTGACCATCATATTCATAAAGTTGTTTGTCTCCGCTACCAATCATTTCGAATAAAGCAAACCCAGTTTCAGGAGGACAGACGTTATCTTGAAGCCCTATATTTACAATGATGGGGCAGTCGATTTTATCGGCAAAAGAAATGCCATCAAAATATGACAGAGTTTGTTCTACTGATTCAAGACTACCTGGGTTGGATTTCAAATAATCATTGATCTCTTGATAGGGGTAAGTATCGGTTAGTTCAATAGCGTCCATATATCCGCACAAATAAGGCGCGCCAGCTGCTGCAGCTTTAATTTCACTCCTCATCGCGGAAGTGGTTATGGTCAATCCCCCTCCCTGACTGCTACCAGTAACACCGATTCGGCTATTATCCACTTCAGACCTGCTTAGAAGAAAATCTATTCCCCTCCAAGTATCCACATAAAATCCACGATAAGAGTAAACGTTGCGGTCTACAATTCCATAGGTTAGAAGTCCGGGATAACCCGGATCAAATTGAATACGGCTACGAACTTTACCTCTTGGATTGACCGACAGACATGCATATCCTTTAGCTGCCCAGTCCTTCGGTATCGGGGGATCGCTTTGATATCCTGGAACCAATAGAATAGCCGGTGCAGGAACAGATAGATCTCGAGGCACAGCATACCAACCAGAAACCCGAACACCGTCCAAGCTATTGTAAAAAACTTCGTATACGAAAATTTCCGGAGTAGACCGAAGTTCATCAACCTCGCAAAGAGGGTCTAGCTGGACCATTGAAACTTCGTTAATTATGTTAGACCAGAACTCATCAAAGTCCTCTGGCTTTTGTACACGACATTTATAGTTTCTGTCTACAGTCATTGGCTTCCTCCCCAATCTTTATCTGAATAGTACAAGTCAAAATGATGTGTAATTGTTGCTAGTATGAAACCATAACCCACATGGTCAATCCAGCTTAGCAACTATAATCAACCAAATTTTTAAAAATGGTCCTCGTTTAATTTAGTGACTTTAATCAAGAACTTTGCAATCTCTAAAGAGCGTCTTTTCTGGGTAGCTCTATTTCTCGTACTAATTTCAGCAGGGTGCCTGAGATTTTACGGTTTGTCTTGGGATAGCGGATTCCCCTTCACTCCTCATCCCGATGAGAGGGCTATTCTGATGAAAGGATCCGAAATTGAGTTCCCACCCGTAAACAAGCTACTGATTCTATTAGACCCGGATGAAAGTTCATGGAATCCTGATTGGTTTCCCTATGGTAGTTTCCCTCTCTACTTGCTTGAAATCCTTCAAAAAATAAGGGCCTTGTTATTTAGTTCGGTGTCTGAAGACGTAAGAGTACTCGCTCGGTCTTTATCTGCCCTAGCCGATTTAGGCACCATCGTAGGGGTGGCCTTGCTAGGTAGAGCCGCATTTGACAGAAAAGTAGGTATTTTGGCAGCGATATTTACTGCCTTTTCAGTCATTCATATTCAACTTTCTCATTTTTTCGCATTCGATACATTCATGACCTTTTTCAGCGTTTGGACCCTGTATTTCCTTTACCGCTCTATAGAACACAGAAGAAGGAAAGATATGGTGATATCCGGAATTCTTCTGGGCCTGGGATTAGCTACCAAAATCAGTTTAATCCCATTGCTAGCAGCATTCGCATTCACACAATTAATTTGCATAGCACGCAGTTTTAACCAAAGAGATGGATATTCCGTTCAGATAAGACGAACCGTATTATCAGGGACTTGGGGAATCGTGGCATGTTTTTTTGCCTTTACAGTAGCCCAACCGTACGCTCTGCTGGATTGGAATACCTTTATTCAAGATATTTCCGAGCAATCGGAAATGGTCCGCAGAATAAGAGATTACCCATACACCAGACAATACATTGAAACGACCCCTTATTTCTATCAACTCATTCAATTAGGTAGATGGGGACTAGGTTGGCCACTGGCAATTGTGTCCACAGCTGGGCTTTTATGGGCTGTTGTCGCCGGCATGAGGTTCAAATATGGAATTGTTACAATCATTTGCTGCATCTGCTCACCCGCCATAATTCTAGTATCTAGTAACAACGCGCTATTGATAGCGACTTCTTCCGCGATATGCGTCTTATCCCTCTTAGCGACCATACCTCTCCGTCAAAAAGCTAATACAGTTTCCATACTTTTTCTTTCGTGGGTACTTCCTTACCTTCTAATAACAGGAAGTTTTGAGGTCAAATTTATCAGGTATATGTTACCCGCTATACCAATTATGTCTATATTCGGATCCGCCTTAATCTTCATGTGTTTAGACTCCAATTCCACATTCAGGCGGATTTCTTCTCTCGCACTCTTGACGCTTACGTTGGTGATCACCGTCAGCTACGGCCTATCACTAACTACTATTTACTCTGAAAAACACACCGCTGTACGTGCATCAGAATGGCTTAACGAAAACGGGGCAAAAGGTTCTTTGATATTAAAAGAGCATTGGGAAGAGAGTCTTCCGAACTTAGGTAAGTTCAAGTTGGAGGAAATTCCAATCTATGAAGATGATAGTTTCACCAAGTTAACTCGGCTATCAGAATCTCTCTCCAGAGCAGAATATGTCGTCATTTTCAGCAACAGGTTGTACGGTACAGTCAGCAGGATCGAAGTTCGTTATCCCAATATGGTGAGTTACTACGATTCTCTGTTTGCTGGCGATCTAGGCTACAAACTTGTTCTGATGGAAACTTCATACTTAAGTTTGTTCGGAATCAACCTCAAAGAAGACACTTTCGGTTATCTTGGGTTAGCAGATCCAACCAATCTATCCAAATCGACAAAACATCCGAGGGGTATTAATGTCGGTTTCGCCGACGAAAGTTTCTCTGTATATGATCATCCAAAAGTGATGATATTCAAGAATGAAGACCATCTTTCTCCAGAAGACATAAAATCGTCAATCCGGATCAATCTTACAAACAGGTCAAGTAATTATTCAAAAATTTCTAATCCTAAACAGAAAGATTTGATGATGAGCGAGCGCATGTCTTTATCCCAAAGACAAGGGGGGACATGGAACGAGATAATAAACCCGAGTTCTTTTGGTTCACAGCATCCGATTACTACCTGGTTATTGATCATCGAGTTGATTTCCCTATCTGCCTTCCCTTTGACCTTTTTTCTACTTCGAGGACTCAGAGACAGAGGCTATTTGTTAGCAAAGACCGTAGGCATTTTGTTAGTCTGCTTCGTAGCGTGGACCCTCTCAACTTTTCAGATTATGAAATTTGATTCTTTTTCTCTTTACGCTGGAATAGCGGTTGTGCTCTCAGGGTCAATCCTAGTTTTGACTCAAAAAGGGTCCGAGTTTCTAAGTTTCATAAGACTCCGATGGAAAGATATTTTGGCTATGGAATCCATTTTCCTAGCTGCGTTTTTTCTGTTCTTAATGATTAGGCTCGCCAATCCAGATCTATGGCATCCTTATAGAGGAGGGGAAAAGCCAATGGATATGGCGTACCTGAACGCTGTCCTCCGCTCGACATACATGCCTCCATATGACCCCTGGTTTTCCGGCGGGTACCTCAATTATTACTACTGGGGTCACTTTGTAATTGCATCTATCATACATTTAACGGGTATCACGACGGAGATCGCTTATAACCTTGCTATCCCCACCCTTTTTGCTATGACCGTAGGGGCAGCTTGGACCGTCGGTTCCAATTTTGTGGGATACAAACGAGATAACTATTTGAGATTTTCTCGTATTTCGCCTTACCTGGTTGGGGTCATCGGAATTGTATTTGTGTGCGTGATCGGAAATTTGGACGGCCTTTATCAAAGCTTATCTCTCATAACCAATAGGGTCGTAGGGGGACTCACAGGCGCTGAATTCGACTTCTGGAAGAGCAGTAGAATGATGCCTCCCGATCCTCCAGGACATGAAATTACGGAGTTCCCTTTTTTTACTTTTCTATTTGCAGACCTGCACGCCCACCTGATAGCAATACCTTTCACTATTCTCGTGATAGGAATCTCAATGTCAGTGGTTCTCTCTCAACACAGAAGAACACCCGGAAGAACAGAAGAGTTCGGAAGACTTCTGCTCCTCGGACTCACCGTTGGGTCCCTTGGTGCTATTAACACATGGGACATGCCAACTTACTTAATGTTTGCGATGGGCAGCGTTCTTATTGGAGAATCTGTCAAGCACGGAGGCCTCGGGCTCACCGTCTTCCTAACCGCGATTCTTAAATCAGCGCTCGTGCTAACCATCGCGTTACTTACCTATCTCCCTTTCCACGTCAATACTCTTACGTTTTTCGATGGAATTGAGAGAACAACTAACATGACAACAATAAGCCAAATTCTCTCAATTAATGGCGTCTTCCTTTTTTTTGTTGTTTCTGGTGCCTTGTTATTGCTCAGTTATCGATTCAAATATTTGTTTTCACAAATGCGTGGAGTCAACAAATTTTGGACCGATTTGAACAATTTACCTCCAATCAAACTTACTCTTGGGCTTATCGCACTATTGCTTGTCGGATACGTCATGACTGGTATTTTCGCTGGTTTCATTGGGGGCGCGATTCCCGTAGCGTTTTTCACAATTCTCCTACTAATAACTACTTCTCTGAAGCGCCCCACTTGGGAGATTCGAGAACAATCCATGATGTTTTTCGCCTATCTTGCCGCCACCGCCGGGCTCTCCCTGATCATATTTGTTGATATTTGGAGAATTGAGGGGGATATCGGAAGAATGAACAGCATATTTAAGTTCTATATCCAAGCTTGGGTATTACTTGCAATAGCATCTACCTATTTCATATTTAAGATGTTTTCCGAAATCAACCACCTAACACTCTTTGTTAAAAGTGCGTGGACTGTAGTCGCTACAGTCCTCATAATTTCTAGTCTTATATACCCGATATTAGGAACCCGAGATCGCCTGAGAGACAGGTTCGACGAAAACACGACTGGCTTAACCTTAAACGGCTATGCATTTATGTACGACACGGTCTATGAGGATAGCAAGGGGTCAATAGATCTTGAGTCGGATTTGGAGGGAATCAAATGGTTGCGGGAAAACGTGGTAGGGTCCCCCGTCATTGTCGAGGGCATAACTCCCACCTACAGGTGGGGGGGACGAATATCGGTAAACACTGGCTTGCCCTCAATAGTCGGGTGGAAATGGCATCAAGAGCAGCAAAGATGGGGAATGCGGCACTTAGTAGGAATGCGACAAAAAGATGTGGACACTATATATACTTCTCCAACCTCTGCAATGGAGTTGCTGGATCTTTACAAAGTTGAATACGTCTATATCGGTGACTTGGAAAGCCTTTACTATGCTGGAGACGGACTCAATAGCTTAAAGGAAGGACTTGACGGAAAACTATCTAAAGTCTTTGAGTCAGAAAAGGTCACTATTCTCAAGGTAAACAAATAATGTTGTGGGGTGCAATTAATTACGAAGGAAATTTAATTAGGGACAGAAACACCAAACAATTTATTCTGTCTGGAATGGAGATACCGGGATGATATAAATGAAAGCGGTTTCCGAGCCGCGCTGAACTGTTCTCTGAGGACACCGAACACCTCAGTAAGTTCTAGAACTGATGCCGTGGGATGCTCTTCTGCAAGCCGATAAAAGCGTTTACCTTCAGTTTCATACTCTTCAACGCTACGCCTAACACGTCTAATCCATGCTGACGATATCGACCCCTTTGTTTGGTTGTTAGAATCTCTTCTAATCGACTTGTCGGCCCCCTCAGAATAAGTATGTCCCCTAAACAATCCAGTTACAAATAAACACACGTCACCTATCCTTTTATAATAGGAAAACCTTTCTAGCTCATCTGCCTTAGATGCGAATTTCATTAAACTATCAACATCCATATCGTTATACCTTACCTTGCGCCTAATCCCTTTCCTTACCCTGACTGGGACCACATAGCTCTGAATACGCGTAAAAGAGGCGAGCATGTGGGCCAGATATTCCAACACATAAGGTAGATCCAAAAATCCTGCAACTTTTAAAGAGTCAAATACCGGTATGCTTTCTCTCCCTGTTCTCTCGATTGTATAAGATTTAGATTCGAGATCACGTTGAGCCTTTCTCAGAAGGATTTCAAAATACAAGTAGGGGGAAATTTTGAGAAACACCTCGGCGTCATTCGCAACCATAGCAAACACTCTCTCATCCGAGACGATCGCTTTACGATAATCAAGATCATGACGAACTGCTTCGTGTACCGATGAGACATTCGACGAATATGGAGCAACGACCGAGACCAGAAAATCCAAATCTTTTTCGGTAAGATCTAAAGTTACCGGTTTCTGACTCATCTGATGCCACCCTCTGCACTAGAACTCTAGGACCGTTACGCCACCTAATCAGCTCGATATTACACTGCTACACTTCAGCGTGCCACAGGGGATAGGTATCCAATTATTTCAAAATTTATCCCGACACGGTGAGAACTTATCGGTTGTGTAATTGACAGGTCCATGTCTGGCTATAGACAATTGATTTCACTCTGAACACTTGGAGAATTGCTGACAGTGCCCTACGCTGCGCTCGATGGATACTTGGTTCTGGATCTGTCCGACAGGCTCGCCGGCTCGTTCTGTGCCAAAATGCTTGGCTTGTATGGCTGCCAAATTATCAAAATAGAACCTTTAAAGGGTGATCCTATACGACAGTGGGATCGGCTTGAGGATCAGGATCGGACCGACGATAGCCCTCTATTCCTACACCTAAATGCAGGTAAGAAAAGCATTACCCTCAATCTAGAAGCGGATGGTGGACAACAAATCCTTCGCACGCTTGCTCAAAAATCGGACATCATAGTGGAAACTTTCACCCCCGGACTTATGAAATCATTAGGCATAAATTACCAGTCTCTTTCAAAAGACAATCCGAATTTAATAATGACCTCCATAACGCCGTTCGGACAATCAGGACGTTACCGCCAACACGAGTATACCGAACTCACAATATTCGCTATGTCAGGAGCTATGCACAGGGAAGGGCTTCCCGAAAGATATCCTTTGAAATACGGCGCTGAAGTTGCGCAATATTACGCAGGTAACATCGCTGCAGCTGCCGCCGTTTCCAGCTTATATGGTGTTCTACAAGGAAATGGCGGTGATTGGATAGACATATCTATTCAGGAGTGCATGGCGGGACATCCGCATCAAATTGGGAGAAGAGCGCCTTACATATATTCCGGGGAACTAGACCCAAGAACACAGCCCCGTACGTCAGCGGCAGGAGCAAGGGAGCCCTATGCCGTTGGGACTTTCAAATGTTTAGACGGTCACATGAGTTTTCTACCCCTCGGTCCTAGGATGTGGCCAAATATAGCAAAAATGATAGGACGAGAAGATCTACTAGACGATATAAAATTCAGTACTGCGGACAATAGAATGATGAATCGAGCAGAATTGGAAAAAATATTTCAAGACTGGTTGAACAGGCGAACGAGGAAGGAGATATTTGAAGCCGTCCAAGAAGCCGGAATCCCCGGTTCACCAATATTATCAAGCGATGAAGTCATAGAGAACGAGCAATTCAAAGCTAGAGGCTACTTCGCAGAAGTAGACCATCCGGTTTCGGGACGTCTCAAATACACCGGCGATCCATTTAGGTTGACAGGAACTCCGATGAAAAATCTGTCTCCTGCTCCTATGTTAGGACAACACACAGAAGAGATATTAAGAGATCACGTTGGCCTAAACCCCAAGAGCATAGCGTCATTGAAGGCAAAAGGTATCACATGAGCCTATCAAACAAGGGGGCTCTTGGAAAAGGAACACCGCTCCGAGGAATCCGAGCTCTGGAGCTCTCCGAGATCTGGGCCGGGCCTTATTGTGGTTGCCTTCTCACAGATATGGGCGCTGAAGTTATCAAAGTGGAATCCATACAGCGAATAGCAAGAGGCCCAATCAACCCACCAAGAAATTCCGGTATGTACCCAGAAGGTGAAGCGGGAGAAAGGCCATGGAACCGTCAAGCTAATTTCAATGCGCTCAACAGGAATAAAAAAGGAATAACCTTAGATCTCAAAACTAATGATGGGGCAAAGGTATTCAAAGACCTGGCAACAACCAGCGATATAATATTTTGTAACTACTCTAGAACAGTGATGGAAGAGTTCGGTCTGGGCTACAGTGAAATAGTCACGATTAAACCAGATATCATTTATATGCTCATGCCAGGATACGGGAATACTGGACCTTACAAAGACTACCGAAGTATGGGAATGGCAATAGATGCGATCACCGGTCATTCCCATCTTCGAGGATATCCAGATTTCGACCATTCATCAAATTCCCTTGTTCACCATCCTAATGCTGCTGCTGCAGTCAACGCTACCTTAGCCTTATCTACCGCACTCGTACATAGATCCAGAACAGGAAAGGGTCAATTTATCGACATGTCTCAAGCCGAATCTTTTATGACACATATGGGCGAAATATTCCTCGAATATCAAATTAAATCCCATCCTAGGGAGCGCCAGGGCAATAGACACCCAGGATACGCTCCTCAAGGAACCTATCGTTGCAAAGGTGAAGATAAATGGGTTGCTATCAGCGTTGTGACAGACAAACATTGGGAATCGTTGAGCAAACTTATGGAGCTTAACGCCATGCAATCCGAAAAGTACGACACCGTGAGTAAACGGATTACTTTTCAAGACGAACTAGATAAAATAATTAGCGAGTGGACTTCCAATAAAGATAGATATAACGTAATGACTAGCCTCCAGACCTTCGCTGTACCAGCAGGGGTCGTGATCGATTGCGGTCCAGACACTTATAACGAACCACACTTGATTGAAAGAGATTTTTTTCAGGTGGTTGACCACCCCGATGCTGGTATTTTCCCGATGACCGGTCCTGTGTTGAAATTTTTTAACGGTTGTGAGTTGGTAAAACACGATCCCTCACCGTGTCTTGGTGAACATAATAATTACGTGCTAAGGGATGTACTAGGTTATCCAACAGAGACGATACGTCTCTTAGAGTCAAAGTCGATTATTGGAACAGAGCCTCTTTTAGGTTCAGACTCAGGAGGGTCTCGCAGAGCAACTAAGGAATACAAGAGATAACTCCCAAATAAAACAATATGAGAAATAAAAAAATTCTAGCGCCTTATGGCTCGTGGAAATCTCCTATCACAACAGAATTAATAGTTTCCGAATCTGTAGGTTTCGGAGACATAGTAATAGACGGAGAAGACATCTATTGGTCGGAAATGAGACCGTCCGAAGGTGGCAGATACGTCATAGTGAAACAAGAACCCAATGGCTGTCGCACCGACATAACCCCGCCCACTTTCAATGCTAGAACTAAAGTACACGAGTATGGTGGCGGCTCCTTTTCAGTTATGAAGAAAATCGTTTTTTTTTCAAATTTTTCCGATGGCAGAGTATACAAGTCGATCCCCGACACTACTGCGCCTAAGCCAATAACACCAATATCTAACGATTTACGGTATGCGGATTTCGAAATTTCCCCCCGCGGGGCGCAAATTATTGCCGTCAGAGAAGATCATTCCAAATCAGGCGAACCAGCTAACACATTGGTTTCAATGGATCCTAAAAAAGTAAGTCCGGGAACAATCGTCGCATCAGGGGCCGACTTCTATTCAACTCCTACATTTAGCCCAGACGGTTCCCAGTTGGCTTGGATACAGTGGGATCACCCCAATATGCCCTGGGATACGACAGAATTATGGATCGCAGACATAACAGAAAATGGCGAAGTAACAAACAAGCTCAGGTTGAGAACCGAGGAAGGAGAGTCGATCTGTCATCCAGCCTGGTCCCCCAGCGGAGTGTTGCACTACATTTCTGACGAATCTGGCTGGTGGAACATCTACCAATTCAAATCCGGAAAACGAATGAATTTAACTCCCATCGAAGCTGAATTTACTCAACCTCAATGGGGACTTGGGGTTCGATATTATGGTTTCACAACTGATGACAAAATCATTTGCGCCATGAACGAAAAAGGATCTTGGTCTCTTGCTATTTTAGACATACCCACAAAAAAACTGGAGAAGGTTGCTGCTCCTTTCACGGAAGTCACTCGGTCAGGAATAAAAGTGTCGAAAAATAGAGTTGTAATAGGTGCAGGATCACCTGACGTTCCCCACTCAATCTACTTGTACACTCCCCACCAAGAACTGACTGAGATCAAAAGATCCAACGAACTAAGAATTTCAAGCAATAGTTTTTCTAATCCTGAATTCGTGGAATTCCCTACGACCAACGAGCTTACCGCTTACGGATTTTTCTATCCTCCCTGGAATCCTTCATTTCAAGGCATGAAAGGAGAATTACCTCCCCTACTTGTTCTCAGTCATGGAGGACCTACGGGTTCAGCAACTTCGACTCTTGACTTGCAGAAACAATTTTGGACCAGCAGGGGATTTGGCGTATTAGATGTAAATTATGGAGGCAGTACAGGATTCGGAACCTCTTACAGAAGAAGGTTGAACGGTAAATGGGGCATAGTTGATGTTGACGATTGCATAAATGGAGCAAAATTTCTAGTTGAAAGAGGTGATGCGGATCGTAATCGCCTTGTAATTCGCGGAAATAGCGCTGGAGGATATACAACTCTAGCTGCCCTCACCTTTACGAATATGTTCCAAGCCGGTGCTAGTTACTACGGTATAAGTGATCTCAGTGCCTTGGCCAAAGAAACTCACAAATTTGAATCCAGATATTGTGATTCAATGGTGGGACCATACCCAGAAATGAAAACCGTTTACGAAAAAAGGTCCCCTATTTTCCACACAGAGTTGCTTTCTTGTCCTGTCATCCTTTTTCAAGGTTTGGAAGACCAAATAGTATTGCCCAATCAAGCTGAAAAGATGGTAGAAGAACTCAAGGCAAAGGGGATACCGGTAGCATATATTTCATTTGAAGGTGAACAGCATGGGTTCCGAAAATCTGAAACGATAAAGAGGGCCCTCGAAGCGGAACTCTATTTTTATTCACAGATACTTCAATTTCAGCCGGAAGAGAAAATAGATCCACTTATCATATTCAACATGGAATGACTCGAATCAAAATCCAGACAACCTAAGTTGAATAACGTCACCTGCATTCTCTAATAAATCAAATCCTGATACTCCAACTCCTACCAACCTGAATTTCTCCCCTACCGTCAACTCTCGTTTGAGCAGGTCCAACGCTATCTCGGCAACTTCAGAAGATAGGTGGATAGCTTCAGTAAAAGATTTTTGCCTGGTAAAGGTAAGGAAATCAGAGGATCTCAATTTCAATTTAACTGTCTTCCCACTCATTCCATTTGCCATTAGACTACGGCCAACGTCGTGGCTGAGTCTTGAAACCACCTCCCGTAAAGTTTCAGGATCATCAGTATCCTCTGTTAACGTAGTCTCAGAACTGTAAGATTTCCGTATGCGTTTTACATTTACAGGACGATCATCAATTCCAAGGCACATAAGTCTTAGAGATTCTCCATTGGATCCAAAATTCTCTCTAAACCAATCATGTTCATTTTTGGCGAGGTCTCCGATCGTTTCTATGCCGATGGAGTTCAGCTTATGCCTTGTCTTAGGACCTATACCCCACATACGCTCCACCGCTAAAGGAGATAGGAACCTAGGCTCAGTCCCTGGTCTAACAACCGTCAGCCCGTTCGGCTTGTCTAATTCAGAAGCGATTTTGGCTACCGACTTAGATGTGGCAACCCCTACTGAAATAGTCAAGTTAAGCTCGTTTTCAATACGGCGTTTGAGATCACGTGCTATGAGCGGCGGGGCATATTTCTTGGTTTCTTGGTCCGTCACATCCAGATAGGCTTCATCTAAAGAAAGAGGCTCTACCAGGGGAGTGATCTCTCTAAATATATTCATTACCTGCTTAGATACTTGACGATATACATCAAATCTTGGGGCCCTTCGTATCGCATATGGGCACAAACGCATTGCCATGCTCATGGGCATTGCCGACCTTATGCCAAACTCACGAGCCTCATATGAAGCAGAGGCTACCACCCCTCTCCTTTCTGCACTCCCACCAACTAACACAGGCTTACCAGCAATTGAGGGATCGTCTCTTTGCTCGACTGAGGCATAAAAGGCGTCAAAGTCCGCATGTATGATCGCCCTATAGGATTGTGATTTCACTGCCTGCGTATTCGTCACAACACAACCAACATTTCGAAACTAGCTAAGTAGTTTACAAATTATGCTATTGATTGAATTATTCTTTCAATAGTGGACCGTTTGAAGTTTTCCAAGTCTCCTGAATTTTTAATTAACGCCCCCAACGTACGCTCTATGATCTCTGGATCCAAATAATCCATGTGCAATGCAATCATTGCAGTCGTCCAATCTAAAGTCTCAGATATTCCTGGCACCTTCTCCAAATCTTCCTCTCGGGACGCCCTAACAAATTTCGATACCTGTAGAGCAAGCCTCTCAGGAACCTGGTCGACTTTCTTTTTGATTATCCTCAATTCCTTATCCAGTTCAGGATAATCGATCCATAAGTAAAGGCATCGCCTCCTCAATGCGTCAGACAGATCTCTTGATCTATTAGACGTGAGTATAACAAGAGGTTTTTGATTAGCTTTGATAGTCCCCAGTTCCGGTATGGTAATCTGAAACTCAGAAAGCACTTCTAGCAAGAATGCCTCGAATTCCTCATCTGCTCTGTCAACCTCGTCTATCAATAACACAGGCGATTTTTCTCTGGTCAAAGCAGATAACAACGGTCTCTCCAAAAGAAAGTCTTTGCTGAATATTTCAGCCTCCATATCTCTTGGCGACATCCCGCTGTTTTCATTCATACGAATCCAAAGAAGCTGCCTAGAATAATTCCATTCATACAGAGCAGTATTTACATCTAATCCTTCGTAACACTGAAGTCGAATAAGCTCAGTATTAAGAAGCTGTGCCATCGTGGAAGCCATCTCGGTTTTTCCGACACCAGGCCTCCCTTCCACAAGCAACGGTCTGGACAACAACCTCGCCAAATAAAGTGAAGTCCCGATCGCAGGATCGGCTACATAGTCCAGATCCTCCAAATCAGATATCAGTTTGCTAACTGGGTCCTCTGTATTGTGGGATGAAACCATAGCATCAACTCTTATTGCAAAAAACACCCTGCATCGAATCTATTGACAAGTAAGGCAACACCGTGCTCGGTCCAATCAGCCCCTATCCTGGATTAGTCTCCATACCTTTTCTGGCTTTGCTGGCATGTCAATGTGGCGTACACCATAAGGAGAAAGTGCATCAACTACAGCGTTTATAACCGCAGGGGACCCCGCTATAGTCGCAGTTTCTCCGGCTCCTTTCACTCCCAGGGGATTGACTGGCGTTGGAGTTACGGTTCTGTCTAGTTCATACATTGGTAGATCGGCAGCTCTCGGAACCGCATAGTCCATCATGCTCCCGGTGAGTAATTGGCCTGATTCATCATATATCGCCTCCTCCTGCAAGGCTTGACCAATACCTTGCGCCGCGCCGCCATGAACCATACCATCTACGATCATTGGATTTATTACGTTCCCAACATCATCGACTGCTATGTACCTAAGTAAAGTGACCTCTCCGGTGGATCTGTCCACCTCTACTACGGCTATGTGAGTTCCTCCTGGCCAAGTAAAGTTTTTGGGATCAAAAAAACTCATAGCCTCTAGACCTGGTTCCATATCTTCCGGTATGTCCTCAGTGTAATAATATGAGGCTAGTGCAATTTCTTGTATTGTCTTCCCTTCTGACGGAGCTCCCTGGACAAACAATTTACCATTCTCATAGACAATGTCATCTTCTGAGGCCTCGAGAATATGTGCTGCCAATTTCTTAGCTTTTTCCTTGATTTTCTGAGTGCTTAGATGAATAGCCCCGCCTCCTACAGCTGCACTACGACTACCGAAGCTCCCGGTTCCCATCTGTATTTGAGAAGTGTCTCCGTGAATAATGTCAATATCTTCTACTGGTATTCCTAGTTCCGACGAAACAATTTGGGCAAATGCTGTCTCATGGCCTTGGCCATGGGAAGATGCTCCAGTGAAAACGGATACCTTTCCTGTCATATGCAAGCGAACATTGGCACTCTCCCATAGACCAGCTCGAGCCCCGAGGGTGCCAGCTACAGCTGAAGGAGCTGCGCCACAGATCTCAACGTAGGAAGAAAGTCCGATACCGAGTAACTTTCCCTCTTTGCGAGCCTTCTTTTGATCTTCACGAAAATCTTCATATCCAACCAAATCCATGGCTTTGTTGAAAGAGGCAATGTAGTTACCGCTATCGTAGGAAACTGAGGTGGCAACTTCATACCCATCATCGAACGGAGGAATGAAGTTTTTTATTCTTACCTCCGCGGGGTCCATGCCTATTTCGGCCGCAAACAGGTCGACGGCACGTTCTACGGCGTAGGTAGCCTCCGGCCGCCCTGCACCTCTGTAAGCGTCTACAGGCGTGGTGTTAGTGAACGGGGCAATAACTTTGCAATAAATATTAGGAATCTTATAAGGGCCAGACAGCATCAATCCGTAAAGCCATGTTGGTATTAGTGGAGCGAAAGTAGACAAGTAAGCTCCCATGTTCGCCATCGTTTTCACGTCTAAACCAGTAATCGTTCCGTCGTTATTACCTGTGATTTCAATATCTGTAATATGGTCTCGCCCATGGGTAGTTGCTATATATCCTTCCGAACGAGATTCAATCCATTTAACCGGTTTCTTGAGTTTCTTAGCTAGAACAGGGGCTATTACTTCTTCCGCATACAAATAAAGTTTGCTTCCAAAAGCTCCACCAACATCTGGCGCAATTATTCTTATGAGGTGCTCTGGGTGGCCGGTTACCAACGCTAAAAGAACCCGAATTAAGTGTGGTATCTGAGTGGAAGTCCACATAGTTATTTGATCTGTGCCTGGACTATAATCGACTACCACACCTCTGTTCTCCATCGCCGTCGGAATGAGTCTCTGGTTAACAAAGCGTTGAGAGACCCTCACATCTGAAGAGGCTCTGGCCTCGTCCATGTTCCCAGCATCAACTTCCCATTCGAACGCCGTGTTATTCGGGGCGTCGTCGTGAAGCTGAATGCATCCGTCACTGAGTGACTCCTCCATATCTACAACCGACTCAAGCTCCTCATATTGGATCTCAACCAACGATGCGCCGTCAGTGGCCGCGGGAAGAGAATCAGCCAAAACTGCGACGACAGCATCTCCAACATATCTGACCTTCCCTACCGCTAAGGGAGGATGAGGTACCTCTTTTGTATCTGGAACTACCCAACCGCAGGGCAAAGATCCTAATTCCTCAGCTAAGTCTTTACCAGTGAAGACTGCAACAACACCCGGATGAGCTTCAGCTAACGATGTATCGACAGATTTTATTTCCGCATGGGCAAATGGACTTCTAACGAGGATCATGTGGAGCATTCCGGTAAGGCTCACATCTTCCACATATGTCCCTTGCCCTGTAATAAGTCGAGGATCTTCTTTTCGTTTGATGCTAGATCCAAAAGATGTTGTCGTCATTGAATTCTCCTGATGGGCCATCTCAAATATTAGACCAAGGATCTGATATATTGCTTCCCTGTATTCTCGTCCACCTATAAAGCCGCGCACCAATGTTTTTCTATTGAATTATTGCATTTTCAAATACGCAAAAGAAGGCACCGCTTTCAAGGCTTAGGCAAGGGGTAATGTATCTCACATAAGTCGTCGAGGCAACCAACCTCTTACCAAGAAATGGGCCTTCCAGCCCACATTGGTTTGGGCTATAAGCTGCTGAGATTAAGCTATTCCTGATAAATAGCGTTAAAACAAAGAATCCCGTATTGACTGGCAAATGTCAGAGCTGTATACTTCCAATGTGGTCGAAATATGCCCATGCTATCCCCTTTATAAATCAGTCCTGCGATTACTCTGTGATCGACGGCTGACTTCGGCTTCTAATGAAGGGGCTAATTCGAATCCATCCGGTCTTCCTATAACCATCTCCTGAAGGAGTACGAGTGCCCATGACCTCTTCTACCGCAAACGATACCATTGATATATTCCCCTCCTCCAAGTCGTTTTCAAAGATAAAAACGATTCTTGATGTACCCGATCTGATCGATGTGCAGAAAGATTCGTTCGATTGGTTTACTACGAAAGGCCTAACCGATCTTTTTGAAGACATTTCTCCCATCGAGGACAATCAAGGTCAGAACTCTAGGTTTTCGCTGAGATTTGTTGGCCACGATTTCGAGCAACCAAAGTTCACAGAAGACGAATGTCGGTCGGAGGAAAAAACCTTTGACGCCGCGCTCCATGTAACTGTCGAGCTCGAAATAAACGCAGCCGGGCCGGGCCAGGGAGAGGTTAAAGAGCAAAGACTATACGTAGGCAACATACCTGTGATGACGTCAACCGGAACGTTCATCATCAATGGGGCCGAAAGAGTCGTCGTGAGTCAGCTTGTGCGTTCACCTGGCGTCTACTTCGCAGAAGACACGGATCCTGGGTCCGGAAGGCCATTGGCGTCGGCAAAACTAATTCCATATCGCGGTGCGTGGATGGAATTCGAGACCAGCAACCGTGATGTCATCTACGTGAAGGTAGATCGGAAAAGAAAAACTCCTGTTACCACCCTGCTTAGGGCACTCGGTTACGAAACAGACGAAGAGATCGTAGAAATTTTTGAGGACGTGGACACCAATAGTGATCATCAATTCATGAAAACTACGATAGCCAAGGATTCGTCTGTTAGGAACAAAGAGGAGGCGCTTATCGAATTCTACAGAAGGTTGCGGCCTGGAGAACCCCCGAACGCTGAAAATGCTAAGAATCTCATAAACTCCCTTTTCTTTGATTCTCGTAGATATGACCTTGGAAAGGTCGGTCGCTACAAACTAGATGGAAATCTGAAGGGCGCTGAACACACTGACAGGAACAGCGAACATGAAAATAGAATCCTCGACCGAGAAGACATTATCAATCTTCTTCGCAGACTAATAGAGATCAATAACGAACAAAGGCGTGCTAACGATATAGACCATCTTGGTAACCGCCGTGTTAGGGCAGTAGGGGAGCTCATTCAGAACCAAGTTAGGGTCGGACTACTCCGCATGGAGCGAGTCATCAAAGAACGAATGACAATACAACCGGATCCAGCTAGTACCACACCAGCTGCGTTAATAAACGTGAGACCCGTTGTTGCTGCTGTGAGAGAATTTTTCGGTGGCTCCCAACTATCTCAATTCATGGATCAGGCGAACCCATTAGCTGAACTGACTCACAAAAGACGATTGTCTGCACTTGGACCAGGGGGGCTTTCAAGAGAACGGGCCGGCTTCGATGTCAGAGATGTACACCATTCACACTATGGGAGAATTTGCCCTATTGAAACCCCCGAGGGTCCAAATATTGGGCTTTTAGTCTCTCTGGCAACATACGCAAAAACAAACGCGTTTGGGTTTATTGAAACACCATATAGGAAAGTCCTGACAGAAGTTACGAATGGAGATCCTGATGAACTCATAGGGCACACACCCACAAAAAATGTAGTTTCAGACGACGGCAAAACCATAGTTAGATCTGGGACAGAGATCACAGTGAGGACCTCCGGGAGAATTGCCGCCCAAAAAACGCGAACCATACCGGTTAAACCGTACGTGTCGGGAAGCATATCTGACATTGTCCATCTGTCAGCCGACGAGGAGGAGAATTATTTCATTGCTCAGTCGAATTCTGAAATAAACTCTTCGGGCGAGTTCCAAAATGAAAGGGTCGAAACGAGAAGAGGGGAAAGCGTTGGAATCGAGCCAACATCTCAAGTGTCCTACATGGATGTTTCACCACTTCAGCTGGTAAGTGTCTCGACGTCACTTATACCATTTCTCGAGCATGACGACGCCAACAGGGCGCTTATGGGCTCCAATATGCAGAGGCAAGCCGTACCCTTGGTCAAACCAGAAAGCCCGCTAGTCGGCACTGGCATGGAGGAAAGGGTCGCAAGGGATAGCGGACAGGTTGTGCTGTCTAGGGTCGACGGTGTGATCAGCAAAGTAACAGGAACGACCATTACCGTTCTAGACGAAAACGGGGCTGTCCATGATCATAGGCTCGTAAAATTCCACAGAAGCAATCAGGGCACATGCATAAATCAACGCCCAATTATCAGCCGAAACCAGGTAGTCAGTAAAGGAGATGTGCTGGCTGATGGCTCCTCTACAGATCACGGCAAACTCGCATTAGGCCAAAACGTGCTGGCTGCCTTCATGACGTGGGAAGGGTACAATTTCGAGGATGCAATCATACTCAGTAACCGCCTTATAAAAGATGACAAGTTCACCTCAATCCATATTGAAAAACATGAGATCGAGGCACGCGATACTAAGTTAGGGCCTGAAGAAATCACTCGAGACATACCAAATATAGGGGAGGAAAGCCTGAGAAACCTTGATGAGGACGGCATCATAAGGGTCGGGGCAGAAGTCGGAAACAGGGACATTTTAGTAGGAAAGATCACCCCTAAAGGCGAAACAGAACTTAGCGCAGAAGAAAAACTACTAAGAGCAATATTCGGAGAGAAGGCAAGGGACGTCAAAGATTCCTCACTCTATGTCCCGCACGGACAGGGAGGTAAAGTCATCGACGTTAGAATTCTTGAAAGAGACAAGGGCGACGACCTTTCACCAGGAGTAAATAAACTTGTCCGTGTTTGGCTCGCTCAAACCAGAAAAATTACCGAAGGCGACAAGATGGCAGGTCGTCATGGAAACAAAGGAGTGATCGCGAAGATCTTGCCAGAGGAGGATATGCCATTCCTTCCAGACGGCACTCCAATTGACATGATCCTCAACCCAATCGGGGTGCCGTCCCGTATGAACTTGGGGCAAGTCCTTGAAACTCATCTAGGTTGGGCCGCTAAAAGGCTGGGCTTTAGTGCAGTGACCCCTGTCTTTGACGGTGCAGACGACGTATCTATAGAAGATGAACTCGCCAAAGCGTGGATCATCAATGAATCCGGTGCTGTTCCGGTAACAGTGGACCTGGAAAAAGACTTGGATAACATAGATATTGAGGCTATTGAGGCATATCTAGGAGATAGAGGATTTGATTTTGATGAGATTTTTGTCCGAAATGTTCCCCATGCCGCTCGTATAGCATGTCTAAAGATCTGGCTAAGAGAGGTTGCCAATAAAGACACTGAAGGCATGTCCATCGATGATCTCATGGAAGAAGCGTTGGTGCTCAATCGCGATCACCATATCGCTGCTCCTACCATGGGTAAATCTGTGCTGTATGACGGAAGGACAGGTGAAGCCTTTGATCAACCGATTACAGTAGGCTACATATATATGCTTAAACTGATACATCTAGTGGAAGATAAAATACACGCTCGAGCGACAGGACCATATTCCCTGATAACCCAGCAGCCGCTAGGTGGGAAAGCACAGATGGGGGGACAAAGATTCGGCGAAATGGAAGTCTGGGCTTTAGAGGCATACAGTGCGGCTCACAACCTTCGAGAAATGCTAACTATCAAGTCGGATGACGAAATAGGAAGAGTGAAGACCTACGAAGCTATCGTGAAAGGTGAGGACGTCGCCCAACCTGGAATACCGCAGTCATTTCACGTTCTCATGAAGGAGCTGCAAAGTCTTGGACTCGCCATTGAATTACAAAACGAGGACCAGGGCGAACTGACCCCAGGCGGGGCAGCAAACATTTTTGGAGAGTCTTCAGGTATTGCGGATCCATTGGCGCTACTGGAAGCCAGTTCAATTATCGGCGATGAAGATAGCGGAGACGAAGCACAACCCGTTGTCGAGACTCCAGAAAATGAAAAAGATGGAGAGGCTGAAGTGGTCGAAGAAGACCAAACCACGCATGGCGGAGATAGCTAAAGCTCAGGTTACATTGAACAAGAGATAGAATTCTTAACGGAGTAAAAAAATGGCTCAGGCTGGGAACGATTTTGACGCAATCACAATATCACTAGCATCCCCAGACGCCATTGGCAAATGGTCTTGGGGAGAAGTTACCAAACCAGAAACTATTAACTATCGAACTCTTCGGCCTGAAAAGGACGGGTTGTTTTGTGAACGTATTTTTGGACCGACAAAAGATTGGGAATGCTATTGCGGAAAATATAAGAAGATTCGCTTCAGGGGCGTCACATGCGACCGCTGTGGAGTGGAAGTTGCTAGGTCGAAGGTAAGACGAGAGAGAATGGGACATATTGACCTAGCCGCGCCTGTAGCGCATATATGGTTTTCCAAAGGCACTCCTAGTCGATTAGGACTACTTCTTGACCTATCACCCCGAAATTTAGACAGAGTACTGTATTTTGCACAGTACCTTGTGACGGAGGTGGATGAAGAGGTCAAGAACCAATTACTCGATTCATATCATGCAGAGATAGAAACCCTTGCCTTAGAGAAAGATTCAAAAATTGATTCTGAAAAACATCAAATACAACAAGATTTTCAAGACGAACTTGAAAATCTAGCATCAATTCTCGTCGATCCAGTTGAAGAAGATTCTACAAATGACGTCAAAGACACCGCTAAATCGCAACAGGAGGCTCAGAAGCGCTTAGACGAAATACATGAGCAAATAACCGCCAGAGCATTGAAATCTGAGGAGGCGATAGCGGAGCAATATGACCCGCAATTAGATCGCATAGAAGGATTGATTAAGGAACTTGAGGATCTTAGCGTCACAAAGCTACTAACTGAAACGCAATACCGTGACCACAGGGATAATTTTTTAGGGGCATTTGAAGCGGGTATGGGTGCCGAATCCGTGCTGAAGGTCCTACAAAACTATATAGATCTTGAGGAACTCAGAAACAATCTGCAAGATGAGATGCAGTCAACTTCAGGACAGAAAAGGAAAAAGGCCATAAAACGACTTCGCGTAGTGGAATCTTTCAGGAAGAGCAGCAATAGGCCTGAGTGGATGGTGATGACAAATTTGCCGGTACTCCCTCCAGACCTAAGACCGATGGTACAACTGGACGGTGGTCGGTTCGCTACAAGCGACCTGAATGATCTTTACAGGAGAGTTATTAATCGTAATAACCGCCTTAAAAGATTGATTGAGCTTCAAGCCCCGGAAATCATAATCAGAAACGAAAAAAGAATGCTTCAAGAATCTGTCGACGCTCTAATCGACAACGGAAGGAGGGGACGGGCAGTAGCTGGCAGTCACAACCACAAACTCAAATCCCTTTCTGACCTACTGAGAGGTAAACAGGGCAGATTCAGGCAAAACCTGTTAGGAAAGAGGGTCGACTATAGCGGAAGATCTGTGATTATAGCGGGCCCGGAGTTGAAACTTAACCAGTGCGGTTTACCTCGCCGCATGGCGCTTGAGCTTTTCAAACCATTCGTAATGCACAGACTGGTTCTGAAGGGGTATGCTCACAATATAAGAAGTGCCAAGAGATTGGCAGAACGAAACAGATCGGAAGTCTGGGATATCCTAGGTGAGGTGGTCACCGAACGACCCGTTCTACTAAACAGGGCTCCAACGTTACACAGGCTTGGAATCCAAGCCTTCGAGCCAGTATTGATCGAGGGAAGTGCAATCAGAGTACACCCTTTGGTATGTACCGCCTTTAACGCTGACTTTGATGGTGACCAAATGGCTGTCCATGTACCACTATCAAGGGTTGCCGTATTAGAAGCCCGGCGTCTTATGTTAAGTACTTACAATATGTTGGCACCGAGCTCGGGAGAGCCAATTGTCACTCCGTCTTTGGACATGGTATTGGGTTGCTATTACATGACATCTATCGACCCAAACGCGCATGGTGGGGGTCAAAAATTCAGCAACTTTGACGACGCAACACTTGCTTATGAGGTTGGTGCTATCTCATTGAGGGCTCTCATGTCAGTCAGGGATCAGGCAGGCGAGTGGTTAGAGACCACGGTAGGAAGAATCCTCTTCAATAATGTGTTACCTGACGAAATCCCATTCGAAAACGCTGAAGTAGAGAGAAACAGACTAAGAGAACTCACGAGCCAGTGCTTCAGGGCTCTTGGAAATGAAGGGGCGGCCGTAGTTCTAGACAACATAAAAGATTTAGGATTCAAAAATGCTTCCAAATCCGGAGTCTCAATCGCTATTAACGATGTGAAAGTGTCAACTAGAAAACCGGAGATAGTAGGCAGAGCGGAAAAAGCGGTTGCTCAACTTGAAGAGCAATATTTGGACGGACTCATCACTGACGATGAAAAGTACAATGCAGTAGTCCGGATATGGACAGATGCAAACGACGAACTTACTGATGTCATCTCAGACGACCTCCCAAGCTACGGCGGAATCTATATGATGGCGAATTCAGGAGCGAAAGGGAACATAGCGCAAATCAAGCAAATGGCAGGTATGAGAGGCCTTATGTCTAACCCTAGGGGACGGATAATCGATCGTCCTATAAAATCGAACTTTAGGGAAGGCTTATCTGTTTTGGAGTATTTCATATCCACTCACGGAGCCAGAAAAGGACTTGCCGACACCGCACTCAGGACTGCAGACAGCGGCTACCTTACAAGACGTCTGATAGATGTAGCCCAGGAAGTTATTATCATGGAAGAGGACTGTGGAAGTGAACAGGGCCTGATCATAACCGACTATCAAGACGAAGCTCTTGCAGGTCTTTTTTACGACAGAATCATATACCGATACACTGCTTCAACCATAGCTAATCCTGAGACTGGGGAGGTGCTAATAGGATCTAACCATCTTCTTAATGAAGAAGACATAACTACACTCAAGGAGGCTGGTGTAAGCTCTGCGGAAGTAAGATCTCCGCTCACATGCCAAGCCGTAAATGGATTATGTCGCCAGTGTTACGGGCTCTCATTAGCCAATCTCCAGCCCATCATGATAGGAGATGCCGTGGGAATCATAGCTGCCCAAAGTATCGGTGAACCCGGGACGCAACTTACGATGAGAACTTTTCACACCGGGGGAGTGGCCGGCTCTGACATAACAAGCGGACTACCAAGGGTGGAGGAATTGTTCGAGGCACGATCGCCGAAGGGAGCCGCCGTCTTGTCGGAGATATCTGGAACCGCGGAAATACTAGAATCAACAGAAGGAAGAACCGTCAGAATTGTAAACTCAGAAGAATTAGTTGACGAATATACTATTACTGGTTGTGTACCTCATGTGGAAGACGGCGAAACAATTATTATTGGAGCGCCTATCGCCTCCTTAGATGATGAAAACGGTGAACAAAGCATTGTTCCCGCAAGAAATTCCGGAACAGTACACATAGACAAAGATTCAATCACCGTAGCTTGGACAGATCAGGAACAGCGAGAGTATCCTATTCCGGCAGCAGCACATCTAGAGGTATCAACAGGTGATTTGGTAGAGGCGGGTCAGGCGATAACAACAGGCCCCAAAAACCCTCAACAAATCCTGGAAATACAGGGGCGTGAGTCAGTACAGTCTTATCTTATAGAAGAGGTACAAAAAGTTTACAGATCGCAAGGCGTACCCATCCATGATAAACATATAGAGGCCATCATACGGCAGATGCTTCGACGGGTACAGATACATGAAGCTGGTGACACAGATCTACTCCCTGGAGATCCAATGGATCGCAAAGAGTTTGAACAGAAGAATGCCGAGATCATAGCAGAAGGTGGAGACCCAGCAACAGCAGTTCCTATATTATTGGGTATTACTCGAGCGTCCTTACATATGGATAGTTTCCTCGCGGCAGCTTCATTTCAGGAAACTACACGCGTGTTGACAGAATCAGCAGTCATGGGGAAGAAGGACAAGCTAACAGGCTTGAAAGAGAATGTCATAATTGGCAGACTCATTCCGGCTAGATACGATAATACTGAGGAAGGTAAGAAGAAACTAGGTCTGCATGAGTTAGATAGACTCCTTTCACTCGACAGTATCCCAGACAGTCCTCCACCTCCAGCTTTCGAAGATGCAGATGGCAACATAGTAACCGTTACCGATGTGCAAGAAGGTCTGGAAAATGAACAAGAGATGGAGGAGATACCAGGCGATTAAAGGAGAATACCCATTAAACTTAAACCTCCCCTTTTACAACAATAGATCTTAAACTTGTTGGAGCAACCCAATGTGTTGTACTTCTACAGGTTGTAATCTACAATGGCCTCACAGATTCCAATGTGGAAAGTGTTCTTTAAAAAGTCATCGGTTATCAGGTGCCCATAAAGGGTTAAAGAGGAAGTCGGTCTAAACCCGACACTGTCCCGCAACGGTAGGTTCCCTCTAGGAACGAGTCCGGTCCACCACCTGATTACCCTCATCTAGGCCTTCGCGGAAAGGTAAGTGATGCTTCTCTAACCAGATAGCCCCGTCTCCACCGCACGAAGACAAGTGGAACGGGGCTTTTTGCTGATGTCAAAACTCCCTGTAGCCTAGAAAATGACGATAGCGACAACTAGGTGATGATGGTGAGACTTATACATATTTCTCTGATTAACATGGGAATGGTGGCAGTCGTATTACTGTCGAACCTCGCATGTGTTGATAATACAGCTAACCTGGAGCAACCCCTACCCGCTCGCCCCGCGACCCCGTCAATCGAAATTACCCAGAAATATCGACCGCCTAGTAAACCGATGAAGGCAGCACCGGCGGCGCCCTCATTAGCACCAGAAATAATCACCCCAACAGTTCATGTTGCTGCAAAGTCATACTCTGGGAAAACACCCCCTGTAGTTAAGCCTGTGGAAACACCTCCCAAAATCGAGGTGACATTACAATTCCCTATTTCCGTGATAGACAGAAACGGTGACGTGGTGAGATTCGACGCTCCTCCAGAGAGGATAGTCGCATTTGATTCCGCAGCAGTCGAAACATTGTTTGCTATAGGGGAAGGTCATAGAGTGATAGGAACTCATGAATATATTACGTACCCTCCCGAGGCCGCAAACATTGCAAAGGTAGGAGACGCTTTCAATATGGATATAGAAGCCATCGTTGACCTAAACCCCGACCTTGTTTTCATATTTTATTCATCTTTCAAAGAACAATTAGAAGGCGCCGGGCTAAAAGTGTTGATGATAGAAAATGTGGGTGATGATTTCGGAAAAATGTCTGAAAACTTCCGTATGTGGGGAACGATAACTGGTGCAGTACAAGAATCCAAAATACTTTCTGAAGACTTCGAAAGGCGAATTTCAATTATCGAAGAGACGTTAGCTCCATATGACTTAGGGCCGTCTGTGTTTCAAGACGTAGGGGGAATGTGGACTCCTGGAAATAACACTCTAGTAGGAAATGTTTTCCGATCACTAAAATTGCAAAATATCGCACACGATGTTGAGGGCTATGCTCAATTTAGCCCCGAGATGGTAATCGAACGCGACCCTCAATACGTTATCGCTCCCCACTGGGAGGACAATTTCACCAACAACCCGGCCTATGCCGACGTATTGGCGGTGAAAAACGGCACCGTCCTAACCCCTAATTGGGACTATCTAGACGTAGCAGGCCCTAGGTTCATATTGGGAATGGAAGAGCTCGCTAAAGCTATTTATCCAGGTATATTCAAATAACTAACGAAATGGTAATCAGAATCACCACTAATATAAAAAAACAACCATGGTAAGAATTTAAATGATATCTTTTCCATGGGTCAAAGTGTCCGTCGGATTGCTTATCACTTTGCTTTGTTTCATCCTAGCCACTTCCGCAGGATCTGTTTCAATAAGGCCTGAAGCGACTGTTTCGATTATCTTATCGAAAATCCCGTTAGTTCAAATCCAAAATTCTTGGCCTTCTTCGTGGGAAACGATTCTCTGGAATCTCCGCCTCCCTAGAATAACACTCGCAATGTTGGTGGGCGCCTCGCTAGCTGTTTCTGGAGCAACCTTTCAAGGACTATTTAGGAATCCTCTGGCTGACCCATATTTGATCGGTGTTGCGGCGGGAGCTACATTAGGCGCTACGATTGTCTTCCTGACTGGTATACCGTTCGTCTTTAAAGGAATAAGTGTCCTGCCAATCGCCTCATTTATAGGAGGAGTAGGCGCAGTATCGGTAGCGTACGGAATCGGAAGAAATGCTTCAGATTCTCAAATTGGAACCCTTATACTTTCAGGGGTAGCAATAGGGGCATTTGCGACAGCAACTGCAAGCATTCTAATGCTGCACAGCGAGCCAGACCTTCGCCCGGTCCTCAGTTGGCTTATGGGAAGCTTCATACGGACACAATGGTCCCACATTTTGTACCTCATCACATACATTGGTCCTGGGCTCGCGGCAGTATTCCTCTATAGTCGTATTCTCAATACACTTCAAATCAATGAAGAATATGCCCTTAGCGTAGGTGTCAACGTAAACCGCACTAAGCTTGTACTGATCCTGATAACGACCATGATTACAGCGGCTGCGGTATCTTTCAGCGGAATCATCGGATTCGTTGGGCTAATTGCTCCTCATGTTGCACGGCTGCTATGGGGAAATGACTACCGAATTCTCATCCCTATGGCGGCTATAGTCGGAGCCTGCTTTTTGGTAATTGCTGACTTAATGGCACGTACTGTTATTAGTCCCGGGGAACTCCCAGTTGGAATTATTACTTCTCTGTGCGGTGCACCATTTTTCCTTTACTTACTTGTTAGAGCCAAAAGGGGCATCAATTAAAATGTCAGAAGGAATAAACGCATCCCAATTGGTCTTTGCCTACAACGATTTGGAAGTTATTAGGAACATAAATTTGGAGATCAGTAGAGGGGAGATAGTCTCAATTGTGGGCCCCAACGGGGCCGGGAAAACTACCTTACTCAAACTGATGGGGGGCTTATTAAAGCCTACTAACGGCCGAGTAGAAGCATTCGGAAAGGAAATCGCTCTGCTCGCACCCAAGGAAAAGGCCAAGTTGATATCTATTGTCCCTCAGAATCCCCATCTCCCCAAAGAAATGAGGTTAATAGACTTTGTGATGTTAGGAAGGAATCCCTACCTTCATCTTATGGAATGGGAAGGGAAAAAAGACCTAACCAAAGCGATACACTCAATGAAGCTCACTGAAACCGACAGATTAGCAGACAGGTTTTTGGGTGAGGTGTCTGGAGGAGAATTACAACGAGCAATGATTGCCATGGCGATCACTCAAGACACACCAGTAATGTTGTTAGATGAGCCAACTTCAAACCTAGATCTCGCCCATCAATCTAAAATAATGCACCTCATAAGAGAAACACACAACCAGCATCACGGTATCACCGTGATAGCGATACATGACCTAACGCTCGCAGCACAATATAGTAATAGGATGGTGCTAGTTTCAGAAGGAACTATATTCGCAGATGGGACTCCAGAGCAGGTACTGACTGTCCCTATCATTTCCGAAGTCTATGGAACCCAAGTTGAAGTTATATCTCATCCAACAGGCGGAACACCGGTGATATTGACTACGCCACGAAAGTATCCCTGAAGAGGGTAACTATTCTAGATCACCCTGAATTTTGTACCTTTGGGCTTTTTCCTCGTAAACATCGCAAATAGACGCTTGTAGATCGACGTGTCTTTGCTGAACTTCTCCCCTTACCCTTGCTGGTACTCCCATTACAATTGATTTCGGCGGTATCTCCATATTCTCTACAACCATAGCACCCGACCCAACGATGCTGTGAGTCCCGATTTTAACGCCGTCATTCAGAATGCATCCATTACCTATTAATGCTTTGTCACCTATATCTGCAGCGTGGCACATAACACGATGTCCAACAACAACATTGTCGCCGATTACCACATCCGCATCTCCATGCACTACTGAGTTGTCCTGAATATTGGTAAACTTCCCAATGGTGATTTTGCCACTATCCCCCCTGATCACGGTGCCAGGCCAAACACTAGAACCTTCACCAATCTCTACATTACCCACCACGTAAGCAGATTCACTAACAAATGCGGTAGGATGGACTACAGGTGTGCTACCTTCGAAACTCTTAATCAATTGACTCTCCAATTATTTAATCAGAATCAGGAATCCAGTAATGAAGAGGAATCCCTAAACTTTCAATTTACCAATTATAATAACGCTGTTATTTTTTGAATACTATTTTAGAATCAACATGTGTCAACTCAATTTGATCAAAGTTCCAACCAAGCAATCGCGCTACAAGCTTCTATTCAAATACATGATCATTTTCATGGCTATCTCAATAATGATACCGGCAATAGCCTGCAGCGAACCGACCCTCGGTGATAGAACATATTTAAATCATGTGGAAAACTCAAATGTTGAGAAACAAATCGAGTCCCCTAATGAAGACAAGACACCATCAAATTTACCGACTTCAGCGACAGAAGTGATAATCAAGGCCACAGCAGTTCCGACACACACTCCGATTCCAATAGCGAAACCTAGCCCAATTGTTGAAAACTCTCAATCCACAGAGTTGGAGGCATTATTTACATACAGTCGCGCCGTTCATGCCCTTCGAATAGGAGAATATGACGAAGCAATAAAACGCTTCAACCAAGTTGTAAAACGGATGCCGAATCTTGCTATTGCGTATAAGGGAAGGGGCGCTGCCTACTACTATCTTGGCAAGGTCGAATTTGCGCTAGAAGACCTTAACAAATCGCTTGAAATAGATCGCGATCTTGGCGGAACATATCTGTATCTCGGAATGATTTTTCGGGATCAAGGCAATCTAGAAAAGGCCAAGTCAGAATTGGAAAAAGCAACAACCCTGATCCACCCAATAAGGGAGTATTGGGAATTATTAATCGCGGAACAAACACTGTCAGATTTGGAAACTCAGTAGATTTTGCCGACTAATCCTGACTTTGTTCTATTCCCAAAATCGTATCACCATGAAGAATAGTTTCTCCCACACTCACGACAATAGACTTAACCGGTCCTTCTAGATCCGATCGGAGAACCTGCTGCATTTTCATTGACTCCAATAAACAAACATCGTCGCCTATCATCAGATAATCACCAACTGACACTAAAATAGACAAGACCGTGCCAGGCATCGGGGACGTAAAAAATTTAATTTCTCCAGCAGATAATTGAACATTTCCCTCCAATCCGTCCGGCTCATTCGAAACAATCACAGAAGAGGGAGCAAGTTCTTCGTGACCTATTTCACTCTCATTCTGCCTAAGGGATACTTCAAATACTTCTCCTTCCACAGTAACTTTAAAGGGTTCATTCTCGATTTCCTCAACCTCAACGTCATACCATGTGGTATTTATTCTAACTTTTATAAGATATGTCATATTAATTAACCAACGATATGAATACTCCAGCGATTACTGCAGACCCGATTACGCCAGCTACATTCGGTCCCATAGCGTGAGGAAGTAGAAATGTTCTTTGGTTCGATTCTTGGCCGATATGATGAGTTATTCTTGCAGCCATTGGAACAGCAGAAACTCCCGCAGAGCCGATCAATGGATTGATTTTCTCCCTCAAGAACACATTCATCAATTTAGCAAACAATAAACCTCCCATAGTCCCACAGCAAAAGGCTACTAGCCCTAACCCAAGAATGACCACCGTTTGAAAATCAAACACTCTTTCCGCCGTCATTTGGGTACCTACCGTAAGCATCAAAAAAATGGTTGCAACATTAAGGACTTCGCTAGATGCTGCGCTTGCTAGTCGAGGAACCGCACCACTTTCTCTAAAAAGATTCCCAATCATGAACATTGCGATCAGCGGGGCAGATTTCGGAACTATTAATATGATAATCATAAGCGCAACGTTAGGAAAAACTAGTTTTTCAAATTTTGAGACACTCCTCGGAGCTCTCATTTCTATCATTCTTTCCTTTTGTGTTGTTAAAAGCTTCATTATGGGGGGTTGAATAAAAGCAACAGAGGCCATGTAGGAATAGGCAATCACCGCAGTCACACCTAGCAATTCTGGAGCCAGCCGTGCGGAAAGAAAAATTGTGGTGGGTCCGTCCGCTCCACCTATAATACCGATTGCCGCTGCCTCCTTTACCCCAAACCCCATTCCCAATGATCCAGCAACGAGAGCGCCCCAAAAGGAAACAAAAATACCTATTTGAGCGGCCGCACCAAGGAGCAGCGTTTTAGGATTGGATATTACAGGGCCAAAATCTGTCAACGCCCCTATACCCAAAAAAATTATTGGAGGTAATATATTCCAAAAATACAGCCCATAATGAAAAAAAACCCCGAAGATACCCGCGTCTTGAAAGCCACTTGTTGAAGACGGAGGAGTAGTAAGACCAGTAAGGGGAAGATTAGCGGCGATAATTCCCATTCCTATGGGCAATAATTCATAAGGTTCCCATCTCTTTACTATCGCTAACCAAACAAATATCAGACCGATCGAAATCATCACTGCGTCACGCCAATCTAAGTTGGCAATACCCATAGTTTTAATGAAATCAAAGAATTCGTTCATAACGTACAAATGTCTTATTCAATTAACGCGATTACATAATCTAGCTCAGTCATCCTTCAGTATTAGGGATTGCTCCTTGAGAACAGAAACTGCTACCGCAGCTGCGATAGCTCGTTTTTTAGATTCTGCCTCACCCTGCCGTGTACACTTTTTGAGCACCAAGCCTGTTAAGTCTCTGATAATACGGGTCAAAAATATAGCCGATATTAAAAATAAGAGTAGTAAGAAAGCAGTACCGAAACCAATCAGTGTCAGGTATGCTCCCTCCATGAAAATGGAATATTCGATGATTAAAACAGCCTTCGTAATCAGGATTAGATGACGACGGGATTTTACACCATTTATCTAATAAGCACTGAATATGTCCTCTAAAGACAATAATTCAAATAAACCTTCAGAAAGTTTATTACGCAATATGGTCAGTGCTTCCATGTTGGACAACGCCCTTTTTATTTCGTTTCGAAACAGAAGTGAAAAGGTTATTCATTCGTTGGCAACCGTTTCCATTGTAGGTATCTCTCTGGCTGTAACACTGGGCTATACAACGTCTAAAACAACCACAAACGTCCAATACATTCAAATGATGATGGTAGCGTTCAGTACTGTAATGGTCGGGTGGATGATGTGGTCTTTTGTGGCGAAAGTGATGTGCAATGTATGGGGTAGCACAATAAAATTCAGGGACATGATGAGGGTGACTGGAATAGCTTATAGCCCAGGTGCACTCATCTTATTTGCAACTATCCCGATATTAGACCAATTTATACTGTTTTTTGTGTGGGTTTGGATTCTCATAGCAGTGACTCAGTCTATTAAATCAGCTAGTAACATAGGATTTATGAAAGCAGCAATACCAGGAATATTAGGCTGGTTTATGTCGTGGGTTATACTGCCGTTCCTAATGCTGGCGAGCTTCTTCTTTCCAGTGGCAAATTAAGCATGCGGAACAAATTGGCGAACAATTTCCCACCTGCCGCGAAGTAACCGTCTTGTATTCCGAAATATAATATCTTCAACTAACTTGGTTTCCGTGCTATGAAGTTCGGCAATTTTGTCCACTATAGCTCGAAGATGGCGAGGCTCGGTCCAGTTATCTCTTTTCTTTTTAAATGGCTGAGGGGCAGAATCTGTCTCTATGACAATGTGTTCCAACGAAGTATTCGCAACTACTTCTTGTAAATGTGGTAGCCTGAAAATTGGTCTAGCAATGGAAATAAAAAACCCCATGCCTATCGCCCGTTTAGCTTCTTCTATAGTCCCTTGAAAGTAGTGCATGACTCCTCCCACTTCGTATGCTTTTTCCTCCCGAAGTACCCTAAAACAATCTTCGTGTGACTCCCTGCTATGAAAAACAATCGGTAGATCCACTTCTCGCGCTATTCCTATTTGTTTTCGAAAAGCGTCAAATTGCCAGGCGCGATCAGGCATACCCTTTATGAAATCTAATCCGATTTCACTCATAACAAGAACTTTTTTAGACGAAGCTGCCACACTTTCCAGTTGATCATAATCGTCTGAATTAAGAGGCACTACAATATCCATCGGGTGAACCCCTACACCAGAAAAGAAATTACTGTATATAGTAGAAAGCTCAATGGATCTTTTTGTTTTGTCAATTGTTGTGCCGGCGGACACTACGAACCCCACTCCATTGTCCGAGCCTCGTCGAAGTATTTCGCCCACTTCGATATCCGAGAAAGAATCCAAATGGACATGGGTATCTACCAACATAACGTGAAACTTCTGGCCAGAATTTGCTATTCTCAAGACATAAATAGATTAAACATTATACTTGTTAACTACTTAATAAAGTGAACTAGGGTGCTGACCTGTTTTACCTAAAACTTGGGAAAAGTCTCATATTCGTAACTCTCCTCGGATGTTATTTGGGAACCGCATGCGATATGCGGCCGAATCAAAGTGCTACAGTAATTGAAAGTCCAAGCTTGATAGATACATCAGAATATAATTCTATTGGTCCGACTTCTACCGCCTTCACTCCAAACATCCCAACCCCATCAAGTGAGAAAATAGCCAAAACACCATTCGTGCAAGTCATTCCTAAGCCAATCCTCGAGTCCACCCCTTTGCTAATTGCCACAGCCACCCCTTCGAACGTTCCAAACAATCAAGCCATTGTTCTGGGTCACCAAGACATTAGGTCCGGAGGAATCCTGAAGGTCGCCACCCACACCTGGTTTAAAGAAACAGATGTCCATCGCGAACCCTCGCATAGTTTTGCTTCTTGGGGTCCAGGAATTTCATATAGTAGACTGCTTAGATTTTCCGGTGGGTCAAATATCAAAAGCCCATCAATGAGGGTAGAGTGCGACCTTTGCGTAAATTGGAGTCTAAAAGATTCAAAAACGCTAAACTTCACGATTCGGACCGACGTGAAATGGCATCTAGCAAGCAATGACGATATCGGTTATCTCACCGCCCATGACATTTCGTTCAGTCTGAATAGACAACGGACAAAAGGATGGGCAAATTCGCAAATATTGCACATGATCGACAGCATTGAAGCCACTTCAGATTCACATTTAAACCTTACACTAAAATCCCCTGATGCCGATGTGTTCGCCGCCTTAGCCAATGGTAAGACAAAAATAATCTCTCAATCAACCGTGTCACCCCGCAATGAGGCAATACCATTCTCATCGGCTGGTTCAGGTGCATGGACACTGGAATCAGTAGTCCCTGGCACATCCACAAGAATGGTCCGATCTCTGACAGGTTCATCAGCTCCTTATCTAGATGCAATCGAATTTACACTTATTTCCGAACCGCAGGCAAGACTCAGCGCTTTTGCAGTTGGGTTAATAGACATTCATCGCGTAGAGGAAGGTTTAGATTATTCAAAACTTCCTTCCCCAAAACTTTTCTACCTTAGACCTGGTTCAGGCATTGAAATGGCATTTAATACTTCAATCTCTCCTTTCAATGAACTTGAACTTCGGAAAGCTGCTATGTATGCAATCAGTCCAAATGAGTTAATAGACTCTATATGGAACGGAAACGCTTTTTTTTCCCTTGGATTCCCAGTAGCTTCTCCTAATTGGTTACCTGAACAGCAATTATGGTCATCGTATTTTGAAAAGCCTAACAAAGCCAAGATAATTCTGGAGAATAGCTCAGCCCAATTGCCTATACCGGTACAAATCTCATCCAGTGACTATGGAACTAACCATTTGAAAAGCCTAGATTTAATATCTAGTCAGTTGTCAACGGTAGGATTCGACCCATCCATCGCTGTTCTGAACCGAAGAACATACGCAAACACTGTATGGCGAGACGGAAACTACCAAATCTTGATTGGC
Organism: uncultured Dehalococcoidia bacterium; assembly: GCA_964409595.1. Taxonomy (GTDB): domain Bacteria; phylum Chloroflexota; class Dehalococcoidia; order Lucifugimonadales; family UBA826; genus CAYPDR01. The sequence goes on from CAYPDR010000018.1 coordinate 53,124, forward strand.
CCCACATTCCCCCAAACATCTCCCAACGGATATCTACTACCGGTCTTACACAGTAAAGGGGCCTGGAACACGGTAAGACATTCCGACCAGAAATTAGACCAATTGATCCAACTTCAGGCCGCAGAGTATAAAGAAAATGTTAGAACATCTCTAATTCAAAAAATTAACAAGCATGTTCTTGATAAGGCATACCGTTTCATGCCCGCCACAAAGATCGAATCATGGATTTGGTCTGACACAATCCAAAGGTTTAACCCTAATTTCGTAGCGAATGAGTATTCCCACTGGGAGAGAATTTGGAAATCTAAATGACCCTAGATCGACAGAACATTTATTTATTATTAAGGTAGTCCTTTATACCGTTATCCAACGCAGTCCAAGCAAGCAGAGCACACTTAACCCGAATCGGAAATTCCCTAACTCGGTATAGCGCCGCCAATTCCCCCATTTCGGCAATATTCCTGCCACCCTCTCCTAGGTCGATACAGGTTTTCTTCTCCATCATCAAACTAAAATCACACGACAACTCTAAGGCTTCGCTAACTGTCAAACCATGGATAGCTTCTGAAAGTAGCGATCCAGACGCCTGATTAATAGCACAGCCTTCACCTTTAAAACCGACCTCTGAAATTCTAGCGTTGTTTCCTACTTTAAGTTGGAAGTGCACCTCATCCCCACAAAACGGATTAACGGCGCTGCAAGAAAAATCTGGAAGATCCACACTCCCACTATTTCTAGGATGCCGACAATGATCAAGAATCACTTGGTCGCGATAAAGATCGTCAAGACTTTCAGGGGTCATTTCTAAAATATCTGATTGCCTCTACCGTCCCTTCTATCAGACGATCCACCTCTGACTCGGTGTTGTAAACATAGAAACTAGCCCGAACAGTAGCAGCAACCCCTAAGCTACGAACTAACGGCATCGCGCAGTGATGCCCAGTCCTGACGGCTATCCCCATCCGATCCAGTATCGTGCCAATATCATGGGGATGAACCTCCGCGGTGGAAAAAGACAATATCCCTCCCCTATCCTGAACATTGCGAGGTCCATACAAATCAATTCCCTCCGCTTCGAGATCTACAAACCGGCCAAGTGCATAAGCCGTCAATTGCTGTTCATAAGAATGTATTTTATCCATTCCTAACTCGGTTAGGTAATCAATAGCAGCCCCAAGTCCTACCGCATCAGCTATGTTTGGAGTACCAGCCTCAAACCTCATCGGTAAATCCGCCCAACTCGCCTTCTCATAAGAGACTTCCAGTACCATTTCACCGCCCGTGAATAGTGGTTCCATAGAATCCAAAACATCCATCTTTACATATAAACAGCCGATCCCAGTTGGGCCCATCATCTTATGTCCAGAAAACACCAGAAAATCGCAATCCAAATCCTGTACATTCGTCATCATATGAGGAACACTTTGGGAGCCATCAACTAGAAATTTTGCACCGACCTTATGTGCCATTTTCCCCAGTTTCTTAACCGGATTAATTGTGCCAATGGCATTAGACATGTGTACAACAGATACTAATCTTGTTCTTTCAGTTATCAAAGAACTAATGTCTGTGAGATCTAGAATCCCATCTTCCGCCATCGGTATAAACCGAATAGTAGCGCCGTTGTCACGAGCTATCTCTTGCCATGGAACTAAGTTACTATGGTGTTCCATCGGTGTAAGAAGTATCTCATCCCCTTCCCCAATATTGGTTCGACCCCATGAATGGGCAACGATATTCAAGCTCTCAGAAGCATTCCTGGTCCAAATTATTGATTTGGAGGTCTCGGCGTTGATGAACTCAGCAACCTTCTCCCTTGCCAGCTCAAACATATCAGTAGCCTCCATGCTCAGGGAATGAACACCTCTGTGCACGTTGGCATTGTAATTTTCATAGTAGTTTACTAACGAATCGATAACGCTTCTGGGTTTCTGGGTAGTGGCTGCATTGTCCAAATATATAAGAGGGCACCCATGTACTTGCCTTTCCAATATAGGGAAATCTTTTCTTATATTTTCAATTTCCAAAATCTCTTACCATTTACTCTGTTCGAAACAGCCTGTCACAAATCTCGTCGATTTGTATTAACTTTAGATATCCATTAAAAATATCCCACATCGAAATCGCCTTTAAACTAATTAAAGGTTAGTTCTTTTCGAATCTTCACAGCCTCTTGAGCCGCCTTGGTTCTTTCAGCGAGAGTTCCTATGGTTATTGAGTCTAAGATACCAAATACTGCATCCTCAACATTTTTCCAAACCTCTCTCTGAGCACAAGCAGGAACGTGGACACAAAAACCGAGATTATCAAAACACTGGACTAGATTTTCTGAACTATCCAAACTGTCAACTACGGAACTCAACCTGATCTCATCAGCCGGAAGAGCCAACGAATGTCCTCCACTTGGACCTCTAGTACTTATCACAAATCCAGATTTCCTTAATGAATGAAGCAGCTGAGCAAGATAGGCCTGAGGTATCGCAGCCCGTCGAGAAGTGTCAGCTGACCTTACAGAATGTCCCTCTTTAGCGTGAATAGCTAGATCGACCAAAGCTCTGATCCCGTAGTCGACTTTGATAGGAACATGCATATGTTGACTCCTTATCCAGTTATCTGAACGCTACCCTCAGTCGTAGATAACATTACTACTCTGTCGTCGCAACCGCATTGTCATCATCCTTTATGGCTGAATGAAGTGTATGCCAAGACAACGTGGCACATTTAATCCTTGCTGGATATTGTGAAACTCCGTTCAGTATTTCGAGGTCTCCTAAAATTTCTGAATGAAAGTCATCTCCTTGCTTCCGAGTAATCATATCTCTGAAGGCTTCGAATATACATTCAGCTTCTACTAAGGTCTTCCCCTTTATTTCTTCAGTCATCATTGACGCCGAAGACTTCGAAATCGCACAACCAATACCATCAAAGGCGATGTCAATAATTTCGTCGCCTAGAACCTTAAGGTAAAGTGTAACTTGATCTCCGCAAAGAGGATTAAACCCTTCAGCCTTTGATGTAGCGTCGTTCAAAATACCAAAGTTTCGTGGGCGTCGATTGTGATCCATCACTATTTCCTGGTATAAGTCGTGAAGGTCGAACATATCTTTAGAATTCAAACCTATAACTCGGAAGTGAACTTAGAAAAATATTTTGCAGATATTCTCTTAGACTTTCGATCTCTACTGTTTCTATGATTTCTCCAGCAAAACCATAAATAAGCAACCGGCTAGCAGTTTCTAAATCGACGCCTCGACTCCTCATGTAGAATACCGTGTCTTCATCTATGTTGCCCGCAGTAGCCCCATGGGCGCACTTTACATCATCCGCATAAATGAACAGGGCTGGCTTACTGTCGACTTCTGCATGTGGCGATAATAAGAGGTTCTTGTCAGATTGAATGGAATCAGTTTTCTGAGCCTCCCTTCTAACTAGAACTGTTCCACCAAAAACCGCACGAGATCTCCCATCTAGAATCCCTTTGTAAAAAAGATTGCTTGTCCCATTAGGCTTAGCATGGTCGATATTAATAAAGTTATCCATATGCTGGGAACCAGAAGTAAAATATAATCCTTGCAAATTGCAAGAGCCTCCTTCACCATCAATCAGCACATTTAGGTCATACCTTCCAATATTTGCGCCTTTAAAAAACGATCTTGATTTAAAGCTGGCACCCTCACTTACTTTAACCCGCCCATAACCAATATCAAATGAATCATCACTTTCATCAAGAAGTCTATAATGACTAACGGAAGCACCTATATCTACAAAAATCTCGGATACGGAATTCGTGAGAGTAGGATCAGTTCCTCCACCAACGTAACTTTCTATGATAGAAGCCGAACTATTTTGACTGGCTGATATCAGAACCCTAGGATGCGCAACTTGGTTAGACAGCCCGCTGTTAAAAAATATAATGTTGATCGGAGTCGTACTTTCCACACCCGACTCAACATTTATGACAATTCCGTCGGTAAGGAAAGAACTATTGAGTGCGGCGAATCCGTCGGAGGATATATCAGTTATAGTCCCGATCTTTCTTCTTAACTGGTCCGGAGGTTCTTTAAAGTTAGGTTTCCCTTTAATATTAAATATCGAGATTCCTTCAACACTTTGGTCAGAAAATTCCTCCATAAAAATGCCGTTCACGAAAACAACATTGATCCACGAATCACACCAAGGCGCTGAGGACTGTATTTGAGATAAAGAAATCGACCTGTCCCCTCTGGCTACCTCAAAATCTAATCTGGCTAACGGAGCCACATTCGTATACTTCCATTTCTCATTACCTTTTCGGGCGGTGGGCAGTCCAACCTCTTCGAAAACGTCCATGGAAGAAGCTCGAAACCTTTTGACCCATCCTTCAGACTTCTTTTGAAGAGCCTGAAAATCAGTCGCGAATTGGGAATAAGTACTTCGGGTCTGAACCATTAAGAATCCGCTCCAGATTCTAGTGACTTCCTGATCCAGTCATACCCTTTCTTTTCTAGTTCGATCGCCAGCTCACCCCCCCCCGATTTTACTATTTTCCCGTCCACTAGAACATGGACCTTGTCCGGTGTAATGTAGTCAAGTATTCTTTGATAATGTGTTACAAGCAGAACAGATTTGTTCGGTCCTTTAAAATTGTTGACGCCTTCTGACACTATCCTCAGGGCATCAATATCAAGACCTGAGTCTGTCTCGTCCAACATCGCTAGTTCTGGGTCAAGTAGCGCCAATTGTAAAATCTCGTTCCTTTTCTTCTCTCCCCCCGAGAAACCCTCGTTTACAGAACGCTTAACTAGGTCGGGATCCATCTCGACCAACTTTCTTTTTTCTTCGAGAAGTCTGTCGAAATCTCGAACCCTCATTTCTTGTTCTCCACGTTCCTTTCGGATTGAATCGACCGCTGACTTCAAAAATTGCCAGGTGCGGACTCCAGGTAGCTCAACCGGGTATTGGAAAGCTAGAAATATGCCACTCCTAGCACGAATATCTGGTTCTAAACTCACAATGTTTGAGCCTTTATAAAGGATTTCCCCCGAGTCAACCAGATACCCTGGTCTTCCTGCGATAACATTCGCAAGTGTGCTTTTACCGGACCCGTTCGGCCCCATAATCGCATGGACTTCCCCCAGCCTCACAGTGAGATCGATTCCTTTGAGGATTTCCGTCTCCTCGACTGAAGCATGGAGATCTCTTATCTCAAGTAAATTTTCATTCTGTGTCATTTACCCAACCGTACCTTCCAAATTAACCCTAAGAAGTTGTGACGCTTCCATGGCGAATTCGAACGGCAGCTCCTTAAATATTCCCCTGCAGAATCCGTTAATGACCATGTAATTCGCCTCTTCAAGATCAATACCTCTTTGTTGTAAATAGAACAGCTGATCATCATTTACTTTGGAAGTTGTCGCCTCGTGCCCCATTTGCGCTGTCGGATTTCTAACTTCAATATACGGAACTGTGTGAGCTCCACATTGATCTCCTATAAGAAGAGAATCACATTGAGTAAAGTTCCTAGAATTATCAGCATTCGGAAGAATGGAAACTTGTCCTCTGTAAGTGTTTTCAGCCTTGCCCGCTGATATACCCTTGGCGATGATAGTACTCCTTGTGTTTTTGCCAATGTGTATCATCTTGGTCCCAGTATCGGCTTGTTGGTAGTTATTTACCAACGCAACAGAATAAAACTCACCTGTTGAATTATCTCCCTGGAGTATTACACTCGGATACTTCCAAGTGATAGCAGAACCAGTTTCTACTTGGGTCCATGATATTTTGGAGCTCTCCCCCCGCGCAGCTCCTCGCTTCGTAACGAAGTTGTAAACGCCTCCATTCCCATCTTTATCTCCTGGATACCAATTTTGCAGAGTTGAGTACTTGATTTCAGCACCTTTTAACGCAACGAGTTCAACGACAGCTGCATGCAACTGGTGTGTCTTTCGCATAGGAGCAGTACAGCCTTCTAGGTAGCTGACGTAGCTTCCTTCATCCGCAATGATGAGGGTTCTCTCGAACTGTCCTGAGTCAACTGCGTTGATTCTGAAATACGTCATCAGCTCAATAGGGCATCTAACTCCCGGGGGCACGTAGCAGAATGACCCGTCACTAAATACTGCCGAATTCAGTGTGGCATAGAAGTTATCACTATATGGGACAACGGAACCCAGATATTTCTCCACCAATTCAGGATACTTTTGGACAGCTTCACTGATAGGACAAAAAATCACACCTGCTTCTTCAAGCATGTCTTGATAAGTAGTAGCTACTGAAACACTATCTAGAACAGCATCCACGGCGACACCGCTAAGTTTTTTTTGTTCCTCCAACGGTATGCCTAGCTTTTCGAAAGCTTCTAATAGTTCGGGGTCGATTTCATCCAAACTCTTTGGCGCGTCATCTTTCGATTTCGGAGCTGCATAATAGATAATGTCTTGAAAATCAATGTCGTCGAATTTTACTTTTGCCCATTTGGGAGTCGCGTCATCCCCTTGACTTTGCCAATGCCTAAACGCTTTAAGACGCCAATCCAGTAACCACTGAGGCTCATTTTTCTTGCTTGATATGAAGCGGACTATGCCTTCATTAAGCCCCTTGGGAGCAACTTCCGATTCTATATCAAAATCAAACCCCCATTTGTATTGTTTATCCTCAACTCCTGTCTGACGGGAGATGACTCTCTGTTCCGGCATATCTTAAGAGCCTCCATTTTCGACATCTTTCATTTCGAGATACGAATCTAGTCAACTATCAAACCCATTTGGTCGAGATTTGAGCAACCTTGAAGTAGCTTCCCAAAAAAGGTTGTTGAGTTATTCAGTCAACAATCAGGTTAAAATATAACATCGGCAATACTTTCGGGTCAAAGATAAAAATACGGAATGTAGTCACAAATCGTACACGATTATCCAGCAACGCTCCGTTTAGCCTCAAAACACCAACCAGAGCTATTAATAGAGCATTCACCACGAGATCAACTTGGGTCGTAGGGGCTATGACATTCAGGGTACTTCACACTCGGATAGCATGAGAACGTTCTCGACGACAAGCTACCCTAAAATTTGCACAATAATTTCCCGATGTTCTAGTTGGGTTGCCTTCTCTCCATCAAGTTCCACTATGAAGACCCTCTGCCATTCCCCGAGCGCCATGACACTGTCAATCACTGGAATTGATTCACTCGATCCCAAAGTTAGGTGCTGGCAGTGCGAATGGCCATTCGGGCACTCATTATCGTGCATATGCACAGTTCGCACGTCAAAGTCGTTGTGCTGATACTCGCCTTTACTTGAAGCGATCCCTTCCAACAGCCTTTTGAAATCTTCTATGAGAAGAGGTTCGTTTTCTTGAATAACTATTGCAGCCGTTGTGTGTCGTGAGAAAACAACCGCAATACCATTTACGATCCCGGAAGCGACTACGCACTCGGCTATCTCTTCCGTTATGTCAATGAATTCCGGTGACTTCGATGTCTTGACTGTGAGGGTGTAAGAACGAGCTTTCATATCTACTTCAGAAACATTCATATATTAGAAACCTCTAGCAACAACTGATATAGGTATAGGCGGGGGGAATCTAGACCTCACAATTCAGGAAACTTCTGCTATGTTAACCATTCTAACCGTTTTTGTTCATCTGTTCACCATTGAACTCTATTTGCAAATGTACAAAACAAATTGTAGTACAACATTCACCCACTATATTTCTCTGAACCAATTAACTGAGTTTCATGGTAAAACTAACGAATGAAGCCTGGATATCACTTGCTCAATTTTCCTTTTTGCCCTTCTTCGTCTAGAAAGGAATATCAAATACGGCATAACATTTTGAGGTAATAATGCTGCCTTAATTCGCTGCGATCGGGTCATTGATTCCAGTCTGCCAGAAAAGGTTGAAACAGTATTTGATCTGGGATTATTTATACTTCGCAGAATCGCAAAGGGAACCCCGTATCTATTGCAAGCTTCGGCCACTAAAGTCCCATCACGTTCAATTAATAATGAGTCAAATTCCTCTCCCAGCCAAAGCTTCATGTTTTTGTTAGTCACAAATTCTGGAGCCGAGACGGCTCTGCCTCTAGGATAGGATCTTTTATTGTCATCATGATTTAGGTTATCGAATAGTGCTTGCAACGAACGACTTGAAGGCACATCGATAGGGCTGCCCGATCCTTTCGACCAGAGAGCCATAGGTCCATTTAGACTTATGATCTCCTCGCAAAGTATGACAGCTCCCACACTTACGGAAAAATCTAATGAAGTTCCAAAGCCAATTGATATTACAAAATTGGGCGAGTACTCACTAATCAATCTTTCCGTCGCCGTCAAAGTACTTTCTCCTGAGGCACCTGTGACAACGACCATATCTTCCAGAAGTGGAGACATGTAGCTTGCAAAAGAACCGAAGTTTGAGATTGCTTTGAATCCGTTTCTCCGTAGGAACGGCTTAACTATGCCCTTTTCTGGTACCAAAATGCCTTTCAAGACTACCTACCACATGCAGAGCTGTTTGTATCAATCACATCTTTCCATATAGTCAAAATTCTCGGTTAGCTAGAAAATGGGCGAGTTCGGTGAAATCATCCATCGCTTCTCTGCTCAATCGTGCTTGTCCCAACGCGTCTAATGCCTTATCGCAAAATTCTTCCGCTAAGCCTTGTGAATACTCCCTGCTCCGAACATCTTCCATGATTTCCAGTACTAGTTCCACATCCCCATCTCCTAATTCGTTCTTAGAATACACTTCTTTTAAAGTTTTTTTTGACACCCCTTGCGCTTCTGACATTGCATACACAAGAGGTAACGAGTTCTTTTTACGCCTAATATCGGATCCTACTGGTTTTCCAGTCAGATGTTCTTTACCCCAGGTACCCAAAATATCGTCTCTAATTTGAAATACGTGCCCTAGCGATCGCCCTGACCGGTGAAACATACTGACCACCTCGTCGTCTGCTTCTCCAATTATTGCTCCAAGGTGGATCGAACACCTTATTAAGGCCCCAGTCTTTCTAGCTATCATATTCATATATTGACGCAAACTTATGCTGGATTTCCCTTCGAAGGAGATATCCATATACTGACCTTCGATCATATCTAAACACGCTTCAGTTAGCAGCTCCACCTGTTTAACTGTCGTGCCAACGTGGATCTCCCCATAAGCCTCCAAGGACCTGTCCGCAACCATTCTAAGCACATCTCCAGCAACCAAAGCTTTAGGTACTCCCCAAACAGACCAAAGAGTAGGCCTGTGATGTCTGATCTCATCAAAATCCTGTATTTCGTCGTGGATCAACGAAAAGTTGTGTATAAGCTCCAGAGATACAGCGGTTGGCATTGCATTTGTTGCCTTTCCACCTACAGATTCGCAGGCAAATAAGCATAATGAAGGGCGTAGCGCCTTTCCAGCTATACTTTCAACAGGTTTTCCTGTTTTATCTGCCCATCCCAAGCAATATCGCAGCATGTCATAAACTAAGATTGATTGATCAGAAATACTTATTTTCAGAGCCGCGGAAATTTCGTCCCTATACCTGTCCAATATTCTAGGGACGGCTGGAGATATTTGAACTTTACGATCGTCTGCCAATTTTTAAATACTCCCCCACGTGATCAAACCGGACTTCCATTATCTGATTTTCACTTCTACGCTTGGAAAATTTTATACTACTGACAATAGTTCTCTCTTCCTACTATTAGGCAATTTCAGAACGTTAACCACATATGAGATTCTCATAGGATCCTCACTCTCTGACTGAGATACAAACACGCCAGTCGTTTTCACCTCTATTGTGCGTTTTTTCACTTGCTAGGAATACTGAGAATATGCTATATTTCGCCCGATAGAATAGGGGCGATTCAGGTCCAGATTAGCTGGACCACGTCCTCAAAATACTCGCAAGTATCGGCGGGAAGAATGCTCGACGAATATTTCAGACAATACGGTGTGATTGCCATTTTCGCTGCGCTGGCAGTGGCCGTCCCGACAAGCATGTTAATTATCTCGTGGTTCTTATCAGTCGTAAAAATCAAACCTAATAATCCCTCCCCCGTAAAAAACAGCATTTACGAGTGCGGCTTTGAGACTATTACTGACCGTTGGAACAACTTCAACTTTCGTTACTACAGCATCGCACTCCTATTCGTCATATTCGATGTGGAAGTCGTTTTTTTGTTCCCATGGGCAGCTAGCTTCGGAACATTATCAGCAGAATTTGGATTTTTTGTGCTCGCCGAAATGGCAGTTTTTATAGGAATACTTTTGCTTGGGTGGTTATACGCATGGAAAAAAGGATCCCTAGAATGGAGTTGAATGAACAAGCCTTGAATGAAGATTCCTTGTTAGAAATCCCACTTCACGACACTACATGGGAACTCGATCTCCGTGAAGGTGAATATGTCAATCATCTGAAGTCCACCCACACAGAGTCCCTTGCTGAACCTATTATCGAAGTACCTGACGACCTCCAAAGAAACATCGCAGTGACTTCCGTAGACGCCCTGATAGGTTGGGGCAGAAAATCGGCTGTTTGGCCGCTTTCATTTGGACTGGCATGCTGCGCTTTCGAAATGATGGCGAGCGCCATGTCCCGTTTTGACATATCTAGATTCGGAATGGAAGTGTTCAGGCCCTCTCCCAGACAAGCAGACCTCATGATTATCGCCGGGACAGTAACTTGGAAAATGGCTCCGGCAATAGAGAGGGTATATGAGCAAATGGCAGAACCTAGGTGGGTAATCTCGATGGGGGTCTGCGCAACCAGTGGTGGTCCCTACTATGGGTCCTATAGCGTCGTTCCAGGCGTAAACCACATCATTCCTGTTGATGTGTATGTACCAGGCTGCCCCCCTCGCCCGGACGCTCTTTTGTACGGCATCATGCAGTTACATGAAAAAATTAAACGATATTCTTTGAAGAATCGGAACCTATCTTGACAAGGTTCTTGGACGGTGAGGCTTTAGCAAAAGCCATTGAAGAGCGAACTCCCGGATCTGTGATTAAAAGATCCGAATCAGGAATCTGGGTAAAACCAGTTAAAATCCTAGATGTGTGTAGAATCCTAAAAGACCCGTCTGGCTTAGATTTCTCTTATCTAACCTCCATAACAGCCATAGATTACGTGGAACATTTTGAACTTATTTATCATTTGCTTTCTATGAGAAACAACTATGGAGCCGTCGTGAAAACACTCTGCCCTGGCAGGAATGAACCCTCTCTACCCTCCGTAACAGGCGTATGGCAGGGAGCAGATCTGCAGGAGCGGGAAATCTGGGATCTGATGGGCATTAAATTTGAAGGTCACCCAAATTTGAAACGAATTCTACTTTGGGAAGGATTTGATGGACATCCACTCAGAAAAGATTATCTGGATATCCAGTGACTAATATACGTACCGAACCGGTTACTATAAATCTTGGACCACAGCATCCCAGTACCCATGGTGTTTTCAGATTACGTGTCACATTTGATGGAGAAGAAATCATCGATGTTGAACCTGTATTCGGTTATCTTCATCGAGGCACTGAGAAATTAGCGGAATCGAGAAATTACGTACAGATAGTTACGCTGACGGACCGAATGGATTATGTTGCCAGCATGTCCAATAACCTTGCCTATGTTCGGACGGTGGAAAAATTGGCGAATATAGAGGTGCCAGAGCGAGCTCAATACATAAGGGTTATAAGCGCAGAACTGCAGCGAATAGCCAGTCATTTAATGGCCACTGGGTTCCTGCTGAATGACCTAGGGGCACTAGCAACTCCATTGATATATTGCTTCCGAGAGCGGGAAAGAATTCTGGACCTATTTGAAATGCTTTGCGGAGCAAGAATCACTTTGAGTTATATGCGCCCAGGCGGGGTATTTCAAGACGCGCCTAGGGAATTTTGGGAATCACTGGACACCGTAATTGGAGACTTGCCGAACTATCTGGACGAACTCGAAACCTTAATCACATCTAATGAGATAGTTTTGGCCAGAACGAGGGGTGTGGGTCTCTTGTCAGACGCTCAAGCCATAGACGCTTCGGTATCGGGGCCAAATCTGAGGGCATCCGGAGTTAAGTGGGATTTGAGAAAAGCAGATCCATACGAGATATATGACAGGATCAAGTTCAACACGCCTATTGGAAGTCTTGGTGACACCTTCGACCGATATTACGTCAGATTGTTGGAAATGAGAGAAAGCGTCCGTATTATATCTCAGTGTGTTGAACAAATTGAAGAAGGTCCGATACGAACCAATACGCCATTCTTCGTGAGGCCGCCTAAAGGGGAAGCATATTGTTCTGTAGAGGGGCCCAAAGGAGAATTGGGTTTCTATATGGTTAGTGATGGCAGCATCGCCCCCTACAGATGCAAAGTGCGAGCACCATCATTTCTCAATCTCACTCCACTGAGAGACATGCTCAAGGGTTGGAAAATGGGTGATCTTATCATCATACTGGGATCGATTGACATAGTGCTCGGTGAGGTAGATCGCTAATGTCATTGGATGGGCTGATAGACTTCTATGTGATGGATCAATTTTTTGAATCTATTTTTGAATCTCTTGGCATGGGTTCAGAAACTGCCGGTATAGCAGCATTCCTAAGCGCCGGCATTACCATTTCCTTCATCGTAATCAACGTGATGATACTTTCAACAGCATTTTATACGTGGTTTGAGAGGCGTATATTGGGCAGATTTCAGGTCAGACGTGGACCAAACAGACACGGGCCTTTTGGCATCCTCCAACCTTTCGCAGACGTCTTGAAACTAATAATGAAAGAAGACACCATCCCGGACGAAGCAGATAAGCCTGTCATGACTTTAGCACCGATAGCTTTGGTGGCACCCACTCTTCTTATTATCACAGTGATACCGCTTTCAGAAGACTCTTTTCTGGGCAGTCTAAATATCGGGATACTATTTATAGTTGGTGTAACCTCAGTAAATTCCATAGCGATATTTATGGCTGGGTGGGGATCTAGAAATAAATATGCTGTTCTAGGTTCGATGAGAGGCGCTGCAATGTTAATAAGTTACGAAATCCCCATGGCTCTCGGCATAACCAGCGTCCTCCTTCTATCTGGTTCACTTGCAATGACCGAAATAATGAAAAGCCAACAGATTTGGTTTATCGCTGTGATGCCCATGGGATTCCTAGTATTTATGGCTGCCGCCACTGCTGAAATGAGCCGAACTCCTTTTGATCAGATAGAAGCGGAATCTGAACTTGGATCCGGATATAACACGGAATTCAGCGGTATTAAGTTCGCGATCCTATTCCTGGCTGAGTTTATGGCACCGATTGTTACTGCTGCTGTCGTGACAACACTTTTCCTGGGCGGAACCAAAGGATTTGATCCCATACCTGGCCAAGTATGGTTCGCTACCAAAGCACTTATAGTCATATTTGTTCTGCTGTGGTTTAGAGCAACCTGGCCACGCCTTAGAGTTGATCAAATAATGGGGTTCGCATGGAAAGGTCTTTTCGGACTAGGAATATTAAACATTTTCTTGGTAGCAACTGAAGTTTTTATACTGAGCATGAATGATGGCAAAATAACCGTCTCAGATATGTTGATAATGGCTGGTGTTAACTGGCTAACAACAGCAGTGACTCTGGTCACTATAATGCACTTCCTGGGTAAAAAGAAATTCTATAGGCCGGAACCGATACCTTCACCGTTAGCAAATATGGGAATAGAGGCAGACTGAACATGTACGGACTTGGAGTAATAAGCGGATTAGGCGTCACTATGAAAAATTTCATATTGCCGCAGCGACAATTCAACATTCATCAATATCCTAATAGAAAGGCCAGTCCGAGAGATTTAGCAAAACTAGAGAACAAAAACACTCTTTATTTCATGCTGACCAGACCGAATAGAACCATCAAATCACTAATCGGACTGGAAACTATTCAGGAAAAATTGCCACAACATGATCGTTTCAGAGGCGAGGAATTTGCATGGTATGACCAGAGATGCACAGGATGCGCCAGCTGCGCGAAATACTGCCCGTTGGGAATTATAAAAATTGTGACTGACACTAGCGGAGCCAACTTGCAAGAAGGGCAAAGCTACGATATAGAAGTATTCGATATTGATATCGGGCGCTGCATGTTCTGTGGATTGTGCGTAGAAGCCTGCCCTTACGACGCTCTCCATATGGGAAGTGGGTTTGAAGAGGGAAAATACTCACGTAACGAACTTGTTATAGATGTTAACCAATTAAAAAAAGCCGAGAAAAAACCCAGTACATGGTTCAGGCCCCAACTATCTGATCGGGGGCACGATCCTATAGGAGGAGATCAGGCAGCGTGGGATGAAGTCGGCAGACATGAGAAACCTTCGCTCGGGGATCAGGAGGAAAGGTGGGCTAAAAGATGACCCCGACAAGCGCTGCTGAAAATGCTTTGATTACAGAAATTATTTTCTGGATTATCGCCCTATCGACCGTAGTCTCTGCTATAGCAGTAGTTCAGATAAAAGACCTGTTTAGAGCGGCATTGTTTTTGATTGTGACTCTCCTGGGAGTAGCGGGAATGTTTATATTATTGCGGGCTGAATTTCTCGCCGGCGTTCAATTGATGATATATGTGGGGGCCATTTCCGTCCTGATAATTTTCGCGATACTTATGACAAGGGACATAGATGAGGGTAGTCCTTCGCACTCTTTCAGAATACCTGTGGCATTAATTTCCGTAATATTTATGGGCCTCGCAATCTATGTGGTGTCCAACACAGACTGGAATCTGTTAAGCCCACAGGCTTTGCCCGAAGATCAAATGGGTGATGTTCAGACGATTCTGTCAAATGGAATACCCAACCTCGCGAGCATGTTATTAAGAGATTTCGTACTAGCGTTCGAAGCGGTCTCACTGCTGCTACTAGCAGCAGTGCTAGGAGCGTTAGCATTAGTGAGAGGCCGGTAACAGATGACATTGGAACGGTTTCTAATAATAGGCGCTATTTTGTTCGCTATTGGACTTTACGGTGCGCTTTCCAAAAGACATGCCATTGCAGTGTTAATGTCCCTGGAGCTAATGTTCAATGGGGTAAACTTGACAGCTGTTGCCCTATCTCGGTATACGATTCCAGCAGCATTATCGCAAAGCCAATATGCGATAGATAACGCGGCGCGTTTTATCCTAACAGGCCAAATATTCACTATCTTCATTATAACCGTAGCAGCAGCTGAGATTGCTCTTGGCCTTGCAATAATTATCGCAATATATCGATCTAGGCAAACCGTTCTTGTAACAGAAGCCTCAGACTTAAGAAAGTAGAATTTTATAATGTGGACTGAGTACAAAATAACTCCGAACTTAGTGACCGCCGAAATGTGGAAGGACACTTTTGAGAGCGAGGGATTGCCAACAAAAATCTTGCCAGTCAAAGATATTATCTCGTGGGGGGAAAGGGTCACCTTCAGAATTTTTGTGCCTAAAGGCCGCGAACATGTGGCTGACGAAATCCTAAGGAAACTTTAGGCCATGATTAATGAAACGCTCATATGGCTGATATTTTTTCTGCCTTTGGTATCTTTTGCCACTATATCGCTAATTATCAGACCGTTTCTAAATCAATATTCATTTATCTCTGGGCCTATTGCCATAGCCTCAATAGGGGCAGCGTTCATAATCTCGCTGCTTGCTCTTATAGAAGTCGCGAATGACAGCAAGCACCTTGTGTTCGGAACTCATGAGTGGTTGACGATCGGAAATTTTAGAATGACCGTCGGCATATTTATGGACCCATTGACAGCCATTATGTTGGTAATCGTCACCGGAGTAAGTTTGTTGGTCCAAATCTATTCGATTGGCTATATGAAACCACCTGAAACACACAGTCTCAATGAAAATCCACCGCCCAAAAGCAAGGAGATTCCATACGAGCTAGGACAACCTGTATACGCCAGATATTTCGCTTACATGTCGTTGTTTACGGCCTCCATGCTCGGATTAGTGATGGCGGCTAACGTGATTCAACTATTTGTGTTCTGGGAGCTCGTGGGACTCTGTTCTTATTTGCTGATCGGGTTCTGGTTTCATCGACCGGCGGCGGCGGCGGCGGCCAAAAAAGCTTTCATAGTAACCAGAGTTGGTGATTTTGGTTTTCTTCTAGCGCTGATGTATCTATTCGCAAAGACCGCCACATCTGAGGATGGCCTAAATTATTTGGAAATAGAGACAATCAACGTTCACCTTCCTGGTCTGTTGACCCCTTTGTCGCTAACATTAATTGTTTCCGGATTGTTTGTTGGAGCTATAGGAAAGTCGGGGCAGTTCCCTTTGCATACGTGGCTTCCAGACGCAATGGAGGGTCCCACCCCAGTCAGCGCCCTAATACACGCCGCAACAATGGTAACAGCTGGAGTCTTTTTGGTCGGTAGATTTTTCCCGATTTTTGAGGCCTCCCCCGACGCAATGACGTTGGTTGCTCTTATAGGAGGTGGAACCGCTGTCTTCGCGGCAACATTGGGGCTGGTATCGAACGATATCAAACGTGTTCTGGCCTACTCCACAGTGAGCCAATTGGGGTACATGATGTTAGCTCTGGGAACCGGTGCATACGGAGCAGCCATTTTTCATCTTTTCACTCATGCTTTCTTTAAAGGCCTGCTGTTTCTCGGTTCTGGAAGCATCAACCATGCAACAGGCACTTTCGACATGCGATTCATGGGCGGACTCCGTAAGAAGATGCCGGTCACTTACTATACATTCCTAATTGGAAGCCTTAGTCTAGCCGGAATATTCCCATTGGCCGGGTTTTGGAGCAAGGACGAAATACTCCTGAACGCGTTGGATAGCGGAATAAACGGAGGAAGCCTCACAAGCTTATTGGTGTTCATTCTAGGAATCACCGCGGTCTTCTTGACAGCCTTCTATATGTTCAGGGCATTGTTTATGACATTTGAAGGTGAATTTAGGGGCGGCTCTGATAAAGATCCCGAGTCGAAGGCACACGGTCCAGTCCATCTGGCTGAACCACCGTACACAATGTTGGTCCCCATGGTTATACTAGCCGTCCCTGCCATAGCAATAGGGTTTATCGCCAACTCTCCTTTCCAATTAGTAGGACTGAATGCTCACTGGATGTCCCATTTCCTTGATCCCAGTTGGCATGGGGCCGATTTCAACATAATTCTGGCAGTTGGCTCTTCCCTCATAGCCTTTCTGGGAATTCTCTTGGCTTTCCTTATGTATAAACCCAATCCGTCCATATCCCCATCTGCCCTTGGAGATGCGTTCAAACCTTTATACATTTTGCTACACAGGAAATACTACTTTGATGAATTATATGAAAGGGTCCTGGTGAAAAGAATTTATTACAGGGGAATTGCCTTAGTTTCAGATATATTCGATAGAGAATTCGTGGATCGCATTGCGAATACTATCGGATGGCTCGGAGCCAACTTCGGCAGTGTGTTAAGACAAATCCAGAATGGTCAACTTCAGACATATGCAACAGCGACGTCGATTGGCATCATCGTAATCGCCGCCATACTCATATTCGGTAACTAACTATGATAGTAGAAGAATTCAACTGGGTTTTAAGCATAGCGGTTTTTTTGCCCGTAGTTGGCGCAATTATCACGTTGTCGTTTCTGTCCGGTAAAGCCGCCAGAAGCTTCGCGGTAATAATAACCCTAACTGAACTCCTGATCACATCTTACATATTTTTAGCTTACCGAAACGGTCCCGGCGGCTATCAAATGGCAGATCGCATAACCGGGTGGATCCCGATCGACTCCTTCAAAGTGGATTATTACCTTGCAGTCGACGGAATCAGTGCACCTCTTGTGCTCCTTTCAGGAATTCTAGGAATTGTCGCCGTATTTGCATCCTGGAATGTTACGCACAGAATGAAAGAACATTTCATGTGGTTGCTGGCCCTGCAGGGGGCCGTTATCGGAGTATTCACCTCTCTAGATTTTTTCTTGTTCTTCCTGTTCTGGGAATTAGAACTCATCCCCATGTTTTTCTTGATATCCATATGGGGCAGTGGCAGAAAAGAATACTCCGCAATGAAATTCCTAATTTTCACTATATTGGGAAGTGCATTCATGTTGTTAGGAATTCTGGTACTGTACTTCTCCCTAGGAACTTTCGACATGACACAGATGCATGAAAAGCTAGAACATGCAACCCTCATTTTGCCTGCGTCGGTATTATTTTTTCTGACTATCATCGGCTTCGCCGTGAAATTGCCGGTCTTCCCTTTCCACACATGGCTTCCCGACGCCCATACAGATGCTCCGACAGCTGCGAGTGTTATGCTGGCCGGTGTACTTTTAAAAATGGGAGGATATGGGATGTTACGGGTGTCGGCTTCCATATTCCCCGACCAACTCATTGAATTTTCGTGGCTTCTGGCCTCACTGGGAGTGATAAACATTATCTATGGTGCAGCAATAACAATTCGTCAAACTGATTTGAAGCGGCTCATAGCATACAGCAGCATAAGTCACATGGGTTTTGTACTGCTCGGTCTTGCATCCACCAACGGATCCGAAGTTGTTCTTGGTATGACAGGAGCAGCCTTACAAATGTTCACTCATGGGACAATTACAGCTCTTCTTTTCCTAACTGTAGGATACATATATGAAAGGTCACACACCAGGCATATCCCTGATTTAGGTGGCCTAGCTGGGAGGATGCCTTTCCTTGCAACTGCACTACTCATAGCTGGTCTAGCCTCTCTCGGACTCCCAGGAACCAGTGGATTCGTAGCTGAGATAACAGTTTTTCTCGGAATTTTCCCCGCCTGGAAACTTTTTGCCATCATCGGGGCTAGCGTAGTGATTTTGACGGCAGGGTACATACTATGGATGATTCAAAGATCGATATTCGGTCCGAGACCAACCCATCATGACAATCTTACAGACGCAACTTTACCCGAGATGATCCCTATAGCGATTTTGGTGGTGAGTATCATAGGTTTGGGCATATACCCAGAGTTTGTTTCCAATATTTTCAGTGAGGGTATATTGATGCTCCCACCGGAGATTGTAAATTAAGATGACCTTTCATGACCTGTACCTACTTTCTCCTGAGCTGAGTGTCGCTCTACTCGCTGCTATTGTGATTACCACGGACCTTTTATTCAAGAACAAAAGAATACTGCCTTTTGTAACAGTGGTTGGTCTAATAGTTCCTTTATTTTTCAGCGTGCATCTAAGTGGAACTACTGTACAGGACGGATTCTTTGGAGTGCTCAGGGTAGACAGTTTCAGCCTCTTCTTTAAATACCTTGTGCTGGCAGCTACAGCAATAGTGGTGATCTCCTCAAACGAATATGCGAAGAGATTTGGAAACCACCAAGGCGAATATTACTCACTGATCTTGTTCTCATCTGTAGGGATGATGCTACTGGCTTCTACGACGGAATTGATAACTATGTACATAGCTCTCGAACTAGCTGCCTTACCAACAGCAGCACTTGCGGCTTTCATAAGAGAATCGCGATCAGCTGAGTCAGGTATGAAATTCTTAATATTAAGCGCGATAAGCTCTGCGATATTACTTTATGGAATGGTTCTTGTTTATGGATTCACGGGATCTAGCCAACTGGATCAAATTGCGGCTAACATCACAGAGCTTGGTGTTAACTCAAGTCCCGCCTTAATATTAGGCTTAGTTCTTATAACCGCTGGTTTTGGATTCAAAATTTCCGCAGTTCCCTTCCAGATGTGGGCCCCAGATGTCTATGAAGGAACCCCAACTCCCATAACAGGATTTCTTTCCGTCGCCAGCAAAGCTGCTGGATTTGCAGTCATATTGAGGGTGTTTTACACAGCCTTTGGAGTTGATTCGTTTAACATGGATTGGGCCAACTTGATAGCAATCCTTAGCGCTCTATCCATGTCAGTAGGTAACCTAATAGCTATTAGGCAAGAGAATATAAAGAGAATGCTAGCGTACAGTACGATAGCTCAGGCTGGCTACCTGATGGTAGGCTTGGCGTCTGTTACAGCCCTTCAGGGTTCCGCAGGTTTTGGAGCAGATAAAGCCGGTCCTTCGGGCGTGCTTTTCTACTTGGCCGGCTACGCAATGACTAATTTGACAGCATTCTCAGTAATCATCGCCATATCTAACAAAACCAACAGCGATATGATCGACTCATTCGCCGGATTGGTCAAAAAGTCACCTTTAATGGCAGCAGCGATGACACTATCTATGATATCTCTAATAGGAATACCGCCAACTGTGGGATTCATGGCTAAGATCTATATCTTTGGAGCTGCAATGGACACAGGTTTATGGTGGCTGGCAACGATCGGTGTTATCAATAGCGTTATTTCGGCATACTACTACCTAAGGGT
Source organism: uncultured Dehalococcoidia bacterium (assembly GCA_964409595.1). GTDB lineage: Bacteria > Chloroflexota > Dehalococcoidia > Lucifugimonadales > UBA826 > CAYPDR01. The sequence goes on from CAYPDR010000018.1 coordinate 73,415, forward strand.
GGTGAAAGTGATGTTTATTTCTGAGGCCACGGAATCATTACCATTACGGCCAGATGTGGGAGCTGCGTCTGCTGCTATGGTAGCTATGATAGCCACTCTAGTTTTTGGTTTATACCCAGCGCCTATAATAAACTTTGCGTATAGAGCAGTTAGCACCATTATCAGTTAATCTAGAGCTCAAGAGCAGAAGAAAAGTCAGCTGATTAGTAGAATGGTAAACTAGAGCGCTTCGTTTACCTTCCACAGAGTTTTACTATTGATATCCTATCCGGTGTAAATCATGAATGACGGAAGTCGAATAGCCTTCATACATAATTCCAGGGTGCCAGAGACAGAGGTGAAGGCTAAAGAGTTAGTCACATCATTAAACTTGATGAATAGGGCTTGGATTTCTTCTGCGGGAGAACTTTCTAAAAGATCTGTAGACCTGGAAACTACTGACCTTGTCGTGGTTGTCGGTGGCGATGGCACCATTCTCAGAGCAGTGAGGTCCATAAGTCCTTATGAAGCACCTATAGTCGGCATAAACATGGGCAAGGTCGGCTTTATGGCAGAACTGACCCCAAAGGAGGCAAAAGAACGTCTGCCAGAATTTATCGACTACACCAATCACGCCAATAGCCACATTCGAGTGGAAAAACGAATGATGCTGGAAGCTAGTATCGTCTCACCAGGGAGTACTAAACCAAATTTGTCTATTCATGCACTCAACGATATAACTGTAGGTACAAGCCAAGTATCTAAACTCGTGGAATTAGAAGCTTCTGTTAACAATGTACACCTCACGAAGTTCCGCGCAGATGCAATCATAATATCGACCGCGACGGGTAGTACAGGGTATGCTCTTTCCGCTGGTGGGCCAATAGTATTCCCAGAAGCTCAGATGATGATGCTTCAACCAGTAGCGGCACATACAGGACTTCGAGACGGACTCATTCTAGCGCCAGATTCTGTGGTAGACCTAAAAGCTTCAGATGGATACCAAGCTTCAATCAGCGCAGATGGGTTCGTTGATTCTAAATTAGGACCGGGAGAGAAGGTAGAAATTAAGAAGAGTCCATACACCGCAAAATTCCTTAGATCTCACCAGCCTGATTTTTTCTTCACCGCTTTGAACATGCGATTAGGATCAGCATACAGATCCCAGCGGCCCCCCGAAGACTCAGGAGTATAAAAGTGAAGGAACACCCTCTGGATTACCGAACCATTCGATCAGAATTGAAGTATGAAGGTGTGATAGTGGATGTCAAGTTAGACAGGATTATCTTGGAGTCTGGTAAAGAGGTCTTTCGGGAAGTTGTAACCCACAAACCAGCTGTCGCTATTGCACCTTTAGATGATGATGGTAACGTCCTTCTCGTAAGACAGTACAGGCACCCCGCAAGAGAAAAACTACTTGAAGTTCCAGCTGGACTCATAGAAGAAGGCGAGGAACCGGACGTTGCTGCAATGCGTGAACTACAGGAGGAAGTCGGATTCGCATCTAACAACCTCCGATTGCTAGGTGGTTTTTGGTCCAGCCCAGGTTTTACAGATGAATATATGTATTGCTACTTAGCAAGCAACCTAATGAAAAGGGAGCTTCCGGGGGATGATGACGAGGAAATCACAACAGAACGGATACCTTTGGAAGAGGTTCATAAACTTATCAAACTAGGGGAAATACAAGACGCCAAAACAATCGCATTACTTTTGATGATCGTTGACGTTTTCTAATCAGCCACCATCCGCAAAGGAAATCATATATGCCGATACTTGATGACATGCTAATCCAAACAGAGGGTTTAGAAGAGGAACTAGTTGAACTTGAACAAGCTCTGGTCCGTATTCCATCTGTTAACACGGGATTCATGCCCACCGGTAACGAGACACCAGTATGTGCTTATATCCAGAATTGGTTGGCTAAAGATGATATCCAATCCGAAATCCTCGAGTCAGCTCCTAACAGAGGAAACATCATAGCCAAACTGGAAGGTGCATCAGGGGATGCGGGTCTTCTTTTTATGTCTCACACAGATGTAGTACCAGTAGAAGACTCAAATAAGTGGACCTTCCCTCCGTTTAGCGCAGAAGTGCATAACGGCAGGGTTTATGGCAGAGGTGCTTCCGACTGCAAAGGATTGCTTACAGCTCAATTGATGGCAATGCGAATCTTAAAAAGAAACAGAATACAACTTCGTGATGGGTTGACATTGATATCGGGCGCAGACGAAGAACACGGCGGCAGATATGGTTTCGGTTGGCTGGCGGAAAATCATCCCGAGACTTTAAACGCACCGTTGGCAGTTAACGAAGGCGGAGGGACACCTATTGAAGCTGCGGGAGCCATGACATACATACTTGGCGTGGGTGAAAAAGGCCGTCTCCAAGTCGAGATTGACATAAAAGGTATTAGTTCTCATGCATCTGTTCCATGGCAAGGAACTAATGCACTCTATAGGCTTTCTGCACTTTTGGAAAGGATCAAGGAATACGAGCCAGAGAGGGACACCTCCACGGGCTTATTCGAACACCTTTCTACCTTCGCCATTGAACATAAACCATCCCCAGACAACATAGATGACATCATCTTAGAACAGGAAGAAAAGAACCCTAGACTTGCCTCTATGCTAAAAGCATTATCCCGCATGACTATAACGCCTACAATGATCAATGGGGGCATAAAGTCTAACAGCGTCCCAGAGCAGATCAGGCTAACTTGCGATGTCCGAACGCTTCCTCATCAAGACGAAACTTATTTACGAGTTGAACTAGATAAAATAATCGACGGAATACAAGGAATTAACTATACAATCGACTACATGGCGGTTCCCAATTCGTCAGACTTCGAAACAGAATTAAAGAACAGCTTACAGATAGCGACAAGTAGAGCATTGGATAGAGATGACGTTCAATTTGTCCCTGCGATAAGTAACGGGTTTACGGACTCTAGGTTTACTAGACCTCTAGGAATAACTACTTACGGGTTCTCAGGATCACACCCAGATGACGACCCGATGCTAAGCAGAGCTCATGGCACCGATGAATCCATAGGTATAAAAAGCCTGGTCAGTGGAACAAAGATAATGCTCCACCTTGCTTATGATCTTCTTGCCGAAAAATAACTATTCTTTGTTCAAACGCCAAACTTCATACATTAAATTGTTCTCCTCTATATTTCAGTACATCGTCGTTTAGAGTACACCCTATTCCTGGAGAATCTTCAAGAATTATCTTGCCGGCTTCAATCCTCTCAAACGGACATACCAACTCACATCTCCAATCTACTTCGTCGATTGCGTGCTCTAAAGGCAAGGCACCTCCCGCAGCTGCCGTGACGTGGGCCGACGCTGCCAGCGATATAGGTCCTGATGGGCTATGGAGAGAGTACGCACCCCCAATCTCGAGGGCTTTCCGCGCCGATTTTACTGCCTCTGCTACCCCACCGCAATATTTTATATCCGGCATAATGACATTCAAGGAACCATTTTTCAACAAGGACGAAAAAGAGAGTTCGCCGTAAACAGATTCTCCCCCAGCTACCGGCATTGAAACTTTCTTCAACACTTTGGATAGTTTCTCAGGTTCATCGTTTGGATCAAGAGGTTCCTCAAACCAGCCTATATTCAATCTATGCAACTCTTCCGACACCAAATAGGCGCTATGTTCTTCAAATCGGGCATGACAGTCGATCAATATGACTAACTTTTCACCCATAGCTTTCCTGATAGCTTTAATCCTATCAATACCAGGCCGAGCATTCTCCAATATTGTTTCTCTGGAGTCATTGGAATGCACCTCGTCAAAGGGAGCACATTTAATCATGTCAAACCCCTGATTAACAGCAGCTTCCGCTGCACGAACAAAATCTGATGGTTCCCTGCCGGTATTGAACAAACCTCTATTGATATTTCCGTATATAGGCACAGATTCGCTAAATTGACCTTTTAGGTTTTTAGCGAGTGTCTCACTGTTTTGTAGTGATTCCAATTGAGAAATTGCGGTCCTTACAGCACTAACCGCCGCAGCCAGTGTCGTCCGTCCATCAATGCATTTTTTGATTCCTAACAGACCTGTTAGACAATTTTCACCACGGACACTCCGAGATACAATTCTGTCAAAAATATCCTGGATACCTCGCGCAACTTCTAACGATTGTTTTCCCTTGGTGAATTCGACCACTGTTTCAAAACCATCAATGTCTTTGACAGTGAGAAAATACCACGACGTTTGCGGTGTCGCAGCGACACTGCAAAATCTAAATTCGCTAAAAGTTACTGGCAATATGAAACTCCTTGTTACCACTTCGTCGCGAATAGCCTCAGTTTTACCTACCTGGACGAAAAGTAATCTGCTATAAATCTCATTGTTCTGGAGGCAGAGGAATGTCAGCTGGAATCAACAACAACAGAAGCGATCACTTCTGAAATACCTTTCTAGAAGAGTCCATCTACATAATGTGCAGTTTCATCCTCGCGGAATCTGTAATAACTATTGAATCAATTATTTCGTCTGTCCAACCCGATTGTAGAGCGTTAGAAAAGCCGGGCTCCTCAAACATTTTTGAATAAAAGGCAGTTGTTGGAAAATAATCTAATTTTGTTCTACCCGCACCCGGGTCTCCTCCAGAAGTCATCCAAACGGCTGGAATACCCTGCTTCTCTGCCTCCACAATAGAGTCAACCACGCGTCTTGTAGTTGGGCCTCCTTACAAGCGCCCCTATTGTTCTTGACACGAAAAAAACTCCATACGTCAACGTTACTACTAAACTGTCTCCAAGACGCACAATTTGAAGCGAATGTGACCACCTTTACAGCCAGTCCTCATCCGCTAAAGTATAACACCACGACACTTTACTCTCCTTCGCCTTCCACCACCGAGCACTTTATTTAGACAGACGAAAAACCACAACATATGTAGATATATGCTTTCCTATTTGGAATATATTGTGCAAAATGGTACACTCCCACAAAATTCGGATCGTAGGGAGAGCTAATATGAATGGATTGATAGTCCACGAAACTCCTCCGTCGAATCTTCGTACCATGGTAGTAGCATTTGCCGGATGGCCAGATGCTGCTGAAGCTGCGACCAGAGCCGTTAGATACATGGTCAGAAAATTGCCAACGAAAAAGATTGTAGAAATAGATCCCGAAAATTATTACGACTTCACGGTTACGCGCCCGCAAACAAGAATGAACAGGAAACAAGAAAGAATTCTAAAATGGCCGTGTAACGAGTTTTATAGTTACGTGCCCGAGGGCAACCCAGAAAACGGTGTACTCCTATATGTGGGCACCGAACCAAATCTCAAGTGGAGAACTTTTTCAGAAGCGGTCCTGCAGGTTGCTGACATGGCTGGTGTCGAACTGGTGATTTCTCTGGGGGCACTTCTTGATGCCGTCCCACATACAAGGGATGTTCGTATAACAGGACGAGCAAGTAGTAAAGAACTCACTAAAAAAGCCCAGTGGCTTGGTATAAAAAATTCTGGATATCAAGGTCCTACAGGTATACATTCTGCCTTTGCCGACGCATGTTTAACAAGAGAAATTCCTCATGCAAACATCTGGGGCCATTGCCCCCACTACGTGCAAACGTCTCCTAACCCCATTGCTAGTTACGCCCTACTGGAAAGGTTGAAAGTACTCGTAGATATAGACCTAGACATGAGCGAGCTTCAACTGGCAGGGGAAGCCTTCAGAGAAGAAGTTTCCAAGGCAATTGCAGCCCAACCGGATGTTCGATCATACGTTGCGAAATTAGAAAGTCAGTACGATGAAGCTCGTACTGAAAAAGACGAAATGCCCACCGGAAGTGACATGGTAGATGAGATTGAAGAATTTCTCAGGAGTCAGTCAGGCGGACAAGAGGCCCCCTAGACTCCACACTTATCTCAGGTAACGATTGGAAAACGGCATTGTCAGACCTAATAATCAACCCAGACTACTACAGGGAATTGTTTTCACGTTGGACCAAGAACACAGAAATGCTGCCAGACTTTCCGCTGGAAGTAGGCGAGCGTCTGGTCGCGCTTCACTTTGTTATGATGGCTTTCAAAGAAGGCGTGGATTATAGCGAGGAAGACATTAATGAAGGTATCAGAGATCGGAACCTTTTCTCTATAGACCATGTCCAGATACGCCTGAATTTAATACATCACGGCTTCCTCAATCAAATTAGAGAAGGTCAGGAAACTTCCTACCGTTCCTCAAAATCGTTTCTAGACCAAGCTAACTGGGACCCTTCCATACCCGGTGCATCTTAAGCAAGAGAGACCTGGTAATGACTAATAAAAAGCTTCCAAAAACACACACTGAGTTTCCAAAGAAAAAAATGATCCGCCTGAGATCGTTGTCATTTCACTACCGAGATTGGGGTGGTGAAGGACAGTCTTTCATACTTCTTCATGGTCTGGCCTCTAATTGCCGCATATGGGATTTGATTGCTCCCATCTTGTCAAAGGATTACGCCGTGATCGCAATAGATCAGCGAGGACATGGTAGGTCAGATAAACCGGACGAAGGCTACGACTTCAAATCTGTGGGAGAAGATCTTGCGCAATTCATCAAAGTCATGAAACTAAAACGTCCTATAGTAGTCGGGCACTCATGGGGTGGAAGTGTTGCCATCTCTGCTGCTGTTGCCCATCCGGGTATTATCGGCGGGCTCTGCCTTGTCGATGGAGGATTAATAGAAATTTCCAGAACACCAGGAAACACTTTGGAACTAGCATTACAACATATGGCACCACCAGTCTGGACAGGTATCACGGAAACATCTTTCAGACAACGAATGAAAAACCGCGACTGGGGTGAACGTGATCGGACTTCGCAGGCCGCGTCTCTTAGTGAAATAGTGTTCGCGAATCTCGTGGTCTCCAACGACGGACTAGTATCGGCACGTTTGAGCAGAGCTAACCATTTGAAAATTGTCCGGGCATTCTGGGAACATAGACCTAGCACGTTCTTTCACAAGGTTAAGTGCCCTACATTCTTGCTCCCAGCGCGCGGGAAAAACCACGATAGGCAACGAGACAAAATTCGAGAAGAAATGGTGAGACTGGCTCAAGGCAACATTCCAACTTGTGAAACCATCTGGCTAGAGAACAGCATTCACGACGTCCCACTTCAGAGGCCTGAACTTGTGGCTCGGTTAATAAAGGAGCAGGTAAAGAAGGGTTTCTTTAACAGTCCTTAGCTGAAAGCGATTTAAGCAGCTGAAGTTGGATACGCGAGAAAATAATAGGGAACGTTCCATGTACCGAGGCGACCCATATCAATTACAGCTTTGCGAGCATAAGTTCGTTTGACAATTCCTAAAGCCCCGGTCGTAGGCCCTCCATTAACTGTGCCAAAGTACAAAACTCTCTGCCCCGGATCCAATCCTCTCGAACCCATCACAGGATAATTAGCCTTCAGATCCCTTATTCCACGAAATGAGAGTTGGATAGTCTTTTCCATATGAATCCTTCCTTAAACCTGGCGACTACATTTATAGAACATTTTAGAACAGAACAAGTGTTCTGTCAAATCGCAAAATACATGTATCTTGAACAGAGGTGCTACAATCGTGTCAACTCGTTAACAACTGCAACCCCAGTCTTTAAGAAGCAATTGAAGTATTACTGTGATGGGATAAATGGCAGGCAGACTTACAAATAAAGTGATTTTGATTACTGGAGCTGGGCATGGGCAAGGCGAATATGAAGCCAACTTATTTGCCAGCAATGGGGCTAGCGTCGTCCTCGGGGATATAGACCAAGAAGCATGTGAACGGGCAGCACAGAACATTGTTAGCAGGGGAGATAAGGCACTTCCTGTCAAATTGGACGTGACATCTGAATCAGAATGGGAAAGTGCTATCAACCTTGCGGTTACACATTTCAATAGTCTTCATGTTCTCGTAAACAACGCAGGTGTTTATAGTCGAGTACCAATAGAAAAAACTTCTTCAGACGAATTTAGCAGAATACTCGATGTGAATCTCAAGGGGATTTTTCTTGGAACGAAACATGCTATACCAGCAATGAGAACATCGGGCGGGGGATCCATTATAAATATATCTTCGACAGCTGGGCTTGTTGGAAACCTGAGTGGAGGAGCATATGGCGCTTCGAAAGGAGGGGTTAGATCATTCACGAAGTTCACAGCGATACAATGTGCAAAATATGGAATTAGGGCTAATTCAGTTCATCCAGGACCCATCGAAACCGATATGATAGCCGATAACATTTCCACTCCGGAAGGACGCGCGGCGTCGGAATCTAGAATCCCAATGGGTAGAATTGGTAAAATCTACGACGTGGCGATGGGCGTGTTGTTCTTAGCTTCGGACGAATCATCCTACATGACTGGATCAGAGCTAGTGATCGACGGTGGCTTGACTGCTCAATAAATCAGCTGAAGGCACTGATGGATTGCAAACCGTTACCATTCGAAAACAATAGGGGGCCTGTCTTCTAAATTACTAGGCAGTAACCCTGACGCATTACTACCTGACTTTGAAGGCACTTTATCTAAGCTTGGGCGCGATCCACGAGACGCCAAAACAGATTACACCTGCTTAGCGTCACTCACCAAATTATCTAGTTTACTTCCATTAGTTAGTGGGAATCATTTCTGGCAGGAATTCAGAGGATCTCAAAGAACGAGTCGGACTAGACGATCTGATTTATGTCGGCGATCACAGTGCAGAATATCTATAGAAAGAGACATACTCCGTGGAAAACCGGGAACTCTTGACCATAACTACTCCCACTGCAGATCATCAAAGACACTGGAAACGGCTCCTCATGTATGCAAGCTAAATATTTTTGGGTCACGAGATCCTAGAAATTGGGATGTCACAAAGGATTCGATCTCCGTAAGATTCCAAAGAAAACCCACCTTAAATCCGCTGTTTATATAGGTGATGACACTACGGATATAGATGCGTTCTCAGAGTTAAAGTCAAGCAGGTCTGGAGGAAATCTAAATGGCTTATCACCGGTGGTGGTTCCACCAAATTCAAATCTGAAAATTGACAAATCGGCGGACATATCCCTTGAAGATCTACCTGGCGTCCGATCTTTTCTTTCGTGGCTCACTAAGATCTGTCGAGGGGGCTTTCATCCACATTAGCCCTTCCTATAACTTGACATATATTTTTATGCTTTGCTAGCCTGACCTAAAGTGTATGACCTTTCTAAAAGTTTAAATGTCTCTCTTTCCTTTTATGAATGGAGAACAGGGCTTCTTTATCTACTGTGGATCGTTTAATGTCTTCCTATAAATCGATAATATTGGCAGCGGGTAATGGCACCAGAATGAACTCCGCCGTCCCAAAGGTTCTTCATAAAATATGTGGACGTGAAATGCTGAACATGGTTTTAGATGCTTCAAATTCAGCCAGCATGGAATCTTCCGTAACCGTGGTGCCTTCTAACCACAGTGAATTTGAGTCAGTTGTTGGGAAAAGAACTCAGTTTGCGGTTCAAGAAATTCCAAAAGGAACTGGACATGCTATCCTCCAGGCGAAACATCTCGCTGATGATGTTGACAATATCATTGTACTGAGTGGCGACGTTCCTCTTATCCAAGGCACCACAATAACTCACATGACCGAGATTCATGATTCTAGTCAGGCGGCTGTCACACTCCTAACTTCGACTCTTATACCCACTGAAGGAATGGGTAGGGTGGTCAGGGACAAGTCAAACAATATCCAAGGCATTGTGGAAGAAAAGGAAGCCTCGTCTGATGAATTAAATATTAAAGAAGTTAACTGCGGAGTCTATTGCTTTCGAGCACCATGGGTGTGGAAAGCTCTTGAATCACTAAAACCTTCGGGAGACGGGGAATTTTATTTAACCGATCTTGTAGCCCTCGCCTCAATTAATGGCTTGCCAATAGCATCAGTTGAAACAGAAAACTGTCACGAAACCCGAGGCGTTAATAATCGTATACAACTTTCTGAACTTGAGTCAGAAGTTAGAAGACGTATTCTTAACAAATGTATGATTAACGGAGTTACCATCATAGACCCTATCAATACCTACATAGACCAGCAAGTAGAAATCGGGCAAGATACTGTGATACACCCCAACAGTTTTATAAAGAGCGGAACCCACATAGGGACTACATGTTCAATCGGTCCTGGAACTACTCTCATCAATTCTGTAGTGGGCAGTAACTGCGAAATAACAGCGTCAATCGTCGAAAAATCGACGCTGTCAGATGGAGTTAGCGTGGGACCTTTTAGCCATATCAGGGAGGGAAGTCTTTTAACAAAAGACGTTTATGTCGGAAACTATTGTGAGATCAAGAACAGCCGGATTGGTAGTGGAACAAAATGCGGTCATTTTAGTTACATTGGTGACGCTGATGTAGGTGATAACGCCAACATAGGAGCCGGAACAATAACATGTAACTATGACGGTGAAAATAAACACCGCACGGTTATTGGCAATAATACTTTTATCGGGTCTAACACAATGTTGGTTGCCCCTGTTCAAATAGGAGATAACTCGGTTACGGGCGCTGGCTCAGTCGTAACCAAAAACATCCCCACAAATTCGAGAGCTATAGGCGCTCCTGCGCGAATATTTCAAGGAGGAGGACGATCATAGACCCTGTAATACTGCTAATAGTCTTTGGGATTTTATTTGCCTCTATCGGATTTATACAATCCGCGTTGGCCTCCATAACTAGGGAAACCGTATTCGTATGGAGAAACGAGAACAGGAGAGGAAGTGAAAAACTAGAAAGCCTATTTCGAAAGGCTGATCAATCCGTTTCAGCCTTTTCAATACTGAAAGCCTTAACTCTGTCGGGAACATTGGTTTCAGCATTGGTTACAGCAAATGTCCAGTTCTCTAACGAAGATTACTCAGAGTTTACTAACATCCTGATCGTGACCATATGCTCGTTATTGGCCCTTGGAATAATTGAAACCATAACACGCACTTTAGCAAGACCAAACGGACCAAGTATTGCCGTCTCTTTATACGGATTCGCAGCATTCATAGGCGCGATATTAAGCCCTGTCACTCGATCACAAGAAAGAATTATGGAAATAGGCTCTTCATCCAGCTCAGAAGAAGACCAAGGAACAACCAGTGGTGCAGGTAGCATAGCCATGCGATTAGATGACGAAGGAGAACCTTTAGAGGAACATGAAGTGCGAATGATTCGAGGAGTATTCCAACTGGACAAAACAATCGTTCGCGAAATCATGATCCCTCGAGTAGATATGCAAAGCGCCGAAGTTACTACAAGTTTGGATGATGTTGCAGACACTATGTTGAAAGCTGGTCATAGCAAGATACCGGTGTATAGAGAAGAATTAGATAACATAGAGGGGATAGCTCATTCTATGGATGTCTTGCGCTTTCTCTCCGATGCCAGTAGCACCAGAGCCGCGGATCTATCCCGATACTTACGACCTGTCTTGTACGTACCCGAATCAAAGACCCTAGAAGATCTCCTAACAGAATTTCAAGAAAAGCGAATGCAAATGGCGATAGTTATCGACGAGTACGGAGGTGTCTCCGGACTGGTCACAGTTGAAGACCTCGTCGAAGAGATCGTAGGCGAATTACACGATGAATTCGACACTAGTACTAGTGAGCCAAAAGTGAAGAAAATCAACGAGTCAGAATTTCTGATGGACGCTGGTGTTTCAATAGATGATTTGACCGAAACACTTCGTATCTCGTTTGAAGGCGATGGCTTTGACACCATCGGAGGATTCGTCCTCCACCAGCTTGGACGAATACCAAGTGCCGGTGACACGGTTGAATATAACGGAATACGTATAGAGGTGATCTCAAAAGTTGGTAGGAGATTAAAGTCAATTAGAGTCCGAAGAGTTTAGGTGTTCGCCAATGCATTCGCAACTTCAATTTCACGACACGTTCCACATTTAACACACCAGGCATTTCCCCTAATCCAATGACTGTCGCCCGAGACACATGTAAGCCAAAAAAGTGAGACCCTTTACCTTTAGGCGGTAATAATAGCTGCTCTTAGCCCACATTTACTCGGTTACTATATCGGCTGCAGCCCGATATTTTTGGATTTTCGAAAAGACCAGAAAACAAACAAGGTCCCCATCTGTCACGGGAACCTTGTTTATAACGCTACCTTAAACTAAGCAGCCCTAAATAAAAAAGTATGTAGTTTACTTCGTAGCTATTAAGAGCGGAGCCGTCGCTTCTGAATTGGATGAACCAGAGGCCATTATTGTGTAGACACCGTCCTCGAGGTCCACCTTCGCCTCTATTACAAATGCTCCGTCAGCATTGGCCTGTCCGCCGGCTAATATCTTGCCGCCGGCCAATATACTAACCATCTCCTCGCTTTCAAATCCTGCTCCATATATCGTGGTGGTGCCGCCAGACTCCGCGGGCGAGGCAGCTAGACTAGACGAGGGCGATGCACTCGGACTCGAGTTAGCCACCACTAAGACTGGAACGCTGGCCTTGCTCCCTTCGGAGCCCTGAGCGTATATCGTGGACATGCCACCCGCTCGAGCGACTATAGCCGAGTTAGTACTCACATTATCGAAAGCGACCTCAAATGCTCCTGCACTATTCGCAGTAACTTGAGCCCCGCTACCTCCACCAATAATTGGTGTAAGAGTAGCATCTATCTTCAGCTGCAATATGACCGATTCGTCAGGTTCAAATCCTCCGCCACGTATAGTGACCGGATCAGACATAGTAATCGCGTCGCTGCTAACTTCAAGGCTAGCCTTTGCTGCAGGCCCAGGTGCGGGTGCTCCCGCTGGTCCTTCCGGCCCCTGTGCGCCAGGTGCACCGGGAGCACCGGGATTACCAGGATTGCCTGGAAGTCCAGGTTCACCTTGTGGTCCTGCGGCACCGGGAGCACCGGGATTACCAGGATTGCCTGGAAGTCCAGGTTTACCCGGATCACCCTGACAGGCTACCAACGCAAATATTAATGCTGAGAAAACCAGGGTAGTTATCATACCCCGCCTACTGAAAAGCTTTCTCATTTGACCCCCTCTTCTGTAATGGAGAATCCAGATTTAGTTTTTTTCTATCCAAAAAGCACAGCGGCTACACAGCGCAAATCTACTGTTGCAACCAACGGTGCATCTCAGGGCTCATGATATTAATCCCAAGAAGGGAATGTCAAGGCTTTTGAGCACCCACTTTAGCTACTTAACTAGTCTTCCAATCTATGCACTACATAGCTAGAGGGTCTAGAGAGACACAACGCAACCAAAAGTGTAGAGGAACTAGGCAGAATAATCAACAGGAATTGATCGTCCCTCTTCCATAGGAGTATTTAGTTAGAGAATGGACCCCGAAGAACTTCGAAGGAACATCTAAGATTAGGAGCCAACAGAACTGTCAGCATTGAGTGCCCATCGATCATCTTGGATTCTTCTAGCAATATTCGCCGGCCTCAGTGTTCCTTCATTTACCCTAGCATTAGGAAACATACATCTTGATCCGCTGCTAGCGGCTTTCATATTTGGGCTAGGCATAGTTGGAGGAGCTTTTCTTATATCCCCTCGGAGGGGGCAGAAGCAGCTCAAGTAGACATGTCAATCTCATTTGCTATCGCAATGCTTACCTTGATCGCGATACTCCCAGAATATGCCGTCGAAGCAGTTTTGGCGTGTGGTGCAGGCCAATCATACCTGGAAGCGTCCGCGGCGGGACATGTGTTCGGTGCAGGTAACGCGATTACAGATGAAATGGAGCGGGTGGCAGCGAACATAACAGGAGCTAACAGATTACATATTGGTCTTGGGTGGTCTGCTGTAATAATAATATTTTGGCTTAAGAGACGCTCTAACCTGAATATTAAAGACACGATGGAATTAGAGATAATAATGCTAATAATAGCAACTCTAGTCACATTTTTAATATTTTTTATGCAACAGGTTCATGTTGTGGTGGCGGTCGCTCTAATTGCACTCTACCTCGTATATCTGTGGATAAGCTCTACTAAGGAACCAGAAGAACCTGAACTTATGGGTCCTTCCCTAGCTATTGGTGAACAATCCAAACTAGTAAGGCGTCTGCTGGTCATTTCACTTTTTATTTATTCTGCGATCGTAATTATTGTTGCCGCACACCCATTCGTCAAAGCAGTTGTCGAAAGCGGTCTAGAGCTCGGAATAGACGAATTTATCCTGATTCAATGGATAGCACCTCTAGCGTCTGAATCACCTGAAATAATCATAGCGGTATTATTTAGCCCGAGGGCTGACGCAATTGCAGGCCTCACGACACTGATATCCGCCGAGGTTAATAAATTAACCTTACTTATGGGTGGCCTGGTAGGTGTATTTAGCATTTCTGCTGGGGACTTGTTAAATTTCCCACTAAATCATATGCAGTCTGTTGAATTTCTGTTAACCGCAGCCGTATCAGTTTTGGGAGTCATCTTTGTTATGAGCCGAGTTATTAATTGGCAAGCAAGCCTGACACTCCTAGCACTTTTTATGGCGCATTTACCCTTCACGGACTCATCAGAGACTTTATTTCTCTTACATATATCTCGCCCTCGCCGCAGGGTATGGAATTTTCTATTTATACCAGTGGTGATCCGGAAAACTTTCTACCTAGAACTACTGGCCTACCGCTCAGACTAAATAATTTTATGACATAGTCAGTCGAAGTATGTATCCTACTCCTACGCCCCTGTAGCTCAGCGGATAGAGCACTGGCCTCCGGAGCCAGGTGCGCGGGTTCGAGTCCCGCCGGGGGTACCAGTTCTTCTTCAATAATCAACCTGGAGGCCAAGTTTTTTCCTACTCGGCCCATTTATGCACCTGTTGAAGTAAGTTAGGCATCCCTAAGTCATTACAAAGTGCAGGGAATAGCTCTCTGTCGGCCCCCAACCATTCCAGTTCATTGACACTCTGTGGAATACATAAATCCAACCTCAATGTCGCCAACATCTTATACAGATCTGCCTCTTCTCTATGACATTCAAGACTACTACTCAGACCTGTGGCTCCTCTAACATTTACATCCCAGAGCCGGTAGTCTCTGGGAATGCATTCGATGGAATCATAGCGAGCTAAAATAATAGAACTAGACTTGGCGCCCCACTTTGGAATCCCCGGAATGCCGTCTGACGAATCACCCATGAGTCCCAGATAATCTGGGATAGAGGAAGGCCCTACGCCGAACTTGTCTATAACTCCATCTTCATCAAGTACTAATCTTTTTCTTCTATCCAAGCAAACTATCTCAGCACCTCTTACCACTTGGGACAAATCCTTGTCCGGAGAACATATGACAACCTGAGTCACTCTAGAGTCCTTGGAGTAATGAATCGCTGCAGACCCTAGCAAATCATCTGCTTCGAATTCGGTCACTGGCCAGCACGTTATACCAAGAGATCCAATTGCTCTTTCTGCAAGGGCAAATTGAACTGCAAGCTCTGGAGGCGTTTCTGAGCCGTCTTTATATTCAGGGAAGATATTGTTCCGGAAGGATTTGACCTCACTGTCGAAAGCTACCCCGACATGAGAGACTTCTCCATGTTTCAACAAGGAAAGAACTGATTGGATCAAACCTCGGACTGCCGCCACCGGCATTCCATCAGGTGCTGTTCTAGGTGGTTGACTGAAATGGGATCTGAAGAGCTCGTATGTACCGTCTAGCAAATGTATTTTCAATGCTTCTTATTCCTCAACTGCGAACAAAGAAAGGCACCCACCTAGAACCAGTTATCCTTATCTACTACATTTATCAACCTATCTCCTCTAGCAAATCTTTTACAGTTCTCTACAAGCAGTTCCGTTCTCCTATTTGCGAGATATGGCCCTTCCCCGGCTACGTGAGGAGTAATCATCACACCCGGTGCACCCCATAAAGGATCGTCCGAAGGAAGGGGTTCCGTTTGGAATACATCCAGCGCCGCTCCCGCAAGATGCCCACTCACTAGTGCCCGGTTAAGATCCTTTAGTACCACTGTAGCTCCGCGCCCTATATTTATAAAAAAAGATCGGTTTTTCATACGTGAGAAAAAGTTGGCGTTAAAATACCCTTGAGTAGCTGGAGTTTCAGGAACAGTTGAAACAACAAAATCTGCCCTAGGGATAAGAGCGTCAATGCCATCTGGCGAATACAATTCGTCTACCCCATCTGGCTTGCTTTTCACTCGAGGGTCTGTTGCAACAACTGTCAAGCCAAAGGCCTTGCATAACCTTGCTGTTTCCCCACCTATACCTCCCACACCTACGATCAGTATCGTTGAATCAGGTAAATGTACCACTGGATAAACCGGTCTACGCCATTCTTTACCGATCTGATGGGGCAAATAGTTGTTGAGGCCCCTTGCAAAAGCAAGTACGAACGCCAAGATATGAGAACTAATATGATCGTTAAAAATATCTCGAGCGTTGGTAACCACAACATCGCTCTTAATAAGCGCCTCGTGGTACCACCCATGAGGAGGACCAGCTAGGGGACAAGCGAGCCATTTAAGATTCCTAGCATACCCAAAAATCTCGGTGTCAATGTTTCCAAAGGCTGCATCGGCGTCCGCAATTTCCTTTATCGCTTCACCAAAAGATGTAGCAACTCTAACGTCTATACCTGTAATTTCTTTTCTCAGAACTTCCGGCCATTTACATATATTTTCTTCAGGATGCCCAGGGGATTTCGGCCAGTCAGGCGCATATAGAAGCAGTTTAAAGGTCATAACGGGAAATACCTCTAATGGATCGTTCAAAAAGCAAAATCGGAACAGTCACAGCGTAAAGGAACCATGTTAGCATGCAATTTTTTATTGAATATGACATCCATACTAACGGGTCCTCGGATTAAGAACATCGTTGAGGGCATCCCCAAGTAGATTCCAACAAAGAACTAACGACCACGCGACCAAACCTGGAGCCAATAACATCCAGGGCACCACTCGAAGAGCGCTTAAACTCCCTGCCTCATAGAGCATCGTTCCTAAACTAGGTCTGGGGGGTTGGATTCCCAGTCCTAGCCAGCTGAGGATTATCTCAGTACCCACCAATGCTCCCATACCCATTGAAACAGTCACCACAATCGGTCCGATCGCATTTGGTAGAAGGTGAACAAATAAGATTCTCCCGATCGACGCTCCAGTAGCACGAGCTGCCTCCACATACTGCGTTTCTTTCAGTGAAAGCACTTGCCCTCTCACAAGGCGAGCCATTCCTATCCAGCTAAAAGAGACTAGGGCAAGAGACACCACTAGGTAGTCAGCTATACCAGTTTTAACGATACCGTCAAGAAAAGTATTATCTTCAACCCACCTGACCCATTCCAGGATTCTCATCCGTAGAGTCGCCGCCAAAAGTATCACCAAAAGAATGTCCGGAAACGATGAAAACACTTCCCCTACTCTCATAATTATGGAGTCGACACGGCCACCAAAATATCCGGAAAGGAGCCCCATTGAAACACCGATCACCAATCCGCCAGTTGCCATGGTCACGAAGGTTATAACAACCGTATTTTGTATTCCCCAAAGAACCCTCGAAAAAACATCTCTCCCTTTTAGGTCTGTACCAGCCCAATGCTTGAAGCTTGGACTCTCCCTGATAGCAGTGTAGTCTTGATAATTGTATTCATACGGAGAAATCCAAGGCGCTGCCAAACCAGACACGTATATCATCGTCAATATGCTTATGCAAACTACTGCCAGCTTTTTTCGCCACAGCCTTAAAAAGGCACGATGCAAGTGTCCTCGGTCGTAAGGCGTTAGATCTTGGCCCGTCAAATCAAGTAAGCCTTATACGTGGGTCTATAAAACTGTAAGTGATGTCAGCGAGAAGATTCGCTAAAACAAATGCTGTGGAGAGTATCAAGGTAAACGCCATGATTACTGGGTAGTCCCGGCTGAAAATTGACTTGATCGCGAAATCTCCTACCCCGGGAATCCCAAGTAACCGTTCAGTTATGAAACCTGTCGTCAGCATACCGGCAAGCGAAAACGAGAGAACTGTTACTATGGGAATTAGCGCGTTTCTCAAAATATGCCGGTAGTCTACACTTAGAGGGTGTATACCTTTAGAGTGAGCAGTCCTCACAAAATCTTGCCCCATTACATCCAACGTGCTAGCCCTCATGAGCCTTGCGAGCCCGGCCACCCCCGGAACTCCCATAGTGATAGCTGGCACTATTATCCTGGCGTCAAGGATACCCCCCCATCCAGAACAAGGTACCCAATGGAGTTTCAAACATAGACCCCAGAGTACTAGAGGTATACTCACCATGATCGGCACGGACATCAAAAGAAGACTGAGAGTTATTGTGGCAGGATCCAACCAAGTCCCCTGCTTGTGAGCTATCCAAAATCCTAGAGGTAGGCCAACGGAGAGACTAACCACCATCGCCGCAGCATTTACTTGAAATGACACCCACATTTTTGAAACTAATAGAGAACTTACTGACCTCCCACGAAATACAAGGCTCTCACCAAAGTCTCCCTGGACAGCATTCCACATGTATTCCGTGTATTGCACCATGATCGGTCGGTCAAGACCTAACGCCTCTCTAAGACGAGCTGCAACAACCGGGTCGTATTTAGCCCCCATCATAACTTGGACAGGGTCTCCAGGACCGTAGGTACCAAGCGTAAAAGTAATCGATGAGACCGCTATGAGCAGAAATGGCAGCCACAATATACGTCTAAGGACATATTTAGCCATCTAGCAACCTGCCTGACCCGTCCAACAATAAGGCCCAAGAGGATAGAAAATGATGCACGGTGGTATAGTCATTCCTCTATGTAAACATGTCTCATCTTGGGGACTATCATGGGGGTAATCTCGTACCCTTTCACATATGGTTTTATCAACACATGTCTTTCTCCAGCAAACCACAATGGAAGCCATGGTGCATCGCTTACAATCATATTCTCTGCTTTTTTATATAAATTCATCCGCCTGACAACATCCGTTTCAATCCTTGCTTCTTCCAATAACCCATCAACTGCACTGTTTGAATAAGCACCGTTATTGTTATCGCTTCTCGTATGAAAAAGTATGTCCAAAAAGTCTTGTGGGTCTGGGTAATCAGCCTCCCACCCTAAACCCCCAAATGCTTGGAACCTCTGCCTATCTAAGTCTGCTAAATACGTGGCCCATTCCACCTGTTGTATTTCTACTTCCACTGCCAAATTCTGTTCCCACATATTTATTATTACTTCAAGATCAAGGTTAGGGGTACCACCGGTACCAGGTATCGTTATAACGATACGTGGTCTAGTTGTAGGATCAGCATACTTTGACTCTGACAAGAGTTTCTTCGCTAGCACCACATCATGCCTCAGCCCCTCAATATCTTCAGAATGTCCTGGGAATCCAGGAGGAAGAATTCCGTAGGCGGGAACCACCAAACCAGCAAGAACTTCTTCCGCGATCAGTTCTTTATCAACAGCGTGGTTTAATGCCTGTCGGAATTTTGGATCATCAAATGGAGGTTCCTTTGTGTTAAAACCAATGTATGAAATAGAAAAGCTGGGATTAGCAACCACAAGATCGGAATTAAGGGGGTCCTGTGGATCCTTAATCCTCTCCAAATCAAAAAGGCTGATGCCCGTCAGGTCGATTTCATCGTTTTCATACATAGCCATGGAGGAACCACCAGCTAGGTTCATCTGTATTTTGTCCAACTTCGCAGGTCCCAAGTGGTATTGGTCATGGCGCTCTAAGATCAATCTCTCTCCTATCTTGTAATCCACCATTTTGAATGGGCCTGTTCCATTCGGTGAATCTGTCCAGCTTCTTCCTCCTGACTCCACATTTTCCCTATCGACTACAAAAGCAGTAGGATAGGTTAACTTCTGAAGAAAATAGGCCTTAGGCTCGTCAATAATTATCTGGATGGTTTTGCTATCGATAGCTTTGACACCGCTTATAGAAGTAGCATTGCCTTCTAGAACATCATTCACCCCGACTATATCGCCTAGGTACGTCTCGGCAACGGGGGAGGCAGTATCTGGGTTAACTGCTCTATCCAAAGACCACTTAAAATCTTGAGCCGTTACCTGTTTCCCATTGTGAAACACAGCACCATCTCTTATCTTGAAAGTGTATGTGAGAGCATCAGGTGATATATCCCAACTTTCGGCCAGGTCAGGAATCAAATTAAGCGACGTGTCGAAAGACACAAGACCTCCAAATATCTCCACAACAACACCCGCAGATGTGGTATCAGAAGTAAGATGAGGGTCAAGGGTCGGCGGGTCAGACCAAAGTCTATTAAAAACACCTCCCGACAAACCTAGATCTTCAGGAACTGCAGTAGAAGAGGCTTTAGGAACAGGAGTTGATACGTCAGCCAAGGTCACGGGCCCAGGTTTTGTGTCTCGTTTTGTGTCTCTAGCTTGTTGAGAGCCCGATGACACATCCATCGATGACTTAGGAGTGGGCGTTTCTCTTCTCTCAATATCCAGGGCCGCTGGCTCATCCACAGTTATTGGCTCGCCGCCACCACAAGACACCAAAAAAGAGCCAAATAAGAGCGCCGCAATGACCAGCAAAACAAAGGAAGGATACATTCTCTCATTTATTAAATTCATCATTTATTCTCTATAAAGCTCATTAACTAATACTTTTTGATCGTGACTACCGATTATCACCCACTAAGGAAGTCAAATAGGCGGTGATGAACTCATCTATTCCACCATCAAGAACAGCGCCCGTCCTAGAGGTTTCTACACCGGTACGGTGATCTTTGACCATCTGATAGGGATGAAGTACATAGCTTCGAATCTGATTACCCCATTCTGCCGAGACATATTCACCTTTGAGTTCAGACATTTCGTCTTCTTTTCTTTTTCTTTCGAGCTCGACAAGTCTGGACGTCAAAATTCTCATAGCTATCTCCCGGTTCTGGTGTTGAGATCGTTCATTTTGGCAAGAAACTACGATGTTTGTTGGGAGATGCGTTATTCTCACAGCGGTCGAATTCTTTTGGACATTCTGTCCTCCATGTCCTCCGGCTCTAAACACATCCACTCGCAAGTCATCTTGATTTACTTCCACGTCGATTCCTTCCTCTACCTTAGGAAGAACTTCTGCCAATGCAAAGGATGTGTGCCTGGCATGATCGTTATCAAAAGGTGAAATGCGAACCAGGCGATGAACTCCCTTCTCCGCCTTGAGAAAACCATACGCAAAATCACCTGTCACTTGTAATACAGCACTTTTGATTCCTGCCTCCTCGCCATACGAAGTGTCCAAAATTTCACTCTTAAACCCTTTTCTTTCAGCCCACCTAACGTACATGCGCATGAGCTTAGAGGCCCAGTCCTGGGAGTCAATCCCACCCGCCCCTGCGTGTAGCGCTAATATCGCGTCCCTTTGATCATATTCGCCCGATAGAGTTAGCTGGAACTCCATCCCGGATAAATCGTTTGCAATTTCGCCAGCCTCATCTGCAATCCCGGAGATAATGTCTTCATCTCCGTCAATTAGCGCTAGTTCAAACAGTTCAAGAGCGGACTCTGCTTTATCTCTAATAGACTTCCAACTTTCAACCTGTGTACTGAGTAGTGCGAGCTCCTTCATTGTTTGCTGTGCAGATAATGGAGAATTCCAAAAACCTTCCGAAGAGGCCGTTTTTTCCAATTGTTCTATATCCTTTTCCTTGGTAGGTAGGTCAAAGCCGCACCATTATTTGTGAAATTCTTTCTACCATTTCTACCAGAGAGCCCTTTAAATCCTGCATAATTTTCTCTCTACTTCATATATGTAACGCAATTGAGTTGAATTCAGTTCGAAATAGTGTTCCAAGAAAGTATATCAAGCATTCATTTATCTACGAACCTAAATCAGGAAAGTAGTTATCGATCCAGATCAATTAAAATTGATTTGTAGAATTCTATAAAGGATCCACCATCACACATGATCGGATATTAACATCATACTTAAGTGAAGATTCGAGTCTTTCCAAGAAATGAGGAGCACCACTCAATGCTAGACATACTAATACATGACGGAATTATCATAGACGGCACTGGAAACCCTGGATATCGTGGGGCTATCGCCATCCAAGGGGACGAGATCAATATCATTAGGGAAGATCCATCATCCATAGAATCTGCAAGACGTATCGACGCATCTGGAAAAATCATTTCACCTGGGTTTATAGACATGCACGCCCATTCCGGATTGGTAATGCTTTCTGAACCAGAACACGAACCGAAGGTTAGACAAGGAATAACGACCGAACTAATAGGAGTCGACGGTAACTCCTACGCGCCATTCCGTAACCATAAAGATTTTTTACGATTCGTTGAGATTAATTCCGGGTTGGATGGAAATCCTTCTCTAACTTCCAATTGGTCAACTGTCGAGCAATACCTCAACCTGTTTGACGGAAAAGGGGCAGTAAATGTCGCTTATCTAGTAGGTAATTCTCCCCTGAGGATCGATGCGATCGGATGGGAGGACACACCTGCCACAAAAAAAGACATTGCCAACATGAAGGCCATGATACGCGAATCTATGGAAGAAGGAGCATTTGGCATGTCAACAGGCTTAGATTACCCTCCAGGTGGTTACGCCTCTACGGATGAATTAGTCGAATTATCCCACCAAGTAAACGATCTGGGCGGTATTTATCATACCCATGTTAGATATAGGTTAGGTGATGGTTTTCTCGACCCATTTCGAGAGGCAGTCGAAATCGGTGCAAGGAGCGATGTTCCAGTACATATAACTCATTTTTACCAACCAGCCCCTCTTAGGGGGGGGGGAAATCGCCTTTTAGAATATGTGGAATCCGTTTCAGAAAATGGACAAGACATTACGTTCGATAGCTATCCCTATGTTTATGGAAGCACTCGCATTTTAATAGTATTCCCTGATTGGGCGCACGATGGTGGTCCAGAGGAAATCCGCAAAATACTCGCCTCTGAAAAAAACCGGCAAAGGTTGAGGGAGGAGGTGGTCCCTAGAGCAACTTCGTGGCACGAAATGTGGCTTACATATTTTAAAAGGCCCGAAAATCATCAATTTGAAGGAAAGTCAGTCGCCCAAATATCGGAGATATTAAATATGCACCCTGTAGACGCTCTTTGCGAGCTCCTATTGGCTGAAGATCTCCAAATCTGCTACGTGGCGATGGGGCTAAACGCCAACACTTTACCTGCCTTCGTGTCCCATCCGCTTTCAATGGTTGGTAGTGACGCAGTTTTATTGGGCGACTTCCCTAGCCCTCGAACTTACGGTTGTTTCCCAATCATTTTGGCTGAATACGTACGAGAGGAGAGACAACTATCGCTTCCCGATGCGATTCGAAAAATGACTTCCTTCCCGGCGCAAAGACTGGGGCTGCCTGACAGAGGGATTCTAAGAAACGGTATGAAGGCTGACATTACAATTTTCGACCCTAATGAAGTTTCCGCACCAGCAACGAGAACTGACCCTAAACAATTTCCTATAGGAATTAACTATGTAATCGTTAATGGAACAATCGTGATCGATGACAACACACACACCGGGGCCCTTCCAGGAAAAGCCCTTAGAAGAGGTAAGTAGAAGAGCTTCTATCAAGGCATAAGCAACTGGTTAGACACCGCAATCGAATCGACTTTTCTTTCTGTATATGCCATGTGGATAGCTTCGACATTAGCCCAACTTTCAGCTTGGTCTGAGTAATGAACACTTCCTGGGTGTCCGGAAGAACCTAAAGGCACTATCCACCTAGAATTATCCCAATCTGAAAGGTCAAAAACATATCTCGCAACTGATGTCGAGGTTACATCGAATGGATCGACATGAGCAAAGGCACCAGCTTGAGGAGTGTCTCCATCGCCCGCTATCCCAAAAGAAGGGGGATTCAAGTATGCAGATAGTTCTGGAAAAATAGAAGAAAGGGGATGCTGAGGATTGATCCGGTGAACCCTGCTCCATTGCCAGAACGCCATATCGTGCCCAAACATCTCTCGAAGCAATTTAAGACCAGCAATGAAGGCTTCTTCCACAACCTCTTCCCACAATTCTCCTTCCTGAAGTAACTCAGTGTTTCCCCGCACCACGTGCGACACTAGACGTGATCCAAGCTGGCTCACGTGCCTCGGAGCACCCCTACCCCCAGACACCATAGCTTCATCTGCAAGGCCACCGAAAAGGTTTTGCATAATTCGCTCATGTAGCTTGATCCGAAATGCGGAAAAAATGGTGGCAGCAACAGAATCTGACTCCATGGACCCATTCCATATCTCTAGGACTTTTTGGGCAGTTTTGTCCTCCTCAGAAGTGACCTCTATTTTATTGATGACAGGTAAATAAGCTAAGGCTGGTATCGACACCCTTTCTGCGTGCACGCTGAGCATATCTTCGACAGAAGCTTTGGGGAGACCATGAATTCGTTCAACTATCCTTCTTGCCCGATATTCGGGAGCATATTCAAGAGCTATGTAGTAAGGATAGTCACTATCAACGATTCGATTGTTGGCAGTCACAATATATCCATTGTTTGGATTTTGAATTCTGGCCAGCTGGGTAAATGGTATGTATCCGTCCCATTCGTGTTCTCCGGTCCAACCGGGAACAGGAAGCCAAGCGTTATAAGGTGATCGGATAGGAACCTTACCTCGGTTCAAATAACGAATATCACCGTTCACGTCGACGAAAAGATAATTATTACACGGGTCCACCCAATCCCTCATTGCCTCATCCGCGTCGTCAACCGAAGTAGCTTTCATTTGAGGAATCAGTGATTGAACTCCCAAGTTTGGTTCCACTGTAGAAGTGTACATTAACGCCAATCCCACAGATTCATCGCTACTTTCGCTTATAATGGGGCCGTGCCTAGTACACTTGACTATAATTATCTCATCATCTCCCCCAGAAACCACAATTCTTTCAGACCTTAATTCAACGTCAACCTTCTCCCCTTTCCATTCATATTTAAGCGGGTCTCCGCCATCAAATCGTTCTATGAATAGATCCTGATAATCCGCTCCCGCATGGGTAACAGACCACGCCACATTCCGATTGTGCCCAAAATGAGGAAACCCAGGAAACCCAGGAAACGAGAGCCCAATCACATCAAAATCAGGACATGTAATCTGGTTTTGGAAGTAACAATTGGGCACGTCCAAACCACGATGGGGATCACCTGCCAAAAGAGGCTTCCCGGTTATGGTTCTATTCCCATGAATTGCCCAACTGTTGCTTCCTGCGTCAGGCGATTCTAAAACCTTTTCTATATACGGAAAACTTTCTTTGAGGTGTTGGTAGCTATCAGCGATGTTCCCAGAAAATTCTGCCAGTGGCGGCACTATCAACAGGTGTCCCTGTTGATATCCTTTAAGTAACTCTGAAGCACGTTCAGGACCTAACTCATTCACTAATTGAGCTCTCCAAATCTTGCCCTCAAACACTCCCATCATAATGTGTCTGACTTTGAACACAGCTAGTGAATCTTGTTCAGTCCAAAGCTTGGGTTCTGCACCTAATATGGAATACTCTACCGGCAGGTTTTTAGTGGTATTAATAAAAGCATTGACACCAGAAGAATAAGACTTAAGCATTTCGCGAGTTTCCGATTTCAAGTTCTCGTAGTCTCTTTTTACAGACTCAGCGATCTGGAACTTTCTCATCAACCGGTCGCTTTCGATTCCAGGTGCCCCTACAAGTTCTGCCCATCTTCCGTATGCTTTTCTGCGATCAAAATCCATATGCCATAACCTATCCTGAGCAGTTGCAAAACCCTGTCCAAAAAAAACATCATGTGTATTATTTGCACGCACATGGGGAATTCCATGTGCGTCACGTATGATATTAATTTCGGCTCTCAAACCAGACACTTTCAACGCCGACCTAGTGTCTGGAAGAGCCGAATGAATTCGTGACTCCGGAAGAAGTTTATTGGTCATTTATGACGTTCCTGTCTCCATATACAAATTGTTATACCCCTAATGACGAAATTAAATTAGCTGAAGCTA
The DNA here is from genome assembly GCA_964409595.1 of uncultured Dehalococcoidia bacterium. Taxonomy (GTDB): domain Bacteria; phylum Chloroflexota; class Dehalococcoidia; order Lucifugimonadales; family UBA826; genus CAYPDR01. Next base: position 99,308 of record CAYPDR010000018.1, read on the forward strand.
ACGGGATCAACATCAATAATCCATCCTTTCGGCATTTTCCTTATCCCCCCGCCCGAAGTTATCAAATTAACTTTATCTAGAAGAGATCTCGGGTTAGGACCTCTCAAAAGGATCTGCCAACGATAATTGCCACGAACCCTTGATGGATAAGCGGGTGTCGGCCCAATAACATCGGTATCGAACAAACCCGACTTTCCTTGTTCGATATTTATTAATTGGAATAAATCATTTGCTCTCCGTTCAGAAGTAGCGCTTTTAGTATGCTGATGCACCAATCTGATCAATTTGCTAAACGGAGGGTAAATATAACGTTTTCTGTATGAGGACTCGGTCTCGAAAAATGAGTCGTAATCTTGAGTGGCGGCAGCCGCAATTGCGTAATGATGAGGCTGATGGGTCTGCACTATTACCCTCCCCGGCTTCTTTCCTCGTCCCGCTCTGCCCGCAACTTGGCATAGAAGTTGGAAAGTTCGTTCTCCGGTACGAAAGTCTGGAACACCGAGTCCAATATCAGCAGAAACCACTCCCACTAGAGTGACTGAAGGTATGTGGTGTCCTTTGGCAATAAGTTGGGTACCAACTAGTATCTGGGACCCGCCGCTGCGAAACTCCCTCAATATGTTTTCATATTCATTTATATGTTTCGCAGCATCACGATCCCATCTAATTACGTTGGCCTCTGGAAACAGTTCCGACACCTTATCACTGACAAGCTGAGTACCAATTCCGTACCTGCTGAGAGAAGGTGTGCCGCAAGTAGGGCAAGCGACTAGCAAACGTGTGCGCCGCCCGCAATAGTGACATACCAATCTTTCATAATAGGTATGGTAGGTGAGAGCAATGTCGCAGCTTCGACATTGTATTGCATGCCCACAGGCACGGCATTGAGTAAGCGAGGAAGCTCCCCTCCTATTAAGAAATAGGATGACTTGTTCTTCCTTCAAAAGGGTTTCTTCAATAGCCGTTAGCAGTTCTTCGCTGAATATACCTCCATTTCCACTTCGAAGCTCATCTCTCATATCCACTACAGTTATTGGTGCAAGATTTCCTTCGATGCTGGTCCGATGCAACCTTGGACTAGGCAGGAATCTTTGGGATAGTTTCGACAGACGGTAACGATTCCTTTTGGCTCTATGAAATGACTCCACATCTGGCGAGGCCGAGCCGAGTACGACGGCGGCCTTGGTAAGCCCAGCAAGCTGCATTGCTACATCCCGGGCGTGATAGCGTGGGCTGGATTCATTCTGCTTGTAAGTCCATTCATGCTCTTCGTCGATAATTACCAACCCCAATTCTGGTTGAGGCGCAAATATAGCACTCCTTGAACCGATAACAACACCGTATTGTCCATCTCGTATCTTCCACCATTGGTCAAATCGCTCACCCGCTGATAAGCCGCTGTGCATAACAGCGATCTGTTCATTGAAACAAGAACCAAATCTTTCGACGGTTTGGGGAGTCAGAGCAATTTCAGGAACTAGTACAATGGCTCTTCTCCCCAGATTTAGACAGTGCTGTACAGCCTTCAAATACACCTCAGTCTTACCACTTCCTGTCACACCATGGATGAGAATGGCCCTCGGATTTTCACTAGGCTTCTCTAGCATATCAACGATGGCCGACAGGGAAAATTCCTGCTCCTTGGTTAACAGAACCCGGACGTCCGAGTTGTATTCCTTTCCTTCAAGAGGATCCCTAAAAATGCGTTGCTTCTTATATTTTATAAACCCTTTTTCCTCAGCCGCCTTGACTACTGTGTAACCAAATTGCTTCCTAGCCTCTGTAACGGTTTTAGGACCATGTGCCGAGGCTATTGACTTCACAAGTTCCTTTTGCATTAACGCTCGCTTGAAACCATCAATTCTTAGCATGCCTAGTCCAAGGTCAGTAGCATATGGAATAAATTCAAAGCGAGGCCCAACTGACGATTTGGCTTTGACATCTTCCCTAACAAGGAGATTCATATCTACAAGCCTAGTTATAGCAAATCGAGCGTTTTGCCCAAAATATTTCAACACCTTGTCTAAGTTCACCCTTCCTCGGGAATTAACGTAAGCAAGGACGTTTTTTTGAAAATCCTTCAGGAGATAGCTATTGTTAATATCAGACGCACTATCTCTAGCCGAAATCCAAGTTATATTTCGACTTTTAACCCCTAGAGGAATCATTAACGATGATGCTTCGAAAAGAGAACACATATAGTATTCGCTCAACCATCGGGCAAGACGAAGTCTCACTTTATCTAAAAGAGGTTTTTCTTCAGAGAGATCAAGAATGTCTTTTGTGTTTTCGACTCCCGGTTCGTCTGTTATCGAAAATACAAGTCCATCACGAGTCTGTCGTCCAAACGGAACAGAAACCAATTGTCCTTCTGACACGCTGATCCTGGGTGGGATCGAATACGTGAACGTGCGATTACTTCCGACAGGGGAATCGACAGCCACTTCCGCAAACTTCAAGGCACCCACTTACACTGCCCTGATTTCAAATACATTCCAACCTTATTCTGTGGCTAGATGAGACCGTAAGTCTCACAGATTTTGGGGACGCTCAGCGCTACCGAATTAGTTTCTCCTGTCTTCTTTAATGCGGGCTGATCGTCCCGAACGCTGACGTAAATAGTAGAGCCTAGACCTTCTAACCTTACCGCGCCTTGATACGACCACTGACTCAACGTTAGGGGAACCTGTCAGGAATGTCCGCTCTACTCCGACTTGATTCGAGATTCTCCTGACCGTAAAAGTCTCACCCTGACCGCTACCTCGTCGCCGTATTACAACACCTTCAAATCCTTGAGTTCTAACTCTTTCACCTTCGACTACCTTAACATTGACCCTAACAGTATCGCCGGCTCTGAATTCTTCAATTTCAGGATTTTTTTGGATTGGAATTAGATTATGGGCATCCATTAAATTTTGTTCCAAGTGAATCTATTTTAGTTCAAACACCACCTTCAGGAAACTCGGGCGGCAGCCAATTCTATCGCCATAGCCCCCTATTACGCAATATAAATCCATTTAAGTATCGAGACCACTAGTGGGTCAAACCTAACCAAAATTTCAACAATAATGGGTCTTACTCCAAATCTGGTAGTGGAATGAGTAACCAAACTTTGCGTCAAAAACAGAAGAATCGACCTCTGAGGAGCTTTGTTTGTTAGAATGGTTCATTAAGAAAATGACGATTCTACAAACAAACACTCGAACCTTGGGGGAATATCCATGTCGTTCATGAGGCCTGGACCAATGGAACTTATAATAATCCTCGTCGTTGTACTGATTATTTTCGGAGTCGGAAAACTTCCTGAGATTGGCGGAGCTATGGGGAAAGCAATAAGGGAGTTCCGAAACACCCAGAAAGATGGAGAGGATGATCGCAATCAGGAAACTGCGTCTATATCACCATCAGACAAAGAAGAAAAATCTTCGAAGAAATAGCTCCTTCTCGATAGTTACTTGTTCAGCAGTCGACATGTAGACATTCAGCTACGTTGGTCATATTGACCAGATACGAGATACCGATGTCATAGAGAATCTCCTCTACTTCTAATCCGGTACCCAAGTTTAGAAAGATGGATACCAACTTCGTACAGAACTATAATCGGCGCAGCAACAAAAGCTTGGTTTATCGGGTCTAAAGTCGGGGTAATAATGGCACCAAGTATGAAGGCGATAACAACTGCCCACCTCCTCCTCGCAGACAAGAAATCTGGAGCAACTATTCCCAATCGCGCTAGAAAGAACAAAACTATCGGTAGCTCAAAAACTATTCCCATCCAAAACAGGAGAGCCAGCATTAGATTGACATAGTTTCCAATCCTGATCATAGGTGTCGCTATTTCGTCACCAAAAGTGATAAGAAATTTCACTGCGGGGGGAAACAATATGAAATATCCGAACGCTGCTCCCAGAAGGAAAACGAGGATGGTGATAGGAACAAGCGAATAAAGATACCGTTTTTCAGTGCGACTTAATCCTGGGGATACGAACATAATTATCTGCCATAGAAGAAACGGGAGTGAACCGAAAAACCCGACGAGTAACGACGCCTTCATCGCTATGCCAATAAACTCCGTCAAATCTGTATAAACCGGTTTGCTATGCGGAAGTTCGGTAAATTCACCGGCGGGAACCATCAACACGTGAAGTATCTGCTGATGAAAAACAAAGGCAATTATCGTGGAAAATATAATTACCCCAGCCGACCATGTCAGCCTTCTCCTCAGTTCAGAAAGATGTTCTCCCAAACTTTGACCTTCTATACTCAATTTGTTCATGTCGAAGTTGGATGGCTAGGCTTATCTTCTTCGCTGTTTTCTGAAGAGAATTTTTCCGTCACAGGATCTGATCTTGCTTCTTTGAGTGACGACGAGATTTCCTTAAATGGAACAGGTGATTCTGAATCATCTAACTCAGACAATGCACTGCGATCACCCGGTCTATCACCGGTTGAATCGGCTTGTGCACTTCGCATTTTCCCCGATTTGATTGATAAATTCTCTTCATCATCAAGATTTATATGGGGGATTTCCTCAGCAAGGCGTCTAAGTTGCCCTACTAATTTACCTATAGAACGCGCACCGTCCAACATTTTGCCAGGCCCTAAAAAAATAAAGGCGACCAACATGATGACCAACATTTCCAATGTGCCCATTCCCATCATTTCGTCTCACCGTTCCGTAAAATTGACCCATCATCGAACAATTTGGATATGTGAACACGAGAGTCAGGAATAGTGCCGCAACAAATCGGATCTACCTCTATACCCACCTCGCATAACATCTTCGACAAAAGACATAAAGGAAGTCCAACTGCTCCACTATAACAACCTTCAAATTCACTCACCGGATTAAACCGGCTGTCTTGGATTGCGTAAGCACCAGCTTTGTCCATAGGGTCCCCAGTAGATATATATTCTGCGACCTCCTCTGGCAAATAATCCCGCATCATTATCAGTGCAGATGAGGTACGTATCACCGGGTTGACTAACTCTGGAGTTGCCAGAGCAACCGCAGTAACAACACGATGAGCTCGTCCCCTCAACGCGTTTAACATAGATTCGGCCATCAGAAGGTCGGCCGGCTTCCCAAAAACGATACCATCAAGAACGACGATTGTATCCGAACCAATAACCAAACGGGATGTAACTTCTTCCCGCACGACAGAGAGAGCCTTAGAGACCGCCATCCTCCGCGCATAGTCTATGGGGGATTCCTGTTGATGGGGAGGTACTTCTTCAAAAATCGGGGCACATGAATTAAAAGGCACGCCTAAACAGGAGATAAGCCGACGTCTCCTCGGTGAGGAGGAGGCGAGAGATATTGGTAATCCGGACATTAAATCGGACATATATTAGAATAAAAACTATCTGAAAGATATATATAAAAAACCCTCATGAGCTCATGGAACGATTATATTCACCGGCATAACGTAAATTCGCGACACATTCGATGTGGTAGGTCTGCGGAAACATGTCCACCGGTTGGATTTCAATTACTTCATACCCTCCCTTGGCAAGTATATCCAGATCTCTAGCTAAACTTGAAGGATCGCATGAGACATACACAAGTCGACTAGGACGGATCTTTATTACAGCATTAAGGGCTTCAGGATGACATCCTACCCTCGGGGGATCTAGAATAAGAGCATCAACCGATATCCTTAAGCTATTCAGCACGTTCTCAGTCCTGCCCACTATGAACTCCAAGTTGTTAACATCGACTGAGACAGCCTCGCCATCATCCACAGCTGATGAAGATTCTTCTATGGCAATCACTTTCCCTGCCCTAGAAGCAAGGATAGAAGCAAATGTACCAACTCCTGCATAGGCATCTACTAAGGTATCTTCTCGATTCAGAGATAGGTAGTCCCCCACAAGATCTATCATCCACTCTGCTTGTAGGGTGTTAACTTGGAAGAAAGAGGGAGAAGCTATACGGAATTTACGCCCTTTGACTTTCTCTATATACCATTTTTGACCAGTCTGAAATGGTATATTGGGAGCGTCAAGCGTCGGCTGAATTAACCGGTCTTTTGTGTTTATACCAACTCTAACAGACAGGTTGGTTGTCTCACTCACTTTATCTTGCAATTCATCAAGCACATTGTTGATATTCCGGTCCATTATCATGCACTCGTCTATTCTGACAAATCGTCTAGTAATTCGATTTGAGAATCCCATTTGACCACCAAATCGCACTGTAAATCGGGCATGGTTCCTATATTGAAACTGGGTCGGGGAAGGGTGGGTATTCAAAATATTGACCTTCCTTAAAGATTTATATTTGGAAAATCGGTCTAATAAAATCTGTCTTTTCAAATTCAACTGATGCGAGTACTCAATGTGTTGCCATTGGCAGCCACTACACGGTCCAAAATTAGGGCAAGGAGGTCCCACCCTATATCTCGATGGCTCGATAATTTTGGATACCACACCTGAAACCATCTCTTGTTTGCGACGCCTGTACCGATATATGCGGACCCGCGCCAACTCCCCAGGGATGCCTCCAAAAACTCCGATACGCCCTCCCTCAAATTCTGCTAACGTATCGCCAAGCTCGCCAACAAAACCCAATCGAAGAGTCTGGTATTCCTTGTCTTTATCTGTGGTTCTCAACGGATCGGTCATTAATTTAAGAGGCCTAAACATGTTCATATATCGGCAACTAACCAGCGTTATCTTCCATGGTAACCTATGCCGTACAACGGTTGCTCGGCACCCAAGAATACTCTAAATGAACTTTAACCTTAATTAGTTAGATATCTGTTAAAATCACCTTGTACAAATCGGACATATGTGAGAGCAAGTTCATAGGAAAGACCAAGTTATGACAACGCATAGAAAGCTCCCACAGTGGCTGAAGGTCAAAATGCCTGGTGGACCAAACTATCAAAAGCTTCAACAACTCATGCGTGAAGGCGGCTTGCACACAGTTTGCGAAGAGGCACGTTGCCCAAACATAGGTGAGTGTTGGGAGATTGGCACCGCTACTTTCATGATATTAGGAGACACCTGTACGAGGGCTTGTACTTATTGCGCCGTAAAAACCGGAACGCCTAGCGGGCTTAATTTAGACGAACCTTCTACGTTGGCAGAGACAGTGGAAAAACTATCACTGAATTATGTAGTTATAACTTCTGTCAACCGAGATGATCTGCCAGACGGTGGTGCATTTATCTTCGCTGAATGTATCAAGCAGATAAGAAAGAGACTACCTTCATGTAAAATCGAAGTGTTGACACCAGATTTTGAAGGAAACTTCAACTCCCTACGGAAGGTGTTGGAGGCTACGCCTGATACTTTTAACCACAACATCGAATCTGTCAGACGAGTGTTCCCCAGAGTAAGAGCAAAGGGAAACTACGACTTGTCATTGAGGGTTCTGGCGAATGCAAAGCAGCTGTGCCCTGATTTGGTAACTAAGTCAGGCGTTATGGTAGGACTTGGAGAAACTATGGACGAACTGGTTCACACCATGGAAGATCTCAGGTCAGTAAATTGTGATCTTGTTACTATCGGTCAGTATTTGAGACCGTCCAATAGACACGCACCAATTTCAAAGTGGTACACACCAAGTGAATTTGAAGAACTTCGTACGATAGGCGAGGATCTTGGGTTCAGTCACGTAGCTTCGGGACCACTTGTTCGCAGCTCATACCACGCCGACGAGCAACACAAGGCAGCCTCAATGGTATCCGCATTAAGCTAGCCTAGAATAAAATTTAGCAGTGTTTTTAACTCACTTATAGAACCGCTAACTTCTAATCGGAAGATGGAAGCTTTCTAGGCTGTTGTAATTCCATATCAGCCTTGTGACACTTTATAATACCCTCGCCTGCCTTAGTACATAGTACGGTCGTACCGCAAGTATCACATTCATACCTTCTCCCCAGCTGGTTTGCCATTTCCGGCTCCCTTATTGACCTAAAGTTCTGTTATTTCTGAACCATTGGCTCACTGCAGCATTCTATCGAACCGTCAGCTCCACGAGTTACCACAAATTCTGAGCCACATTTCCCACAAGAGTATCGTTTACCAGTTTCATTAGCCAAGACAATCACCTCTTCCCGCATCAAAAGCTTTCCTCTAGGAACTTAGGAAAACGATTATAGAAAAGCGTATTGTCAAGGTCAACGAGTGTGATGTCCACCTTTCCTGCCCTGTCATAAAACACCTAGTTCGTCAAGCAGGGCTTGAGCAGATTCGTAGTCCCTTCTACCACCTTTAAACACAGGAGGAACAAGATAAAAAGACTCGAAACCATTTTCTCTGTGACTTTGAATCGTTTCGAGAGCTATCTCAAAGCCTGACCTTCCCAAGTCTAAGTCTTTCTGCAGCGAATCCGGCACTGCAGCAAATGAAATACTACCTCGAACCATCATCTGTATCCCCCACAATACCGGTCGCCCTAAGGAAACTCCAGTATATTCCCTGTATTGCTCTAAAAAGTTCAGGGGTCTTAGGACATCAAAAGAAGGCTGTGATATGAAAAAATCGGCACCCGCGTTCACTTTTTTTTCAGTAAGAGAAATCTCGCTACCCCATTCACGAGATAAATCTATAGCTCCTCCTACGCAAAATTGAGTCGGATTCCGTAAAACACGTTTCTTGAAATCAAGACGATTGTTCATTTCTTTTATCGATTCAATGAACTCTGTTGAAGAGAAATCATAAACAGATTTTTGGATCTTTCGTTCGGAAGTCTCAAACTTATCACCCATAACCGAAACAATGTTATCTAATCCCAATAGTTGTGCTCCAAGCAAGATACTTTGCAGAGCATTTTTATTCATGTCACGAGTCGCAAGCATAAAAGCCGCTTCCCGCCCCGTGTTTTCAGAAATCCAATGTGCAGCTGCCACGGGATTGGTCCTAACAGACTTCCCTGGGCTGTAAGCAACCAAAAACATGTCTGGTGTAAGCGATAATGCCTCAGACATAAGATCTGAGGTACCCCCCCTGGGAGGGGAAAAGTCACATGCGACAAATGGCCTAGATTTGCAAAGTCTCAAAAGTTCTACAACAGATGCCATAGTCCAAAAGTTTCCTTACGGGAATTCCACTTTAATTTACTACTCATCAATAAAAGAAAAGAGCCCCCGGTTGGAGGCTCTAGGTAAGATTTAATGATTTTGCAAAGTTCCCCTTTGGAGCGACTATTTCCAGCCGAGAATACCCTCCGCGTTAGGACATAACGAAACTCTATGTCCGGCTGTGCATTTATACCGTTCCTCTCGTATTTCTCTTCTTTTGCCGGACAAAGAGGATTGGGACATACCACCACCACAAAACGGACAGCCAACCCCAAACACCGCCCGATTCCTAACTCTATAAACCTTTACATGAGTCAGAACTTCCGTTAGGGCTGGGAACTCGCCGATATATCTCAACACATATCTTGTTCCATTACTAATAATGTTTTTCTTCTCTTGCATGATTTTCGCAGGAGAGGAATATTCATAGTCAACGAAACCACAACTTATGCACCCCGCCTCTTCAAAACTAATAGTAAGTTTGGTAGAGCACTTAGGGCAATGAATCTTATTGTCAGGCCTCTTCTCATCAGTGCTAGGCGCAACAGAGGTCACCCGTCGGGGAGCGATAGGCACTCGAGGCTTCGCCGGAGCAAAAGGATTTGTTGTCTGAATAACCATTTTTATACTCCTATTCGTCTCTGGCTCAGAAAGGCACGAGCCTAAACGACCCTACTAAGGCATCGCTGGAGGGGCAGAGGGTTCTTCACTCCAAGCTAACCGTGTTAACGTAAAGAGCATTTTCTTATACTTGTCAAAAAAATGTCAAGACGTAGTGCGTGACATTTATGATCAATTTGAACAAAATTTATGATTTGTATAAAACTTTTGTTCTTATTTAGCCTAGCTCGACCGTATTGGTTGGAATTTTTTTGAACCATCCAGCATTGGGGCGGACTGATGAATCGTACTTTAAGCGACCTAATTTATTGTTTAGTAACAGGACAAATAGCAAATTAACTTTTGAATTCACTATTTAGAAAAGTAACGTCTATCAAGAAGAGTTTGCCTGGATCTCCATTGACACCAAAGAGGTGCCATTGATAGGGTCTTAGGTGGACATTTCATAACCGCTCTTACTTAATCGTTCATCGACACAAAGGGCGCTCGCAGAGCCACAAGTGGACGGGAGATAATATGGCGCTAAACATCATTGTTTGTGCGAAGCAAGTGATTGATCCAGAAATTCCTAGTTCAGCATTTGATGTTGACGGAGATTCCCTCAAAGTTATCCCAGCTCAGGGAATTCCTCCTGTTGTAAACGGCTTCGACGAGAATGCTGTTGAAGCTGCTCTCAAAATTAAGGAAGCCGAAGAGGGTTCTATTGTAACTGTTGTCTCTGTCGGTAACGAATTCACTATGGACGTCATGAAGAAACCGCTGTCCATGGGAGCCGATGGAATGGTATTGGTGCAAGACACAAATTGCGACAATCTCGACGCTCTCAGCACCGCAAAAGTTTTAACCCGTGTAATAAATCGGCTAGGACAATATGACTTGATCATATGCGGGCAGCAGGCTTCGGATTGGGACAATGCTCACGTGCCTTTAGGAATATCTGAAATGCTAAACCTACCCTGCCTCACGGAAGCTCGTGCCATCGAAGTAGGCAAAGCATCCGTCACAGTAGACAGTTCCACTTCGGATGGATATGAGGTCTATGAGGCCGCTTTACCGGCACTCATTACGGTCAACAACGAGATCGGCGAACCGAGGTACCCCACATTACGGGGCATCATGCAGGCGAGCAGGAAAAATCCAGAGATGCTCTCTTTATCCGACTTAGAATTAAGTCAAAGTGATCTGAAGCCTCCGATGACACTAACTGAACTTTTTGTGCCGACAACTGATCAACAATGTGAAGTCATAGAGGGCGAAGATGAAGTTGACTCTGGCAGGCTTCTAGCAATGCGGCTGAGGGAAGAAAAAATCATCTAGTTAGGAAACCGTTTACCAGTTATTGATAAAGGGGGATTTCTAACCACAGTAATGGAGCGCATCAAAATATGAGGGAGATACTCATTCTAGCAGAGTTGGACAACGGCGAACTTCATTCAACAGTAGCTGAGTTGATCTCTGCCGCCAAAAAAGTCGCCCTTGAACTCAACGCCGACGTTTCGGCAGCCGTTTTTGGAGAAGACGCAGAGAATATTGGTCATAGCGCAATTTCCCTGGGAGCAGACCGAGTCTACACTTCCTCTCACCCTCTCCTTTCGAAAGGCACAGCCGACGCTCATGTTTACGCACTCGCCCAAATTTGCCGTGATGTAACCCCAACAGCTGTGTTAACGGCAAAGACCCCGCTAGGAAGAGTCGTGGGCCCACGTTTAGCTTATCGACTGGGTTATGGGGTAGCCCAAGATTGCATGGATCTTTCCGCAGATGCTCAAACAGAGAAAATTACTGTGACTAGACCTGTATATGGTGGAAATGCTGTAGCGAGATTCACTTTCACGCATAGTGAAAACCAAGTAGCTGTCATCAGAGTGAAGGTGTTTCCACCCTCTGATTATGACCAATCAAGAGTTGGCGAAATACGGTCTTTGGAAATATCGATCGACGAAAAAGAAATAAAGTCCAATCTTGTCGAAAGCGTCAAAGAAGAATCCGAAGGTGTGAAACTTGAAGATGCCACAGTTATCATTGGAGGAGGACGGGGTCTAGGGGGACCAGAACCGTTTGAGCAACTAGAAGAACTAGCTAAACTTTTCAACGGTGCTGTCGGAGCATCAAGAGCAGTTTGTGATGCTGGGTGGCTAGATCATTCCTTTCAAATAGGTTTGACTGGCAAAACTGTTACTCCAGATGTATACATTACTGTCGGTATATCAGGAGCTAGCCAACACATGGCCGGTTGTTCATCTTCGAAAAATATTATTGCGATCAACAAAGATGGTGATGCCAATATATTCAAGGAGGCCTCCTTCGGCGTAGTGGGAGACTGGGAAAAGGTTCTTCCATCTTTTACGGCAACCGTTAGAGAATTATTGAGTTCGTAGTTGTTAGAGTCATTTCGCAAAGAATACAGACAGTGTCCCCGACTCTTTAAATCGCAGCGATGTTGCGTATAACCTGGAAAGGTTTAGTTAGATTGAACGGATGTTGTGCTTGTCCCAAATTGGGATCAAAATTAAGGTTGGGAAATATTGACTGGTAACAATTTTTTTGACGACTTGGATGAAGTGAAACGAAGCATCTTGGAATCGAATGTGATCTCCATTTTTTTCCCGTATTTTCGGAAAACCATCCTAATAGACACCAGAAGCAGTGAAACTATAGGGCCAGATATTATGCTCACTGATATGGTTAATAGCCCACAAGAACGCATTCGCAGCATGGAACACCTGCGGCCAGGATTGCCAGAACTAGACAAAATGATTCTGGTGCCCTGGGTACGCTACGTAGGCACCCTTGTAGATAGTGGGATTTGGGGAGCAATCATAAAACGACTTGAAGATTGCAACTTGAAAAACGCAACTGATCACGGAAACCAGGTACTTAACGAACTCAAAACTTTGGAGAACCGCGAACTGGCCGCAGTTGTCAATGGCCACGAATATCAGACCATTTGGTCAAGAATAGCAACCGAGTAGAAAAAATATATGGCATTAGCCCTCGAACGAAGAATTGTCATCAAATTTACCAGGGCAAAAAGAGGTAGACGGATAACTTAATTTCTGGATCCGGCCCTCTCAACAAGTTCTTCATTGTCCGTCACCGCAATGTCTACCAGATGCTTCGGGGTCTCCTCATATCTGCTAAATTCCATCGAGAACGTGCCTAAACCTTGCGTCAGTGACCTCAGTGTCGTTGCGTAATCCAACATCTCGGCATGTGGCACATCTGCTTCGGTAGACGAGTATCCTTCTTCCGCGGAAGCCATACCTGATATGCGGCCCCTCCTAGAGTTAAGATCTCCTATGATGTCGCCTGTGTATTCATCAGGCACTTTAACGACAACTTTCATTACGGGTTCTAGCAATACAGGTTGCGCGCGTTCCATCCCCACAGAAAGAGCTCGACCCGCAGCGATCTCAAAGGATACACCTGATGAATCAACGCTATGAAAACTACCATCCACTAGAGTGGCTTTCAGGTCAGTCACGGGAAATCCCCCAACTGTTCCGGTAGCTAGTGCTGCTCTTATTCCCTTCTCTACCGACGGAATATATTCACGAGGAACAGAACCACCGACAACTCTGCTTTCGAATTCAAATCCATCTCCATTACTAAGCGGTTGTAACTCGAGAATAACGTGTCCGTACTGACCGGCTCCGCCAGATTGCTTCTTATGCTTAAATTCAGCGGAAGTAGGCGTTGAAATAGTCTCTCTATAAGGAACACGCGGTCTCTCCAAGTCCACTCTTAATCCAAATTTTCTCTCCATTTTCTCCGCACAAACTTCCAAGTGGGTATCACCTAAACCACTCATTATGATTTCCGAGGTATCTTTTTCACGAGCGACAGTTACACTTGGATCCTCTTCTGTGATTCTCGCCAAGGAGCTTGTCAATTTATCTATATCTGATTTTGTTTTAGGGAAGACGGCGCGAGTATAAATAGCCGATGGGAATTCAAGCCCAGACATCTCATTTGTCACTCCCTGAATCCCAAGTGTGTGACCTGTTAGAACACTATCCAATTTTGAAACAGCCCCAATATCTCCTGCTAAAATATATTCTGCCGGGACTTGATCCTTTCCTTGCGGTACATACACTTGCCCAATACGTTCAGATTGATTGGCGGAAATGTTCCACACCTGCGAATCACTAGAAATCTTGCCTGACTGAACCCGAAAGTAAGAAAGCTTCCCTACAAAAGGATCCGCGGTAGTTTTAAACACATAAGCGGACTGCTCTTCTTCACCAGCCTTTCCTGACGGATCACCAGGAGGTGGCAGGAAATCGACTATACTATTAAGAACTTCCAATATCCCCGCACCGCTAGGCGCCGAACCGAACATAACCGGTATCAAGTCACCATTCATCACACCATTACCCAAACCAGTTAACAACTCGTCACTAGTCAGTTCTTCTCCTTCCAAATATTTTTCGGCCAATTGGTCGTCACACTCTGCCGCTGCTTCCATCAAACGTTCTCTAGCAATCGCTACTTCGCTTTCATAATCAGATGGAACTGACACGAGGGGGTCCAGTAGATTTAGAACACCACTGAAGTTTGATTCAGAGCCAAGAGGGATCTGTATAGGGACACACTCTCTCCCAAAATTATCTTGTATGGATTCCATCGCTCGAGAAAAACTAGTGTTCTCACGATCCATCTTACTAACAAATATGATCCTTGGTAGTCCGTGACTTCGTGCTAAGGCCCATAACTGCTTCGTACCCACTTCCACGCCAGAATTGCCTGATACAACCATAAGAGCTGAATCGGCGGCACGTATACCCGACACAACCTCACCCCTAAAGTCAGCAAGACCGGGAGTATCGATCAAATTTATTTTTGTGCCTTTCCATTCAAGATTCAAGAGAGAAGTTTGTACACTGTTTCCCCGTTTTATCTCTTCTTCCTCGTAGTCAGATACTGTGTTTCCTGACTCAACAGTACCCATCCTAGTAATTAATCCCTTTTCATATAACATGGCCTCAGCCAGCGTAGTTTTCCCGGCACCGCTGTGAGAGAGAAGTACACAATTTCGAAGTTGTTCTCTTGATTCCATATTCATTCGGCTTATATCCATTATTTAGATAATTGATGATTTGCCGCAATTCTAGAAAAAAGTGCTACCACTTGCAAATAGGGCTACGACACCATGAAAAATCTTGACTAGAGAACACTCCAGTCAGTGTAAACTTGATCTATAACTGGTCCAACAGAGAGCTTTATCGTAACAAGGATAGGAGTGGAAAAATGCTTGGTTTCCTAGGAGGTACAGGTCCGGAAGGTAGGGGCCTAGCTATGAGGTTCGCGAAATCAGGGGAACAGGTCTTTATTGGTTCAAGAACCTCTGAGCGGGGAATAGCGGCCGCAAGATCTCTCCAACAGAAGGTTCCCAGTAATATTCACGGAGGTACCAACGAAGAGGCGGCCGAAAACAGTGAAGTCATTTTCTTGGCAACTCCTTATGAAGGGCTCAAAGCCACTATTAAACCAATTGAAGGCCATCTCAGGGGAAAAATCGTCATAACCGTTGTTGCTCCTTTATCTTTTGATAATGGCAAGATTTCGTCGGTACCGCCAAAAGAGGGGTCTGCCGCTGTCCAAATACAGAACACCATTCCGCAATCTAAAATCGTTGGAGCTTTTCACAACGTAAGTGCATCAGACCTTCTGGTTCCCAATAAGCCCATCGATTGCGATGTCATAGTATGTTCCGACGACGATGATGCGAAAGGATATGTTATCAAGCTAGCGGAAAAAATTGAGGGCATAAGAGGCGTAAATGGGGGGGAGCTGGAAAATTCAAAATATGTCGAAGAAATGACAGCATTATTACTGAACATAAACAAGATTTACAAAGCGCACACTTCTATTAAAATCACCGGGCTGTAACGACATCGACACTATTGGGTCATTCAATACAAACCGCAAACTCATTTACAGACTAATGTCAAATTGGATTAGACCAACAACATCAATTATTTTTTTTTCACTGCCTTTTCTGATATTTGCCACTTTCGAACTCGCCCCCCTTGTACATGCCCACACTTTGACCCAACAACCTCATGATGAGGTACTGGTCTCTTCGTACGCACATGACATCAATTTCCCTGAAGAAATATTATTTTCAATCGAAGGCTCTTCCAAAGTCCAATTATTGGAGATTAAATTAGTGCTGCAAATCGGAAACTCTGGGGTTATCACTTATCGGTACGTTAAAGTCGATCAAGATATCGAAACCAATGGATTTGAAGGTACCACGACTTTAGCCACGAACGGCCGTTCATACATACCAAGCGGAGTATCAATCAAATATTATTTTGAAGTCACGGATGCACAAGAGAACAATTATTACACGCACCCAACAAATTTTACCTATTTGGACCCTCGGTATTCATGGAAAAGTATGAACATTGATCCTATAACGGTACATTGGCATGGATTTTCTGAAGATGAAGTTTATGAAACTATACAAAGAACCAGAGGACAAGTGAGTCGAATAAGAGACATCGTAGGAGTTGATGAGGTTCAACCGATTAAAGGGATAATCATTAACACTCCCGGGGAAGCATTAAAAACGTTCCCGCCAGTTAGTGAGGCTGCCACAAGAGATGGGCTTTATGGAGGATTTGCTTTCAAAGACTACGATTTGTTCATGGTCGGAGGCCTCAATGCCAATAGCATGATTCATGAAACTGTGCACCTGATTGTAGGTCAATCCATCGACTCGCCTTTTAGCAAAATTCCCGCTTGGCTCAATGAAGGGTTAGCTATGCACTTTGAATCCCAGACTCCAATCAGAGCTCATGAAATCACCGAGAGAATTAGAAAAGGTGATCTGCCTTCATTATCTACAATGAAATCTGTGCCTGGTCGCCCAGAAGACGTGCGATTATTTTATGCTCAGTCTAACGCTATAGTAGAACATATGATGGATAAATTCGGGGAGCATAAGATGCCGGAGCTATTGTCAGAATTAAAGAGTGGGTCAGATATAGAGTCATCACTAAAAAAAGTGTATGGCTTAACATCAGTGGAACTACAGGAGGACTGGGAGGAAAATCTTCTTCCAACTTTTAACAGGAAACTTATAGTCGATCCTGGCACTTTCTGGACTTCGTCCATGTTGGCCGGGGTTTTCATTGTAGCCATCACAATAATGGGCATTAAATGGCTAAGAGGAAAGATTAATGGGACAGATAAGTCAACATACTATATGAAAAGTAACGGGAGCGGAGACGATTATTAGAATGAGTGAAGGTGAAAAAAGGACAGTGAGAGGAACCAACTCTAAGAAATAATTAACGTCCGTCCGATAGAGGGATGAGTGGCATCAATGCAAATAGCTTCAATAATAAGACAATGTAAACCCACATATGCAATAGGTTAGACCCGTTACATCAAACTCAGTATTTATCTACGAAGACCGGCTTTCCAGGCACACATTGGGCCCTGCTCACCCAATGAAACCTATACGCCTCAAATACACCTACGACTTGTTGGACGCTTACAAAGCTTTTGAAAACAAAAATAGTAAGCTCCTGGCCGGACGTAGGGCGACAGATAAAGAGATCCTTTCGTACCATTCAACAGAATACTTTCAAGGGGTTCAATCCCTAGGAAGGGAAGAGAATTCCGTGGATCCAGCGTCATTCAATTTCGACTACGGCGATAATCCCTTTTATAAAGGTATGGACGAAGCTGCGCTTCTGTCGACGGGATCCACTATGGCGGCAGTCGATATACTCCTATCTGGAAGTGCAACTTCTGCGTTTAATATCTCGGGCGGTCTTCACCATGCGATGCCTGACCATGCCTATGGATTCTGTGTATTCAATGATCCAGTGATTGCCATAAACGCATTTCTAGAACAGAACTTGAAAGTCGCTTACGTTGACATAGATTGTCATCATGGAGACGGGGTCCAATTAGCATATTATGGCACAGACCGAGTACTCACAATATCGATGCACGAATCTGGATCCTATTTATTCCCAGGCACTGGATCCACAAGCGAAACAGGAACAGGAGCAGGCAAAGGATATTCAGTCAATATTCCTCTATATCCGTATACTACAGATGAAGACTACATGTGGGCCTTTAAGGAGACAGTACCTCAAATCGTCGACCAATTCCAACCAGATGTGTTGGTCACGCAATTAGGAATTGACACCCATTTTCTAGATCCGATTACCCATCTCGCTTTAACAGTGCAAGGGCATGCTGCCATCGTGGAAGAACTAAAAGGAATCAGCCCCGAAATGTGGCTAGCACTAGGTGGAGGAGGATATGATACTCAATCGGTCGCCCGCGCCTGGACTCTGGATTATGGGATTATATCGGATCAAAAGTTCGATAACATAATCCCAGAACCATATTCATCGCTACATCAAATAAGTACCCTAAGAGATGAAAATCTCCAAGATATTCCCCCTCATATCAAGTTGGAAACACGAAAGTACGCTGAACTGAGTGTAATGGAAATTCAAAAACTTATATTCAGACGAGACTAATAGTCAAACGCTATTCAAACTCTCCTTTTTTACCTTTCCGTATACAACTCTGAGATCAAGTTACTGTACTAGAGAACCCTTCAATCGTAATATTAGTGTAGGATCGACCAAACAGCGACGAGGCGACGCAGAAATATGGCCACTCTACCAATTCTAGAAATTCCCCACCCTACGCTCAGGAAACGAGCTAAGAAAGTCCGAACTGTAGACAACAAAATGTTAAAACTAGCTTATAACATGGTTGATACTATGAAGTCCGCGGGAGGAGTGGGCCTAGCGGCTAATCAAGTCGGAGAATTGTGGAGAATAATCACTTTGCAGATGCCTGACGAAGAAGAATCCCGGGTTTATTTCAACCCTGAAATTTTACGTAGAGGCGGAACTAGAGAGGTGGAGGAAGGATGCCTAAGCCTCCCCGGATACAGAGGTATAGTTAATCGGTCAGTCTGGGTTAGATTTAAAGGAACCGATCATACAGATACAACCATTAAGTTCAAGGCCGACAGTATGCTATCTCAAGCTTTGGAACATGAAATAGACCATTTAAACGGCATCCTATACACAGACCATCTCGCGGAACATGAAAATCTCTACCGTATAGAAGAAATAAAAGAATCAGATCTAGAAGAAGATGACGAACAATCACAAATTGGAAACTACGACCCTCAAGAGTCTGAATATCCCGCCTCACTCAAACTTAAATAGCTCGGTCGTAAATGCTCCAACAAGAACACAGCGGTCAAAACTACATGGTTAAATCGACCTCCATAAGTGTTACGTTTCCCCCCAAAGCAAGAAAGCTGATAAGTGCCTTGTCAAATAAAAGTGCGGCCACTTATTTCGTTGGAGGAGTGGTTCGAGATTCTCTTTTGGGAATCGACACCGATGACATAGACGTTGCCGTAGGGGGAGATGCACGCAAGATCGCTGTAAATGCAGCGAGGGTGTTAAAAGCGGTCCTCATCGACCTCGATCCCAACAGAGGAATATATAGGATAATTCTCCCTGGAAAGGAATCATTTCAAGCCGACTTTACTACAGCTTCTGAGGGAATAATAGCCGACCTATCTAATAGAGATTTCACGATTAATTCTATTGCCATCAATACAAATTCCTTATTTGAAAGTAGCAACGGTTTGGCATTCAACATCGATGATTTAATTGACCCTCACGACGGAGCCATTGACATAGAAGAGGGAATTTTAAGAGTCGTATCGGAAACGTCTTTTCTCGATGATCCTGCTAGGCTTATCCGTGCCGTCAGATTCATGGGACAACTGGGACTGGCAGCAACAGATGAAACAGTCAAGAGTCTACGAAATCAGTGCAAGTTGATACAGAATGTAGCCCCGGAAAGAGTACGAGACGAATTCCTGAAAATACTTTCACTACCAGACTCCGTTGAAATGCTCAAGTTTATGGACAAGATAGGATTACTCGGAAAAATTATTCCAGAAATCGAAGAAACGAAAAAAGTCGGCCAGCCTAAAGAACATTACTGGGATGTGTTTAATCACTTAATCGAATGCGTAGGACAACTTGAACGATTGTTTAAATTGAGTGGTCAAGAATCACAGGATATCGGAAAATATACGATAGAGGCCTTTCAGTCCTTTCCAAAATTCGATGAGCATTTCAGTCAGGACGCTGGTGATGGACACTCTAGGCTCACCATTTGCAAATTGGCCTGCCTTCTTCACGACATATCCAAACCCCAAACAAAATCGATTGATGCTAAAGGAAGAACACGGTTTTTAGGCCATCAAGAACAAGGTGCCAAAATTTCAAGCAAGATCTTAACTAGGCTTAGAATGAGCCGCCGAGTAGTGTCGCTTGTGACTACTCAAGTCCTTCACCATCTCCGACCTAGCCAAATGGCTCCGGAGGGCAAATTACCGTCTCAGAAAGCTATATACAGATACTATAGGGACGTAGGTGATGCCTCCATTGACACTCTATTCCTATACTTGGCGGATTACATGTCTGCTAGGGGACCTAGGTTGAAAGAGAGTGAATGGATCCAACATTGTTCAGTTGTAACGCACATCCTGAACCAAGGTTTCCAAGGGGAAACTTCGAAATTCATGTCAAGATTGATCGATGGACACGATATAATGGATTGGTTGTCACTTCCGCCAGGCCCGCAGATCGGCCATCTTCTATCGCAGGTAGAGGAGGCTCAAGCGGAAGGAATAGTTAAGACAAAGGAAGAAGCCTTGCGATTTGTAAGCAAGCGCTCTAAACCGGGGGAATAGATTGCGAAGAAACGCTCGAGTACTGGTCATTATAGCTATAATAGTTGCGCTTTGTGGAACAGTCCTTGGTATACAGGAAATAAAGGTAAGGGAGTTTCATAGAGGCGGAGATACTCCCCTAGGTTTGAGCTTAGGCCTAGACCTTCAAGGAGGCAGTCACCTCGTTTATAGAGCATTGCTAACTGACTCCGAAACCGGGGAGGAGTTGGACGTAACCGAAAATCAGATGCAGTCCCTAAGCAAGACTATCGAAAGACGCATCAACTCCTCAGGTCTCGGCGAACCTATCATACAGATACTCGGAAATAACCGCCTCCTAGTCCAACTTCCTGGTATCAGAGATCCCGGTCGAGCAAAAACTTTAATAGGCGAAACGGCAAGGCTAGAATTTAAACACAGATATTTAGACACGGATCCTATTAAACTAGAATCCTTTCAACCTGAGGACATAGTGTCTATCACCGCTGAAGACGTCAATTCAGACGGCAAGATAATAAGTCAACTTAGCACAGAGGAGCTATCAAGCCCAAATGCTAACATTGTTTCCTTCCCTGCCCTTGTAGTGGACTTCACGGAAAAAGGTGCGGAAGAGTTCCAACAAACTGCAGTGACGCTTGCTATGTCTTGGGTGTTAGCAATGGACTCCACCCGAAAAGGCAATCTGTTGCCTCCAGACAGGCTAGGTATGACGATAAAGGGATCGGAAGAACTTAGATTTCAAGTGGCTGGTGACGACATAGCCCGCCTAGATGGTGAAACTCTGATCGCGCCTTTGGGAACTTCAACAAAATTTCTTATAGCTCTTCCCGCTTCCGAAGATCAACCGGCCACCGTAATTAACGCAGATCAGGCTCGTGAGAAATTAGGTTTAAACCCGAGTATCAGTTTCGACATAAAAAAGGGATACATTGATGAAGATATTGGATTAACCGGCGATGATCTTGAAAATGCATACCCAAGTCAGCACCAAGGATCGGGTGCGCCTATTGTAAGCATTGAGTTTGATGACAGAGGCACGAAACTATTCGGGGAGCTAACGACCGAAATTTACTCAAAGCAGCAGAAGACTGGATTTAGAGACCAGATAGCAATCGTACTCGATGGTCAAGAGCTGATCGCGCCTGTTGTCAACTCACCGATCACGGCGGGGACCGCCATCATACAAGGTGGCGATTTTACCCTTGAAAGAGTCAAAGACTTGTCTTTGCTATTGGAATCGGGACGACTTCCCATTCCAATTGAACTTATCCAGGAACGTGACGTAGATGCCATACTGGGTGCAGATTCACTAAGAAAAAGTGTGGTCGCAGGTGCTATTGGATTGTTATTAGTCCTGTTATTCATGACACTCTATTACCGAATCCCAGGTTTGGTAGCTTCCCTCGCATTGGTGATATATGCGTTGATTGTGCTAACCGTGTTCAAAATACTCCCAGTAACTCTTACTCTCTCAGGAGTCGCTGCCGCCATACTTTCTATCGGTATGGCAGTCGATGCAAATATTCTCATCTTTGAAAGGATGAAAGACGAACTCAGAGCGGGTAGAACAATGTTGTCAGCGATCAATATTGGCTTCAACAGGGCTTGGCCCGCAATCCGGGATGGCAATGTATCAACTCTCATAACTTGCGCGATACTTTATTGGTTCTCAGACCAATTGGGAGCAACCATAGTACAAGGATTCGCAGCTACTTTAGCCATCGGCGTGTTGATAAGCATGTTTTCAGCTATTGTAGTTAGCAGAACTCTAATGAGGGTGCTTGCTCTCACTGCTCTTTCAAGAAGAGTTCGCCTTTTCGTTCCATCAGGCGGAAAAGATATAGCAGATAGACAGTCCCAGAGTTAAAGGAGCGCAAAAATTCATATGGACTTCGTAGGAAAGAGATTTTGGTTCTTCGTCATCTCATCTCTGGTAATTGCTCCTGGTATTATTTTTTTAATTTTGGCCCCAGGGCTTAGACCTGGAATCGACTTCACTGGTGGATCAAGCATGACGATACAATTCCCAGAGGATACTTCCGTTGATCAAAAAGAGCTTCGGGAATCTCTGGGTGCCCATGGGCACCCAGAAGCTACAGTTCAGAAGATGGGCCCCACTATGTTTTTCGTCAGGACTAAAGAACTCGATGAAATATCAAAAGATTCTCTGGTACTAGGTCTTGCTAATTCATTTGCTCCAAATTCAGATCCCCAACTTTTATTGCAAGGATTTGATCTCGTCTCACCTGTGGTAGCACAAGAAACCGTCATTAATGCCTTCTGGGCTGTACTAGCAGCTGCAATAGGAATTTTCTTTTATGTTTGGTGGGCGTTTCGCAACGTTCCACGACCGCTGAGGTATGGATTAGCAGCCATTGTTGCCCTACTGCATGACGCGATCATTGTAGTGGGTATATTCGCAATTTTGGGAGAAATTGCGAATATGGAAGTGAATACAATGTTCCTTATTTCACTACTTACTGTAATTGGTTACAGTGTGAACGATACTATTGTTGTGTTTGACAAGATCAGAGAAAATGTCTTGGTTTTCTCTAACAGGCCGTTTCCAGAAGTGGTAAACCTAAGCATCTCTGAAACCATCGGCAGGTCAATAAACACGAGTTTCACTCTATTAGTTACATTGTTGGCACTTTATCTATTCGGAGGTGCCACGATAAGAGAATTTTTGTTGGTACTTATTATCGGAGTTGTGGCGGGCACTTACAGTTCAATCGCAGTGGCAAGCCAAGTTCTAGTAACGTGGGACCAGAAAAGTATCGCATTACCCTTTAGGAAAACCGTAACTTCTTAAGCACACAAAATCCTAAGAAAGCTTAACAACAACCCGACCTAAAATTTCCTTGGACTTCATTAAATGGTAAGCCTTACTAACTTCTTCTAAGGTTAGTACCTCCCCTACCACTGGCATAACAGATTCAGAAGCCACTTCATCACAAGCCATCTTTATGTGCTTTAATCCAGCACCCGTACACCCGATTATAGATGCATCCCTGAACATCATTTCCGCCGAGCTAAACGAAACATCCCCACCGGACACCTCCCCAAGCACCAACATTTTGCCACCCAACGCAAGTGACCTAAGTGCAGGTTGAAATACAGAAGAGCCTACCGGGTTGAAAACTATGTCGGCCCCCTTATCATCAGTGAAAGCCAAGGCGACTTCTGCAGAATCTAGTCCGTCCGACACAAGAAATACGGGACCGAAGCCGATTCGCTCCAACCCTTCTAATTTATGAGGAGATGTCGTAAACCCCAAAACTTCGGCTCCCGCAGCAGCAGCGATCTGGGCCGCATGTATTCCGAGTCCTCCTCCCGCTCCATAAACCACTACTTTCTGCCCAGAACATATTCCACCAATATCACGTAAAGCACGTATTGAAACCCCGATGGGACATGCAAGCAGACAAGCACGCATCTGGTCAAAACCTTTCGGCAATTTCAGTAGATTAACTGCTCTAGCGGAGACGTATTCTGCTAACCCCCCGTCAATTCCATGGCCGATCCCATGAGCCTGGGGGCAACGGTATTCATATCCTTCGATACAAATATCGCAAGTGCCACAGGAGGTCGTGAGCATAGTAACTGCCTGATCACCAACCTCGAACCCATTAACCGAGGATCCCGTATCTACAACAGTCCCAGATATTTCATGCCCGAGGATTAGATTATTCTTTACTCCCCTTTTAAGAGTACCGTCCATAACAGCAAGGTCATGATGGCAGATTCCGCACGCATCGACCCTCAGGACAACACCATCTACAGGCAACGTTGGCTCACTAATGTCAACTAAATCAAAAACCGGATTCTCACTAGCTTCTTTTAATATAAGAGCCTTCATCCCATCTACTCTTCTAGTTTGTCAATAAATTCAGACGCCACTCTTATCGTCTCCCAAGCCGTTCGATCCAGATCGATAGTTTCAGGAGTTTCGCTAGCGAATGGCGTGGAATCAAGTAGCCTATATATCTCCGCTGCACCCATATGGAAATACGGAGTAACGCCCAAGTCTTTGAACGTAGCCGATATCTCCTCCATTTCACCTATCCACCTATGCGAGTTTGCTGGTAGCCGCGATATCCCTGATTCCATAGAGGAGAGATGGAATTGCTGACTCCCAGAGAATTCTTCACGAAGATGCTCCGTCAATCCCATCTTGTGAGCGGCCACTAGCAACGCGACCTGAAGTGTGTTGATACCTTTAGTCATTGCCGCATAACACATTTTTATACCCGATGCTTGACCTATCTGATCCCCAACGGATTTCACAGTGATACCCATTCCGTCCAATTCGGTGGCAACGTCAGTGTGAGGCCCAGAAACATAGAGCCTTGTTTTCTCACCCTTAGTAGGAGGCGAACCTATAATACCCCCATCAATGAAACGCCCCCCCGAATTATTAATTATCGAAGCGATATTTTTTGCTGATGTTGGGGAGATAGCGTTGCAATCAGCAAAATATGTCTCCTCCCCTGTATCTTTGAAAACTTCGGCAACTTTCAACGCTAAGGATTCCGCCTCATCAGGGACCAAAATTGACAATACAAGGTCAGCCTCGATTATTAAACGCTCCATTGAACTCACCACTCGTAAATTGCCAAGTTTAGCGAGAGACCGAGTTCTATCGCTTCTCCCTTCAAGACACGTTATAACGTCGTATCCGTTATTTCCAAGAACCTTACCAACAGAATGACCCATGTCCCCTGGACTAAGAATAGCTACGGTTTTAACAAACATAACAATACATCTCCTTAAAATACAGCCTTGTCACCCGTACCTTATAGCACCTGATTCCTATTATCTAGACTATGGATTGTAGGTTAAGAAGAGTGCTGAAAAAAGATGCAATCCGCTGGCCGATCACATGATAGACTTGCAAATATTGGACTATCTTACCAAGCCAGTAACGGAGATTATTATGCGACTCGGTGCCCATGTTTCAACATCAGGTGGACTTAGCAAGGCAGTAGACAGGGCCCATGAGATCGGCGCAGAAACTATACAGATATTCGCATCCTCTCCTAGAGCTTGGCGATTCAAACATCCAGATGAAACTGAGATTAGTCTTTTCAAACATAAATCGGATAAAGGCGGAGTAAAACCTTGCTATATACATGCTAGTTACCTCGTTAATATTGGTGGTGCTTTAGATCAAATAGACAAGTCTGTTGATTCCCTTGTGAAAAACATGAAGGTGGCAGGAGACATTGGTGCTGAGGGAGTAATTTTCCACGGAGGGAGTCACAAAGGAAAAGGGTTTGATCTAGTTATAGACCAAGCAGTGGAATGTCTTAAAAGAGTTTTGGACGAATCTCCAGATAATGTTTGGCTCTGCCTAGAAAACAGCGCGGGAATGGGTGCTCACATTGGATCATCTTTCGAAGAAATAAGTCGAATTATTTATGGGGTAGACCGTCCAAATATGAAAGTGTGTCTTGACACTGAACATATGTTCGCGGCGGGTTACAACATCGCGTCTGAGGACGACATAGCAAAAGTAATGGAGGATTTCAACCGACAGATAGGACTACATAAATTGGCCGCCGTCCACGCCAACGACTCTAAAGTAGAACTCTCAGCCGGCGTAGACAGACACGAAAACATCGGTGAGGGATTTATAGGGATCGAGGGATTCAAATCAATAATGAATCACCCCGCATTCCGCGACGTGCCATTCATGTTAGAGGTCCCGGGTTTCGATAACAAGGGACCAGATAAAAAAAACTTAGACCGTTTGAAAGATTTGCGTCAAGAGCTAGGAATAGAATTTTGACAACCCAAAACACAGACCCGCCGACAGATTCAGACATGAAACGTTACAAAGAGTACCTAAATGCTGAATTAGAAGCCGCTGCCATGTATCAAATACTAGCAAATAACGACCATTCTCCGGAGAGAGCTGAAATATTCTCACAACTCATGGAATCGGAGATGCGACACGCCAACCTGTGGGCTGACCGTTTAGGGATCTCTGCCAACTCCATAAAACCGCCCAAGAATACATTGAAACTAATCTACATTAGGTTGATCAGTCGATGGTTTGGTGTAGAGAAAATACTGCCGTGGCTTGCAAGAATTGAATCAGCCGAGATCGGTGCGTACAGTCGAGATCCGGAAGGAAAAGAATTGGTTGAGGAAGAAAAGAGCCACGCTCGTATACTGTCGGAGTTGTCATCCGGGACATTACAACATACGTTATCAATTCGGGAACCTGCCCATAGATTCAGTAGCGGCGGGGGACTAAGGGCAGCCGTGTTGGGTGTAAATGATGGATTAGTATCAAACTTTAGTTTGGTTATGGGATTTGCCGGAGGAACTACCGCCGCAGGAAAACCAGAATTTATTCTTCTAGCAGGCCTTTCTGGCTTAATTGCCGGAGCTTTTTCTATGGCCGCTGGTGAATACATCTCCATGAGGTCTCAACGAGATGTATATGAACACCAGATCGACGTGGAAAAAGCCGAACTTGAGGAATGGCCGGAAGAAGAACAAAAAGAGCTTGTCTTAATATACAGGGCTAAAGGACTCTCTGAGGACGAGGCGGAAGTTGTAGCTTCAAGAATCATGAACCGTCCTGACGTAGCGCTCGACACCATGGTTAAAGAAGAACTAGGACTGGATCCTCAACAACTCGGCTCTCCATGGGGAGCCGCGCTTAGCAGTTTTTCTGCATTTTCGGTGGGGGCTCTCGTTCCCATTATTCCCTTTTTTTTCAATGTAGGGATTGGAGCTATTCTATCAAGTGCGATCCTCGCGGCTGTAGCCCTGATCGTGGTCGGTGGCACTCTTACCGCCAGTAGCGGGAAAAGCCCCCTATGGGGGTCATGCCGTATGCTGCTCGCGGGATCTTTAGCAGCAGCCGTCACCTACGGGGTCGGATTCGCCATTGGTACCGCAGTGTCATAAACCCCCATACCGTTTTCCGTAATTAATTGAACTTTAATCACGTCGTACATATATTTAAAACAGGAGCTCTGGGTGATACCGAAAAAACTTAAACTCAGACCCAGGGCGAAAGATCTGGGTATCAATATCGGTTTGCTACCTCACGGACAACACAACACGATAACCGACGTCGAAGGAGTGAAAATTGGGCACTCTACAATAATTAGGGGCAATGGTCAGCTAAAACCGGGAGAAGGACCGGTCAGGACGGGAATAACAATTGTACTCCCACATTCATCCAACCTATACAAAGCGAAAGTTCCTGCGGCGGCCTACATTCTCAATGGATTCGGCAAATCACTAGGACTAACCCAGGTCATGGAACTCGGAAGGTTAGAAAGCCCTATAGCTTTGACCAGTACTTTGAACGTTTGGCGCGTAGCTGATTCAATGATCGAATATTTGTCCGATAGCAACCCCGGTGTTCAATCATTTAACCCAGTAGTTATCGAATGTAATGATAGGTTCTTAAATGACTCTATCGGACGACATGTGGGTAAAAGCCATCTAATAGAATCTATAACCAATGCTTCAACACCTAGTTTACAGGAAGGAAACGTAGGTGCAGGAACCGGAATGTCCGGATTCGGATGGAAGGCTGGCATAGGGACCTCCTCTAGAATCTGCGAATCCCTTGAAGGTAAGTACACCGTTGGGGTTCTTGTCCTGTGTAACATGGGGGACCCAAAAGATCTCCGAATAGACAGCCTGCAAGTTGGCAGATATATCACTCCGCCAGGTGTCAATGACGAGTCGGGAGGCTCCGTCTGTTTTATTGTGGCTACCAACGCTCCATTAACTGCGAGACAGTTGGGTAGATTAGCTAGCCGGGCGCCGATCGGACTAGCTAGGACGGGAGGAATAGTTAGCCACGGTAGTGGTACCCTGAGCATTGCATTTTCAAATTCCGACGACAGGCCTAAAATCGATGACGCTCACCTTAGTACAATTTTTAGAGGTGTGGTAGAGGCGACCGAAGAGGCAATAATAAATTCCGTTCTTAAGGCGGAAACTCTTATTGGGAGAGATGGAAACATACGTCACGCTATCCCCATAGACAGTTTGACAACCATTTTAAATGCTCAGCAATCAGCTCTTGAAAAAATCCCTACTCAAGTCAGGCAAGACACGAACAAAGGAGAGTCTTAAATGGTACTGGACGGAAAGGTTTGTATTATTACCGGTGCCGGAAGTGGGATCGGTAAAGCTACTGCACATCAGATGGCCTATGAAGGTGCGAAAATAGCCTTGGTCGGCAGAACTTTCTCCAAGGTGAATGTAGTTAAGTCAGAGTTAGAGTCCGAAGGAGTCACTTGTGAACCTTTCGGTCTCGATGTGTCAGATCAACGGGCTGTCAAAAAAATGGTGGCGGAGGTCATCCAGAAATTCGGCAGAGTTGATATTTTACTTAACAATGCCGGCCACAGCTCTATCCACAGACGATTACTATCAACAACCCCCGAAGACATCTCTGCTGTGGTAGATTCCAACTTAGTAGGTACGATTTACTGTACTCAAGAGGTAGTTCCGCACATGCTAGATAATTCAGAGGGAACGATAATCAATGTCGCCTCGATGGCCGGAATAAACCCAAGCGGGCTGGGGGGAATGATTTACAGTGCGGTGAAAGCGGCAGTTATTAACTTTACTGGCTTTCTCAACAATGATCTCAAGAATACCGGCATTCGGGCTAGTGTAGTTATACCAGGTGAAGTAGATACACCAATATTAGACAAGAGGCCTACACCTCCAGGAAAGGACGCTCGGTCAACAATGGTAACTGCAGAAGACACGGCCGACGCAATCACGCTAATTGCTAGACTCCCAAACAGAGCCAACATACCGGAGCTACAAATTCGCCCTACTTACGTACGAGATTCGTCAGCTGAGTCGGAACAATTGTAAGCAAAATAGTTATAAGTAAATAGGACGAACCATTTCGAGTACAACGTAAATCGGAGGTGTTAATTCTATGGTAAGCAATGAATCAGAAAGCATCTACTCAGATATCGGAGTTAAACCGATCATCAACGCGATAGGTAGCGTAACTATGCTGGGTGGTTCAACCCCCATACCAGAGGTTGTAGAAGCAATGGAACGGGCTGGTGAATCCTACATACCGTTGATGGAGCTAGAAGAGAAAGCAGGAGATTTCGTCGCCGATATGATTGGTGTACCTGCAGCGTATGTAACCTCAGGAGCAGGATCAGCACTAACCTTAGCAGCAGCAGCAGTTATGGCTGGAGATGATGACGAATTAATTCAACAGCTTCCAAACACCTCCGGGATGAAAAACGAGATATTAATCCAGAGGCGTCAAAGATATTGGTATGATCGTTGCCTTGAGGCTTCAGGTGCAAAACTCGTAGAATTCGGCACAGACGAAAAGACTTCTCGAGGTGACCTAGAGGCAGCGATCGGACCCAAAACTGCCGCAGTCCACTTTTATATGGTCGAACAAAACCATGATGCAAAATGCCTCTCGCTAGAAGAAACTATAGAAATCGCCCATGAAAAAGAAGTGCCTGTTCTCGTCGATGCTGCAGGACAAATATATCCAATAGACAACTTTGGCAAGTATGTGAAAATGGGCGCGGACTTCCAGTGTATAGCGGCCAAATACATGGGAGCCTCTCAATCAACTGGCCTAGCTCTCGGGACCAAGGAAATGGTTAGAAAAATATCGAAGCAATCTTTTGTTGGGTATGAAGGTAGGAGAATAAGGGGTATCGGCAGACCCCACAAAGTGGACCGCCAGGAAATGGTAGGGGTAGTGGCCGCCGTAAGGCATTGGATGACTTTGAATCATGAAGAAAGGCTAGCCAATATAGAGAGCCGGAGTATGCGTCTCCTAAATATCCTGACTGGAATAAAAGGAGTCTCAGTCAATTTAATTGACAACATAGTTGGTCATCAGCCTTTTGGAATTGAATTGAGATTAGAACAGTCAATTATGGGAGTCAGCTTGCAAGATTTGGTCGATCAACTAAAGGAAGGAACCCCCCCCATCTGGACAAGAGTCAGAGACGGTGACGACCACATAGAAATTCACATGTTTGGTCTCAAAGAAGGAGAAGAGGAGATAGTAGGTAATCGAATCGTAGAATTACTTAACTAACTACTACTGATGAAACACAGGAAATTAGGCAAATGTGGTCCTCTAGTACCTGCCATATGCTTCGGAGCCTGGCCGATTGGGGGAGGTCTGGGTTCCGTCGATACTAAGCAAGCAATTGCTGCCATTCACTGTGCTCTGGATGAAGGAATCAACTTCATAGATACGGCCGAGGGGTACCAAACCAGCGAATCTATCCTCGGTAAAGCTCTGGTTGGCAAAAGGCACGAAGTAATATTAGCTACCAAACTTTCTGGAGATGATCATTCCAAAAAACATCTCCGCTCAGCGCTCGAAAACAGTTTGACATCTTTGGGTACCGACTATATAGATCTTTACCAACTTCATAGTCCCCAGCCTCAGTGGCCAATCGAAGAAACTATGTCAAATCTTTTGCAATTAAAAGAAGAAGGGAAAATTCGTTATATAGGAGTGTCAAATTTCTCATCGGTGCAGACCAAGCATGCTATGTCATATGGTCCCATTCAAACCTCCCAGCCCAGATATAATCTAATCTTCTGCGCTGAGGAAGAAGAAAACCTGACCTTCTGCCGTAATAATGGCATAGGTGTATTACCACATTCAGTTCTAGCTAAAGGTCTCCTAGTGGGCAAATATAAACCAGGACATACTTTCGCACACGATGATGAACGTAGATTGTTCAACTTCTTTCGTGGAGAACTATTTGACGAGATATATTCGGTAACGCAGGATTTAGACAATTGGGCACAAGAGCAAGGCCGAGATATTTTACAACTCGCGGTGGCTTGGACTCTAGCTAATCCAGCAGTAAGCTCTGCCATAGTTGGTATGAAAAGTCCAAAACAAGTCAAACATGTGGCAAAGGCGGCTGACTGGGATCTCACAATATCGAACCTTGAGGAGGTAAAATTAATCAAAGGAAATTTAAGACCCCGCTGGGTGAAGGACTCTGCAAATTAAATCCTTAACCTTCATCAACCCTCTCACTATGGGCAAGATTGCCGATTATGATAAAATTGCGAGGTTTTCGGTCCCATCGGTCTGGGATCTGAAGTAAATCATAAGACGGGAAAATACAAAATACGAGTTTATTAGGAGTACGGCCAGGTGGAAAATCTGATTCTGGCGGTGGAAAAGAGAACCATTGTCGGGAAAAAAGTTTCCTCATTGAGGCGAGAAGGCGTTACCCCGCTTCATTTG
The DNA here is from genome assembly GCA_964409595.1 of uncultured Dehalococcoidia bacterium. GTDB lineage: Bacteria > Chloroflexota > Dehalococcoidia > Lucifugimonadales > UBA826 > CAYPDR01. The sequence goes on from CAYPDR010000018.1 coordinate 130,968, forward strand.
TATGGAAGTGGAATAGTCTCCCAATCGCTCCAGTGTGATACTGCAATAGTAGGCAAGCTCATAAATCAGGCGGGTACTAACATACCTATTACCTTAACAGTCGAAGGTGACACTGGAGAGAATGTCTGCTTCGTTAGAGAAGTACAGTACCACCCAGTCACAGATAGACTTGTGCATGTAGATTTCATGAAGGTCGACGTAAACCGAGTAGTCAGGGCGCAGGTACCTATAGCAATAACAGGATTGTCCCCGGCGGTGAGGCACATGGGCGGGACGTTGCTTCAACCACTCCAAACAGTAACAGTTGAGGCGCTCCCTATGAATATCCCTCCTTCATATTCTCTCGACGCAGAATTGATCATAGACTTTGACACAAATCTTTTTGTAAGTGATCTCGAAAGTATAGATGGCGTTTCAATTATTAATGATGAGGGAGAACTGGTTGCGGGAGTTGTAGCCCCACGAATTGAAGCGGAACTAGAAATCGATGTTGGGGAAGGCGAAGAGGGAGAAGAAGGTACTGAAGCAGAGGAAGGTGAAGGGAGCGGAGGAGAATCCGGAACTGAAGAAAATTCTGATAATGGTTCCTGAATATACCTGGCCAACCACAAGCGGGTAAGAACAAAATGTAATGGTCAAGTGGACACCATAGTTCTCAATTTCGTCGAGGTGTTCTGAAATGTGCGGGCGGTTTACACTTTTTACAAATCTTTCCGAACTAGCAGAGAGATTCGGCTTCGACCCCTCAACAGTCCAACTCCGTAAAAATTTTAACGTAGCGCCCTCACAATCTGTTTTGACTGTTGTTGCAAACCCATCAGGAACTGCACTGGCAAAACCAGAATTCATGGTCTGGGGATTACGCCCAAACTGGTCAAGTCGCCAATCAACACGACCAGGAATTATAAACGCTCGAGCTGAAACAGCTGCTGAAAAACCCAGTTTTCGTTCATCGTTTCGTAACAAAAGATGTCTGGTTATAGCAGATGGTTTTTACGAGTGGCTCAAAACAGACTCTGGAAAGAACCCAATGAGGATTCAGTTAAAAAATGGTAGCCCATTCGCGTTCGCTGGGCTGTGGAATAACGGTCTTGACATCAACGGAAGGGCTATAAGCACTTGCACAATTCTAACTACCGCATCAACTACTTTTATGCAACCGATCCACCACAGAATGCCAGTGATTCTTAAACGTGAAAACGAAGCCAGATGGATTGACCCTAAAATAAATTCTCCTAGCGACATACAATCCCTAATAGTTCAGGACCCTGACACCTATCTCCAGTCGTGGCAAGTGTCTAATCTAGTTAATTCGCCGCTAAATAATGATCCAAAATGTCTGGAAGCAGTGATCTGAATTTCTACCTGTTGCTAAGATTTCAACCACCTATTATCCTTTTACCGAGTAACGAAATACTAAGAGGCAATATATTATGTCATTCATATCTTACACAGGTACAGCACACCTGCCAGGCGTAGAGGAAGAGGTCGATATCACAGCAACTATTGACGAGAAAAGTAATACAGTCTCAATTATGCTTGGCCGTGAGATTGGAGGCTCTACGGTCTGGAATGGTGGTGAGGTTGTAATTAACCAACGCCTTAAATACAGTGAGATCACATTCCGCACCATTGACCTCCCGATTGAATCTATCGATCTAGTATGGAAATTTAACGCATCAAAACTTGATAATAGCCTTGCTGCAGTAATAGTGCCTCAGCCGAACAAATTGAGAGTCTCAGGGGAGAAAGGGTTTATCCTCAATAAATAAATCCTCGCCTTTACATCACCTGAACCAATAAGTTTCTAATATTTTCTGAAAAGTGCGCCCCACCCCGTATTCATGGCTCGCCGTACCCTCTTCCGCCCTACAAACCTCAACCAATATTGATTGTGGTACAAATTCGATGCTAGATACGCCCATGGAGTAAACTTGGACCTCAATAGAATGTTTTCTAAGGGCTTAAGCGGTCCCCAATAGATTAGTTTTTGACCCCGGCTGGCAAAGGTATTATCAGATTTGAATCCCCAATTTACCTCCGATATATCTTCCCCTAGAACATCAATGGCGGCCAAGTCTCCACAGCCTAAACCCATTTCATGTGCCAATCTAATAAACTTTATCGACATCGGGTCAAATCCCATCATGCTAGCGGACACGGCATCAACAGCTACCTGATCAGAGCCGGCTATAATGATATTTTTCTCATGCCATTCCATGGCCCGCGGACCCGGACCAGAACCTGCAAAAGTACCATCCATCACCGCGAATATTCCTGGATGTATTTCTTTTTGGATTTGGAGAAGATCCACTAAAGTTTCGTGAATTACCGAATGTGTCCAATGGCGTTTCTGATTGAGTAATCCACCAAAGGCGTTCTTCATTGCACCAGTAACGGTCGTAAAAACATGAGTTTTCATTGTGGGAAGGTGAACTATGTTTTTGCCTATCAGTGGCTCAGGTATGTAAATTCCATCTTCATATATTTTATCGAGAACTAACAATTTGTTTTTAGGTTTGTAACGAACCCACTTCACTTCTTCAAGATGCATGTCATTTAGGCTATGAACATCCTCTACGTTCTTATGTTTATTATTAAGTTGTCCTTCCTTCGCATTAACGACTACAGTCCCATTATGAGTAGGTATTAAATCAGTGTAACCGTCACTTATAAGTGCCCTTATAACACCATCAAGTTGCCACGGAGAAGTGGAGCAAGCTGGATAGTAATGCTGCCATGAAATATTGACTTTGAGCAAGGTGGCAATATCGCGAGATAAAACCTCTCGGTACTCAGCCAAGTTCATCGCCAATCCGATATCTTTAAGAACAGTTTGTGGTGAGGTCTTTAATACCGCAACGCGAGACCTTACAAGGCTACCACTACCAGTGTCATTAGTAGCCTTAAGCCCCTCTAACTTCACCATCTATGTTTCCAAATAGTCTTTGAGTTTTTTTGACCTGTTAGGATGTCTCAATTTTCGTAGGGCTTTCGCCTCTATCTGCCTGATTCGCTCCCTAGTAACACCGAAATCCTTGCCAACCTCTTCCAGAGTCCTACTCCTCCCATCCTCAAGCCCAAACCTTAGTTCCAAAACTCGAGCTTCCCTATCATTTAAAGTGTCGAGAACATCCGTAACTTGTTCCCGTAACAATTGGTACGACGCGGCTTCAACAGGTGCAAGGGCAGTTGTGTCAGGTATAAAGTCCCCCAGATGGCTGTCTTCTTCCTCCCCTATCGGAGTTTCTAAAGAAACCGGTTCCTGCGATATCTTCAAAATTTCGCGAACTTTCTCAGGACTTATCTCCATCTCCTTGCCTATTTCCTCACTGGTGGGTTCCCTTCCGTATTCCTGAACTAATCTTCTGGTCACTCTGAGAAGTTTGTTAATTGTTTCCACCATATGAACAGGGATGCGAATCGTCCTGGCTTGATCCGCTATAGCACGAGTGATTGCCTGCCTGATCCACCAAGTAGCATAGGTACTGAACTTGTAACCCTTTCTGTAATCAAATTTCTCAACCGCTCGAATCAAGCCTATATTGCCCTCTTGGATCAAATCAAGTAGGGACATTCCTCGACCGATATATTTTTTTGCCACGCTGACGACAAGCCTCAAATTGGCTTCCGAAAGGTGTTGTTGAGCTTCGTCACCTCTTTCACGAATACGTTCTATATGTTGCCGGAACATCAATTCGTAAGGCTGCATTTTTTCATCGATATCTTGTTGAGAGATTACCGTCCTCACCTCCGGAAGAGTCGCATTCCATTCAATCACTCTGAACACTTCATCTGGCAATAATCTCGTATTAATTGATGACTGTTTGATCATCTCCTTCAAATCATCTCTTTCGGGTGGATCTTGATCAGTCAGTTCAGAATATATCGCCGAGACTTGATCCAATAGATCATCTTGAAAAATGCCATCGATAGCGTTTCTTATATCAGGATTGGCCATCAAATCTGGCAAAGTCCCGTCAAAGGGCACTTCTTTCGCCACAAGAATCGCCTTTATTATGTTTTCGCTATCTCCAACGACGCGGAGCATCTCACTAACAATTTCCCGAGCCTTGGGGGAGGTATCGTCAACTTTTGAAAATTCTTCATCTAGTCTCTCCACGTAGCGTTTGGCTTCGAATTTGCGAGCCAGTTCTCGCTCTTGAGGAGCTTTTAAAAGATCAACTCTCCCAATTTCTCGCAAATACATTCGCACAGGATCATCTATTACCTCAACCGTGCCAATTTCTTTTTCCCATTGCCTAGCGGCTTTGGCCTTCAAATCTTCTAGGCTCGGAGGCGAATCATCATCTATATCGTCATCATCGTCCCTTGGTAATGGTCTGCTCATCCCCAACTCGACTACAGAGGTATCATCATCCTCATCTTCCTCGTCCTCGTCCTCGTCTTCCACTATGTTTTCGCGGGTTTCGTCATCTTCAGGCCTGTAACCATCCTCCTTAGAACGGCTACTAGTCAAGGCCCCGTCGATTAATTCAGACTCTCCACCCAGAGATTTGATCCCATCAGTTGCCATCGGTTACCACTCCTTATAGGTTTAAACCTCTTTTGTATTTCCAGAAAGCCAAATAAATAAATCAGTCTTGATTTCCACGGGGAATCCCCTAATTATAGCAAATATTTAACTCCATAGTCGACAAATTCATGAAGTAGCATGAGTTCACATCAACTTATGTAGTTCAACTATTCTCTTGTTACGATCTGAAATTTCAGTTTGTTGTTCCTCAGTGGGCGGCAACTCTGGATCGTAGGCTTCTGTCACGTCACCAGCGCGTTCTCGCTCAAGTCGATCACTAAGTAATCGGATACACATATTCAAATCTTTCTCTTCTGTTACGTAAGTGGAAGGTATTAACTCTTCTGCCAAAATAGCATCGTACCTTTGCCTCAGAGCTGGATCAGAAATTTCAAGGTGCCATGTTTCCAAATTCGATTCAGACGCCATCCACAAAGTGAACAGTTCTCGATCTTCGATCCTCCGAAAACATTCGGGGTCTATTAGTGTGCCCGCTCTTCTCAATGAAGGTCGTCTAAATAACAGCGACAGAACGTGAGTAACCCTCTTAATATCGGGCTCAGCAATCATCTCTGATACCTGCACATTAGACGCATTACGGTGTGCCCGAAGATTGCTTTTAGTGTCTGCACCCCGAAATTTCGACCTCCGGAGTGGTGTAGCTGCAAGAGCAGAACTCACCGTCTCAGGCTGGGATTCAAGTTCTTGCGCTAATTTTTTTATATATCTATCTTTATCAAAATGATCCATCATGTGAAACAAAGGAGCCAACGTAGCCACTACTTTACCTTTAGCACCAATAGAATCAATATCAAATCTACTTGCTACCACCGGGATGAGGTAGTCCATTAGTGGCAATGCTTCAGAAACTACCTGCTTCCAGTCTCCATTCCCTGACCTAATGAACTCATCTGGATCTTTGCCTTCCGGCAAAGACAAAACCTTCAAACTTACAGAATTTGACGACGTCAACAGTTCACTTCGGTCCTTATAATTCGTATCAAATATTTTCCATGAAGATTCCAAACTCCGTAACGTCGCCTCTTGACCCGCAGCATCTTGATCCAAAGCTAGGACATATGAATCGGCTACATTTCTCAGCTGCCGTACTTGTTCCGGTGTAAGTGCTGTCCCCATGGAGGCGACAACATTCCTGTACCCATGCTCATGAGCAGCTATCACATCCATGTAACCCTCAACAATAACGCATTGGTTTTCTTGCCTTATCGCTTCTATTGCCTTGTGGAACCCATACAATATTCGCTTTTTATCAAACACTGGCGTCGCAGCAGTGTTGATGTATTTTGGCATCGATCCGTCCAATGACCTCCCACCAAAGGCCACGATCTTCCCAGTCCTTTCATGTATGGGAATCATCAGCCGTCCCCAAAAAAAATCTCTAATGGTGCCATCATCAAGTCCACTCAAAAGTCCACATTCAACAGCCTCCGGCAATTCTATGCCGTGGAAAGCAATGTGATCTTTAAGAGAACTTCTATTTCTCGGACTGTAGCCGAGACCAAACTCCTCCCAGACCTCTCTAGAGATTCCACGCTGATCTAGGTAATTTCTAGCTTGTTTAGCTTCGGGAGAAAGAAGAGCTTCTCTATAAAAATTTAGGGCCAACTCATTAATCTCATAATAAGTGTTCTTTTCGACGGAGTCATTTTTCAAGCTCATTTCAACGCCAGCTCTATTCCCCAACAGCCTTAATGCCTCGGCAAACTCCAAACCGTCTATTTTCATAACGAAAGTGAATATGTCACCTCCTGTGGAACACTGCCCAAAGCAACGCCAAGTTTGCCTATCAGGATTCACAATAAATGAAGGGGTTTTTTCCTCATGGAAGGGACAGTTCGCTTTGTAATTACGCCCCGCCCTATGTAGCTGGAAGCGTTCGGATACAATTTCAAGGATGTCTATCCGAGACTTTATTTCGTCAGTAATCGCCAATTATTGTCACCCTCACCAGATCACCTTAAACATGGAGATCTAGTACGAATTTTCTACATTTTATTTGGATCTTCCATAAGCGTATTGGCTGATTTTTTCTATGGGACCCTTAACACTATCGAGGTGCCATGAAACATGATCAAGCTGAGACATTATGTCCGCTAGGAGATCGCCCAATGTCCCCCAATCCTCGTTGGAATCCAAGAACTCTCCTAATTTCTCCGCATATACGATTTGAGCGCTCCATATGTCCCCCAGGTCAGTGCACAATCGTGATAGTTCACCGTCCAACTCTTCAGATATACCCATCGTCTTCAGTTTAACAAGAATGCTATGTGCCATAGCAGAACGTTGCCTAGCCCTGTTGAAATTAGCTTGACTTATATCCATGATATTGTCGTTCATAGAATGCCGCCCTTATGAAATATTTTGATCAATCACCCCGTAGTGCGTTATATAGCTCACCCAAGTTTCTTTGATAGACTGAAGAACCACTGGTTGCGATTTCTCACTCATAGAATTTATACACTCAAAAGTACGTTTCCAAATGTCATCCACTTCCCGCTTCCACGGATCAAATTCAAGCCCGTGAGGATCACGTTGCATAGCTTCCAAATGTTCCTCTATATGGACGACATTGTTCCCCACAAGACGCGCGCGCAGCCTATCAGATGTTTCATACGACTTAGTCATGGACGGATTATATCAGGGGATTAATCAGTTCATATGCTACTATCAAATAGAGTCACCAATTGCTCAAAGTACCACACGATCAAAAAAAATTCTCCCCACACCTGGAGATATACTTTCAGCCACACGTATCGCATATTGATCTGTCATTCCAGAAATGTAATCTACAACAGCCTGCTCAGTAGACTCACTGCGCACTTGGTACTCTTTGGGAATTTGATCTCGATTCATATGAAGATATTGGAATAGTAAATCAACGATTTTTCGTGCAGCGATACCCTCGGACCCTTTATCTTCCGGAAGGTAAACGTTCTGGAACATATAATCCCTCAACACATTCACCGCATTCCTCACATCGCCACTCATAGAAATCTCTGGTGTTGCTGTCTTTTTACTTTCTCCAACAACATCCCAAGAGGACTCCACTATATCTAACACCATAGTATTAATCCTCTCCGAATGCCGAGTGCCCAAAACCTTCCTAACCTCTCTTGGAAGATCTTCTTCCAGAAGTATCCCCGCACGAAAAGCATCCAAAAGGTCGTGGTTGAGGTACGCTACCGCGTCCGAAATTCTTATTACCTGCGCCTCCATACCCATGCCTTCCACCAACCCAGGGGCCAAAAAGTCGCCCCTCGGTTTAGAATGGTGCAAAATTCCTTGTCTCACCTCCCATGTGAGATTTAGTCCAGCCCCTTCTTTCTCAAGCCTATCTACTATTCGGAGACTTTGATGATTGTGACGAAACCCTTCAGGGTGCAACCTATTCAACTCATCTTCCCCAATGTGCCCAAAGGGAGTATGCCCCATATCATGGCCCAATGCCATGGCTTCGGTAAGATCCTCATTCAAATTTAGGGCTCGTGCTAGGGTCCTCGCAATCTGAGAAACTTCTAACGTGTGAGTTAGCCTAGTTACAAAGTGGTCGCCTTGAGGCGCGATAAATACTTGAGTCTTATGCTTAATACGCCTGAAAGCCTTTGAATGGACTATACGATCTCTATCTCTCTGAAATTCCGTTCTTATGCAACTTGGCTCTTCTTCTAATGCCCTACCCTTAGACTGAAAAGAAAGTGAAGCGTAGGGAGACAAGTTTCGCTCCTGCTCTTCTGTCCTTCTCCTAACCGAGTCAAGCTGGCAAGACATTTAGTCACGACACCTCTAATTCAAGACATTCCGCACCAAAATCTCTGACAATTGCCTTTGGAGACTCACCTTTACCAACTCTCGCTATATTGTTGAAACCAAACTGAGCGCGTCTCTCCCATGTATCCCAGGTAGTTCCAGCCATGTGCGGAGTCGTAATTACGTTGTCCATCCTAAGGAGAGGATTATCAGGATCAACCGGTTCCTGTTCAAACACATCTAGCCCTGCGGCTAATATGGTCTTTTTTTGCAGTACGTCTATCAACGCCAACTCGTCGACTACTGATCCTCTCGAGGTGTTGATCAGAATCGCAGAAGGCTTCATGGAAGCAAGTCTTTCTGCGTTGACCATGTGATAGGTTTCTCTAGTGAGAGGAGTATGACAACTCACAATATCTGAAGTTCCGAATATCTCGTCCAGAGAAACAGACGTAAGATCCAACAGTTCATTTGTTTCTTCATCTACCGGGTGTATATCGTAGTACTGGACTTTCGCATCGAATCCCTGCACCCTTTTTGCAACCTGTTTTCCAATGTTCCCGATACCAAGTATTCCCACGATTTTACCAGACATTTCAAATGTGTTCTGTCCTGTAATAGGTTCGTTCCAACGCCCTTCTCGCGTAGCCTCGTTGCTAGCGACAAGCTGTTTATATATGGTTAACATAAGCAGCACCGCGTGATCCGCCACCGCCCAGGAATTTGCACCACCGTTATTCGAACAAGGAATTCCTAATTCCTTGAGCAGGGAAAGATTCATTCGATCATACCCAGCAGCAAGAAGCTGCACGAGCCGACATTTCGTCGCAGCTCGTATCACCTCATCTGACGGGTCCAAACCATAACAAAGTAGGAAGTCTGCATCCTTTACCCTTTCAATCTGCTGATCTTCACTTGAGCTTTTATCTAAAACTTCTATGCTGTAGCCTCTGGGAATATAGGAAACCACTTCATCAATTATGGTTTGTTTGAGACCCGTGAGAAACACGATTCTTAAATTCGACATATTTTCAAATTCACCTTTACGTCCAAAGCTTAACGGCGAGACCGAGTTCACCTAACCACCGTATCTTTGCCTCAAAATATCTTTCAGCCGATCCGGTGAGAAATCCTGATCTTTGCAAACATCTATGATTTCTTTCTCACCAGCTTCAACTTTCGCTATTGCGGCAGGTAGGTCAGCCACTATTTCGGATGGAATGCTTATCACTCCATGTTTATCTCCTAGCAGTATCTCTCCGGGGTTGACAGTTACCCTTCCAATAGTCACTGGTACATTAGCTTCTACTAAATGAACGTTAGCTCGTGAGACTAGTTCAGTACTCGCGAAAGCGTTGAACCCATAACCCTGCATCTCATCTAAGTCTCTTACACCACCATCAGTCACAACTCCGACGCAGTTAAGCGACGTGTGTATCGCACTTTGTACCTCGCCCCAGAAAGATCCTATTACCTCAGGATAATCTAAGTCCTTCATAACAATGATCCTGGGAGCCGGAATACTTAATATTTCGTCTATCCAAGTAACCCTTGAGAAATTCATGTTTTCAGAAGGCGGTGTTGAAGCTTTGATTACGGCCGTCACTGCAAAACCCGCGATCGCACCCATATTGGGAAACATACTTTTTATTTCGGGGGTCATAAATCCTTCGGTACGCGACCGCACATTTAGACTTTCTATGGCATTGGAAACCGCGCAAGTCTGCATATTTCCAATCTCTTTAATCTGTTCTTGGGTTACCTCAACCATTTTTCGCACCTCGATAGGAATGTTGCTGGGATACACATATACATTTTGATCCGAATGATAACAGAGGAGGTGATTGTAAAATGTACTCACACGAGTTCGACTAGCCTGTCCTTGACCACAGCCAGTCGGAGCCTATAATTATCCCGCAATGGCGGGACTCAAAACTAATTTGGGCAATTTGCCTCAAGACAACAGAATATGTAACTAGAAAACGGGTGACCTCCGTGATTTCACGGTTCGTTGGCTCAAGGAGGATAATAATATGGCAAGAGGTGATATTGGATTCGTGGGATTGGGTATTATGGGCAAACCCATGGTTCGCAACTTAATAAAGGCAGATTACACCGTTACGGTATATGACGTCGTAGCCGAAGCCGTTGAAGAGATGGCGACAGAAGGAGCAACTCCTGCGTCATCTGCAGCGGAGGTTGCGTCAAAAGTCCCCATAGTTATAACTATGGTGCCTGACTCTCCACAATCAGAGGCGGCAATAATGGGACCTGGAGGTGTTCTAGAGGGAGCGGCTGGAGGTGATACTGTGATAGATATGAGCTCTATAGCGCCAGCATCGTCACAGAAGATAGCCTCAGCTTGCGAATCATCAGGAGTAAAATTTCTGGACGCGCCAGTAAGCGGTGGGGAGACGGGTGCCATCGAAGGGACCCTTGCCGTTATGGTAGGTGGGAAAAAAGAAGTTTTTGACGCTAACTTCGACATGATTTCAACAATGGCTGGCAGTATCGTTCTCTGTGGCGGATACGGAGCGGGGAACACCACCAAGCTAGCCAACCAAATAATAGTTGCGGGTAACATAGCCGCCCTCGGGGAAGCGATGGTACTCGCAAAAAAGTCAGGAATCGACCCACAAGTTGTGTTTGATGCAATAAAGGGGGGACTAGCAGGAAGTACCGTAATGAACACTAAAGGCCCCATGATGATAGAAGGCAATTTCGACCCTGGATTCAGGATCGTTTTGCATCAAAAAGACTTACACAACGCAATTTTGACTGGGAAAGAAGTAGGTGTGCCTCTTGTCGTGACAAGTCTAGTACAACAGATGCTTGGCTCTTTGATAAATGACGGCAAAGGAAACGCCGATCATTCAGCAATCGCAAATTTTATGGAAGACATGGCAGGAGTCACAATCTCAGGAAAATAATGCGCTACGATCCGATTGAGATTATCGTTTAATCCCAGCACTTTTTTATAGATCCAGCATGATTTCTAGAGGTTCAACAGCATGCCCAATAGAGAAGTACCTAGCAAAAATGAAATTGACTCCTACTTAAGGGATACTAATTGGGGACGATGGGGGGAAAGAGGAGGAGCAGGTGCTATGAACCTTATCACCCCTGAAAAACGACTGGATGCAGTAAATTTGGTTACGAAGGGCAGGTCTGTTTCTCTCAGCAGACCACTTCCGGTGACTCCCGCCGGTGACAATCCTAGACCAGCTCAGCATTACATGCACAGAGAATCGAGACCATTTGAAGGCGGGGCTGCGATGGATTATTACGGAGTCTTTTATCATGGCACGGCAACAACGCACATAGACGCACTTTGCCATGTCTGGAACAAAGACGGCATGTGGGACGGCAAAAATCCGGACAGAGTCATCAAATTCGGTGGCGCATCCTACGGATCTGTCGATGAATGGAAAGAAGGAATACTAACAAGGGGAGTCCTTTTAGACGTTCCCCATTATCGGGGAGAACCGTACGTGACTATGGATAACCCCGTCCATGGTTGGGAACTAGAGAGCATCGCCAAGGCCCAAGGAGTCGTCATAAAGCCCGGTGACGCTGTTTTTGTCTACAGTGGAAGGGAGAAGTATGCCACCGACCATGGTGGTAGATGGGGAACCGCCGAGGGACGACCAGGCTTGCACGCTTCCTGCCTCCCTTTTGTAAAAAACAGCGACATATCTATCCTAGGTTGGGATATGATGGACGCCGCACCGAATGAATACGACATACCATGGACCGTACATGGTGTTATTTTCGCCTACGGGGTAGCCTTGGTAGATAACGCACTTCTTGAACCCCTGTCTAATGTCTGTGCAGAAGAGAAAAAATACGAGTTCATGCTTACTATTAATCCGCTATTTGTAGAAGGTGGAACGGGATCTCCGACAAATCCTATCGCAGTTTTCTGACATAAAACATGACAAAAACAACCCATGTCTTTCGGCCAGTTGAGTCATACAACCTGCATAAGACATGCGATTTCGGATCTTTTTCCAGAGCCAAATATTCCACGGATATATATTGCGGAGGTGCGTATAAACGTGTTTTACAATGTAAGCCCGAATCAAAATTAGTATCGGTCAGCCAGCCCCAACCTACTCACCTCAATCATATCGAAATTACGATAGAGGGTGAGAAGTCAACCGAGTCTTCAATAAAGCACTGCATCACTCAGATATCTCGAATGATTGGCGCTGACCAAGATCCTTCGGGTTTTTATTTAATGGCTGAATCAGATAGTTTTCTCAACCCTCTCGTCGATAAATTCTACGGGCTTCATATACCGCAGACCGCCTCCGTTTTCGAAGGGCTCGTCTTAGCGATATTAGGCCAGCAAATAAGCACACACGTCGCTGGTATTTTGCGGTCTCTCATTGTCGAAAGGTACGGATCCATTCTATCAGTAGGGGACGAAACCTATCACTCTTTCCCATCACCACAATCACTTGAACTCGCGGGAGTAAAAGAATTACACGCTAACAAGTTCAGCAGAAGAAAAGCGGAATACCTATGTGAAATTTCGGCGTTAGAATCAAAAGGTACTATACATTTGGAAAACCTTAGGAACCTAGCCATAGAAGATGCTGTCAACATGCTCACATCGCTCCGAGGCGTTGGCCAGTGGACCGCGCAATGGCTGCTAATCCGATCACTTGGCTATGAGGATGGATTTCCTTCCGGAGATCTGGCCCTCCAGAAAATTTTGGGGGATTATTTTAATGGTGGAGAAATAATGTCTGAGAGGGAAATCATGGAATTTTCTGCAAGGTGGCGCCCCTACAGAAGCTGGGTTACAACGTATATTTTTGCGGGTTTGAGATGTGGGGTTTTTAGCGTCGCCTCCAAATGAGACGGTACAAGAATGGCTCCTTTAACAGAGCCACCCTTGTATTTTGCCCTGCCCACGTAATCTGACAAGACGCTGCCCACTAATTACCGCATCTTTCTCCTATTTCTTCCGTCCTCGCTTCTTACCCTTTTTATTAGAATTTTTTACCGCCTCACCAAGCTGAGCTTTTTCATCTTCCAAGTCAAGTTCACTCACGCACGCAATGGAAGAAACCATATCTCCAGGGCTAGGTTTAAAAATCATTACGCCTTGGGTGATCCGTCCCCTCAATGTTCTAATTTCGCTTAAATTAGTCCTCATTATTTGAGCCTTTTTAGAGACTACATAAACTTCCATAGATTCAGCCACTATTTGAGCATCCGCGATGAGCCCTGTGTTTTTTGTTATTTTAAAGGCTCTCAGCCCGAGTCCTCCTCTACCCTGCCTCCTGTATTCAGAAAGAGGGTTTACTTTTCCTCTACCTAATTTACTAATTGTCATCAGCAAGCTGTCGTCATTGCCGACATCCATAGCTACCACACTGTCGCCAGTCCGCAGCGACATACCTTTTACACCTCCAGCAGTCCTCCGTCGCACAGGTAAGTCATTAACAGAAAACCTGATGCCCATACCCTGTTCTGAAACAAAAATAATGTCGTCATCATCTTTAGCAAGTTTTACAGAGACGACCTCATCATCATCCTTCAAATTCATTATTATCAGGCCTGAGGGACGAATCCTCTCCACATCTTCAAGTTTGATTCGCTTGACTCGACCTCTCCGAGTGCCTAAAACCAGATACTGATATTCCTCATATTGCTTCTTCCCAACACCTATAAGCGCGCTGATATTTTCTGTGTCCCAAACATTTACGATATTGGGAGTTGGAACTCCTCTTGTATTTCTACTAAGGTCAGCTCGCAGCTCGTATGCGACCTTCGAAAGAACTCTCCCTTTGTTTGTAAAAAACATCAAACTATCATGGCTATCAACAACCAACAAATCTTTTATAGGATCTCCATCCTTCATATTCATTCCTGACACACCTTTACCACCCCTATGTTGTCTACGGAATGTATCAGCGGGAATTCGCTTTACGTAACCACCTTGACTGTAGGTCACAACTATTTGCTCATGAGCCTCAAGTTCCTCTCGGCTCAGATCCCACGCATCATGACTAATGTCCGTTCGTCTTTTGTCACCAAGTTTTTTCTTAAGCTCATCGGTTTCCTCTTTTACAACAGAGAGGATTTTTCCTTCATCAGCCAACAAGCCTTCTAGACCAAGTATCGTGTCTTGCAATTGAGTGTATTCTTGTTCTAATTTTTCACGCTCAAGTGCGGCAAGCCTCCTTAATTGCATGTCCAAAATGGCTTGTGCTTGCGGCTGGTCGAGATTAAATCTATTCATTAGACCATTCCGGGCACTTTCAACGTCATCAGAATTTCTTATTAACTGTATAACCTCGTCTAGATTACTAATAGCTACCCTAAGACCAGCTAAAATATGGGCCCTCTCTTGCGCTTTCCTCAGTTCGTATTCAGCCCTACGACGTACCACCTCCTGTCGGAACTTTACGTATTGCTGTATGGCCGTTTTCAACGTTATTACCCTGGGGGTGCCATCAATAAGGGCTAGCATATTCGCTGAAAAAGATGACTGCAGGCTAGTTTGTTTATAGAGGTTGTTCAACACAACTTGAGGCTGAACTCCTCCCCTGAGTTCGTAGACGATTCTCATACCATCTCTGTCTGATTCATCCCGAATTTCAGAAATCCCTTCGATTCTTCTAGACTTCACCAGTGCAGCGGTTTTTTCTACAAGAGTCGCTTTGTTAACCTGGTATGGGAGTTCAGTCACCACTATCTGGAAACGTCGTCCGGATCGCCCCATCTCCTCTATCTCTGCAACGGCCCTTACAATAATTTGACCTTTACCCGTGGTGTAGGCGTCCCGAACTCCTTGAGTACCCATGATAGTTCCGCCTGTCGGAAAGTCTGGAGCTCGGACACATTTCATTAAATCTTCCGACGTTGCGTCGGGATCGTCGATAAGCATGTTTACAGCGTTACAAACTTCTCTCAAATTATGGGGGGGAATGTTAGTCGCCATTCCCACTGCTATACCCGATGCTCCATTTACAAGGAGGTTAGGCAACCTTGCGGGTAATACTATTGGCTCCCTCAGCGTATCGTCGAAGTTGAGGGTCCAATCAACGGTCTCTTGGTCAAGGTTAGTGAGCATTTCTTCGGCTACCCGACTAAGCTTTGCTTCAGTGTATCGCATAGCCGCAGCTGGATCGGCGTCGATGCTTCCAAAATTCCCTTGTCCATCGACAAGTGGCATACGCACCGTAAAATCTTGCGCCAATCTCACCATAGCTTCATATACAGCAAGTTCCCCATGAGGATGCCATTTGCCTAGGACCTCACCTACCAGTCTCGCACTTTTTTTATACGACGAATTAGGCCTCATACCGAGATCATGCATCGCAAACAAAATCCGCCTTTGTACGGGCTTTAATCCGTCTCTTGCGTCTGGGAGCGCCCTTGAAACGATCACACTCATTGCGTAGTCCAGATAAGATGAACGCATCTCTTCTACGATCTGAGTAGGTTTTATAAAACCAAAGTCGGATTTGCTTGTTGTCATTAACTACTCCTCTTTACCGGCCAAACAACCTAATTGGATATCGGACGTGGCCTCAATAAGACAACCCTGTCAAAAACGGTCTATCTATGAATGGTGCTCTATGTCGCAAAGCCCATCGAAAAATCATATCTAAAGACCGGGCTTTTGCGGGGTAAAATCATAGCTAAATTATAGCACAAAGGACGGTGTTTCTAGCTGAAAAAAAGTCCTCTATATTGTGTGTTTGGCTTTCTCTACCAATGCCTGAAAAAGTTTGTCAAAATGCGGAGGCAACTCACCTCTTCTCTCTGGATGAAATTGAACGCCTAATACCCAATCATGACTCGGACTTTCTAAAGCTTCTATGAGTCCATCTTCCAAAGACCATGCAGAGGACATAAGAGTATCTGACTTTCCAGATTCTTTGACGCCCTGATGATGCCTGCTATTTAC
Organism: uncultured Dehalococcoidia bacterium; assembly: GCA_964409595.1. GTDB lineage: Bacteria > Chloroflexota > Dehalococcoidia > Lucifugimonadales > UBA826 > CAYPDR01. The sequence continues at coordinate 147,203 of CAYPDR010000018.1, forward strand.
GCGCACAAAGCCCCCAGATCCCACAACGGATGCTAACCGGCATCCCGGAGATATAAATATTCTGTGATAGCTGGACTCAGTCTCCCGGTCACCCACTGACCGAATCGTGGAGTGCTTTTCAGTGGATTGCTCTAATTTTCCTCCCGACGCCACATTTAGAATCTGCATACCTCGACAAATCCCCAAGACAGGCATATTGGAAATTATTGCAAATTTGACAATATTTATTTCGAGTTGATCGAGATCATCATTGTATTTGCGGCCCACTTTATCAATCGGATTTTCCCCATAACGCTTGGGATTCACGTCGGGTCCGCCGGCCATCAGCAGTCCACTTATTTTTGTCACGATATCAGCTACATTCTCTTTATCCGAAGGATTAATGAATCGGACCTCCCCGCCATGGGCCCTTATCATTGCGGCATAAGGCTCTCCCAAAGTCCTATCGGAGCAAGTGATCCCAATTGTAGGAACACTTCGGCTGACCACTTGTTTATCTTCAATCATAAATTTGTTGATGACGACATCTGGTGGTAATTGGGTTGCCTCTTCTCTCTGAAAGATACGAGAAATTCCTTATGCGCATCCGTACGCTGAGACTGTGAAAATATATCGCTTTCGATCTCCATCACCCTTGCAGGGTCATCCATAAACTGGTGATCTCTTATCATGCGCTTAATTTCCCCTAGTTGCCACGCCGGATTAAAAGCTATTAGATCAGCCAAATCCATGGTTTTATCCATCAATTGGTCGTCAGGATAGACATGGTTGACAAGCCCTGTCTTAAGAGCCTCCTTAGATCCTATAAACCTGCCAGTAAGCATAAACTCCATAGCCTTTCCTATACCTACCGCTTGAACCAGTAGGTGCGTGCTAGCATATTCTGGCGTCAAACCTATATATGCAAATCTAAACGATATTTTAGCGCTCTCCGACATTACCCTGATATCACACCCTAAGGGCATCGTAATTCCAAGACCTATAGCGTACCCATTTAATGCGCAAATTATCGGTTTTGAATGTTTTATAAATAAGGGCCATTTTGAAAAACGTTCAATCCGTTCATCTATTCCACATGGCTCTCCCCGCACGTTTGCCTCAAATCCACTTACATCGGCCCCAGAACAAAATGCCCTACCGGAGCCAGTCAAAATGATTGCTCCGATGTTTTTGTCTTTGTTAAAAATATCGATCTGCTCACGAATTTCTCTCGCCATAATTGAATCGATTGCATTTAAATAATCTGGACGGTGAAGCGCGATGATCCCCACTCTTCTCCTTTTTTTAACAAGGATCGATTCTCTTTTTATGTCACTCGTCATTTTTATTACCCTCCATACAAATTATTTCCCGCTCAGAACGGGCTAAAGTTGTTAACCGTAGAAATCTCCCGGTAATCACCGACGCTTCAATAGGTTGTCAATTTATTGTCGACAATTAATCGACAACCGTATGATGTATTAACTAGAAGCACAAAGTCCACATTTCAAAATATAAACCGAAAGAGGAATGAATTGAAAATCACATCATTGCAAGCCTTCTATCCTAAATACCAACACGTTGTCCCATCATGGAGAACACACTTCTGGCAAATTGTCGTCAGAGTAGATACCGATTCTGGGATATCAGGATATGGTCTGGGGGGCGGTGGAGTTGCCGCCCTAGAGGTGGTCAATCGAGATTTTTCAGAGCTTCTGGTGGATAGAGAGGTTGAGAGTATTGAAGATATCTCCGAGATATGGGACGACTTGTATTTTCACTCCATACCCTATGGAAGAAAAGGATTAGCCATAATGGCGATAAGTGGAGTCGACCTGGCTCTCTGGGACCTTGTAGGTAAAGCAGAGAATGTACCTGTCCATAGCCTTATCGGTAGCCGGAAAAAGAGTGACGTCCGTGCCTACGCAACAGGAATCGACTCTGAATGGTATTCTGAGTCCGGATATACCGCCCACAAATTTCCCCATAGATGGGAATCTGAAAGTGACTACGATAGTGCCGTGGCGCGAGCCGAAACGGCAAGAAAGGCAATGGGTCCCAACTCTCTTCTTATGATTGACACCTACATGACTTGGAATAGTGATGTAACAAAAAACATGAGTTGTAATCTCGAAGAGTACGGAATTTATTGGTTTGAAGACGTATTAACTCCAGATGATTTAGAGGGCCAATCCAAGCTCAGGGAAATTGTCAAACCAATACTGATCTCAGGTGGTGAACACGAATTTACACACTACGGCTTTCGGGAGATAGCCCGTTCAGAAGCGCTAGATCTATGGCAACCAGATATCACATGGTGTGGAGGGATAACCGCGGGGCTCAAAATAATAGACCTTGCTGAAAGAGAAGGTATACCAGTTGTTCCCCATAGAGGCGGCGAAGTTTGGGGACTACATTTAATTGTTTCTTCCAGTTGTGAGAATTTGGCAGAAATACTTCCCGGTACAAAGGAATCTATCCAGGACGATTTATGGTTTGGAGAGCCTCAAGCGAAAGAGGGTCTAATTTCCCCTACTGATGAACCAGGGTTCGGTGTAACGATAAATGAGCGACTAATGCCTTAGAAAAATCCAAGTCATCTTTATTGACAACAGTTCGGCACAAAAGTTTGCCGTACCCGCCCCTGAATATCCCCAAACATGGTTGGGCCCAAGTTGACAAACTGTGTTGCGATCGTCGCCATTTCGCCCTCTGAACAGGGTTCCTACGGACATCTTTGCGCTCTAATCATCCCAGCCTACACTAACGTATCCACTCGATGAGCTTTTACATAATCCCAGTCTATTTCGTAGCCCAACCCGGGCTTTGATGGCGCTTCTATCATGCCTTGTTTATTGCGGGTTACATCATGAACAAGACCGAAGCGATGGGCCTCTGTTGGCTGCCACCATTCAAAGTAATCACAGTTCGTTACCGAATAAATAACGTGTAAGTTAGCCACGTTAAGCATTGAATTAGCGGCCGTACCGATTTCACAGTTAATGCCGAATCCTTCAGACAGGGAGCAGAGCTTTTTTAGTCCAGTTATACCGAGCTTGGCGGCTGTCCCACGGAGGAGCCTATTTGACTGAGTCCTAATCATAAGAGCGCCTTGGAAAAACTGATTCTCCGGCTGGTCACTCATGCACAAAGGAACTTCTAACTTTTGGCTTAGTATAGAAATCGAATCCAAATCATGGTACGGAACCGGGTCTTCATACCAATAAAACCCACTTTCATCCAAAGCTCTTCCTACTTCGTGAGCTTTGCGAAAATCGTAGCCACAATTAGGATCTAACATAAGATTCACTCCACCCCCAACAGCGTCTCTCACCTTATGAATAGTATTTATAGTCTCGCGAGTGCTCATAACGCCTGGATGAATTTTGTAGGCTTTAAACCCATCTGAAACTATTTGTTTAGCTTCTTCAACGTAGCCTTCGCTAGAAGTATGACGGGGTGGGTATGTCGCGTAAGGCTCTATCTCGTATCTTTGTGCTCCAAGCAATTTAAATATTGGCATTCCAGCTGCCTTGCCAGCAATGTCCCAAAGAGCTACGTCAACAGGGGCCCACGCAGCCATCTTCAGGTTCCGCCTACTGGACAGTACTCTCAGTCTACTCCAGAGCAGCTCTCTATCGGCCGGATCTGAACCGATAATTTCCTGCTTAAGAACTCTGAGAATTGGTCCATATAAGGATCCTCCTCCATTACGGAAATCCCCCACAAAACAGTTGCCCTCAATCCCTTCATCTGTTTCTATTCGTAGAATACCTTGCTCAGTTTCACCGAAAAATCTGCCCATATCTGAATTTAATCCTGTATCGGGCAACTCACGGCTAATGACCTCTATACATATATTAGTTATCTTCACTAAAACTATCTCCATTTGCGGGATTATCCCGCCTTTGTTTTACCAGCAAATTTCTCCCACGTTTCCGACAAATTATATGTGAGGTCTTTTTATTACAGAATCGTTTTTTGTCAATTTACCAAATGTTAGAATCTCTTAATGCACTTGATATACAAAGTTGCTAATTGGACTCCAAAGACGCGGTTTTATTACGGTTGGATTGCCATAGCTGTTGGCGCATTGGGGACATACGCTGCAACTGGAGGAGCCCAGGTAACCCTCGCAGGCATTCAAACCTTAATATTTGACGATACCGGTTGGAGTCAAAGTACTGTGGCTCTTGGTGTGACAATCGGCACATGGACTGCTGGATTGCTAACACCTATCTTTGGAAAAATAGCGGACCGTAGCGGACCACGAATCGTTATGGCTTTTGCAGCAATCACTACGGGGGCGTGCTTTATCTGGATCGGCGGCATGTCGACCATATGGCATTTTTACGTAGCCTACATAATTGCACGCGGTCTGGGAAATCCTGCGTTAATCGGAGTTGTGCCACGAACAGTGGCAGTTAATTTCTTTCGGCGACGAAGAAACTTAGCATTGGGCCTTGTTTCGATGGCACGGCCTTGTTTCGGAGCTATAAACGTTCAGTTAGTCACATTTATTGCTATGTGGTCAAGTTGGCGTCATGCCTATCGTATGTTGGGTGTGTACTCTATCATCCTGTCGATCCCACTTCTGATACTGATGAGACGCCGTCCCGAAGATATAGGTCTGCTCCCAGACGGAGACAGTCAAAAAGAATCAACTTCGTCACCGACAAAAAAAATAGGGGGTGTCAAAGAAAAACATCATGTTACTGAATGCAGCTGGAACGCCAATCAAGCTGTCCGTTCCACCACACTATGGGTTATTATCTCAGCGGAATTTTTGATTATCCTTACATCAGGCACCATAGGTTTCCAATTGGTACCGTACCTAACTGACTCAGGAATGTCCATACGTTCAGCAGCAGCAGCTTGGAGTTTAAGTTCATTACTTAATGCATTCGCTAACCCCTTTTGGGGGATATTAGCTGACAAATACTCGCCGCGAACTTTAATCCTTTCAGCAATTCCTCTGTGTCTATTCGTAACCTCTCTATTTCTGTTAGTCAGTGGAGGTGCAGCTACTTTCACTTGTGTAGCCATCTGGGGCGCGACAAGCGGTGGTTTAAACGTCTTAGGTGGCATGATAATCGCAAATTATTATGGTAGAGAACATTTCGGGACGATCTCTGGCATAATGGGCCCGTTTCAAACATGTGGACTCGGGCTAGGTCCTATACTAGGCGCACTAATTCTCAACGTAGAGGGTGGCTATCGAACGCTTTTCTTTTTTGCTATTGCCGCATACATTACCGCAATAGGGCTATTTATTCTCGCAAGAAAACCGAAGCGACGAATTTGCCGATGCTAGAAAGTCAGAAATAAGATGGCGAGTAGCTTATCCTCAACCGCACATTAAAAAGAAAACGTCAACTTGAATAAACCTTGAGTTTGGGAGCGTCCAAAGTTACCAATGAAGTCGTTTCATAAATCAGAAGTCGTCGTCGTGGGTGGCGGCATTGTTGGGTGTGCAGCGGCGTATTATCTGACCAAAGAAGGCGCAAGGGTTACTATCATCGAACGTGAAGGACTCGCGAACCAAGCCTCGGGCTACTCTGCAGGTATGCTCAATCCGTTGACAGGAATAGGAATTCCCGGCGCCTTGCAAAAGATCGCCATGGCATCGTTCCAAATGCATCTGAATCTTTGGGATAACCTGATGTCTGAAACAGGTTTTGACTTCAACCCAAGTAGAAGACCTTCTATAGATCTGGTTTTCAACGAGTCCGACCGTTCGTCGTTGGAACGAGTTTACAGAACATGCGAAGACACAGAAGGGTTTAAGGCTCAGTGGCTTGGGGGTTCAGAAATAAAATCTATAAGCTCCAAAATCTCTACAGAGGTGATTGGTGGGCTCTACACTTGGGGAAATGGTTCACTGGATAGCATGCTATTAACTAGAGCCCTAGCGAGTTCTGCCATTACATCCGGCTCTAACCTCCTCGAGACCAATGTAGTAGGTGTGGTAAACCAATACGGTCGCATAACCGGTGTAAGCACTAAGGAAGGCATTATAGAATGTGATGAAGTAGTTTTCGCCCAAGGACCGTGGTCCAACGAAATCGAAAATTGGTTAGGCATCCGCATTCCGGTAAGTCCACTTAAGGGGCAAATATTACGAACCCGTCTGATAAACGTGGAAACCTATCCGGACTACGATCTTTCCCACGAAGGCATATCTCTATACAGAAAGTCGAACGAGATGGTTTGGATCGGAGCTACTGAAGAGAATCGAGGATACGACATCACTCAGACAGTTGAAGCCAGGGACACGCTGATGGATAGAGCATCGGTGATAGTCCCCTCTATTAATGAGTCCGAAATCATCAAGCACACTGTCTGCCTAAGACCTATCACTCCTGACTGGCTGCCTATAATCGGAAAGGCGCCTGGTTGGACCAACGCATGGCTCGCTACTGGTGCAGGTAAGAAAGGCATCCTTCTTGGTCCAGCAATCGGTAAGTCAATATCTGACTTAATCACCAAGAAATCAACTGGAATACCAATAAACGGGTTTGAACCTGAGAGGTTCCAGTGAGGAAATATACACAATCTATCTTAGTGAATTATCGTTTAGCTGCTTGGTTTTTAGCTATCTTCATAATCGCCACAGGTTGCTCCAATATTCCCGACCGCCAATCCAAAAAACCCTACAAGATAGATGAGCACTTGAGAATTGCCCTCGCGGTAACCGACATTTCTGTAGGCGATAATCGACTAGCTTTCGGGATTATTGATAGGGGTATAGGTCCTGTCCAAAATGAGTTAATAAATCTGGAAATCTTTTTTTTGGACGGCCCCAATCCTGAAAAAGTTGCGGGTGAAAGTTCAACACGGTTTCGATCCTGGCCTTCAACTCAAGGCGGCGTTTATACATCAAATATGAATTTCCCTCATCCTGGTTCATGGGGAGTAGTGGCAACTATAGTAGGTAAAGAAGGTTCCTACCGGCGCGCAAGCACGCGACTCAATGTAACAAAACACCCTACAGCACCCGCCATCGGACAAGCCGCACCATTATCCCTTACAAAAACGGCTACCACCGGAGACGAGCTGGCTAAGATCACATCAGCCATAAATCCGCATCCACCTCTATACAAAATCTCGGCAGCGGACGCGGTAAAATCCGGTAAACCTTCCGTAATTTTGTTCGCCACTCCTGCCTTTTGCAAAACAGCGACTTGTGGTCCACAGCTCGAAATACTCACCTCACTTCAAATGGAGTTGGGGAATAAAGTCAATTTCGTTCATGTAGAGATCTATGACAATCCTGATGAGATACGTGGGGATATAACAAAAGGGATAATTTCCGACGAAGTAAGAAAATGGAATTTACCGAGCGAACCGTGGACTTTCTTAATTTCGTCTGATGGGATCATATCGGCGCGATTCGAAGGATTAGCAACATCACAGGAAATAAAAGAAGCACTACATCCAATTATGAATTGATGACTGGGCAATGTCAGTGAGTGATAAAATGGGAATTTGGCTCGTCCTTGTGTGTCACGGACTAGTCCTTTTTACTACCTGAAATATTTATTGGTCGTAACCGATGGAGCATATGGGCATCCACACTGTCACAAAATTATTGGAACTAGCACCGGCGTACAAACAGATGGCCAAATCCTTGCGGCATGCAACTACATTGACAAGAACCCAGGTCATCGATGAGGCAGTTCCTTTCCTTTTGGCGACATTGTGGAAGGATTTACAAGTTCCAATATTAGTAATTTGTCCTTCGAGCGAACAATCACGAACTCTTGAAGAAAATATTTCTGGGTGGGTCGAAACAAAAGATTCCGTTCTAAGATTTGGTGAGAGCGACACCCTACCATTTGAACGTCTCGTAACCGATTCAGAGACCTCACAACAAAGAATACATACCCTTTTTCAACTAACAAAAAAAGACAATTCGCCTCCCATTGTGATCGCTTCGGCCGCGGCGATGTGCCAAACCACAATCCAACGAGAGATATTTGAAAATAACAGTCAGACGTTAAGGAAAGGGGACGAAATAACCATTGAGGATATCTCCTTATATTGGCAAGAGATGGGTTATGCTTTCCAACCAACTGTCGGTTCCCCTGGTGAGGCAAGCCGGCGTGGCGGCATACTCGACATTTATCCTCTCAGCTCAGAATATCCATTCCGTATAGAACTTTGGGGAGATGAGATAGACAGTATTCGGACGTTTGACCCCAACTCACAACGTTCCATTGAAGAGGTTGAGTCTATGGAGGTGATTCCCGCCAGAGAGACCCTTCCCACATTAATGGATCTTGAAAAAGTAGATCGACTCCTATCCCGAATTGACCTCTCTAACTGCTCTAAGGAAGAAACCCAGCGAATTAACGGGGAAATTGACCTGCTTCTTGATGGTCACGATATAGAAGATCTAGGACTTTTCGCGGGATTTTTTAACCATGGAAACCTGTTAGATTATTTTCCACACGAAGGTCTAGTTGCTATTTACAGGCCCGAAAACGTCGCTGGTGCCGCTTGGGACATTGAGGAACGGGTACAACAACTAAGGCACGTAAAGGAGAATAGAGGAGAGCTACCGTATAACTTCCCCTCAAATCACTTAGCATGGCACGCTCTTGAGTCATCAATTGAAGATAGAGCACGTCGATTATTGATAATGCCTTGGGGCGCTGATGATCTTGTTGTGCAAGATATGCACATCATGCCTTTCAGTTCCCCACCCACCTACAGAGGCGATGTTGATTCGATGGCAAATGAAGCGGAAACGTTTGTGGAAAGAGGCGGTAGCTTTATCGCCTCAACAGCGCATTCAAAAAGGCTAGGAGAGTTGTTTAGCGAAAAAAACATTCCCTATTCGGTATCCAAAAATATGTCCGCAACACCTAAGAATGGAACGATAACCCTTATTCAAACTGGGACTGAGAATATCGGAAAAGGTTTCGTGGTGAACAACCCGGAGCGCAGGTTCATTCTGCTAGGTGACTCTGAAATATTCGGGAGGACAAAACAGCGTCGGTCCGCAAGACGGCAAACCGCAAGAAGAGAAGCTTTTTTTGACGAAATCTCTCCAGGCGACTACGTAGTTCATGTAGAACACGGGATAGCCCGTTTCACTGGGACTGGAAAAAGAAGAGAAAAAGTCAGTCAATCAGGGGGCGACTCCCAAGAATATCTGATACTAGAGTATTTTCAAGGAGACCGATTATATGTGCCATTAGACCACCTTGACAGAGTAGCCCCGTATGTTGCTCCGATGGAGCGTGCGCCATCCCTAACAAGACTTGGGACACAGGAATGGAATCGTGTTAAATCCAAAGTTGAAAAATCAACAAGGGAGATGGCTGAAGATCTACTCGCATTATATGCCGAAAGGGAGATCGCTGAAGGCCATTCAATAGGTCCCGATACTCGTTGGCAAACAGAGTTGGAAGAGTCATTCCCTTACCAAGAAACCCCAGATCAAGTTTCGACTCTAGCTGAAATCAAGTCGGACCTCGAAGCTTCAACTCCTATGGATAGGCTAGTATGCGGCGATGTTGGATATGGCAAGACAGAAATAGCTTTGAGAGCGGCTTTTAAAGCTGTGATGGACGGAAAACAGGTAGCTGTGCTAGTACCAACCACAATTCTAGCCCAGCAGCACTATGAGACATTCTCTGGAAGAACTTCCGCCTTCCCGGTGAAGATAGAAGTTCTTAGTAGATTTAGAACAGAGAAAGAACAAAAAAATGTTGTAGAACGCTTGAACCGTGGAGAAATCGACATATGTATTGGGACCCATCGTCTAGTACAAAAAGATGTAAATTTCAAGGACTTGGGCCTAATCATCATTGACGAAGAACAACGATTCGGAGTCGCACATAAGGAACGTCTAAAGCAAATGCGCAGCCAGGTGGACGTACTTACATTGACTGCAACCCCGATACCGAGAACTCTTCACATGTCGCTCGCCGGTGTGAGAGACATGAGCACAATAGAGACACCACCAGAAGAGAGACTCCCCATAAAGACGTATGTATCAGAATTCAGTGACGACCTGATACGCGAAGCCATTCTTAGAGAGTTGGACAGAGAAGGGCAAGTCTATTTTCTACACAACCGTGTCTACAACATAGAATACATATCAGAATATATTGGTCTGTTGGTACCTGACGCGAGAGTTGGCATAGCCCATGGGCAAATGTCAGAGGGTGAACTGGAAAAATCTATGTTGGCTTTCACTCGAGGGGAAATAGATGTCTTAGTTTGTACCACAATAATAGAGTCCGGTTTGGATATCCCCAACGCAAACACGCTAATAATTAATCGAGCTGACGGATTCGGTCTTGCCCAGTTATATCAATTACGTGGCAGAATCGGCAGAAGCTCACGAAGAGCGTATTCTTACTTGTTAATACCCAAGGCTCAAGCCCTCACTGAATCTGCTGAGAGGCGTCTAAAGGCCATGCTCTCTGCTACAGAACTTGGTTCAGGGTTTCGAATTGCCATGAAAGATCTAGAAATCCGCGGTGCTGGCAACATTTTGGGAGCTGAACAAAGCGGCCACATTCACGCGGTTGGCTTTGACCTTTACACTCGACTTCTCTCAACCGCAGTAGAGGATCTTAGAGCGCAAAAATCGACAGGGTCCGAAGGAGGAAAAGAGCCCGCTAAGATAACAAACCCCTTGGTTAATGTTAACCTGAGAATACCGGCCGGAATACCGCAGGAATATATACCAGACCTAACTACGAGATTGGCACTTTATCAGAGATTGGCAAAAACGACGTCAGTCGAAGAGGTCAACTCGATAGAGAGCGAGTTGAAAGATAGGTTCGGGCCAATTCCTTGGCAAGCAGTTAATCTATTGTACACAACGAGACTCAAACTCAAAGCCCAGAAAAGTGGAGCGGAATCAATCGTACGTACCGGAGATAAAATCACCTTGCAGTTCTCCCACGAAGTTAGCAGTGCCAGCACGATACTCGCAAAGCTCTTGGGTTATCGCTGGACGATCGGAAATAAACAAATACGCACTACCATTGATGGACTTGGTGACGATTGGGAAAACCAGCTTATTGACGCGGTCGACAAATTAGGCGACTTCCAACGTGATATGACAGCTCGATTCAAGGAAGCTTCAGAAGGTGATTTTCAACGTAGTACTCTTTGATTTATGTAACTGACAGAGACTCGATCTGATCAATCGCCATATCAAGTTCTTTCATGGAACTTATACGAGGACACCTATTAAAGCCTAAATGGTTGCAGTCCCTATCTAATAGAATGGGAGAGATGCCTATTTTTTCCGCGCCCTCTATATCTGACCCGATCTGATCTCCGACATGAACTGACTCGTTGACATTCGACTTAGCTCTCTTTAATGCCTCTAGGAAGATCGGCGGATGCGGCTTCTCAGAACCGATCTCGTAGGATGTAACTGCAAAATCAATCAGCCCCGCGAGATCGAATTTCTTCAAAAGCTCTAAACCAGGTTGATTCATATTTGAGAGTACTCCCAGCTTCATACCTCTATCTTTGAGAATGTTTAAGGCGGGGTTCACATCCTCAAAGATAACCATATCGTAAGGAATGGCTCGCACGGCCACCCAAATTTGCCCAGCAGTTTCAAGGTCTACTTCTACGCCCGAACCTGCTAACACTCGAGATTCGTATTCTCTGAAAAATTCTTCTACATCTCTTTTGCTACGTTCCCTTAACGGTCTAACTGAATTTTGCTCTGTCATGTAAGCATCGGCCTTACCGTAGCCCCTAGCAGTTCCCTCCTCAGTTAATGCCACTCCAAAGGCTTCACAGGCCTCAGATTGGATTTGAAACCTAGTCGGTTTAAAACCAGCTAGCGTGCCATAGAGATCGAAAAAAATTGACGTGATCATATAGGCCTATAATAACAGGAGATCTTCGAAATAATATCAGCGGTTCAATTTTTAGTACATTTAGTTTGCAAGCATGGAAAAGGCCTATGCAAGCGGGAAAGCTTCCCCTTAAACAACTCTCCAGAATACTTAGTAACATTTCTAATAGCGATCCCCGGGTGTCTCTTGGACCTGCTCCAGGAGAAGACGCGGCCCTAATCGACATGGGTGAAAAGTACTTAGTAGCGAAAACAGACCCAATCACATTTGCAACCAGTAGAATTGGATGGTACGCCGTTCAAGTCAATGCAAACGACATAGCGGTGATGGGTGGCACCCCTAAATGGATGATGGCAACCGTTCTACTCCCAGAGAAAACTTCCGAGGCGGAAGTCGATTCTATCTTCGCTCAAATGAATGATGCGTGCCGCGCCATTGGTATCACGCTTATTGGTGGTCACACGGAAGTTACCTACGATCTACCCCGACCGATAATCACAGGTGTAATGCTAGGCGAAGTCGAAAAAGGGAAAGAGGTAAGATCTTCTGGAGCAAGTGAGGGTGACTCCATAATTATGACTAAAGCCATAGCTATAGAAGGATGTGCGGTCCTTGCCGCAGAAGCGGAAAACCAATTACTGAAAGCAGGAGTCTCAGAATACCATGTCCAAGCTGGGAAATACCTCCTGGATGACATCGGCATCAGCATAATCAAAGACGCTGAGACAGCGCTTAAGTCCGGAAAAGTAACTGCAATGCATGATCCAACAGAGGGAGGAATAGCTGGAGGTCTCAGAGAATTAGCAGAAGCATCAAACTTAGGAATGCACATTGAGCAAGAGACGATAGAAGTGACAGCGCTTACCAGAAGATATTGCAAAGCGTTGAACCTGAACCCGTTAGGTCTGCTCGCCTCCGGAACGCTGTTGATTTGCGTCGACCCCAAGGATGAATCCTCTGTAATCGAAGCGCTTCACGTCGAGGGTATTTCTTCGCACGTGATCGGCCAATTACGTGAACATTCCTATGGCGTCAAGATAAACTTACTGGGCAATAAAAAAAATCTCCCCAACTTCGAAAGAGACGAAATAGCGAGATTACTTTCGACAGAGAACTTGTTTACCGAATGAGGGCTAGGACATAGAATCGTATTTCAGGGACTACGATTACATCATCTAGAGGTATCCGATCAATGAAAGTTCAAGGCGTTTACTCATTTAATGCTCCTGTTGACGTAGTTTGGAAAACGATCCAATCACCAGAAGTATTATCCCATTGCATCCCTGGTTGCGAAACGTTCGTATCTGACGAGAAGAACTCCTACAAAGTAACCATAAAACTCCAAGTCGCTTCTATAACCGGAAAATACACAGGTGAAGTCAAAATCACAGATGACTTGTATCCACATACGTACACCATGACCGTGGATGGTCGCGGACAGGGCGGGACAGTTAAAGCATCCGGAGTGTTTTTATTCAAAGAGCATGGCTCTGTCACCGAAGTAACAGTAGAAGGAGACGCCCAAGTAAGTGGAATGGTAGCCCGAGTTGGACAAAGGATATTGGGAGGAGCATCCAAAATGCTTATGAATCAATTTTTCTCATGCCTTAGCCAGCAGGTAGAAAAAAAGTGAGCTCATTCAAGGATTTGCCAAATGCAAAAAAAATTCATTCGATCTGATGTTGATAATGGAGTTCTCACAGTAACTATGCACGACCCGAAAACTCACAATGCGATCGGACTTGAGATGATGGAGGAACTAGAACATGAACTCGATAGGTTAGAATCTGACAAAGGCCTAAGAGTGCTTGTGTTGACAGGTACTGACCCATCATTTTGCTCTGGCGCCAACGTTAAAAGAATGGATGAAGAACGTGAAGTTTCCGCGAAATCTCCTCTGCCAAAAGACCGTTCTCCGTGGGATGTTTTACAAGAGGAATGGGACATTCAAGCAGCCAGGGGCATGAGGGCACAAGACGAAATTGAAGGGGTCCGATATTTCCCTTTAAGGCTCCATAACCTTCAGAAACCGTCAATCGCGGCCGTAAACGGTTCAGCAATAGGCCTTGGCATGGGCATCGCCCTCTCTTGCGACATCAGATTCGCTTCTGAAAAAGCGAGATTCTCAGAGATGTTTGTTCGCAGAGGTCTAGTGCCTGCCGACGGGTCTTGTTGGCAATTGCCCCGGATGATCGGAATCTCAAACACTTTAATGCTTCAATATACTGGTGATGTGATCGACGCAATTGAAGCAGAAAAACTCGGAATTGTTAATGATGTGGTCAGCCATGAAGACCTAATGGAGTTCTCCATGGAATTCGCATATAGGATAGCTGCTGGGGCGACATATTCCATGGCATTAATAAAGAAGTTGGTCCACCAATCTTTGAATACAGATCTCGCAGATAGTTTAAGGTTAGCCGGCCCAGCTCAAGATTTGGCACGTCGAAGCGAGGATCATAAGGAAGGAATAATCTCCTTCATAGAAAAACGTCCCCCCCTATTCAAGGGCAGATAACATTGGCTGGTAGGCGTGAGATTGAATTCCTGTTTACGTCCCAAGTTGCAGGCTGAGATAACGAAATTATATTGATTTTGAAAGCGGGCTTCGGATGAGTTCCTAAAAGGATTTCTGGCGATCAAGTTCAACCAGAAACCAACGTACCGAATCCTCAAATGCTCCAGGGGATTCTTGATAGAACCAGTGTCCCCCTCCCTCAAGCTCTGCCAATTTGCAACCGGGTAAAGTCTCTCTCATTTTTACGGCGGTGTGGTGATCCAGAAGTTTACTCTGCCGACCCCGTATGATCACAGTCGGACATTTTACGTCACGCCATTCTGCCCATAAATCCGGCCTTTCATAAGCTTCAAGAAGTGACCGGTCTCGCTTCCAAACTCTCGCCTCTGAACTAAGACCAACTGACTTCGTCATTACCTTAGCCTGATGAAGCAGCATCTGATGGGAAGACAGCGGCTGTCGAGTTTTCAATCTGTCTACTACAGCCTGCAATGAAGGCCACATATCCGTTTCATCATGGTATCTGTAAAGCATGTCTAAGGAATGGCTGTTAACAGAATCCGGGTCTGTATCAACAACAACTAATCCTCTAACCTTATCCGGATGACGGGCTCCATAAGTGTATACATATCTTCCCCCCGCTGAATGACCAATAAGTAACACAGAGGCCAAACCGAGGTTGGCTAATAGAATTTCCAAATCTGAAACGTAGTCATCAAACTTGTAGGAGCCATCAAGGGGGCGACCACTATCTCCATGCCCCCTGCTATCCAAACATATCACCCTGTAGTCAGATGACATAGAAGAAGCAAAACAATCCCAGCTTCGAGCACAATCCTGTAATCCGTGCATTAACACTATGGCTGGTGAATCAGGGTTCCCCCACTCTACGTATGATAGCTTAAGTCCCTCCAAAACTATGTCTTTAGTCTGGAAATCATGTGCCATGATTCAGTCAAAGTCCCTATAAGCTTCCAAATTCTCTCCGGTCAACCCATTTGGGTTACTCTCTCCTTCTACCAATCGTCGAGTCCATAGTCCTAAACGTTCATTACTCAAGGCTCCAACCCATCTTCCTATAACCTTCCCGTCACCGGCGATGAAAAATGACACCGGCAGCCCAGTAACGCCATAATCCACTGTGATCCTACCTCCTAGATCTATAACGTTTGGGAAAGTAACGCCAACCTCCGCCAAGTATAATTCTGCGTCCTCTTCCTCATCTTGCACATTAACCCCAAGGATAGTAATGCCGTCTTCCTTATGTTCCTTCCAGATATTTTCGAGACCCGGCATCTCTTTTCTGCAAGGGGGGCACCATGAGGACCAAAAGTTCACAATTAGAGGGTCACCAAGATAATCATCCAGCTCCGAAAACCCGCCACCTATCAAAGGGGCGGTGAACGCAGGTGCCTGCTGCCCTACGAGTTCCTTGCCACTTCTTCCGGTAACGCTGGACTTGCTTAATAATCCTGTGCTAAGAAGCCCTGCAAACACCACAATTATAATCGCAAGCACGAGAATAAACGTTGCTTTCCTTAAACCATCACCTCGGCTTATCCTCTCAACCATATTGCTACAACCCAAACGAACTAAACCAACGCAAATTTCACTCTGATCATCAAATTGCACACTCCCACTCTAAAAACGTCAGAAACTTAACCGGTACGACAGATTCCAATCCACGTCTCAACCTACGTTGATAATGAGACGGAAAGTGCTAGATTTTTCCTTATCTTTAGGAATATTAACTAAAAGGACGACCGCCTTGCTTCCAAGTTTGAATGAACATCTATGAGAACAGTTTTTCCGCTAGCATTAAGCTCTTTCGCTTGTTGAAGCGCATCAGCCACTTCCTCGGGTTTAGTAACTGTTATACCCACAGCACCCATACCCTCCGCTATTTTCGCATAATCGCCAGTCATATACGTAGTACCAAAAGATTCTCTGGCTGTCGGATAACCGCCGGGATAAGTTGCCATACCTCCATTGTTCAAAACAACCGTGGTAATAGGGGCTCCCGCCCTTACAGAAGTCTCAATATCCAGCCCTGACATCCCGAAAGCTCCATCCCCCATAAAGTTTAGACAGAATTTGTCAGGACAAGCCATTTTCACTCCTGTCATGAGAGGTATCCCGTACCCCAGGTGAGTGGTTTTACCCCAACCAACATAGCTGTGTGGAACTGTACCAGGATAGAATGGCATGATCATATCCCTCGGCGCGCCCGCATCGTGGGTAACAATGCTATTCTCCTGGTCGAGAACTTTAACCATCTCTCCAATAACCCTATATCCACTGATCGGAACTTCATCGGTCGACAAAACGGCGGCCCAGTCAGCCATCCATTCGTCATGTACAGCTTTGATCTCCGATGCTATATTCGTAGAACCTTTTCTTCCCTCAGGTCCCAGTTGAGACTTCGTCTCTTCTATCAACATCTGCAAAGTGATTTTAGCGTCACCTATCAAGCCACAGTCAACACTAAAATCTTTATTGAGGTCAGCGACAGTCTCAGTATTGTGTATTATGACCTTGCCGTCAGGAATTGGCTGCCCATAACTTGTTCTAGACATACTCGATCCCACCGCAAATAAAACATCAGAGTCCTGCAGCCAATTTCGTGCCTCTTGAGAAGTAGCGCCACTTCCAGATCCCAATGAAAGTGGGTGCCGTTGATCGAATCCCGATTTCCCTGGCATCGTGCAATAGACCGGAACCTCTATCAACTCCGCAAATTCCGTAAGTTCTGGTGAGGCCCCTGCCATTAATACACCCATTCCAGACCATATAACGGGCTTTTTTGCCGATATTAGAAGTTCAACCGCTTGCTTCACATCCATCAAGGAAGGCGCAAACCTATGTCTTCTCGGCGGAACATACGTTGCAATTACACCGTCAGCTACTTCCATATCTCCCACGTCAGCCGGAATCTCAACAATAACAGGTCCTGGTCTTCCATTTCTCAAGGCATGAAAGGCTCTTCTCATCACCGCTACTACTTGATCAGGCTGAAAAACAACCTCCGCCGAAACAGAGACTGATTCATAGGTTCTCGCTGGCGAAAAATTCGGCTTGACCGACCTAGCACTTACAGCTGGACCCCCTGGCAGATAAAGTATAGGCACATTGTCAGCGTAAGCTTGCGCCAAACCACCCATGGTATTCTCAGAACCAGGCCCACCTTGTGTTATAAGAACACCAAACTCTTCTCGGTTACGCATTCGGCTAAAGCCATCAACTGCCATCGCGGCGCCGCGCTCCTGCCGAAACATTATCGGATTTATTCCCGCTTCTGCTACTGCCTCTATAAGGTTGTTGGACGGAAAGCATCCCGCCCATTCGACCCCTTCTTGTTTCAAAATGCGAGCTACAGCATCGATTACTTTCATGAATTCACGTCCTCTACTCTTATTGACACATCAAAAATAAAATCAACACGCCTCCCTGGAGACCAACTAGGCATGAGACGAAAGCCCGGCACATTGTAATTTGCTAACTTCACATAATCAACCTGACAGCCACATCCGATTAACATTCAAGATCCTAACCCTAGACGGCAGAAAATATCTTTATGGTAGCATCGTCATAAGGAAAGAGTTGGAAGTAATATATGTCGCAGATTCCCAAAAAGATACTAGCCCTATAAAATACCGATATGGTCGTTGATATATCGACTGTGGGGAGAAAATCTAAAAACCCGCATCGTATAGAAATCTGGGCGCATTAACATTGGAGGGCGAATCTTCATCGCCTCTCATCCAGGTAGAAGAGATTGGTACGCAAATTTAATGTCTTGCCCAAATTTTTCATTACATTTAAAAGATGCGATCGTTACAGACCCGCATGCGGTCCGCACGTAAGATCTCTGACAGTGACGAAAGATACGAGATTTTCGACAGCATAAGAAAAAATACTTCATTTACAGAAAGAATCCATATGACAATAGATGAATGGGTGGCATCAAGTTGCCTTGTAGAAGTTTCCGCCGAAAACGGCGAGTTGCCCCAAGCCTGATAAGGAGCAGTTAGACATCTATTGTTAATAGGAACAGAAATACATCATATTATCGAAACAGGCTCCACAATGGACGATTGTCGAGTCTTGGCAAAGCAAGGAGCTCCTGAAGGAACGGTGGTGTCTGCCAATTTTCAGGGCAGGGGACGTGGGCGTTTTAAACGAACTTGGGTATCCCCACCAGGGGAAAATATTCAAATTTCAGTGCTGGTGAGACCACGATTATCACATCTGTGTTACCTAAATATGGCAGCAACACTGGCAATTTCAGAGACTGCACTAATGATCACAAGTCACATCAACGATATAAAATGGCCTAATGATGTTCAAATCAACGGGAAAAAGCTTTCCGGTATTTTAATAGAATCTGAAATATCAGGCAGTATAGTAGACTTTGCGATAATAGGAATAGGATTGAACGTAAACTTGGACCCAGGGGAACACTTAGAAATATCCGGTACTTCAACAAGTTTAAAAGAGGTTGCTGGCACAACTATAAGCCGATCGTATACGTTACATTTCCTATTAGAAAGACTGGATTTCTACTACCGTCAGATTCTTGAGGGAAAGTCCCTCACCTCTCAGTGGCAATCAAAGATTAATACCATCGGAAAAGAGATTACGTTGTCTTTTCCTGAGGCAGGAAAGGAACAGATCAAAGGAACAGCAAATTCTATTAATGAAGATGGTTCCTTAGTCGTGAAGAAGAGTGACGGTTCTATATTCAATGCAGTCGCGGGAGAAGTCACGCTTCAAGAGTGAAATCAAGCGGGTCTCGAGCGCGGAGGTGGCTTTTCATGGAGATGCTGCTACGTTACAAAACCGGGAGTTACGAAGTAGCTTGCATATCCATCTATGTTAGATAATCAAACGGAACTCTCCTCAGGTTACTGTCAAAAACAACCAGGAAACAGAGAACAACAATTAAACGATTACTATTTCACGAAGATGTATGCATTCACTGCCTATATGTGCTCAATCATGCTCGACAAGCCAATAACGGGTGAACCCTCTAAGCGAGAATCTTTTCTATTCCAACTCTTATAAGATGTAGCAACAACAAGGCTACAATCGGAGAAAAGTCAAACATGCCGGTCCGTGGGAGAATCTTCCTGATGGGCCCCAACACTGGTTCTGTAATAGCATATATAAAACGAAGTATCGGCAGAATGGGACTTCCCGGCCCAACCCTGATCCAAGAGACAAGCACTCTTCCTAAAATAGCAAAATATAAGACGGTGGTAAGAATGCTGAAGAAATATCCTACAAATTCCAATCCCAACTTTATCAGCCCAGCTCTTTAGATCTATTGAAAGCAGCACGTACTCCGTTAGTCACCGCAGATCTGAATCCTGACTTCTCCATTGAAGTCAATCCCTCAATAGTTGTGCCACCAGGAGATGTAACCATGTCTTTTAGAACGGCCGGATGATCTCCTGTTTGCTTCACGAGTTCTGCACTACCTAGGATAGTTTGCAAGGAGAGTTTACGTGCCATATCACGTGGCATTCCCAAATAGACTCCCGCATCAATTAAAGATTCAATAAACAAAAAAACATAGGCGGGTCCGCTCGCGCTCAAACCCGTCGCCATATCTATATACCCTTCATTCTCAACATAATACTCTTCGCCAAGAGTCCTCAAAATTTGTGATATGGTCGATCGGTCGGCATCGGGCACCCTGTTCGAAGCGGTCCACACTGACATTCCCATGCCTATCTGGGCCGGCGTGTTGGGCATGACACGTATTAGGGATTCATGGGAAAGGCCGTTTCTAATAGTCTCCATAGTCGCCCCGGCAACGATGGAAACAACCGATCTTTGTTCTTTTATCTTGTCTTTGAAATCGGAAAATATCTGCGGTAAAGTCTGCGGCTTCACGGCCAAAACCAGAAGTTCATCACCACCAACAAGCGCGATATTCATCTCAACCGTTTTTATACCAAACTCAGCTTCTAAATAAATCCTTCTTGCCGAGACCGGCTCACTAACAATGATCTCACCAGGCGTAGCTATACCAGCCTTTATTATTCCTTTGATTAAAGCCTCCGCCATCACCCCACCGCCCACAAACGATATAGTCATAGACTCACCTTAAAGTTCACGTATCCATCCTAGCCACAATTTCTTAGGGTAGGATTTTTTTACTAGCGACCGACACAGCGACTTTAATTGACTCCATCATACTAATGTGATCAGCCACTCCT
The DNA here is from genome assembly GCA_964409595.1 of uncultured Dehalococcoidia bacterium. Classification (GTDB taxonomy): domain Bacteria; phylum Chloroflexota; class Dehalococcoidia; order Lucifugimonadales; family UBA826; genus CAYPDR01. The sequence continues at coordinate 167,767 of CAYPDR010000018.1, forward strand.
TTCCCCGCAATGTCAAAAGCAGTCCCATGATCCACTGAAGTTCGAACAAATGGAAGTCCTAAATTGACACTCACGCTGCGTTGCCAGTCATGTACTTTAATAGGAATGTGTCCCTGATCATGGTACATAGCCAAGCATACATCAAACTTACCATCAATGTTTTGGTTGAACACAGTATCCGCCGGCACAGGCCCCGTTGCATCAATACCCATAGATTTCGCTTCTGCCACCGCCGGAGCTATTTGTTTGGCCTCCTCATCCCCAAGTAGGCCGCCATCACTTGCATGCGGGTTTAATGACGAAACCCCTATTCGAGGTTTTCCCCATCCCCATCGCTTAAAATGTACATCAGTCAGTACTATCTTAGCCAGAACATTGGAATAGGTAACATAGTCACATGCAATCCGAAGTGAACGATGAGTAGTTAGGTGGACCACTCTCAAGGATCTCGCCATAAGCATGGTGGCAACTTCTTTAGCACCGGTCTGCCTCTGAAAAATCTCCATGTGGCCGATATCTTTGTGCCCGGCCAAATTACAAGCCTCTTTATTAATGGGGGCTGTACTTATCGCTTGAATTGCACCTGAAGCGGCGAGGTCACCCGCTTTGAGTATCCATTCTATAGAGGCCTGACCGGAGGCTGCTGAGATCTTTCCAAATTTAATTTCGTCAAAATCCAAATTGTTTAGATCTAGTACATCTACAATTCCATATTCCCCATTGATTCCCTCTAAACTACTAACAGAACGAACAGAAACATCGGAGCCAATCATTTTCAGTGCACTATTCATAGCATCAGTGTTGCCGATTACAAACGGACGACAGCCTTCATAAATTGATTTATCTAGCAGAGCTTTGGCCGTAACCTCCGGTCCAATTCCGGCTGCATCCCCCATAGTTATGGCAAGAAATGGTCTTGAAATCATTCAGAAGTCTCCAAAAATTGTTATCTGCATCTACCGTTATAGCCTGAAATATTTCACACATTCAGATTACTAATTATAGATACGAAAGTATAGTCAATTAATTAATGGCTACTGATTACGACAACTCTCTCCCAAAACACCTATTCACATTTGTTGTATCCACAATCAGGGCAACTAAGACAGCCCTCTTGATGAAGCAAATATCCAGAACATTCTGGACATTTAGCCCCACTTGGAGCAGAAGTTCCGTTTTCATTTTCACTACATTCGACAGAAGATGGAAACAATCCGAGCTGAGATGAGGTACCAGCCATCCGCTCCACACCCATCTCCTCCTCCAATAGATGCCTACTCATCGCCAAAGCAACAGCATCCGGCGCCGACCGAACCAAAGTACCTCCGTCCCAAGCAGGGTCACAGGTAATTCCCTTAAGTTGGTCAACTATCTGACCAGGATCTATTCCGGATCGCAAACCAAGTGAAGCAAGTCTCGCAATAGCTTCAAGATACGCAGAGTCGCAACCTCCTGCCTTACCAAGATGAGCAAAGACTTCGAAAGGATGGCCACCCTCATCAAAAGTCAGATTAACAAACATAGTTCCATGACCAGTACGCACCCTATCAGTGACACCTCTTACCGATACCGGTCTCTGTCGGGGAACTTTTAAATGATCTCCCTCATCAGTTTCAACCTCTTTGGCATTACCAGTTTCAAGAACCTGCATAGACTTGGATCCATCTCTGTAAACTGTCACAGCTTTACAGCCGGTTTCCCAAGCTAATCTGTAAGCATCTTTGACATCTTGTATAGAAGCTGAGTTGGGCAAATTAATAGTTTTAGACACAGAATTAGTTACATGCTTTTGCCAAATCGCTTGCATCTTGACATGCGCTTCGGCTGATACTTTCATAGCAGTACGATAGACCGCAGCGTCAAGACCGTGATCTCCTATGATCTTTTCCGCGTCATCAGGATTTTCTATGATTTGCTCCAAAACACGCTTCGCGGATTCCTCCGTCCCTAATGCCTCTTCCAGACTTTGAATAATTGAAGAAGGCGCATCGAGAAGACGGGAACTACTTCCTTCATGGTCTGTCCAAAGCACATTAGACCACCACGCCGTAGCGAAATGCGGCTCTATACCACTGGAACAACCAGCTATTCTACTGATGGTACCTGTTGGCGCGATCGTAATGACACTAGAATTTCTTACTGGGGGCATTCCCCATTGCTTGAGCGCTGAATCCTGATATTGAGGAAAAGGTCCTCGTTCTGACGCCACATTGGCTGATTCATCCCAAGCCGTAGAATTTAGAAACTCCCCCAATTTATCCGCCAGATTCAAGGCTTCATTAGAATCATAGGGAATCCCCATGCGAACAAGCGCATCAGCCCATCCCATAACTCCAAGGCCAATACGTCTTGTGTCCAAGTTTACATTTCTCAATTTAGGAAGTGGAAAGGTGTTTACTTCTATCACGTCGTTTAGAAATCGGACCGCGGTGCGGGTTGTATCTTCCAAAAGCTCCCAGTCGAATTCACCACCGTTCACATGCAAATCCAGATTAATGGATCCTAGGCAGCAATTTCCATAGTTCTCCAGAAACTCTTCCCCACAAGGATTGCTGGTCTTTATCTTCCCCATCTGAGGATTGGGCGCAGTTTCCCAAACCCTATCTATAAAAACTACTCCAGGATCGCCGGTTTTCCACGCTGACTCCGCGATTTCGTCCCAAAGATCCTTAGCCTTGATTGTCTTTATAACCTCGTTACTCGGACCATCACCAGTGTCCCGTGGACTAACCAAGGCAAATTCTTCGTCGTTATCTACAGCCCGCATAAATTCGTCAGTTATCTGCACAGATATATTGAAATTCTGCAAAGTGTCGTCATTATCTTTGCAATGTATAAATTCCTCAATATCAGGATGGGATATGTTAAGTTGACCCATATGGGCCCCAAGTCTGAATGCACCTTGCGTCAAAGTTGCACCAACGGAAGAATAAAGCTTCATAACAGCTATCGGTCCACACGCTTGCCCATGAGTTGTAGAAATTTTGTCCCTTTTGGGTCTCAATCCCGACAAGCCGAAACCTATTCCGCCACCCCATTTTTCTATCATTGCAGCATCATTCGCCACCTGCATTATTGACTGTATATTGTCTTCTGGGGAGACGACAAAACAAGCAGACAAACAACCTCTTCCAGTTCCAGCATTAACAATCGTCGGAGAGTTTGGAAGAAACTTCAGCGTTGACATTTTCTCGTAATATCGCATTTCATATTCAGCCTGCTTTTCCTCAGGTTCACCTAATGCGATAGCGCTAGCGATCCTATGGAAAAGACCCCGGGCATCTTCCAAAGGCTCGCCATCTTCATTTCTTCTTAGATAACGCTTCTCTATTATGAATCGAGCGTTGTCCGAGAGGGAAAGGTTGTCTAATGAACCTTCATCAGTTACCTCTATATCCCCCTTCATTAAATTATTCGTTACAGCTGCAGCTACCTCGTCAGTTACTCCTGCACTTTCAAGTGCCCTTGCTAGTTCATTGATAACCCCATCTCTGCCTTGATTACGGCCGGATCTACCGGATATCATTTCTTGGGTCATACGCTCCGCTCCTGTATCCATATTGCCCTCAGTTTCATCCCATATTTCGAACTCAGACGAACCTGAAGATTAACATATTTAGAACATTTGTGTCATTATCTTAGATGGGCCCGCTCTTTAATCTCACGTCAGAACGAAAACTTTAAGTACCAGGATTTGTTGCCCTTCGACTCGGCTTTCGACCCCTACGCCTTCTGCCTGAAACCGTAATCTCATCTTCATCTAGAAATGACAATTGGCTACTCTCTTCCTTTGGTTTAGACGGATCTAGCAGCGCTTCTACTTCTTCCCTAAAGCTCTCAATGTCTCTAAACCCTCTGTAAACACAAGCAAATCTTATATAGGCCACGCGATCTAGATCCTTTAGTCGATCCATGACCAATTCACCAATCGACCGCGATGGAATCTCCGCCTTACCAGCATTAGAGAGTATCACTTCAATTTCGTCGATAACTTTGTCTATACTGCCTATAGGCAACGGCCTTTTTGCACAAGCACTTTTCACACTAGCCCATAGTTTATCTCTGTTAAATTCCTCACGTCTACCGTCCCTCTTCGCAACCAACAAAGCACGGGTTTGAACCCTTTCATAGGTGGTGAACCTGAGTCCGCATCGCAGGCATTCCCTTCGACGCCGTATACTGTCACCGGAATCACGCGAATCAATCACTTTAGAATTTTCGTTGTTACAGTATGGACAGAACATTTGCCAGAAAAATACCACTTCGAGAAAACGACCGCAGCTGAACGTAAACCGCCTCAACCCACCACCCATCGTGTAATGCCTTGGAAGCTACACTACATATTGAGGTGTGTCAACGCATCGCTCAAGGCTGTTTTGGAACTGGTTTTATCAGATTTACCACGACCCTCTAAGTCTCAGGCACAAACACTTTTCAGAGAGCGCTTCTGAAGGCGAAATCTTTAATAATAAAATTTAAGACCAGCACCACGTTACCAGATAACTCTTGCGATTATCCCGATAAATCAAACTACCTTTATTTCGGAACCCTTATGTCGGTTACCCAGAAAGAAATTACATAGAAGACCAATGATCTGTAGATCAAGCCTCCTACTTAGCTCAAACTAAACTTCAGATTGTCCATTAAGACTACGTTGGCTTTGCCCTATTGAATATCCACCAATGTTTCTTCGAAGAAACGGAGGCACATCCAAAGAATCTTCATTCCCTCCCACTCTCTCCGCAGCTGCAACTGTCTTTTCAATATCCCTTTGTATCAAAGTTTCATTAGTTGGAAACCCAGTTGCAATAATAGTTAACTTTATCTCATCCTCCATCTTGGCATCAGTAGTCATTCCGAAAATGATATTTGCATCAGGATCTACGACCCGTTGTATAACTTCCGCCGCTTGGTGCAACTCGTTCAATTTGAGATCGCTTCCACCTGTAATGTTGAAAAGTACCCCAGAAGCACCTTCAATTGAAACGTCCATGAGCGGGTTAGTAATCGCCTGCTGAGCCGCATCTCTTGCACGAGATTCACCTGACCCCCAACCAATAGACATCCATGCAGGACCGGCGTCTCTCATAATACTCTGAACATCGGCGAAATCTAGATTTATGTCCCCCGCGCTAGTAATCAGTTCTGTTATCGATTGAACACCCAATCTAAGTACATCATCGGCTAACCTAAAGGCATTTTCAGCAGTGACCTCTTCCTTTGCCACTATGCTGAGTCTTTCGTTAGGTATAACTAGCAAAGTATCGACATTATCTTGAAGTTTCTCTATACCTTCCTGAGCCTGCTTGGAACGCCGATTACCCTCGAAGGAAAAGGGTCGCGTCACAACTCCGACCGTAAGTGCCCCAGTTTCTCTAGCTATTTCTGCTATTACGGGAGCAGCTCCGGTACCAGTTCCTCCTCCCATGCCTGCGGCAACAAACACCATGTCAGAATCTCTTATAACATCGTATACTTCTTCTCGGCTCTCTTCGGCAGAAGCAGCACCTTTTTCGGGATTCCCACCCACACCCATCCCCTGGGTAAGTTGTTCACCAATTCGAATGCGTGAGGGGACATCACTACCCATTAGCGCCTGAACATCTGTATTCATCACAATGTAATCTACCCCGGACACTCGTTCTTTGAACATCCTAGAGACAGCGTTCGATCCTCCACCACCGATCCCGACAACTTTGATTCTCGCTACACCTTCGAGTTCCCTGCCATTTATCGTCATTTCGCCCTCCATAGAGATGATTGGAATATTAAGAGTTAAACACTCCTTTGATTTTGCCTATAAACCCCCTCGCTCTACTAACCCCTGCCTTTCTGACACGCCCGGCTGCCACTCTATCAGCAACCATTTCTTGCCTATAGCCGTATAAGAGTATTCCTACTCCTGTTGAATACGCGGGGGCTTCCAACTCGTGAGCCATTCCTGACAGCCCATCAGGGGCCCCCATTCTTATACTGCAGTTAGGAATGAACTGCTGGGCCATATCAAAAAACCCGGGCAGCGTTGAAGCGCCTCCCGTCATGACAACCTGGGCATTAGTATCCTGTCGAATACCTGCCTCCTGCAGCTTGAGATCTACTAACCTAATCAACTCCAATGTCCTTTCTCTCACGAGCTGACACAGATCACGCCTATAAACTGATGTAAAGGAATTTGAATTAATTACTGGTAGCCGCAGCTCTTCCCTCATATCCACGGACGCAGGATCAGTATTGGCATACTTTAACTTCGCCTCTTCGGCGTCATGATACCCGGTATTGTAAATCGCACATATGTCATTGGTGAACTGGAATCCTCCAACTGGTATGACGGAGGTATAATCGATCGTACCTTTCTTAAAGACAACGATGTCTGTCGTTCCCCCACCAACATCTACTATAGCTGCACCCCGCTCCTTCTCCTTATGAGTCAAAATAGCCTCACTGCTAGCTAAGGGCTCTAGGACCATGGCTTTAACACTAAGTCCAGCACTTATCACCGCGGTTTCCAAATCCCTCACAAAAGAGGAGCCTACGGTTACAACGTGGGATGTAACTTCGATACCAGAGGCATGCATGCCCGTGGGGTCCGTGATCCCATTATGACCATCCACTCGATAAGTTTTAGGCAAAGCGTGTAAGACTTCGCGTCCGACCGCAGCTGACCCTACTGAGACAAGATCCGGAATCCTATCCACCTCTTCCGACGTTATGACTCCCATACCACCAACACTGTCAAAAGAATCAGTTTTGTTATCAAAACCTACATGAGAACCGGTGATCCCCACATAGGCATTTGTCACCGGAACATCGGTTTTTTCTCGAACGCGTTTGAGAGATTCTCTTATAGCCTCAGAGGTTAAATTAATATCTTCCACGTTACCTTTCTTGAGGCCCGCGCATGGCACAACGCTATGAGCCACTACTTCAGGAAGCCTTCCGTTAACTTTTTTTGCCACAATTGTGCAAATTTTGGTAGTGCCAACATCTATCGCGGTTATCACATCACCGGCTCGCATATTCTTGTGTTCCCCCTATTAGCTCGCTCTCCGTTTTAGGCGCAGTCCTCTATATTCTCTCCGCTACTCTCAACTTAGCACTCCTACTGCTAGGATTCCTTTCAACCTCTGGCTGAGAGGGTCTCTTTACTCTCTTATTTACTAACTTAATCCTAGGTTCATGATGGCAATCACATATTGGAAGTTCAGGTGGACAGATACACAATACCGATTCGTCTCGAAATAAATTCTTCACTACTCTATCCTCTATCGAATGGTAGCTAATAACCGCTATCCTCCCTCCATTTTGTAACAAATTTATGGCTTCCTTAAGCCCATGATATATATTCTCGATTTCCCCATTTACCGCAATCCGTAAAGCCTGAAAAGTCCTAGTTGCAGGGTGTATTCTCCTCTGCCCTCTACCAAGACAATCTTCAACTACTTTAGCCAATTGCGTCGTAGTCTCCAGAGGTCTCCGCGCCACTATAGCCGACGCTATTTTCCTCGATCGACGTTCGTCACCGAAACGGAATATGATGTCTGCTATATCTTTCTCCTCGTAACTGTTTACTATTTTTCCCGCCGTTAAGGAACCGGTGCCACTAAATCTCATATCCAGTGGTCCCGACCTCTTGAAGCTGAACCCTTTCAAGGGATCAGACAATTGCAACGAGGACAAGCCTAGATCCAAAACCGCCCCTACTACCTCATCTATCTGAGTCTGGATTGCAAGCACTCCCATTTCGGTATAAGTACCGTAGACAACTCTCGCCCTCTCGCCGAAGCGCAGCAGTGCACACTCCGAGTACTGAATGGCTTCTCTATCAACCTCTATGCCCAATAACGACATTCTTGGGTACTCATCCAACAAGGCCTTAGCGTGCCCCCCTAAACCCAAAGTTCCGTCTATAACCCATCCTGCGCCGCACGGCCCCATAGCCTCAACGACTTCCTCGACCATAACGGGAACGTGGATAGATCCCAAATGGTTATTCCCCACATTGCCTGACGGAGCCAGAGAATCCTGCCCCATGTTAAAATGCCGTTGCCCCTTCACCCATCTAAAGTAACTTAAGTCAGATACAGTGTCCCAATCCGGGGTGAGGCGATGCAAGGCGTTTAATGTTCCATTTTCTAGAAAGTTATTGAAATTTCACTGAGGTTACTTATATGTCGACAAACCTTCCGAGTTCTGAAAGAGCGTTCCGGTTTGGAATTCTAACTATCAGTGATTCTGGGGCAAGCGGCAAACGCGAACAAGACATTAGCGGAGACAGGGTTAGCCACCTCGCAACCTCCGCCGGATTGACCGAAGTTGCCAGAGAAATCGTCCCCGACGACCTTGAGGATATTAAGAAGATTCTTCGTGTCTGGTCCGATGAGGGCGAGTTGGACATTATATTAACTACAGGCGGAACAGGTCTTGGCCCAAGAGACGTCACACCAGAAGCCACCAGGGAAGTTATCGACATTGAAGTCCCAGGAATTGGGGAGGCAATGAGAATGGAGACCATTAACATGACCCCATTTGCTATTCTCAGTAGATCCACAGCTGGAGTACGATCTGGGTGCCTGATTATAAATCTACCCGGTAGCCCAAAAGGAGTTGAGGAATGTTTAGAAGTGGTAATGCCTTCCTTAAATCATGGTTTAGAGATGATAAGAGGGTGGCGAACTCATTTGGATAGCTGAGATCACACACTAAAACACTAAATTATAAAATGTGAATAATGCAATTAAAATTCCACATTCTCACTTTATTCCCCAAAATGTTTAGTTCTCCGTTCGCCGAAGGTATAGTAGCCCGTGCGATGGAAAACGACATTGTCGATATTTCAGTCCATGATATACGGGAACACGCAAGAGATAGATACCGATCAGTTGACGACTACCCTTATGGCGGAGGTCCAGGAATGGTGATGAAACCGGAACCAATATTTGCAGCGGTTCAACATCTTCGAGACAGTGGTAAATCAAACGAGGGAGCGCCCATTATATTGATGACTCCTCAGGGCAGAGTTTTCAACCATGCCGTTGCCCAAGAGCTATCTGAATTCGACGAAATGATACTTATATGTGGACGCTACGAAGGGTTCGATGAGCGAATAAGAAATAATCTTGTCACCGATGAAATCAGCATCGGGGACTTTATCATGAGTGGGGGAGAGATCGCCGCGATGACACTCGTGGACACGGTTTCCAGGTTAATCCCAGGTGTTGTTGGTCAGGTTGAGTCAATAAAAAACGATTCTTTTTACAACGGTTTATTGCAATTTCCTCAATACACTCGACCCGCGTCTTTCCAAGGTATGAACGTACCTGAAATATTGCTGTCTGGAAATCACTGTGAGATTGATCGGTGGCGGAAGGAACAATCTGTTTTGCGAACTAAGTCTAGAAGGTCCGATCTAATTCCGAATGTTGTAGCTAAGGAGGGTACGGAAAACACACCTTAACCTTTCTTGCCGTTGATCTGTTTAAAGCAGTACCATTTCCGAAGGTTTCGTTCCGACCGCATTCGCGAATCTGTTTTTTGGGGAAATTGCTATCGGTCAGAAAGTAGGAAACGACACTCATGAAAAGCAAAGATTTCATATCGATACTAGACTTGGGAGATAACGGAGTCGAAGACATTGTCAGAAAGGCTTCGAGAATAAAAAGAGGTGACACGCCCCGGGCTCTTGAAGGTAAAACCGTAGCACTGTTGTTTGAAAAACCTTCATTGCGAACAAGAGTTAGTTTCGAGGTAGGAATCGGACAGATGGGTGGAACCTGTATATTCCTAAGTAACACAGAAATCGGACTTGGAGCTAGAGAACCTGTTCCAGACATCGCCAAGGTATTAGATAGGCTTGTCGATTGCATAGTTGCTAGAGTGTTTTCACATCGGAGTTTGGAACTTCTCGCTCAGAACACATCTATACCTGTCATCAACGCCTTATCGGATGAAGCACATCCATGCCAGGCCTTGGGTGACTGTTTGACAATATTTGAGCATAAGGGTCGAATGGATGGACTCAAAGTGGCTTTCGTAGGGGATGGTAATAATATAGCGGGGAGTTTAGCATTGGCGTCTTCATATGCAGGTATGGATTTCACTCTGGCCTCACCGGAGCAATACAAACTTCCATCGAAAGTGTGGGACGAAGCGACAAAAATTTCAAAAGATCAAAATACCAATTTATCTTGGACAAGTGATCCTAAGAAAGCGGTGGAAGGAGCAGACGTGGTCTATACAGATGTCTGGGTGAGCATGGGTGATGAAGAAGAAAAAGATGAGAGGCTTTCATTATTTCGCCCATACCAAGTAAATGAGGCTCTCGTAAAGAATGCCAGCAGTGATTTCTTGTTCATGCATGATATGCCGGCTCATAGAGGTGAAGAAATTTCCGAAGGCATGATTGAACACTCGAATTCGGTCGTCTATCATCAGGCGGAAAATAGACTCCATGCGCAGAAAGCCGTCCTAGCCGAACTGTTCGGATATTAGATAACAGCAACCACAACTTAAGTCATTGCGCAGCCCAACGCTGGCAAGGCGGTAAAAGTGCAGCAAGAGACAGCAAATATGGCAAAGCCGATCGTGGCCATAGTAGGCAGACCCAACGTTGGCAAATCTACTCTTTTCAATAGGCTCACTGGAAGACGGCAAGCGATAGTTTCAGATATAGCAGGTACCACTCGCGACAGGGTCATTGCAGAAACGACTTGGGGAAACAAGCCATTCCTGTTAATCGACACCGGAGGGTTGGACTTTTTATCCGAGTCTGATATTTGGATAAAAGTTCAAGATCAAATTCAATATGCTATAGAGGAATGTACCGTCATATTGTTGCTCGTTGACACTGTAGATGGAATTACAGCTTCTGATCGAGATGTAGTAGATCTGATTCGAGTGGTAGGTAAGCCTGTCATATTAGTAGCAAGCAAATCAGACAACGAAGATAGGATATCTCTATCCACCGAATTCTACGAATTAGGATTGGGTGACCCGGTACCAGTAAGTGCCTACCACAACATCGGATTGGATCATCTTATGGAAAGGGTATTGGAGTATTTCCCGGAAGAAACTGAATCTTTCGAACCTGAAGCAGACATGAAACTATCTATCATCGGCAGGACAAACGTTGGAAAGTCACTTCTTTTGAATTCTATCGTTGGAGACAATAGAGCGATTGTTAGCGAGGTCTCAGGTACGACACGGGATTCTCTCGATTCCATGATCAAGTTTAGGGAACGGGATATTAGGTTAGTAGACACAGCAGGGATCAGAAGAAGAGGGAGAATCGAACGGGGAGTGGAAAGGTACAGCGTCTTAAGATCCGTTAATGCAATATATAGATGTGACGTAGCAGCATTAATAATAGATGCCTCCGAGAGCCCAACAAGCCAAGACACACATATCGCAAATTACATTCTAGAAGCCTATAAAGGCATAGTTATTGTAGTTAACAAATGGGACCTATCCAAGGAGCTGAGATTAACCAAAAGAGAAATGGAGGCGGAAGTACGCAGCAAATTCAAATTCGCGCCATATGCCCCTGTATGTTTCACATCAGGCTTAAATCAAACAGGGATTGAAGAGCTTTTGAACGTGGCTCTTCGAGTACAAGTAGAATGGTCGAAAGGAGTACCAAGACCCGATATTAGACGGACGATTCTTACCGCCGTTGCCGAACATCCACCGGCCACGCAAGGTAAGCGTGAACTGAAAATTTATAGCGCAATGCAAGATAGCACTATGCCTCCAAGTTTCACCTTCTTTGTTAACCATTCTGACATGGTCCATTTTTCATACAAACGTTATCTTGAAAATCGACTGCGCGAAGAATATAAGTTTGAAGGATGTCCTTTGAGAATGCGATTTAGAGGTTGGAAAGGATGAATCAGTTACTCCTCGGAGTTTCATTTATTGTGTCATCCTATGTTGTTAGCTCAATTTGCTTCGGGTTGATAATTGGTAAGCTAGCAAAAGGAATTGATATAAGAGAATTTGGTAGCGGAAGTACAGGGGCTACGAATGTAGCGAGAACCTGTGGTGGCAAGTGGGGAATATTGGCCCTAATATTGGACATGGCGAAGGCAGCTGTACCTCTCTCAGTCGCAGTATACGTTGTTGACGCCACCCCGACCTGGTGTCACCCACTTACTGGATTGGCAGCGATATCTGGTCATATTTGGCCTATATTCACGAACTTTAAGGGCGGAAAGGGAATTGCTTCGGGATGGGCAGCTCTTATTGTGTTATCCCCATGGGCGGGCCTGGCCGCCGCTCTCACGGCTGGTCCTCTGATAGCTATAACCAGATATGTTTCATTAGGATCAATAGTCGGGTCAGTGTTGGGAGGGTCCGTCATAATTGCGTTGTCTATATTATCTATTGACGAAACGCCAAGGATATACGGTCTCTTTGGAATATTTGGAACAACGATAACGGTCCTACTCCATCACCAAAACATTAGTAGACTAATAAAAGGAGAAGAGAGTAAATTGGGACAGAAACCAAAGAACCCGTCTTCTTAATATATGTGACAATATGAAACGGCTGGGAGTTATAGGCGCCACTACTTGGGGAACAACCTTAGCAATTATTGCTGCACGTGAGGGAGTTGAAGTTAACCTTCTTGTCAGATCTAGCGAAGAGTCAGACAAGCTAAATGAGCATGGTGAAAATCGACGATTTGTACCTGGGTTCTCATTCCCTCAAAACGTCAAAGTTACAGAACAACCTGAAGAAGCCCTATCTAATGCTGATGCCATAATATTCGCAGTTCCGTCACCTTCTCTCCGAGACAACGCACGAAAAGTGAAAACGCAAATCAACGAGCAATCAGTTGTCGTAAGTGCAGTCAAAGGTCTTGAAATAGGCACTAACAAGAGAATGAGTCAAATACTTGAGGAAGAACTATATGGGGTTGCACATGACAGGATATGCGCCCTGTCCGGACCCAATTTAGCAGGGGAGATCGTGCAAGGAAAACCGTCTTCAACAGTCGTCGCTTCTGCCAATGAGGAATCATCTCGAATAATCCAAAACATGCTTACTTCCTCGCGCATGCGAGTTTATACAAATCCAGACATTGTAGGAGTGGAAATAGCGGGTTCAATGAAAAACGTAACTGCAATAGCAGTAGGAATATCAGACGGGTTAAGTTTAGGAGCAAACGCTAAAGCATCACTCATTACGCGAGGATTGTCTGAAATATCAAAACTTGGATCAGCGCTAGGAGCTAATCGTATAACCTTTTCAGGTCTGGCCGGAATGGGTGATCTCATAGCAACGTGTTCTAGCGAACTAAGCAGAAATGGCAACGTCGGTCGGATGTTAGCCGGTGGTAAGAACCTGAAAGAAATCACCTCGACAATGAATAACGTAGCTGAAGGAATCGTAACAACTAAAGCAGTCATTTCAGTAGCCAATCAATCTGGTATAGATGTTCCACTTTCCAAGACGGTTTACGACGTGCTTTTTAACGAGGTACTCCCAATGGACGCACTCAAGTCACTTATGCTTAGAAATCCGACGTCGGAGGAGTGACAGGTTAGGTTCAACCAAAACCCGAGCGTTCCAAATCGGGGAATGCCTTTATCTAATATCACCGGAACACGTCCGCTAATACCAAGATTTTGAAATGTAGGGAACAAAATTTGTAAGCGTGGAGTTAAACATGATTCATAGTTATCCCATTTCTCCTGCTTCATATAAAACAGTTGCTACAGTAAATATCCCCGCCGTCTCTGAACGCAGTATCCTGTTACCAAGAGAGACGGGAATGATCCCGGCTTCCTCAGCTAAGTGAATCTCCTCAAATGTGAATCCACCAACCGGACCTATAAAAATCGCCAACTTGGAATCCGCTGTTGGTTTATTCTCTAATATCTTGGCTAAAACTCGGCGAAGTAATGATCCTTTCTCTTCTTCCCATGGAATAATCGCAGGACATGAAACCGACTTCACAGCGGTCTCGAAAGAAACAGTTTCGGTGAGTTCTGGAATTACCACCCTACCCGATTGTTCGGATGCCTCCTTTATTATTCTTCTCCATCTCTTTTTCTTAGAGTCTCCCGGTAAAGTCACTTCAGTGCGTTCACAAACATACGGGACAAACTTGGACACTCCGACCTCTACACCCTTCTGCAAAGCATAATCAAACCTGTCTGATTTAAGTAAGGCCTGGTATAGAGTAATGAAAACTAATGGTTCGGCAAAACCCTGTCCGGTCGCCAACACAGTCGCAGCACAAAAACCTTGGTCAACTGTATCAAGCCTAACTGTTCTTTCAAATCCACTACCATCCAGAACAGTTACTACGTCGCCTCTTCTCGCCCTCAACACCCTCCTCAATTTTTCTGATGCTTCGTAGGGGAAATATACAGAATCGCCATCTACACACTCTGGCGGCACAAAGAATCTGTGCAAACCTCTATACCTCCGTACTTACAAAAGCTTATTAGTGTCTGCTAGCTAATATCGCTACCCAATCACCCTCTCTAATGACTTCATCAAATTGGATTTCATTCGCGTTCATAACATCTTGAACGTCAGCAAGCGATTGTTGCAACACACCGGACAAGATCAACCGGCCTTCGGGTTTAACCGACCGAGCAATAAGTTCGGAAAGATCAATGAGAACCTTGGCAGATATATTGGCAAGGACCATGTCAAAAAAATTTCCAGTGATCTGACTATGAGGCAGTGTCCCTTCAAAAATTGTTATATTTTCTGAAACCCCATTAACCGCAGAGTTATCTTTCGAGACCGTGACAGCATTGGACTCGATTTCTAGTCCAATACTTTTTTTAGCCCCCATTTTCACCGCCGTTATCGAAAGTATTCCTGATCCACTGCCTAAATCCAGTACGGACTCACCGCCTTTAACAGTTCTCTCTATTAGTTCCATACACATTCGAGTTGTTGGATGATGACCTGTCCCGAACGCCATCCCCGGATCCAATAAAATCAAAACCTCATCTAGACAGGTTTCGTAAGCCCGCCAAGTTGGGCAGATCACCAATCGATTACCCACTCTTATTGGATGGAAATGTTCCTTCCAATTCGACTCCCAGTCCTCTTCTTCCATTTCCCGTTCCCGTAGCGGTTCGATCGGGTACAGATGGTTTACAAGTTTCACCCCCACTTCTATATTGCCTCTTCGTTCTATCGTATTTTCGTCTATCCGTATATAAGTTCGAATTGTCATGGTGTCAGAAATTGGAGGTTTCTCACCTTCATCTGGATTAAATCCAGCTTTACTTTCAACTGAAACCCCTCCGCTCCCATATTTGTAGAAAATATGGGACAGGGGCTCTACAAATTCTGAAGGGGCGTCAACACTGAGTTCTAGCCATTTCATCCGATGGCCTTCTCAGCTTCCAAACGTGTTTTTGAACCTGTCAAAAAAGCCAGCTTCGCTCTCTAATTTTTCTTCAGCCAGCGTATCTTTAAGTTGTTCCAAAAGTTCTTTCTGTTGGCTAGAGAGTTTACTCGGAATCTTTACCTCCACAGTGACGATTTGATCTCCACGCCTGCTGCCCCTTAGCTGAGCAACTCCTCCACCCTTAATTCGAAACATCTGACCATTCTGAGTTCCGGCAGGTATATCGATATCTTGATTTCCCTCCATAGTCGGAACAGAAATGGTGGCGCCCAAAGAAGCTTCTGCCATATTAATTGGCAGACGGCTTTTAATATTTATACCCTCTCTTACGAAGTAATCGTGGTCCTCAATTTGAAACGCGACATATAGATCACCAGATGGTCCCCCATTGACGCCATGTTCCCCTTCGCCGGTAAGACGAATTTGCGTGTCTTCTTCTATACCTGGCGGCACCGTAACAGCCATTGTTCTGGATCTCCGTTCTCGCCCCTGCCCCCTACATTGCTTACAATATTCTTTGATCGTTTTCCCATCACCCCTGCAGGAATTACAATCAGCAACCTGCACAAACTGTCCTAAAACACTTTGTTGGGAACGTCGTATCTGTCCAGTCCCACTGCACGTAGAACACGTTTCGATTTCAGCACCTGGCTCACTTTTGGAACCCCTACATCGACCACAAGACTCGATTCTTCTGATATCAAATTGCTTTTCTGTCCCAAATATGGCTTCTTCAAACTTAACTGACATTGTGTATTGAAGATCTGAACCTCTTACTGATGAATTACGCCGATTATTCGTCCTTCCAAATCCTGCGCCGCCAAAAAACGAGTCAAATATGTCTCCAAACCCACCCATATTATCAAACCCACCGAATCCCGAACCGGCAGATCCACTTAGGCCTGCGTGCCCAAATTGGTCATAGCGAGCTCTCTTATCCTGATCCGACAGAACCTGATAAGCTTCATTGATCTCCTTGAACTTATCTTCGGCACCATTCTCTTTATTGCGATCAGGGTGGTATTCGAATGCGAGGCGCCGGAAAGCCTTCTTCAGATCTTCATCGCTCGCATTCCTTGAAACTCCCAGTACTTCGTAAAAATCCCTTTTCCGTGTAGTCATATGTAGCGTGCAATCCAATACAGTGTTTGAGTTTATTCAAAGGGCCGCATCTAATTATAGCTTAGCTCTTGGTGAAGCAGGGAAACCCTCACTTTCCATAGCCTATACACCTTGATAGGACATTCTGGCCGCCTCAAGAGTGTTACTTAATAACATGGCAACGGTCATGGGTCCGACTCCTCCAGGCACCTTGCTGATTGCGCTGGCTTTCTTAGAGACTGTAGAGAAATCTATATCACCTACCAACTTGTAACCCCTTCTGCTCACAGGCGTATTAACCCTGTTAATACCGACGTCAATAGCTACCACACCATCCGATACCATATCGCCTGTCAAGAAGTTGGGTACTCCAACCGCCACAATTATAATATCTGCTAATCTACAAATGCTTGAAAGTTCTAGGGTATGGCTATGGCACAGCGTTACAGTAGCATTTCCTCCCTCAATTCTAGCTGATAATAGTTGAGATAAAGGCCTACCTACAATATTACTTCTCCCAACTATTACGACATGCTTACCTGAAGGCATATTATTAGTACGAAGCAGCATCTGTCTTATTCCCCCAGGTGTTGCCGGTATAAATCTAGGATGACCAGAAGCTAAAAGCCCCACATTGAAAGGATGAAGCCCATCCACATCTTTGAAAGGATCAATACTTCTTAAAACAGTTCCCACGTCAATGTGCTCGGGAAGCGGCAACTGCACTACAATTCCGTGACATCTGGGATCAGAGTTGAGATTTTCTATTAAAGTTTTAACTTCCATCGCTGTTGACTTAAATGGCAACCTATGAGCTTTTGCAAAAATCCCAACACTAGCTGCAGTTCGTTCCTTGGTTCTTACGTAAATGTTAGATGCGGGATCGTCCCCAACAGAAATCAATGATAGGCCTGGAGACAGGCCTGTCTTTACCTTGATATCAGATATCCCTAAGGCCAACTCAGAAAGTGTCTGGGCTGACAGTTTTCTACCATCGATTAGTCGATATGACATTCTCGAGACCCTCCGCACAGTATTTTTCTCTTCATCGGAACGAATGTATTCTATGAATTATTGCAGCAATCGTACAATTCTATATTGTCCAGTAATCAATCTGGCCAAAGACTATACAAACAATCATTGTTATAATCTCGAAACGTATTGGAGCTATACATTTAATGTTAATAACTGGCGTAGATATAATCGAAATAGCGCGAATAAATCATGTGTTAAAAGGTTATGGGCTTAGATTTTTGAAGCGTATCTATACCGAAGAAGAACGTCTTTATTGCAGGGGTAGAGCTCCACAACTCGCTAGCCGGTTTGCTGCTAAAGAAGCCGTGATGAAGGCGTTAGGAACTGGCATTCGGGGGGTAGGGTGGAAAGAGATTGAAGTGAAAAGAGAAAGAGGACACGCCCCTTTTATAAAGTTGCACGGGCGGGCCTTGAAACGATCAAAACTAATAGGACTAGCAAATCTGGCACTTTCCCTTTCACATTCTAGAGAGTTCGCAGTGGCATCCGTCGTAGGGGAGAGTGAAAGAGGCAATTTGTTCTGAAAAACTGGCGAGATACAAGTTTTCTAATTGTCAGGACGCAAAATGAAAATAGGAATATTCATAGGATCTATCGGATCAGCCGGATCTGTAACTGCACAAGTGCAACAAGTAGTCGATGCCGAGAAGAGCGGTTTCGATAGTTTCTGGGCGGCCCACATCATGGACGCAGACATCATGACTATGTTCAGTTTGGCTGGTCAAATGACTAATAAGATTGAAATGGGTACCGCTGTAACACCAACATATCTAAGGCATCCGATCGCTATGGCTCAGCAGGCCATAACTACTCTATCCGCGACTCAGGGTCGATTCACGCTGGGCATGGGGGTTTCCCACAAACCTGTCGTAGAAGAAAGGTTCGGGATGAGATTCCATAGACCTGCAAAGCATATGGAAGAGTACTTGGAAATAATCAAGTCTCTAAATCGTGATGGTAGGGTCAACTACCAAGGGGAGGTGTTGAGGGCAAATACCCAATTTACCTTGAATGAAAAACGGGGTTTACCTATAGTCATCGCCGCTCTTGGACCACGAATGCTTAGAACAGCAGGTCAAATCGCTGATGGTACTGTGACTTGGATGACAGGGAAAGAAACACTAAAAAGCCATATTGTTCCGAAAATAAAAGAGGCTGCTCAAAGTGTAGGTAAAAGTGACCCCAGAGTTATTGCTGCGTTGCCCGTAGCCGTTTCAACTGATCATGACAAGGCGTTCCAAACGGCGGCAACTCACTTTGAAAGATATGGTGAACTACCAAGTTACAAAGCGATGCTAGAAATAGAAGGTGTAGAGAGCCCGGCGGAAATGGCAATAATTGGAGATGAGGCTGAAGTCGAAGAGGAGATCCGAGCGTACGCATCTGCAGGGGCCACAGAGATTGCTGCGCAGATTTTTCCTGTAGGAACTGATCGGGATTCCTCTATCAACCGCACTCGCCGACTGCTCGCTAGTTTAGTAGGGAGAATTTGAACCTTTGTCACGGCACGGGCGCGCAGGGGGTTCGACTACGTAACTCTGTTCTTTCCACCAAACTTAAATTTACAGTAGTCCGTCTATTGAGAACCTATTCGCTGACGAAGGAACCATACTAGTTCCCAACGCTCTTTTTCGGTCAACAGCTTTACGAATTGCGGCATAATAGCGGAGGATTCCTTGCCCCTAACTTCGGCGGACAACCCGGCTCTTCCACCCCATGTTATGTAGCCAAATATTTCCCCGTCACTAAGTTCTTTCACCCTTTCAGAATTCAGGTTGATTGGTAATCCTTTTTCCAAAGCGTTACTTCCATCATTCCGAGAACTCTTTATTGTTGTTATAGGCCCAGCACCATCTAATTCACGGCCGTGGCACACTTGGCAATTAACCTGGTACAAACGTGCGGCGTGACCATCATCATAACTATCCAATACAAGGGGGGACAGATGGAGTTTCTTGAGTTCTTCGATATCAAGAATTTTAACCTCAGCCCCGCTTATGGGAACTGACCCGCTAGGAGGTAAAATTCTCGGCACTTCCTGTGATCGGTAGGCGTCAGAATAGTGCATTTCAGAAAACACTTGAACGGCATGCGAACCTGTCTGTGGAAAAGCGGGGAGCTCAAAATGAATAGCCTCGCCAAAACTAACTTCCCCCGTTCTGGAATCGTAACACCCTGCGCTCACCACCGTCAGAACAAAAACAAATAAAGCGACGACAGTTTTACTGCAAACTAATCTTTTCCTATTGAATTGTTTGTTAAATAAGATGAAGTTCATTAAGTGATACGCTTGACCTAGTCCCAACCTCTAATTATATCACCGTCGATGCCTGCCTTTTTCAAGGCCTCTTCTGCATCATCAGTGCGTTCTTCTTCCGTTGTTACAGTCACTCCAATATGACCTTCCGTAATTTTCTCACTATATGCCCCCATGAATATACGAGGCAATCTTGACTCAAATATAATACCCACTATTGTTAGTATGATTGCACCCAACATCGTACCTTCGTACATGATTATCGCCATGGGGGGAATGGATAAAATTGGCTTCCCTCCAGTTATCAGCGGATACGCCATCTGGGTACCGGCGGTTATTATCAACCCACCAGTAAAACCGCAAGCCGCGCCAATCAGAGGCCAACGAAAAAGATTGTGCTTCGGCTCAGATTCACCGAAAGTTCCCTCAGGATAGGGAGTTCCAGTAAGAATCTCGTATTCGCCGTCCTCAAATCCGGCCGCTCTTAAATTGTCGAGAGCATCAGCAGCCGAATCTTCCTCAGTGTATAAACCTAATACGCTTCTTTTAGCCATAACAGATCCCTTTAATGATTCTTGTCGTAATAGTGATGAGGCAGTCCTTCCCTGATTGACGCGGGTACAGTCTTTCTTCCTACCTTGATCACATGTCGAAATACCACACCTTCCTTGATATCAAACAGTGGTATCAAAGGGAACACCTTCGCAAACAGCAGCATCCCGAGTGCAACAAAGGCGAATGTCTCAACAACGATTATTATCTCAATAATCGAAGGATGGTATGTTCCCCAGTCAAATGTCATATGACTTCTTCGCACAAGACCCGGTATGACTATGAGGAATCTTTCTAACCACATACCAATGTTTACTAATATGGTAGTCCAAAACATAACGGCAGCGCTTCTCCGGCACTTCTTAAACATCCAGATCGGCACAGGTATCACAAATGAAAGAATCACAAATATTGCAAACAGCGGCCCATAAGGCCACTGAAACGCCTGTAACTCTCGAAGTGCTATTTCCGGTGCGTCAAGTGTATAGAGCGCGTAGACCCATTCCAAAAAGAAGAAAAAGAACCACGTCGTCGCTACTATTATCAAAAGCCTCGCAATAGCATCAAAGTGGTCTGGTCTAATGTACTTATCCAGCTTGTAAAGCCAAACCGCGAGGGCCATCAGCATAGCAACAGCAGAGACACCCGAATGAATCGCACCTATGATGAAATAAGGTGCGAATATGGTCGAATGCCAACCTTCTACACCAATGAGCACGGCAAAGTCCCAAGAAACTATGGAATGTACTGAGACGAATACCGGAAGAACTAAGGCAGACAGTAGTATGCCTGCAACTGTCTGTAGCTTCCACTGCCGAGGAGTACCTCTAAAGCCCAAGCACCAGAAAGCATACACCTTCTTCATTATAGAGTTTTTCGTGCGGTCTCTGAGAATCGCTACATCCGGCAAAAGACACACCAAGACAAAAAGAGTACTTGCAATAAGATAAGTTCCAACTGCACTTGGATCCCACACAAACGGAGATCTAATATTAGGCCAAATCCCTCTGTCAAAGTCATAAGGCAATATCCAGTAGAGAACTCTCCATGGTCTCCCTACATGAAACAAGGGGGTATGAAGCGCAGCTATAAGAGAGAAAACCGTCATTACCTCCGCCGCTCGAGTTACCGGACGCCGCCATTCTGCTTGAGTCAGCCGTAAGATGGCCGAAATCATGATGCCCGCATGGCTTATTCCAATCCAAAAAACGAAATTGGCAATGAAAAACCCCCACATCACCGGTCTGTTCAATCCAGTCACCCCAACACCGTGATAAACCATGTAACTGAAAGATCCAATGCCGGCCAAAACAAGTATCCCAAGAAAAGTGACGGCAGGCAGCCACCATTTAGGAACTGTTAGGACGTCCCGCAACAGATCGTCATTTATTTGTTTTTGACTTAGTTGTTTGTGTTCCTGCATCTAAATATTCTTTGTATTCTCCGCCTAGTATTTACCCAGACAATTTCTTGAATATGTTAAATTTTTATCATCTTGGTTTTCCAAGAACTGACACTTTTACCCTGTGATACTGAACCTCCGCCTTGTACAACAAAAGTTCCTTTTGTTCCCATATGTTAATTGCCGGTATCAATCTGGTAGCCATCATAAAGATAAAAATCGATCCTCCGATAAATCCGAGGACAAGAAAGTAGTCAGATGTTTCCGGTCGAACAATCTTTTCAGGGACCTCATTTAGATGCATTTCGAGCATACTGACAAAGTCTCTACTTGCCGTATCCCAAGCCCCTACATAGAGTCGTATACGGTCCAACAAAGTACCGATCAGTATGGATAATGCTATCACTGGGGGACCCCATACACTTCTTCTGATAGGGTTCCAAATCATCGTGAACCAGGGAATTATGAACACAAGTAAAAATTCTGCTATGAAAAGTTCTCTATAAGGCCCCTTAACCAACAGTTCCAACACTGATATCTCAGACGGTTTTTTTGCGTACCAGAACAAGTTAAAGCTAGAGAACCAGAACCAGAACCACAGCAGAGAAAGCGCAAGCATTAGCTTCCCTAGTCCCCAAATTTGGTCAAGTCCTATGTAGTCTCTATAGCCTCCAAATTGCCTTAGGCAAAAAATGGTGAGCATTACGGTGGCGACTCCGGCTTGAAGGGCGTTGTGAGCATGGGTTATCGGGTACAGTGAATCGATCCACCCCGGAACGTGCACCATCAGAAATTCCACACTGATGAAAAAATGTACGAAAATCAACATCATGAAATAGAAAGCCCCGACCACGCCCATGCGATGATATTGCCAATTCCATTGGCTACTTGAACCCACCCAACCGAGAGAGAGCCGCCTACCCCACCTCCTACGCCAGCCGTGTCCTTGTTCTCTTAAGGCTGCGAAGTCCGGCAAACATGACAACCAAACCAGGGTTAACCCCAGTGATACCAGCCCTAAAATTGCCAAGGTAGCCCATATGTGGGGCGAATATGCCGGAACAGATTCAAACCCAGTCCAAAAAGTCTTTGTACTTTCCTGGTAACCAAAGAACCAGAGGCTTCTTCGCCCATTTTCCAAGCTCGGAAGAAGCCAAAGGAGGGGTATATACAAAATCAAATTCAGACAACCAGCTAATGCCCATATCTCAGCAGCCCTCGAGATAGGTCGGCGCCAGTGGGCGTTAGCAATTCTGGGGGCTATGGCAACCATCGGAGCTGCCGACGTAGTTGTCATTAAAAAAGAAAAAATAGCGACATAGTAGCCCCATTCTTGCTCCCGATCGAAGCCTGAGCTTAGCCTCATAATGAAGCCAATTATTCCAAACGCGAACATGATTCCAGTTAAAGCCGCGAACTGCCAAAACCGGTTTGATGTCACCTCGTGAATTCCCAGCAACTTATCAGAAATACCCTTTCTATTCTCCAGGGAATTCTCCGTTTCGGCGTAGGGTTCCTCTAACGTCTCGTATTGCTGTACTTCGCCAGCATCAGTGGCCATGCGGGGCTCCTACTGACTCATCAACCTTCTTCAAGTAAACAACATTTGTTTCAGTTCCTAGGTTGTCCATTAATCGATAGCCTCTGGAATGCTCCCCGCTCATCGCATCTTCTCTCATTTTCGAGACTTTACTATTTTCTTCGTTGAAATCTCCAAATGTCAGCGCACTGGTTGAACAGGCGTTAACGCAAGCTGGGTTAAGCCCTCTATCCCCATCTTTCAACTCCTCTCCATCTCTATCTGCCTCCCGAGTTGATCGTCGCACCCTTTGAATGCAGAAGCTACATTTTTCCATGATTCCCCGGCTACGCACGGTAACATCCGGATTAAGTTGATTCTTCAGACTTTCGGGCCATTCTGGCTCCCAAAAATTAAAAAACCTCACATGATAAGGGCAACCGTTCGCACAGAATCTAGTTCCTATGCATCGATTATAAACTTGGACATTCATACCCTCATTATTATGATAAGTGGCATACACAGGACATACAGGCTCGCAGGGGGCATTCCCACAGTGCTGACACATAACAGGAATGAATCTTGCCTTCACGTTTGGATATTCACCTTCCCAATACCGCTCTATCCTAATCCACTGTATAGCCCTGCGTTGGTTGAAATGTTCTTCAAGATTTATAGGAATATTGTTTTCTGCCTGACACGCCACCACACAACCATTACATCCAGTACATCGGTCCACATCCACAACCATGCCCCATTTTCTTCCATTTTGGCCATTCTCAGCCATCTACTTGCTCCTAGGTCTTAAATCCTCTAGTGATTTCCAGTGTCGGTAGTTAACTCAATAATGTGATTATGCTCATCTCGCGGAAACTCAGCTACAGTGTTCTCAAACTTAGGTACCCTTACCCAGTCACCTGTCGCCCTTATGCTCACTTTATTAGCTGCCCACGCTAGTGAACCAGTGTCCTTATCATGTATTGCGTCCAAAATCGAAAAAACGCTCGCCCCTCTTCCTGAAGAGTAGCGACCTCCGTCTCGGTGGCCTTGACCAAATGGTATCGACACTGCTCCGGGATCTGTCGCAGGGTTTGGCATCGCAAGTGCCTTGATTGTTCCTCTAGAAGAACTTATCTCTATGACATCACCCTCCTTGATACCTCTTTCCTCTGCAACCTTGTGGTTAATCTCTACCCAAGTCTGCCAAGTAGCTGTCGAGACAGGATCAGGCATAGCTTGCATCCACGGTAGATACGCATTGCGACCGTCCAGTAAGGAAGCGGATAAAAAGGGCTGTAGATAGAATTCCCCGTTCCCACTTATATTGATATCTGAGATGCTATCAAGCCGTGTAGGATCTACAGATGATGGTCCTCTTTCGTTAACATCCCACCAGCCTCCACGTTGCAATATACCATTCCAAAATGCTTCAAAGGAGGAAGCCGTAACAGAACCTCTCCCTAATTCATACAATTTCCGAGCTCCGTCTCTTATTATGTCTTTAAATGTCTCACCAGGAAGGTCAAGTTCCTTCCCCATCACCTGAGCCACCGTAAGCAGAACGTCAGCAAATCCCTTTGTGCCAAGATTATCCCCTCGAGCTTCAAAGAAAGGCCTCACCACAGGCTGTTGAAACCCTATAGTTTGATGTCCCACTCCAGCCAGGGGAATGTCTGTCCCCCAATCCTCCAAGTAATGGTGTTCCGGCAAAATGAGATCAGCAACGGACGTGGTATCGTCCATCATATTAGAGAAACTAACAACAAGCGGTACTTTAGCCAACTTGCCCTTGAAGTCAGCAATATCTGGAAGCCCGTAGTAAGGATCAGCATCCCTAACCATGAGTACTTTGACATTACCAACATCAATATCTTGAATGAGGCGTTGAAACTCACTGAACGAATTGCCAGGCTCAGCAGCCGAAACTCCCTCCAGAGGTGATTCAGGATTGAGGATCACGCCTCCCTTTTGCCCTATGTTCCCTGCAACTAAATTCAAAGAGTACACAGCTTTCATAGCTGCTAGCCCGTTACTGTGGGCTGCCGCAGATCCCCCACCTAAAGCCAGAGCATGTTCGCTGTCGGCAAACTCAGCCGCGATGTGCCTTATAACTTCCGAATCTATCCCAATTTGCGATGCAACGTTCTCCGGATTGTACGATTCGAGCCAACTGTCCCCTCCGGTCAAAGCCTCGACCGTAGAAGGATCGGCATTATGCTGAGACACCATAACGCTAAGCAGCGCTAAAGCCAATAATCCCTCTGTTCCAGGAATAACACGCACCCACTGGTCAGCATTAGCTGCTGTTGTAGAGAACCGAGAATCCACATGTACAAGCTTTCCTCTACTTCTGCCCCCCTGGCGGAATTCACCATAGCCCCGAGAGTATCTTGTGGGAGAAACCCATGTCCCCAAAAAATCAGCACCAAAAGATAAAACAAAGTCAGAATTGTCTATATCAAAGTCGGGTATGGAATCCTGTCCATAAACTTGCTGCACTGCCGTGCGAACTACACCACTCTCTACAGGTTCATAAACGAACCGATTAGCACTAACTGCTTCTGTGAACTCTTTTACCACTAACCCCAAATGACCCCCCACTGGATTCGTTATCAAAACAGCTTTTTCAGGTTCCAGATCGTTATCTAATTCAGTTAAGGTGTTAGCCAATCTATTAATAGCGTCGTTCCAACTAATCTCTCTGTATTCACCAGAGCCCCTTGGACCGGTCCTTAATAGAGGCGCACTGATCCTATCTGGATGATATAAACCTTGCACAGCCGCTTCACATCTAGGACTGTGTTTTCCAAGATTAACTGGGTAGTCTGTATTCCCTTCTATTTTTTTTGCCCTACCTTCTATTACTCTAACCACGATGCCTTCACCTGTATCGCACTGGTGGCAAACTGTCGCATACCAATTATCTATTCCAGAAACCAGGTCTTCGGGCATTTCGATCGGCGAATCTATCAATAGCTCCCTCTCGGGAACTCCACACGCCTGAAAGAGAACTGCCGCACCAGCAGATCCCCCCATCAAAGTTAAAAATTGTCTTCTTGTAAGAGCCATCAATTAGCCTCTAATAATGGCAGGTGGTGCAATCAGTTGGAGCACCATTGTCCTTATGGCAACCGACACAGTCACCCATTTTCAAAGTTTCTACCTGTCTTACTTTCTCCATACTTCCTACATCACCGTGGCATGTCTGACATACCTGACTTGCTTGCACTCCCTCTTTTTCCTAGAAATATCGTATTTGAGCTTCGTGATCTTAATGGACGTGATCCGGAACTCTGTGCACTCGGACCCAATGGATCGACCGCTCGTTGTCATATAGTGACCTCATCTTTTCAATCTCTTCAAGACCGTCACCAACTGTACTATGGCATGTCATACACAGCCCGGTGGCAGGAACCGAGGCAGCCGCTTCCTTCTTGACGTTTCGGTGGCAGAACGTGCAATCCATGCCAAGATCTTGTACATGTGTGCTGTGAGGAAACGCAATGGGCTGGTCCGGCCCCTCTTGGAACCCGCTAGATCCAAAGATCACAGGCCTATCCAACCAAGCGGACAACACGAATGTTAAAACCACAACCAACCCTACAAAGGCTCCTAGTGCGCCGACACCAAGAAATCCCAACTTAATTATCTGTCGGCCGGTGGGCTTCTTGGGTTGAAAATCCCCTGGTATCAAAGCGTCCGCTTCCTTTTAGGCCTCAAATACATCTTCTATCTATATCCAAAATTCGGGATATATCAGATTTACAGCACTTCGTGCACCTTCAAGGGCGCGGAAAACAAAATACAACGCTGCCACGAAAGCTATAGTAGAGACTGCGTAGAGCGGGGCTCTCAACTTCTGAAATGACGATGGTATGTGACCCGACTGCACTAACGACGGAATTGCATTATGTCCTATCAACATATTGGAAGCAAAAATCAGTACTGATGCCACGAACAGCCAAATATTTGTGACGAAAGCACTCACGGCTTTCCAACCGTCCGGACCTATTACATTTGGGTCCATTTCAAACAATTCTGCTTGGTCCCCTAACAAAAATTACGGTCGAGAGGCCCCATCACGAACGTCATACTCAACCGATTGAAAAGTATCACATTCCCTTCATCGGGGTGTCAAGCTGATATCGAAGGTTTTTCAATTCAAACTTTTGCAATATGTCGAAGGTTCCGAAATATGATGACAAGACATGTATAGCAAGTAGTTTGTAACAATCACTGATGTGCCATTAAAATTCACCGATCAGAAACGCTTATTTTTAAGTATTTCCTAGTCTACGTATTATAAGGTGTGCCAGGGGGGTAAACAATTTGAGAAATAACAACGTAATAATAAAAATGGAGTCTGACAAAAAGGCTTACGGATTAAATATGATTTTCCCTTCCACGACTATCGTGGAATTGGCTGGTAGAGCCGGATTCGACTTTGTGACATTTGACAGTGAGCACGGCCCTTTTACTATAGACAGGTTAGACGACTTGTGCCGCGTTGCAGACATGGCTAGCCTCACCCCGTTCGCGAGAGTGCCTAACATAGAAACTTCCACGATACTGCGATTCTTGGACAGGGGAATTATGGGAATAACAGGCCCTCACATCGTTGACGGCAAGAGAGCAGAGCAGCTGGCTTCGTCTGCTAGGTATATGCCTCGCGGCAAAAGAAGCTTCGGATCTGGACGTGGGGCCTATTTTGGCGGGCCACCCTCCGGCGTAAAATACATGAACCATATGAATGACAATGTACTTATTACGGCTCAACTCGAGGATATTCAAGTCCTAGATCACATAGATGACATATTGTCTGTTGACGGAATAGATCTCTTCGCTTCCGGGGCACAAGATATCGCCCAATCTATGGGTTTGCCAGGCCAACCGACACATCCAGATGTACTCGAATTCGAAAATAAGATCAGAGATCTAGTACACCAAGCGGGTAAGAAAATGGCGGATGAGGTTATGCCTTCGATCGGAGCGGTCTCAATATTGTTAGAGGGCTCACTGGCCTATTTAAAATCAGCGAAAGGCGATGCATAGAGTAAAGACTACACCGGTGCAATCAAAAGAAAGATTAGATGGTAAGGTGGCTCTAATTAGCGGAGCATCAAAGGGAATGGGAGCCGCGGAAGCAAAAATGTTTGCTAGCGAGGGCGCATCGCTAGTGTTAGCAGATGTTCTCGAGGAGGAGGGAGAAAAGCTCTCTTCATCAATTTCTGCTACCGGGGCCAAGTGCGTCTTTGTTCAACTTGATGTTCGTAACTTAAGTGATTGGGAATCAGCCGTCGAGGTAGCAACCAGCACTTACGGAAAATTAAATGTGTTGGTAAACAACGCCGGAATAACGTCACGGAAAATGCTACTGGATTCTACGGAAGAAGATTGGGACGCAGTGATGGACATAAATGTCAAGGGATCATTCTTGGGAATAAAGGCATCAATTCCCCCAATGCGGCAATTTGGTGGAGGTTCCATTATCAACATTTCTTCTCAACTAGGCCTGGTAGGAGCAGATTTCAGCAGCCCCCAATACCAAGCTTCAAAAGGAGCTGTTCGTCTCCTGACTAAGTCAGTTGCAATTCAATACGCACCGGAAAATATACGTTGCAACTCCGTGCACCCCGCTCCGATTGAAACTGACATGACTCTTGATACTCAATCTAATCAAAATAAATTTTCAGATATGTTACGACGCATACCGATGGGACGTTACGGTATACCCAAGGAAGTCGCCTACGTAGTGCTATATCTTGCTTCCAATGAATCAAGTTTCGTCACAGGCGCGGAACTTGTGGTTGATGGTGGGTGGACCGCTCAGTAATATTTCTGGAATTGAAAACAAAACATTGAGAAAAGGATAAACCTGATGAAAATCACTGACATAACTCACCATTTATTGCATCCCGGTAAAGGGAAAAATCTTTGTTTCGTAAAAATTGACACGGATGAAGGAATCCACGGCTGGGGGGAGTGTTACACCCAGGCAGATAGAGACGTACAAGTCACAGCCCACATCGATAAGCTGAAACGGTACCTCATCGGGAGAGATCCGATGAATATCAAGCATTTCATGCAGATGGTCTACGATGACTTCGCCGGCAGACGAGGTGCAATGGACCTATGGTGTGCTGTAAGTGGATTAGAGCATGCCATGTGGGATATAAGTGGCAAATTTTGTGGTGTTCCCACATATAAGCTTCTTGGTGGACCGGTCAGGGGAAAAATAAGAGTTTATGCCAATGGTTGGGGCAGTGGTGGATTTGATTCAGAGGAACTAGCCGACAAAGCTTCTCAAGTGATAGACATGGGGTTCACTGCTATCAAATTTGATCCGATCCCCGGCCCATGGAGAACGTTTATCAGTAAAGATGTGGAGAAAAAAGCGATAGCCAATGTACGAGCAGTCAGGGAAGCGGTTGGGCCCAACATAGATATTTTGGTGGAAATGCACAGAAGGCTAGCTCCAATGCACGCAGTTCAAATCGCACGAAATATAGAGGAATTCGAGCCGTTCTGGTACGAGGAACCAGTGCTCGCAGAAAACATTGACGCCCTAGCCAATGCAAAAAATAGGATCAATATTCCTGTTGTGACAGGCGAGGAACTGTATACGAAGTTTGAATTTCGAGAAGTTTTTGAGAAACAAGCAGCAGACATAATAAACCCTGATGTCTGCAATGTCGGAGGAATATTAGAACTAAAAGAGATAGCAGCAATGGCTGAAACATACTTTGTAGTGGTATCACCGCATAATTTCAACAGTACCACCTTGGGACTTGCTGCCACTATACAAGTATCCGCCACATTGCCAAATTTCCTTATCACAGAATATTTCGTAAATTTGGAAGACTTCGGGCAATCCATCGCAGCAAACCCATTTAAAGTAAAATCAGGATACATAGACCTGCCTACTGTGCCCGGGTTGGGAATCGAATTAAATGAAGAAGCTTTTGCTAAATACCCCTTCAAAGAGTTCCCGGCACGATCTTTAAGGCATTTCTATGAAGAGGGCCCCTGACCCGACGTTGGGCGAATTCCACGATAGCGAACATTTAGAACTCAAAGGGGTTCCCCCAAGACGGGTATTAATTTTCGGATCAGTTACACATATATGGAGTGACTTGTTCTTTGCGTTGTTAGTCCCTTTGCTCCCCTACATAAAAGAGGATCTCGAACTCAGCTATAGCCAGGTAGGGCTACTAAGATCTTTTTATAGTGGCTCATCTGCATTGTTACAAATTCCCGCCGGGTTTCTCGCAGAGACTATAGGAGAATTCTGGATGATCACCATCGGAAACATATGGGTATCCGCTGGGCTGATAGTTATGGGAATCGTTCCTGGTTTTCTCACCTTGCTCGGTTCATCGGTAGTTGCTGGAGTAGGAGGAGGTACTCAACATCCCTTGGCATCTAGTATGGTATCGCGAGCCTACGACTCTTCTGGACGTTCGGCAGCAGTGGGAACAGTTAATTTTGCAGGAGACATCGGCAAAATGATGGCTCCGGCTGTCGCTGCATCGTTTGTTATAGCCGGCGGTTGGCGTATTGCAATGTGGGCGGTAGGCATAGCAGGAAACATTTTTTTCACCTTTTTAATTATATTTGGGAGGAGTTTTGATCCAGGTAAACCTGAACCCCATAGTCAATCTGCTTCTAGAAACGTCTTAACCCACGATGAAAAAACATCGGTTTCCGGTTTTGTGGTCCTGACAGGAATAGGAATTCTAGACAGTGCAGCGAGAAATGCAGCATTAATTTTCTTCCCCTTTATAATGCTTGGAAGATCAATGGGGGAGTCCGAAGTAGTCATCTCGCTGCTCTTGCTGTTTTCGGGAGGTGCTGCAGGCAAGTACATTTGTGGTTGGTTGAACGACCGCACAGGAACCATACCCCTCATTTGGCTGACTAAAGGTGGAACAAGCTTGTTATTGTTAGCAGCCCTTTTTGCACCTTCGTTGCTACTTTGGCCAATTGCGTTAGTTCTAGGGGTAGGCCTAAATGGTACCTCTAGCGTCCTTTATGCTACGGTCGCTAAATTTATACCTGCTCACAGAAGGGGACGATATTACGGATATTTCTACACTACAAATGAGATAGGAACAATTGGCGCTCCTCTCATTTACGGATTAATTGCGGACTTATTGGGTTTGAAAAGCTCCATTTTTATAATGGCCGTTCTCACCAGTTCCATATTGCCCACGAGTTTAGCACTCAAAAAACACTTGGTCAGAACTTAACAACTATGCAGAATTCCGAGTATTCCTTGACCACTCCTATTCCCCATGCTAGTTTTTTCCCACAGGTGTTTACTATTTCTCTGCATTAATGAAGTCAGTTAAGGAAACTTGAAGAAAACTATATACTCTGACTGCGAATGACCTTTAAACAATGGAAATATTCGAAACATTCAATCAATTCTCGACAATCAAGGGTTCTACCCTGACGATAGGCGTGTTCGATGGTGTCCACCTAGGGCACAGATTTCTCATGCAGCAGCTGATAAGAAAATCAAAAGAGTCTGACACAGGATCTGGGGTCGTGACCTTCAGTAATCACCCTGCAACGGTGGTGAATCCAGACTTTGAACCCAATTTCCTCACCAGCCTAGAAGACCGTATAAGGCTAATAAAGGGCACGGGAGTAGATTTCGTAATACCTTTGGAATTCAACGAAACTATCTCCTCTCTTGGTGCGTCCGATTTCCTTCAGATCCTTAAAGACCAGCTTGGTATGGCAGGGCTTGTGGTTGGTCCGGACTTTTGCATGGGGAAAAATAGAGAAGCAGACGTTTCCAAGCTTACCGCATTAGGCTCCAAGTTAGGATTTACTCTTGATGTTGTGGAAGCGCAGGAAAAGAGTGGCATGTCTATAAGAAGCACCAATTTAAGGAAGCTTTTAGCTAAAGGAGAGGTAGGCAAAGTTGAGCTGATGTTAGGAAGGCCGTTTAGTCTGTCAGGAGAGATAGTAGATGGTTTTAAGAGAGGCCGTCAAATAGGATTCCCAACCGCCAATCTGACTCCAGAAAAGGGTATGGCACTCCCAAAAGACGGCATATATTCAACCTTAGTCTACTTTGAAGGTGAACAATATATGGCGGCCACCAGTGTGGGCACTCGGCCTACTTTTGATAACGGCGACCGAACAATTGAAGCCTATATACTAGATTTCGATAAACACATTTATGGGAAGTTTCTGCGAATAGAGTTTATAAACCGAATCAGGGATGAGATATCATTCGACACAATCAGATCTCTTGTTTCTCAAATCAACAGCGATGTAAACGAAACTCGACGAACTCTTGAGCCTTTCATGAGGGGAAAAAAGTGACGCTCACGGCCAGAAATGACGTCTTAACCAGAGGTGTCAAAGAGATAATTGTAGAGAAGGAATTCATTCAAAGATTAGACTCAGGCAAGCCCATGAGACTCAAAATGGGATTCGATCCCAGTGCCCCAGATATACATGTCGGGCATACCGTTGGGCTACGAAAGCTGCGCCAACTCCAAGAGCTTGGACATAAAGTCATTCTCATCGTTGGAGACTGGACCGCACAAATTGGAGATCCCAGTGGTAGGTCTCAAACCAGAAAGATGCTTAGCGTGGAAGAAGTTAACTCTAACGCCCAGACGTATCTCGATCAATTTTTCAAAATCGTCGATCGTGAACAGACAGAAATCAGAAGACAAAGTGAATGGTTTGGACCATTTACCTTGTCCAACGTAATTGAATTGACAAGAAAGTTTACTGTTGCCCAAATACTAGCACGAGACGACTTTGCTAAACGATACGCTGAAAATCAGCCCATCGCTATCACAGAGTTGCTTTATCCCTTGCTACAAGCCTACGACTCGGTAGCCATCAAATCGGATGTAGAATTCGGGGGAACTGACCAGCGTTTCAATTTGCTGGTTGGCAGGGAACTACAACAAAGTGAGGGCATGTCTCCGCAACAATGCTTTATCATGCCATTGTTACTAGGAACAGACGGTATCCAAAAAATGAGCAAGAGCCTTGGCAACTACATTGGTATTGCCGAACCTCCTAATGAGATTTTCGGCAAAGTTATGTCTATTCCAGACACATTGATTGTTCCGTATTATGAATGGTTAACTGACACACCGACCTCTGAAATAGAGGAAATTAAATCAGAATTAAGTAGCGCTTCTTCAAATCCAATGGAACTCAAGAAGAAAGTCGCTCAAATTCTTGTTGAAGACTACTACGATGCAGAAGCATCTTCAGCAGCTAACGCTTTCTTCGAACGCACAGTACAAGGTCGTGAAGTACCAGACAAAGTCACGGAATTTAGAATTCCTGTAGGCAAGGATTCAAAAGAAATACGTCTGAGTAACATATTGCTGCGCTCAGGGATGACAAAAAGCGCTGGGGAGGCAAGGCGCCTCATCAATCAAGGCGCGGTTCGGCTA
This sequence comes from uncultured Dehalococcoidia bacterium, assembly GCA_964409595.1. Lineage (GTDB taxonomy): Bacteria > Chloroflexota > Dehalococcoidia > Lucifugimonadales > UBA826 > CAYPDR01. The sequence goes on from CAYPDR010000018.1 coordinate 201,448, forward strand.
GATGAGACACCGATAACGGAGAACGTGGAAGCGAACCTACTCCGACCAGGAATTCTGAGAATTGGAAAGAGGAGATACCTTCGCCTACTGTAACTTTCATAATTTAGCGACTAGCGAAGGCCCCCACAGATAATACTGCTGTGCTAAAATTCTTGATGGTCAAAAATAGGGTGGCGTACGGCCCCATCAATAGGTGTTCAGGCTAGGTTCACAGCCTAAAGCCCTATCCAACCGCTAGTTATATGTTTTCCTGTGGAGGCGATGCGTTGGTTAACTTGAGAATCCCTGGTCCTATTCCCGTAGATGAAGAAATATTGGGCGTGATGGGAACCCCCATGATCAACCATCGCGGGCCAGAATTTAAGGAAGTTCTTTATAGAACCACTGAAGGCCTCAAGAAGGTTTTTGGTACAAAGAATGACGTATACATCATTACTGGTTCAGGCACTTCAGCTATGGAAGCTGCTGTGGTCAACACCTTATCTCCTGGCGATGAGGCAATAAACGCGACAGTGGGTATATTTGGCAACAGATTCGGCGAAATAGGTAAACGTTACGGAGTGAAGGTTCAACCTTTAGATTTTCCTTTTGGAACGGCTATCGATCTCGATAAATTAAGAGATTCTCTTAACAAAAACCCTGCCGTCAAAGCGGTGATGGTCACTCACAACGAGACATCCACCGGGGTAACAAATGACCTACGCGGCATAGCAGAAGTGGTGAAAAAAGAATATGACAAGCTGATTTTGGTGGATGGCATTAGCAGTGTGTGCTCCATACCTCTCGAAACAGACGCGTGGGAATTGGACGTGGTCGCCACAGCCTCCCAGAAGGGATGGATGTTACCCCCTGGCCTCGCATTCATCAGTTTTAGCAAAAGGGCGTGGCAAGCACATGCCGAGTCAACAATGCCCCGATTCTACTTAGACATGGCAGAATATGAGAGATATTTTAAAATAGGCCAACCACCTTTCACTCCTTCTCTCTCCTGCATGTTCGCACTTGATCTGTCACTTAATCGCATTGAAGAAGAAGGCCTAGGCGCACTATATGAAAGGCACGCAATGATAGGCCAATATACGCGCGATCGAATCAGGGAGATCGGCTTGGAGATATTCCCCACAAATGAAGAAATAGCATCCGACACTTGTACAGCTGTAACAGTTCCAGATGGTATAGATGGGGAGAGTCTAGTTACAAGAATGAGAGAAGAGCACAATGTTATTATCGCAGGCGGGCAGGCAGGACTGGCAGGTAAAATTTTCCGAATAGGTCATATGGGCATAACACCTCAAAGTGATATTGATGGCGTCATGGACGCATTGGAGACTGTGCTCGAGTCAGTTGGCCCTGTAAACCAGTCTTAGTTTAACCGCTAGTCCAACAAAAGGTTGGCCGCTGATTGAGCAGTCGTCGAATCAAATAGCAGCGGGAGACCCATCTAGCAATTTTTTTAGTTCGTCGCCTTCAATAGTCTCGTGTTCAATGAGATACTTCGCAAGTTCTGAAAGCTTGCCAGTGTTTTCCTTGATCACCCTGCTTGCGGTCAGATAAGCGTTGTCTAACAACCCGTGAACCTCTTCGTCTATCGATTCTGCGATACTGTCGCTGTAGTCCGCCTGTTCAGATATCTCCCTTCCCAAGAAAACTAGTTCTTCCCTCTTTCCAAACGTTCTGGGGCCGAGTTTTTTACTCATCCCAAGGCGAGTTATCATCGCGCGGGCGATATTGGTAGCCTGTTCCAGATCATTTCCTGCTCCCGTAGTAACCTCGAAGAAAGTCAACTCCTCCGCTACCCGCCCACCCATCGCCGCTGCCATTCTCGCTTCCAGCTGATTTTGAGTAACAAGTGACGTCTCCTCCTCAGGAAGAAAACGCGTATGCCCTCCGGTTTGTCCCCTTGCAACAATAGTCACCTTGTAAGGTGGGTCAGCGTGCCGAAGTAAATGAGCAACCAGCGCATGTCCCGCCTCATGATAAGCAACCATCTCCTTTTCACGATTACTAATAACCTTGTTTTTCTTTTCGGGTCCGGCAATAACTCTATCTATGGATTCGGCCAGCTCCGCATACGCAATAACCTTCTTGCTCCTACGAGCTGCAAGAATTGCGGCTTCGTTTATTAGGTTCATCAGATCAGCCCCGCTAAACCCAGCCGTCTGTTTAGCAATAGCTTCCAAATTTGCGTCGTCAGATAGAGGTTTCCCTTTCGCATGAACATTGAGAATCTCTTCTCTACCTTTAACGTCAGGGCTGTCCAACGTTACTCGCCTATCAAATCTACCCGGTCTAAGGAGCGCCGGATCTAGTATATCTGGCCTATTTGTAGAAGCTAAAACGATAACGTTTGTGTTCGTGTCGAACCCATCCATTTCTACAAGAATCTGGTTTAATGTCTGCTCACGTTCATCGTGTCCTCCACCAAGCCCAGCTCCACGATGCCTCCCCACAGCATCAATTTCGTCGACGAATACAATGCAAGGGGCATTACGTTTAGCCTGATCGAAGAGATCCCTGACCCGTGAGGCCCCAACCCCAACAAACATTTCAACAAACTCGGATCCACTGATAGAAAAGAATGGCACCGCAGCTTCGCCTGCAACAGCTCTCGCCAAAAGCGTTTTGCCCACTCCCGGGGGACCCATCAACAAAACGCCTCGCGGAATCTTAGCTCCTAACGCCAAAAATCTTTCAGGCGTTTTCAGAAATTCTACGACTTCTTCAAGTTCCTCTTTTGCCTCATCGACACCTTGAACATCTGCAAAGCTCACTTCGGGATTGTCGCTATCAAACATTCTTGCCTTTGACTTCCCAAAACTGAATGTTTGGCTACTACTACCTTGAGCCTGCCTCATCATGAAAAGAAGAACCGCTCCAAAAAATATGATCGGTAGAAAATTCACCAGAATACCCAGCAAGTTTCCAAATCCACTAGATCCCTTGACGCTAATATCTACATACCCTGAACCCCTGTTAACCCCTGCCGCCTCTAGCTGTTCCACAATTGAGGACCCTGACTCTTTTCTTGAAGTAATGATCTTATCGTCAATAGTAACCGCATCCAGTGAGTCACCGCGCACTTCTATACTCTTTAACCTACCCTCCGAAGCCAAGGTTATTATTTTAGTAACCGGAACCTCAGTGGAACCTTTAAAGGGGTCGCTGAAAACGGTGAAAAATATCGCCATCACCGCCACGATAATCAGCAAATATATGAACATGCTCCTCATGGAGCGTGGATCCATTTTTAACTCTCCGAAAATAGTTGTTTATAATTTATAATTCCTAGTCACGCATCCTCAAAAGCCATACGACAACAGTCGCACCGAAGTGGATACACGCATAATATTACAGCACTAAACAATATTGGAGCAAAACCTAGCGTGAGGACTGAGAGGATTATTGAACAAATCGGCGAAAAGTTTGTCTGCCGGATATTTTTGACTAATAGGTTCTAGTTGATTCACACTCAGTTACATTACCTTAATTTTCGGACATCTAATAGCCTTTGCTATACTGACCCGGATATTTACGAAAATACTCACATCAATAATCAAAGCCCCATTTGAAATCGATAGCATGATCAATCACAGAGCGACTAATCCGCCACATGGAATGTCACGTAACGATATGGTCTCTTCTCTTGGTAGAAGGGACATAAAAAGTTTATACCTAGGCACTCAGCATGGCATCGCCGAATTTCTTGAAATAATGACGTCGTTCCAATTGGCTGACCGTTATGACCTAATGCTTATAGATCTATGTTCCCTCCCTAATAAAGATACTCAAGAAATATTAGATGCCTGCGAATCAGCAAACGTAGCCAGCCTAGGAATTTTGAGTACAGAAAATATAGAACGATTGGACATTAATTTGCGAATTACTGACTTCATAATGCACCCAGTTAGCGAGCGGGAATTACATATGAGAGCCATGCGCGCGCTCAGACGTTCCGTCAACAATATGGGAGAAGACGTGATTGTGAGGGATAACCTAGTGATTAATCCAACCAATTATGAAGTCAGTATTTCTGGAAAAAGAATTAACCTGAGATTTAAAGAATATGAATTACTCTTGAAATTAGCTTCAAATCCAGGTCGAGTTTATGATAGGGCCACCCTTTTAAACCAAATTTGGGGATACGATTACTTCGGTGGTACTCGTACAGTCGACGTACATATAAGGAGACTTAGAAGCAAAATAGAAAACGATATAGACGTCAAATACATAGAAACAATCTGGAACGTGGGGTACAGATTCAAGTCAATGGGCTGAAGCGACTAAGTAAATTGCCGGGAAATGGGGGAATCACATGAAGGGTAAGCGAGTTCCATATGTAAACAATGGGATTGTCCTGGAGAGCAAGGCGAAAATATCCATTCATGACAGAGGATTCCTACAGGGATACTCGGTTTTTGATACAACCAGAACTTTCAATCACGGTGTTTTTCGGTTGGATGAACATTTAGCCCGTTTCTTCAAACCCTTGAAATATTCCCGAATAGGACCAGGGGTTAACAAAAGTGAATTGAAATCAATCAACAAACGTTTGTTAGCCGCATGTAGCGGCCTCGTAGGAACAGATATCACTGGACAGTACCTCGCCAGGTTATAGAGAGACTAAATTGGTCATTCGGAATCTGTCCGACCACTTCAATTCAATGTTGATTGCTTTCTCATCTTTGCTAAACGGTTTTGACCCAGCAGTGACAGCGTAAGTAAAATGAGCCAACAAGAAGATATGAAAGCCAACAATCTTTGGGTCAAAAGAAATGAATTGGACCGTCTAACGGCTACTGTTACGGAGAATGTAACACCCGAAGCAAAGGGAAAGTGGACAGAGTTGCCTGAAGAAAAAAACTTACTCAGCCAAGGCGATAATGAAACCGAGAGTCGGGAAGAAGATGCCTTTGAAAAGGCCGTCAGGGCAGCCAGCGTGGAACGAGCAACAAGGATCAAAACAGGGAACAATCCTAGTCACAATCCAACCGAGAAAAACATTGAAAAGTTAGATGCCCAAATACCCCTAGAAAATGAAGCCTCCCATGAAAGTTCTCTAATATCTGGAATTCTTTCCGTAGAAAACCTTGTCCAAATGTACCGTAGAATGGTACTGTGCCGCACTCTGGATGAGCGCATCTGGGCGCTGAACAGACAAGGGAAGGCAGCTATAATGGCTTCTTCTCAAGGCCATGAAGCAGGTCAGATAGGATCCGTGGCTGCCCTGAGAAAAGGGCATGACCTTTTCTACATCTATTATCGAGACCTCGCAGTGCTACTTGACCTAGGCTTAACACCCACGGAAATTATAAAGGGATTTATAGCCAAAGCGGGCGAACCATTAAGTGGTGCAAGACAATTCCCGACCCATGGAGCAAATCCAGATCTAGGAATAATAAACCTATCAAATGTGGTCGCAACACACATACCTCAGGCGGTTGGGGCAGCCCTAACCGCTAAAATGAAGGGGGAAGACCGAGTTGTTATCGTTTACTTCGGTGATGGAGCCTCGAGCGCAGGAGACACCCACGAGGCTATGAACTTTGCCTCTGTACATAAACTGCCGGTGATTTTCTTTTGCGAAAACAACAGATACGCCATATCAGTTCCTCTATCAAAGCAAATGGCCATCGACAGTGTCGCTATCAGAGCTGAAGGTTACGGGATCCCTGGATTTGAAGTTGATGGGTGCGACATATCTGCCGTTTATGAAGCCACTTGGCAGGCAGCCCAACGAGCAAGAGAAGGTTTAGGTCCGACCTTGATCGAAGCTCGGGTAGAACGATACCTACCTCACACAAGTGACGACGATGACTCTATTTACAGGGCTCAGGAAGAGATCGAGGAAGCGAGGAAGCGTGACCCCCTAAAAATACTGAAAGACCATTTGGTTAGGAATGGATCACTCGAAGAAGAAGAAGACCAGATCATCCATGATGAAGCTAGACGTTTGGTTAACGAAGCCACCGAGGAAGCTGAACTAGCCCCCTATCCTGAGACTACTGATTTCTTTAACCACGTGACTCAAGATAACGACTTGAATATGGAAAAGAATAATGCCTATTAAAACGGTGCTAGAAGCTGTGAGAGAAGCGATGGCCGAAGAGATGCGTAGAGACGATAATGTATTTATTCTAGGGGAGGACATCGGCTCACGAGGAGGGGTATTTCTAGCCACGGAAGGGTTTCTAGAAGAATTCGGAGAAACCCGCGTAATCGATACTCCTCTCGCAGAGTCGTCCATAGCCGGAATTGCATTGGGATCCGCAATGCATGGAATGAGACCAATTGCCGAAATCGAGTTTGGTGACTTTATCTGGCCTACCATTAATCAGATGGTTGGAGAAGCTTCCAAAGTCCGCTATGGAACGGAAGGCAAGCTTCAAGCGCCAATGGTACTGAGAGCACCCCATGGCGGAGGAGTACGAGGCGCACTCTACCATTCCCAGAGTGTTGAAACATTATTTGCTCACACGCCAGGACTAAAAGTTATAACACCTTCAACTCCGTACGATGCAAAGGGTCTTCTCAAATCGGCAATCAGGGATGACGACCCGGTCGTTTTCCTCGAACATAAAAGAACATATCGGCTGGTAAAAGGCGAGGTGCCGCTTGACGAATATACGTTACCGATAGGAAAAGCTGACGTCAAACGAACCGGTAGCGACATAAGTGTTATCACCTACGGCCTTATGGTGCATCATTGTTTAGAAGCTGCAGACACCGCTGCACAAAAAGGTATTGATTCTGAGGTCGTAGACCTTCGTACTCTCAGACCCTTAGACAATGAAGCAATTATTCAGACCGCAAAGAAAACAGGCAAAATACTTATCGTTCATGAAGATAACAAGGCCCTTGGTATCGGAGCCGAAGTTGCCTCCGTGATTGCGGAACAAGCCTTTGAATATCTCGACGGTCCTATTAGGCGACTAGCTGGGCCGGAAGTTCCTGCCATGCCTTTCAGTCCGCCGCTAGAAAACATGTACATGTTAAATTCAGAAAAAATAGCTAACGCAATCAGAGAATTGGCGGACTATTAGACATGAAAATCGAATTGCCGCAAGTCGGAGAATCCGTCACAGAGGGAGTGATCGGGAAGTGGCTAAAAACCGTAGGGGATCAAGTTGAGAAATTCGATCCTTTAGTGGAGATTGTAACTGACAAAGTTGCCATGGAATTACCTTCTCCAGTAAGTGGTATACTCCGCGAAATTATGGCTTCGGAAGGGGAAACCGTACTGATGGGATCTGTAATAGCCGACATCAATTCTGACGAGAATCAGACCCCACATCCGGCTACGAAATTGTCACAAAGCGTCGGTCACGCAGATCCCTCAAAGGATCAGATAGGAACCACGGGAGTGCTTTTGAAGGGTGTCGCACCCGTCGGACCCACCGGATCAGGTAGGTCACAACCCGTAGTTGAAAATAAGCCAACAACAAAGAATGGTCGCTACTCTCCGGCCGTACTTCGCTTAGCAGAAGCGAACGAAGTAGATCTTTCCCTTATAACTGGTTCGGGACGCAACGAAAGAATTACCCGCAAAGATGTACAAGCATTTATCGACTCTAGAAATGGTTTGTCTCAACAGCCGACAGGCCAGTCAGTTTCCAAGATTCAAGATAGCGAAAGGCGCCTAAATAACAGAACCTCCGAATTTGCTGAAGAACAACGAATCTCACTGAGCCCGGTACGAAAAATAATTGCAGCCAATATGGTAAAAAGCGCAACCCTAATTCCCCAAGCTTGGAGCCTTGTGGAAGTTGATGTTTCGAATATGGTCGCAAGGAGGCAAAGTACGAGGGACAATTTTAGGCAGCGGGAGGGTGTGAATATCACCTACCTTCCTTTCGTTATCAAAGCTGTAGCTGAATCACTCAAAGAGAACCCATTACTAAACTCCTCATGGGGAGAAGATTGCATAATTATGAAAAGACGTATCAATGTGGGTATAGCGGTTGCTGCACGAGATGGATTAGTCGTGCCCGTTATACACGATGCAGACAATTTTAGTATAGCGGGTCTAGCTTTGAAGATTGAAGACATCTCCAATAGAGCAAGGAACGGAAATCTAACAGTGGAAGACGTGCATAGCGGAACATTTACCGTAAACAACACTGGGGTATTAGGTTCTTTGGCTTCACAACCGCTCGTAAACTACCCTCAAGCAGCTATTATGACGACGGAAGCCATTGTTAGACGTCCGGTGGTGGTTGGAGACGGCATTTCAATTAGGTCTATGATGAATATCTGCCTAACATTTGATCACCGAATTATGGACGGCCAACAAGCAAGTAGATTCAATATGGACGTCAAGAGTAAATTAGAGTCCTTGAACGAGAATAGTCCAATCTATTAGCTAGTATGGCAATCACCTCCAGAGTGATCTAGAGATATCTTTTATGTCAAATCTCATAGTTAGCTATCACGGGCTAATTCCATATGAACAAGGAAGAAAACTCCAAAGAGTGACCCATCAGTTGGTAAGCAAGGGTGGATCTGATCAACTTATTTTGTTGCAGCATCCACACGTTTATACACTAGGACGGCGTGGGAATGAAGAAGATATCTTGATTGACGCCCAAGGCCTTGCTGAGTACGGCATAACTGTGCACCACACTGATAGAGGTGGAGAGGTGACCTACCACGGTCCTGGGCAACTTATAGGTTATCCAATCATCAATTTAAAGCGTATAAAAAACATAACTCCGTTGAAGTATGTGGCCAAACTACAAACCTCTATCGCCTCCGTTCTTTGCCAATTTAATATCTACTCTGATAGTGAAGACCGCCCTACTGGCGTCTGGGTAAAAGGTGAAAAGATAGCCGCACTCGGAGTGCGGATAAGTGAAGGCACCAGCTCACACGGATTCGCACTTAATGTTGACACCGATCTGTCCTATTTTGACCACATCGTCGCTTGTGGTATGCCAGAGGCATTAGCAACATCTATATCAGCTCAGACACGGTGTCATGTGGCTGTAGAACAGGTCACGCGGCAGGTTGCAGACAGCATATCCGATACTTTCGGTCTCACGTTAATATGGAAGGATGAAACCCTTTCTAAAAGATAGAACCAGAGTTGGTTCAGGTATCCATTGCTGTCTTGCCCGTAACCAAGAACATTACCCGCTCTGCTATGTTCGTTGTCCTATCGGCCACCCTTTCCAAGTCATGTGAAACCCAAAGAAGATAAGTCGCACGTTGGATAGTACCGGGATCTGACATCATATACGTCAAAAGTTCCCTATAGACTTGGTCATACATTTCATCCACCGCGTCATCATCGTTGAAGACTTCAGCAGCAGCTTCTATATCCCTGTTTACATAGGATTCTATACTACGTTGAAGCATATCGACTGCCTTGTCAGCCATCCTAGGGATATCAATCAACGGTTTAAGGGGCGGTAACTCCCCCATGGCCAAACTGATTTTCGCAATTCCCTCGGCGTAATCGCCCATCCTCTCAAGTTCATTAGCCACCATCATCGCAGCAATAATTTCCCTCAAATCTCCGGCCATAGGAGCCTCTAACGCAATCAGATCAATGCATGTGTTTTCTATATCTTCCTGTTTTTGATCTATTACGTCATCCTCGTCAACAACCTGTTGAGAAGATTCAAGATCTCTACGCTTCAAAGAATCAATGGACTTGAATATGGCTTTTTCAACCATTCTTGAAAGCAGAATAACTTCATCCTGAACAAGTTTTAGGTTCCTCTCAAAATCCTCTCTCGGCATAGCTTACCTCTCCCTCCATTAACTGAACCTACCAGTTATATACTCCTCAGTCCTTTCATTGCTCGGGTTGGTAAAAATTTTCTGAGTGTTGTCGTGTTCTACCAAATAGCCCGATCGATCCTCTCCTACCATGAAGAAAGCTGTCTCGTCCGATACTCGCGCAGCCTGCTGCATATTGTGAGTAACAATGACAATTGTGTACCTAGTTTTCAAATCACGGACCAGGTCTTCTATAGCCAACGTAGCTATGGGGTCCAACGCTGAAGCGGGTTCGTCCATTAACAATACTTCTGGTTCAACCGCAAGAGCACGGGCGATACAGAGACGTTGCTGCTGACCACCGGAAAGGGTGAAAGCGCTATCCTCGAGCCTATCCTTCACTTCTCCCCACAATGCAGCTTTTTCCAGTGAAGTTTCTACCGCTTCATCCATATCCCCCGTGAAACCGTTAACCTTTAAACCAAAAGCTATATTCTGGTAGATAGATTTAGGAAAAGGGTTGGGTTTCTGAAAAACCATGCCTATTCTCGACCGTATTTCGGTCGCATCTACATTTTCCGAGTAAATATCAAGATCCTCAAACATTATCTGTCCGTGAACAGACGCACCCATTATTAAATCGTTCATCCTATTTAAGCACCGTAAGAAGGTGCTTTTCCCACATCCCGATGGTCCAATAAGCGCTGTGACGGCATGTCTTCGCATACCCAAAGTCACGTCCTTAACAGCAAGAAAATCCCCATAAAACACATTTAAGTTTTGGGCTCTCAATACAATATCTACATCCGTCAAGAACTCTTCTCCAGAATGCTATCCTTTACCGCCAATTCATTACTCCTCCGAACGCATCTGATACCTATTTCTCACCAAAACTGCTATGGTGTTCATGGTCAGAAGAATTAAAAGTAGCACTATTATGCCGGCTGCGGCCAAACCACGAAATTCTTCTTGGGGCCTCGATACCCAATTGTAAATCTGAATTGGTAATACTGTGAACCTTTCCATAGGGTGAACTGGTATAAATGTTAGATATACTAGCGCACTTATAGCTATCACAGGTGCCGCTTCCCCTATAGCGCGAGACATTGCGAGAATCGTGCCAGTCAATATACCTGGAATAGCAGAAGGTAACACTACCCCTTTAACCACTTGCCATTGGTCAGCCCCCATTGCATATGCCGCCTGCCTGTAGGAGTTTGGAACCGCTTTTATCGCCTCTCGGGAAGCGATAATTACAATGGGGAGTATAAGCAATGACAAAGTCATCGCCCCCGCCAGTATACTTCTACCGAGGTCGAACCATGTTACGAAAAGCGCCAATCCCAACAACCCGTAAACGATAGACGGTACACCAGCCAAATTGGCAACATTAATTTCGATAATTCGCGTGAAAAGATTACTAGGGGCATATTCTTCTAAATAGATAGCGGCCCCTATCCCGACTGGGATAGTGAACAAGGCAGTCATAGCCATCAACCATACTGTTCCCATCAGCGCAGGGAGTAATCCCGCTTCTTCTGGATGCCTTGAAGGGTAATCTGTTATAAATTGCCAATTGAGCCAAGAAATACCGTTTGATAGAACTTCGTAAATCAGCGCTCCAAGGCCAATAATCCCTACGAGTACTGAAAACAGGAACAACCCATAAACTAAAGCTCCGACAAACTTTCTATATGTACGTCTGGGATTAAGCTCCCTCATATCTCTATTATCACTGTTGGGCATTTTAATACTCTTCCCTGAATCGACGTACTATCCAGAAGCCTAACAAGTTCATAGTGAATGTCATCACAAACAGTACCAATCCGACGGCAAATATCGTGTTGTATTCCAAAGACCCTACAGGCGCCTCACCCAAACTCAATTGGACAATAAAAGCTGTCATTGTCTGAACACTCTCAAGTGGATTAAAGCTCATCCGTGGTGTCGCTCCAGCAGCAATAGTAACAAGCATGGTCTCACCGATAGCCCGAGAAATCGCAAGAATAAAAGCGGCAATAATGCCTGACAGGGCGGCAGGAACAACTATCTTAATACTAACCTCGTAACGAGTAGCACCAAGAGCATAGGCTCCTTCTCTGAGGCTTCTAGGAACAGCCATCATGGCATCTTCACTCAGCGACGATACCATTGGAATAATCATCACTCCCATAACAATTCCCGCACTTAATGCATTGAATATAATCAGGTTCTCTAACATCATTTGCAACAAAGGAGTTACAAAGGTGAGCGCAAAATACCCATAGACCACAGTAGGAATCCCCGCCAATATCTCTAGTATCGGTTTGACGATCCTCCGAATCCTATCCGGAGCATATTCTGAAAGAAATATTGCGGTCATTAGACCTATTGGCAGCGCCACAATAGCGGCAATAACCGTAACAAGCAAAGTCCCAGATATTAATGGTAAAACTCCATACGAGCGAGGCTTCAAAATTGGAGTCCAACGCGTTCCGGTCAAAAACTCCCAAACTGAGATCTCACTGAAAAAACTGATAGCTTGGTATGTCAAGGTGCACAAAATGCCCACCGTAGTCAGAATAGAAACGATCGCACATGAAAAGAAAACCCATTTCACTATGGATCCTTCAATTTTCGCCGAACGTCCACGTCTAAAACTAAATTGATTTGCCATAGTTACTGAGGTACCAAAACCCTAGGTTCCTGTGCGAATTTCATCAGTGATCACTTTCAAACACCCAATTATATACAGTATAACCAGCTACCTAACGTTTAAAAAACTGAACCACCATATCGAAGTGATTACACTGGTTGCTGATCACCGATGGTCACTTAATAAATATGCTTAAATACTGCTGGGTACTCTGCTAGCACTCCTATTCCGTCGCGAATTTCTATCGCCAGTACTAATTATTATTTCAGCAAAGTTTTGTTTTCAGAATATACCGCAGGACCTGACGCGATGTACCCTACCTCATTGGTGAGTGCCGGTCCATGTTCCATATAAAAATCTACAAGGGCTCTAACTTCAGGCCTTTCCAAACTAGCCAAGTTCACATAGAGGAATAAGGGTCTTGAAAGAGGACTATATTCACCAGAAGGTATGGTTTCCGTCCCGGGAAGAACACAACCTGCACCACTGTTCACAGCCACGAGACCCAGTTTATCTTGGCTCTCCTGGTAATATGCATAGCCGAAGTAACCAAGAGAGCCTTTGTCACCTGCGACACCTTGTATTAGAACATTATCATCAGCAGAAGCGGTATAATCGGCACGAGACACTTGGGCCTCACCCATGATCTCTGCTGTGAAATAGTCAAAGGTGCCAGAGTCAGTATCAGGCCCATATAGGCGCATCTTCTGATCGGGGAAACTGTCACGTACTTGATTCCAATTGTTAATTGACGAATTAGGTTCCCAAATTGTTTTCAATTCCTCTATTGTCAAGCATTCGACAAAATTGTTATCGGGGCTAACTACCACAGAAATGCCATCTGTACCAATCCTGAGTTCTACGTAGTTGATTCCGTGCTCTTCTGCTTTATCGGTCTCTTTAGGACTCTTAATAGGACGAGAAGCACCTGAAATGTCAGTCTCTCCAGCCGTAAATCTCTTAAAGCCACCACCTGTTCCGGATACACCGACATTAACCCGCACATCTGGATACAATTTGTTGAATTCCTCCGCAACCGCCTCTGAAACCGGATAAACGGTGCTGGAACCATCAATCTCGACAGTCCCTTCAATATTCCCCACTACTAAAGTCCCAGCAACAGGAGCTGATTCGGAATTGCCGTCTCCACTGCAAGCAGTAACAAAAAAAATCATCGGTATCAAGATCGCTGCCATAATAACCACTGAATCCATCTTTACAATTGTTCGTGAACCCATACCAATGTTGTTAAAACATGAAAAGGTTTCTATTCTCGTACACCTCATGGATTGTTCGCGACCTCTGATATTTTTTAATTTTCCTTAGTGACCTATCGAATGCAGACCTATCGAATTCAAGAATATTCCCTTGGTCTTATACTACAAGTATCCACTCTATCAGCAAGCTTTCCGTACTTATAAATATATCAGCTTCACATCAAAATATCGTCATTTAAGTTACGGACAAGATGTGACTTTTCTTTAAATCTCGCACTAGTAAAAAAATTAAGGGTTGTCTTAAAATAACCGAAGTAATATACGGAAAAAAGAAGGAGGACCAAAACATGAGACTTACTGGAAAAGTCGCCATTATTACTGGAGGCGCAAGGGGCCAAGGTGCCGCGGAAGCTAGGCTGTTTTCAGGTGAAGGAGCACGAGTAGTCATCGCTGATATTCTCGACGATGAGGGAGCCAAAGTCGAGGCGGCGATCAACGAAACAGGTGGCACCAGTGTATACATGCATTTAGATGTAACCAATGCCTCAGAGTGGAATAGGGTCGTAAATGACACAGTGGAAAAATTCGGCAAACTCGATATCCTAGTCAATAACGCTGGAGTTGGTAGTTGGGGTACAAATGAAGACACTACAGAAGCAGAGTGGGACAGAGTAATGGATGTCAATGCGAAAGGAGTCTTTCTCGGAACAAAGGCGGTTGTGCCTGAAATGAAAAAGGCTGGTGGCGGGTCCATTGTCAATATTTCATCCATATCGGGTATCGTGGGTCAGCCGAGCATTCAACCTGTCTACAATGCATCAAAAGGAGCGGTCCGGATATTCACCAAATCCACCGCGGTACAATATGCTTCTGATGCTATTAGAGCCAACTCTGTGCATCCCGGTCCGATTGACACAGACATGATCCATGAAAGGATAACGGGCCCTGAAAACGAAGCTCGAATCCGAGATATGGTCCCTTTAGGAAGACCGGCCGACCCAATTGAAGTAGCTTATGGTGTACTGTTTCTAGCATCTGATGAGTCTTCTTATATGACTGGAAGTGAACTGGTAATCGACGGGGGAATCACTGCAACCTGATTCTGTAATCATTCTCGTCATAAAATTTTCACCCTCGGAGTCGAAAGCTCACTGGTTATGTGTGGGAACCAGTCGATTATCTCTGAGTGTAGTGGGATCCCGTTGGCCTGTACCCAACACCATAGTCGATAATGTTCCGCTGAGTAAGGTAGCTCAAACTTCTGACATCGTAGAGAATCCATACCATTTATGTGACCCCCCTGCTCTCTGGTGCCTCCCAAAGGCGGATGATAAAAATCTCCTCTCTTGCACATAGGAACCTCGTCAGAAATTTGGCCGCCTTCTCGGTCGGCTACCCAGTTAGGCAACAGCGGCCGTACATTCGGTAAACGCGGCCTCTAATTCCCACTCATGACACCGTCTTCCGTCTCCTATTTCAACGAATTGCGCGCCGACTGAAGCGTAGTATTGGTCATAGGGGAACCGGTGACTTTTATGAATAATAATTTCATTTCTAAGGCCTTGAGTATCTGGAAGCCTTTTCATGTTTGCAGGGTCATTTCCGGCAATTACAGCCGACGCCTGGAGAATAAGACCGCCCGCAGCACCACTTGTTACAAGACCGGCTTCAGCCCCAGTGTGCCTAGCAATGATATTACCTGCTGCCATATTCAATTAATCAATATTAACCATGGTATTGGAAGCACGGTTCATGGCATCGATAATTTCAGACCTAAGCCTGCTACCACCGTAGGCCGTAACAGTACCCATAGCAGATATTATGGACCTGACTCCCATGGAGTTTAATATGTCCTCAGCCGGCGCTGGTAATTCCATATTACTCCTCCATGAAATCAAATTAATTTAGAAATTCCGGCGGATTATACACCCTGCAAACCTACTCAGTTTCGCGAATGAACCGTATTAGTATTACACACACTGATCCGTAAATAAGCGATTAGAAAATGGAGTATCTAAACGATGAACATGGCGTCTCCGAAACTATAAAATCGATATTTGAATCTGATCGCCTCTTCATATGCCTTTATTATTAAATCCGTCCCCGCCAACGCACTGGTAAGCATCATGAGGGTGGATTTCGGTAAATGAAAATTAGTGATCAGGTTGTCCAAAACTAGAAAACTATAACCCGGGCGGATAAATATATCTGCCCAACCTGAACCCGAAACCAGTAACGGGCTGTTTTGGACCTGAGCGGCATTCTCAAGGAGTCTCGCAGCGGTTGTGCCAACCGCAATTACTTTACGCCCCTCAGTTTTCGCCGAACGAATAGTTTCGGCAGCCTTGTCAGAAATTTCCCAATATTCGGAATGCATCTCGTGGCGAGATGGATCCTCGGTCTTGACCGGATTAAACGAGTCCCATCCAACATGCAAAGTAACAAATACAATCTCAGCTCCTTTAGACTTTAATCGTTGTAGTAGGTTCTCAGTGAAATGTAATCCTGCAGTGGGAGCGGCTACACTACCCTCTATTCTTGAATATACCGTCTGATATCTCTCGGGATTTGAAACAGCTTCTTTGATATAGGGCGGCAAAGGAACGACACCCAGCGCGTGTATTAATTCTTCCTTATCAAGGTTAACGATACGAGTACCTGAATCCTCTACCTGGACCACCTCTCCAAAAATCCTGTTTCCTCGGTCATCCCCTATAACAAATTCAGCCCCCAATCCCATCCTTGAACCAGGTTTTACCAAGGCTCTCCACTCTCCTTTTCTCCTCCTTGAAAGCAGAAGAAGTTGGATTTTTCCATTCGTTTTGATTCGTCGTCCATACAGCCGGGCAGGTATTACCCTGCTATCGTTAAACACCAAAACATCGCCCTCGGATACATGGTTTGGAAGCTGATGGAAATGACTATGCGCAATCCTCCCAGTCACTTTGTCCACAATCATGAGTCGTGACTGATCTCTAGGTTCAACAGGTGTCTGAGCTATTAAGCTACGGGGCAGAACATAATCGAAATCACTGGTTTTTATAAATTGTTGTTTATTTGACATTAATTTAGTATGTCCTAACCTGTACGTACTCTGCTTATTCTATGTGAGGCAAAACAAATAACCCATCAAGAACCAATGATTGTTAAACTAACTATATGAAACCATCAATTTAAAAAGGATCTTTATTTTATTAGTTAATCGATAGTGTTGGAAAATCCGCCTATTCGGTAAATATGAGATCAACTATGGCTTTCGCACGAATCATTCTTTTTTTTAACGATGCCCTTAGAGATTTCTTACACAAGAATTGTCAATATATAGCTGCTGCCATTTCCTTTTACACCTTATTTTCAATGTTTCCGTTGGGCTTAGCCGTGATATCAATTCTGGGATTCCTAATTGGCCCCGGAGCGGAACGAGAAGAGTTAGCTAAGCAGATTGCTGGCGTGCTCCCAGTTTCAAACGAATTGGTTGGAACAACAATGGAAGGTATAGTGAGTGCCAGAGCTATTACCGGTATCGCTAGCTTTTTCGGGCTGGTGTGGGCTTCATCAGCAGCCTTTAGTGCTGTCCGCAAGGGAATAAATACAGCCTGGGGTGTAACCAGACCACGCCCATTTATTAGAGAACGTTTGATTGATATCGGATTGGTATTTGGTGCCGGCTTGCTAGTGCTAATAATTTTGTTTACAGCCCCTATAATCGGAGTTGTAAGAGAAATAGTTGAAATTTTCGTACCTGATGAGGAACTTCCTGGTGATCTGATTTGGGACATAGTTACAAGGCTAGTGTCCCCAATGCTCGCGTTCGCATCTATACTTACCCTGTATAAGTGGATGCCCAACACAAACGTCAAGGTAGTATATGTCATACCAGGAGCCCTGATATCTTCAATATGTTTTATTTCAGCCCAATTGGGATTCATCTGGTACGTCAGTTCTTTTTCCTTTTACAACGTTATATATGGATCTATTGGTGCCCTGATGGCATTGTTAGCTTGGGTCTACATTTCTGCACTAATACTTCTATTTGGAGCCCAGATTACTTCTATGTTCCATCAATACGCGGTGAGCGATGCTCGGGCTAAAGGGTTCACGAATTTCTGGCTAGGATTCAGTCGCGTAAGGATAAAAGTTGTTCCTACTTCGATTCAAGAATAAAATCAATTCGTGCATGGTAAAACTGGGAATCATTTCTTTTTTTCTTTTAGCTGTCGCTTGCAGTTTCCTTCCTGAACCGGTACAAGAGGAGGCTACGACTCAAAGGCCGCCGACTCCGGTTACTGTCAATGTAGTCAATCCCGCATTACAAATTCTACCTAGCCTCGCAAATCTCGTAGAGAGTGTAGAAAATTCGGTTGTTTCCATATCAGTGGACATCGTTTCCCGCACTCTATTTTATGACTTCACCGACGAAGGCTCCGGGACAGGAATGATATTTCGATCTGACGGATACGTTGTAACTAATTTCCATGTCGTTCAAAATGCTAACCACATTGAAGTAAGTTTGAACGACGGTAGAGTTTTCTCGGCAGATGTCGTTGGTTTGGATATGCTCACAGACTTAGCGGTCCTAAAGATAGATTCAGATCATCTCCCTACTGCTTCATTCGGAGACTCTGCCACTTTACGTACTGGTGATTGGGTCGTAACCATTGGCAACGCTCTGTCGCTTAAAGGAGGGCCAAGTGTCACTTTGGGAATAATAAGCGGTCTAGGTAGAACTATACGCACGGAACGCGGCGATTTATACGATATGATCCAAACGGACGCGGCCATTAATAAGGGAAACAGTGGCGGTCCTTTAGTCAACCTCGCAGGAGACGTAGTCGGAATCAACACAGCTGTGTACAGTGGAGCCCAAGGTGTAGGATTCGCGGTATCTTCAGGCGTAGCCAAGCCCATTATTCAGAGTCTCATAGAGAACGGAAAAGTTGTGAGGCCCCTGATCGGACTGAGTGGGATTGACGTAACCCCCTCAATAGCCTCCAGGTATAACTTAGGAGTTGAGGAAGGCATTCTAATAGGTCGTATTTCGAAGAATGGTCCAGCCGATAAAAGCGGTCTTCAAGTAATGGACGTAATTACAGCGTTAGACGGTAAGAAGACAGGTGACATGGCCCAATTCCTCACTATTTTATGGAGCTATGGTGTAGGTAGCGAAGTAAATGTTGACTACGTGTCTGATCAATCGGAAGAGTCTACCATCGTTACTTTGATAGAAAGGCCCTAGTTTAATTGGGTTTTATACCGGATAATATCGCTACAGAACCCAAAGCCATGGTAGTCACAGTGACTTCACTAAGGTGGGCTTCCTACATCCACACAGCAAGTTCATACGGCTTCAAAAACTCCTGTACCGATTCCGGAAGGTAGGTATACGCTTCGGATTCACCGGCTAGAATGGATCCAAAAAGCGGAGTTATATTTCGAAAATAGAAAGGGAATAGTCGAGACATGATGGTACCTTCAGGCTTAACTATTTCTAAGATAACAACCTTCCCTGCAGGCTTCAAAACCCTTAGGATTTCTGATAGCGCTGAAGGCACATCTATAAAATTGCGGATACCAAACCCAACTGTCGCGCAAACAAAGGAATCGTTTCTTATGGGAACTTGGTGGGCATCTCCAACCATGGGATGGAAACCATAGTAAACACCTCGGTCGTTGGCCTTAGCCAATCCTCGTCGAAGCATGTCGGAAGTAAAATCCAAGCCCACAACCTCTTTAATAGAAGGGGTCGCCAATAGATCCAGAGCCATGTCTGCGGTACCGGTCGCAACATCCAAAGCAACCCCATCTTGACCATTAATGGCTAATTGCACCGCTTTCTTTCTCCATGAATGGTGCCTACCAAAACTCATGACACCATTAAGTAAATCATATCTATCGGAAATCCTGCTAAACATTTTGGACACGTATTTAGCTCTTTCCCCACCTGGTAGTTGAGCCAAATTTATTCCCCTTGAATGCTTTGAAGATATGAAATCGTCGTTGGAATTTCAGTCAGTAAATCGGTGGCCATCATTCCTGCTTTTCCCAGCCGGTCTGAAACGGTGTTTCCAACTACCCCGTGAAGGTATACCCCAAGTACCGCGGCATCTCTTGTAGTGACGCCTTGGGCTATTAGGCCAGTGATCAACCCAGCCAAAACATCTCCCGTTCCCGCGGTAGAAAGCCCAGAATTCACGAATTCGCTTATCCACACTGAACCCTCAGGCATTCCGATAACAGTATTAGCCCCTTTGAGAACTACTACTTTTTTCCAATCTTCAGCCGCTGATCGTGTAATAGCTACCCGATTAGACTGAATCTCTCTCACACTCAGTCCAGTTAGCCGGGACATCTCGCCCGGATGCGGAGTGATCACGCTCTCGTCCGGTAGCCTATCCCACCATTTCGAAAATCCAGCTAGCAAGTTGAGACCATCAGCATCTATTACTAAAGGAGGCAATTCTAGGAAAGAAAGAAGTAAACTCTCGGTTAATTTCTTACTTTCCGGGGATACCCCTAGACCGCAGCCCAGCAGCAAGGAAGTATATCCAGTGATGGATTTATATATATTTCTAGCGGACAACCACCCATCATACATACCCTCGCCATCTTCTACAAAAGGCAACAAGGTGATTTCAGGAAACAGATTAGCCGAGCTGAACATGCTTGATCTAGGTCCTGACAAAGTTACTATCCCAGCTCCGGACCTTGCTGCTCCGGCGGCGGCCATCACCGGAGCACCCACAAAATTCGAAGAGCCCCCAACAATCATAGCCTTACCAAAGGTACCTTTGTTAGAATCCCTAGGTCTTTTAGGAAGAAGTTCTGCCGCCTGACAATCCTCAGTAATGTTTACATCAATTGCGGAATCCAATCCACCGGGTATCCCAATATCAGCAACCCTGAGAACCCCGGATCCAGCTATTCCAGCTGGCGTTAAATGCCCCAATTTCGGATAACCTAAAGCCACCGTCATTGACGGGACTATCGAAGGCTGATAAAAGGTATCGCCGTCTGAATCCAGTCCACTTGGTAGATCAACAGCAACAACAAGAGCATCAGAAGGCATGACCTCAGAAACTTTTTCTAGAACTGTTTTCAGTGGATCTACAATCACCCTGGACAATCCAGTACCCAATACAGCATCCACCAAGACATGGGAACGAGCGGCAGCCTTCAGTAAATAGTTCAATCCATCCGGGACTTTATCTACAGCAACGGTATGTACGTCACATCTTTCGGCATCTCTTAATTTGACATCGGGGCTGTTTCTGTTTGCAAGTATAGCGGCCGTAACCTTCGCTCCTCTCCTCGCCAAATAGCTACAAGTTATCAGTCCATCTGACCCATTGTTACCTGATCCTATCAAGGCTACAACTCGAATCCCGTCCAGATTTCCTATCTCTGAACCAATAAAGTCAGCTACAGCCAAACCTGAATTTTCCATGAGCTGGTCTCTGGACACACCAAGACCTTCCGCACGTTCCTCTATATCAGACATTTCGGAAGAAAGAACTACTTTCATTAAGAATTCACTTTGCTTGAACAACGCATAGTTTGCTCGCTGGAACCATGTTGCAACCGCGAGAACTATAAAGTGGACCCATCATCACAGGGCCTAACCCAAATCAGCCTCGAAACATCCATACTGAAAACTAATTCATGAGCTTCAGATTGAAGCGTTATGACACCCCTGGAACGTGAAACGTCTGATAACTCGAGAGTAGTACCAGGTAGAAATGAATTATCAACAAAATATCCGAGTAATTCAAAATCGTCTTCAGGTATTCTGTCTACTTGATATCTATAACCCATTTCAGTTTTATCTAGCGTTATCACGTTCGGGTTCCGGAAGTAATTACTTCCGGGAATAGGATGCCCAAAAGGGCAAGTAGTCGGATTTCCAAGTAACTCAACCACTTTTGATTCCAAGTAGGGTGAAAAAGCATGTTCAAGCCTATGGGCTTCTTCATGAGCACGTTTTAAGTCGATCCGCAGGACATCTACCGCCAACTTCTCTGCAAGCCTATGCCTTCTTACCACGCTTTCGGCGGATCTTCTACCTGTTTTTGTTAGAACCACTTCCTTATCAGCGGTAGTAAAAGTCAATTTCTCCCTAGCCATCCGCCTTATCATAGCGCTAACCGATGGTAAAGACGTTCCTAGTCGTTCTGCTGTCGGCAAGCTTTTAAAATGTTCTGACAGTTGAGCCGCAGTCACTTTTATCTTTTGTTCCTCAAGTCGGAATATTGAGAGAAGATAATTTTCCATGGCCATAGAAAGCCTATGTTCTTCATTTTCTTTCACAGCTGACCTGGATTTACTGAACCACACCAAAACATTTTCGATAATAAAAACATTTCTTTTCCGTAAAATTACTCACCGACGCAAAGTCCAACTTAACGCCACTTGGTAGTAAACAGTTGAGACAAGCGTACAACAATTACCTTTTGGTGTATTGTTTCGCTTTTCGTGCTCTCTTAAGTCCGGGCTTTTTCCTTTCTTTGACGCGAGAATCGCGCGTTAACAAACCGGCCTTTTTCAAATCTCTCCTGAATCTACCCCCATCTACCTCAGATAGTGCGCGAGCTATGCCATGACGAAGCGCACCCGCTCTACCATTCACTCCTCCTCCTGAAACTTTAGCCACAACTCGAAACCTTCCTTGGGTGCTTGTAACAGTAAAAGGTTCATTGATAATCTGTTGCCAAATACTATAAGGAAATGCATCCTCCATTAGTTTTTCATCGACTACTATAGGACCAGCATCTCGGTAAAGCCTAACCTGAGCAACCGCTGTTTTCCTTCTACCTACTGCATATGTGTATTCTTGATCCACCAATGGTTTTTTCTCCTAGTTATTACGAAAGCGCCGACGAATCTTGGACTCTCTCTGTCCCGATTACCTGCGCTTCATGAGGGTGCGTGTTGCCAGCATAGACCTTCAATCTCGAAAACATTTTTCTGCCCGGAATATTTTTCGGAAGCATTCCTTTCACCGACTGCTTTACGACTCTGTCTGGATGATTAATTAACATTTGACGAAGGTTCCTTTCTTTCAGCCCTCCATGATATCCACTATGACGATAATATTTTTTCTGTTCCATCTTATCCCCAGTAACCCGAATTTTTCCCGCGTTAATTACGACTACATAGTCACCAGTGTTGATATACGGCACGTAATTCGTACGATGTTTCCCTTGCAACAACCCGGCGATCTCTGAGCTAATTCTACCAAGCGTTTGTCCTTCAACATCTATAACATGCCATTTTGGCTTGAGCTCCGAGAGACTCGGTTGGCTCATTTTTGGTCTGATAGCCATACTAATATTCCTTTGCATTTTCTTGTTAATTATGCACCGACGATCGAAGATCGTTCTCAAAACGATCATCAGGATTCATAGACATAGTAGGAGGAAATCTTTCGTAACGCACCTTTTTTAAGCACAACCCTTGAGGAGGCAGAGAATGCGCTACCTTCTCTGAAGTCCCCTGAACTAGTCTTGTTAAATCATTTAACGTCATAATTCCTCTACCTACATCGACCATCGCCCCAGTCATCCTCCTTATTTGATGAGGTAAAAAAGCGTTACCTTCTAT
Source organism: uncultured Dehalococcoidia bacterium (assembly GCA_964409595.1). Taxonomy (GTDB): domain Bacteria; phylum Chloroflexota; class Dehalococcoidia; order Lucifugimonadales; family UBA826; genus CAYPDR01. The sequence continues at coordinate 224,617 of CAYPDR010000018.1, forward strand.
CGTATATTGCAACCTCTCCCCAGAACAAACAAGACGGGATAGTTCTATTCTCCTGATAGTAGACATTTTGTCATTCTCAAGAGGTCCAGAGAAAGATTCAAAATCATGGGTCCCCATGAAGATAGCAGCTGCCTCCTTCATTAGCTTAATATCTAGTCTATTGGGGATCACCGTAGCTATTCTCCGAAGCAATGGGGACGGTACTTCCGAATTGCGAATCGTGTATTGGTAGACTCGAGATTTTGCATCCCTCCTTGGATCAAACGTCTCAGGGACCTCATAGGATTCCTTGACGGCAATGTCATCCGGAAGATAATGATTCAGTCCTTTGAGAAAAACTCCAGGCCCATAATTAGCATCCGTATCAAACGCAATCACTTGTCCATCAGCATGAACCCCTGCGTCAGTCCGCCCCGCAACTTTTATTCTTACTTTTTCACAGGTAAGTTGTGCTATCGAATTTTCGATCTCCTCCTGTATGCTAATCGCATTGTCTTGGTATTGAAACCCATGGTACCTAGTACCTTCATATTCGACTACCAACGCCAACCGCATGGCTGTCTCCCTCCATGCATAGTACTCAGACCAATTCCATTTTTACATTCGACACCTAGTCCACTAGCTCCAGAAAAGCCATTTCAGAAGCATCACCTTTTCTTGCCCCAAGTTTAGTCATCCGGGTGTATCCACCCTTTCGGTCCTCAAATCTTTGGGCAAGTTCGTCAAACACTTTCCTCACCACAGCCTCATCAGTTAATAATGCTGAGGCTTGCCTACGATGATGCAGACCACCTTTTTTACCAAGAGTGACGATTTTCTCCGCCATTCTTCTAACCTCTTTGGCCTTGCTATCAGTAGTTTGTACAGATTCGTGACGAAGAAAATCGGTAACCATACCTCTCAGCATTAACATACGATGCGCGGTGGGACGGCCTAATTTTCTACCGGCAATGTGATGTCTCACCCTACACGTCTCCTTTATTTTACGTCGCGATCGAAATTACTAATTATGTTTTATTCCGGCTCTGCACCAGATACACTTTCGGGATCCAAGTGATCGGGTAATATGTCGTATTCGCGGAACTTATCGTAAAGTTCAGTATAAGATTTTTCTCCGAAATTCCGTATCGACAAGAGTTCTTCTCTGGACTTTTCCATCACCTCTCCCACTTTATCCAAGCCGGCCCTTTTCAGACAATTGAGAGTTCTGGAGGATAGTTCAAGCTCCTCCACGGTCATATTGTAATTTTCAGCAGGTATTTCCAAAGAGATACCTTCGGACCCTTCGCCAGCCGCTTTCTCGACATTGGCGAAAAGAAAGAACTGATTTACTAATATGTTGGCGGCCTCTGCAACCGCTTCCACGGGATAAGTAGAGCCATCGGTCCATACTTCAAGTATCAACTCTTCGAAATCCGTCCTGTGCCCTACCCGAGTCTGCTCTATGTTGTAATTTACCTTCTTGACCGGGGTGAATACAGAGTCTATAGGTATAGTGCCAATCGCCAACCCCTCACTACTCTCAGCTACCTTGTAGCCTTTACCATGTCCGATATTGAGTTCAAGTATTAACTCTGCTTTTGAAGAATCCAATGTGGCTATATGTTGTTCTGGATTCACTACCGTATAATTTGCAGACGGCATTATGTCAGCAGCAGTCACGACCCCTTCCCCTTTTGCTTCCAACCGTAGCTTCCCCGGAGTATCAGAGGACCCCTCAGACCGAATCCTGATATTTTTGAGATTAAGGAGTATTTCAGAAACTTCTTCCTTCACGTCTTCAATAGTCATATATTCATGTAACATCCCTTCAACCTTTACCCAGGTAATAGCAGTGCCAGGTAGCGAGTTATAAAGAACTCTTCTCACGGGGTTGCCTAAAGTAACTCCATATCCAGGTTCTAAGGGTCCAATCACAAACTTCCCATATGTTTCTGAAGATTCCGAGACGGATATAGTTGGATTTGGAATTATCTCATCCACTATGTCCGGTCCGTCTAAGATTGAAATATCAGAATAGTCCATTGCCATAGTCATATGACGTTGCCTCCTATCGGCCTACTTGGAGTAAAGCTCTACAATTTGAGTAGTGTCAATTTCGGGTTCGCCGTCTTCAGCTGTCGGTTCCGTCACAACTGTAGTTGTCATCTGGGACTGGTCTAATTCGATCCAATGGGGTGTCGGTATCGACTTACAATTATTCTGAGATATCTCGAACAGCGAAGTTTTCTTCCCCTTTTCGGTCCACTCCATCTTGTCTCCTTGGTTGACTTGAAAAGAAGGAATGTTTACTTTTCTCCCGTTAACATAGAAGTGCCCGTGATTCACAGCTTGCCGTGACTGTTTTCTAGATAGAAACATACCAGACCTGTATAGAACATTGTCCAGTCGCCTTTCCAGAAGAACCATCAGATTATCTCCAGTGACTCCGTCTTGAACACGCGCCTTGTCGTAATAATTTTTAAATTGCCTCTCTAGAATTCCATACAGGAATTTTGCTTTCTGCTTCTCCTTAAGCTGTAACCCATATGCTGACACTCTCCGCCTACGCACAAACCCCTGATTTACACGTTTCTCTTTTCTTGTCCCGTATACTCCATACGATTCAAGTCCTAAAGCCCTGAGTCTCTTCTGTATCGGTCCCGTGTACCTAGCCATTTTCAGTTTCTCCGATGGAGAAGGAAAACACTCCTATATCTCCAAGTTGGTTTCTTTATCCGATTTAACATCACCTTATCCAAAGTTTCTCTGATGCAATTACTGATCATTGCAGACCTAAACACTTGTGATTCTTTTAAAAATGGAAGCAGGGAAGTTCACATAGCCTACAAAAAACCAGAGGTCATTAAACTCGCCTTCTCTTAGGTGGCCTGCATCCGTTGTGTGGTATGGGAGTGACGTCCCTAATACTGCTCACCGATATTCCAGCGCTTTGTATTGCTCTAATTGCTGCCTCCCTTCCAGCACCCGGTCCGCGAACAAAGACCTCAACCTGTCTTAGCCCATTCTCAATGGCCTTTCTCGCAGCATCCTCTCCAGCTCTCTGGGCAGCAAACGCAGTTGCTTTGCGAGACCCTCTAAACCCAGCAGTGCCCGCGCTCCCCCACGCAATAGCATTCCCGGTAGGGTCAGTAAGAGTAACAATAGTATTATTGAACGTAGATTGTATATATGCCTTCCCCACGGGGACCGGTATTCTGTCCCGATTTCTCGTTCTTGGTCGCCTTGCCATTGATTCTATTTCTCCAGATTATTCAGATTCATTAACTGAGTGTGCCTCTTTCCCCATCACCGTTATTCAGAAACCGCGCTCCTCCGAGCGACAGCTATCCTTCGGCCCCTCTTCGACCGAGCATTTGTCTTAGTCCTCTGACCTCGTACGGGTAAGGCTCTTCTATGACGGGAACCCCTGTAGCACCCAATGTCTATTAATCTTCGAATATTTTGGTTGACTTCACGTCTTAAGTCACCTTCGATGATCTTTTCCCTATCAATAATCTCCCTAATTTTATTTAAGTCATCGTCAGATAGATCATTAACACGGGGATTATCAAATACACCAGCCTTATCTAAAACGTCCTTGGCCTGAAAGGAACCAATTCCATGTATCCTCGTAAGGGCGGTTTGAACTCTTTTATTGTCCGGAATATTCACTCCTGAAATTATCGCCATACCGAATTTCCTACCTTTCTAACCTTGCCGTTGTTTATGTTTTGGGTTTTCACAAATAACCATAGCCCGCCCTTTCCTTCGAATTACCCGACACTTCGCACATCTTATTTTTATAGAAGCGCTTACCTTCATTTTATTACTCAAATTCTCCTATTAATCCGCGCAACTCTTCGTCCTTGGTGGTCATCGGAACCTGTAAGTTATCCTACCTCGTGTAAGATCGTAGGGGGAAAGGTCAACAAGGACCCTATCGCCAGGCAGAACTCTAATATAATTAACCCGCAATCTTCCAGAAATGTACGCAAGCACTTCATGTCCGTTAGCCAACTCCACTTTAAATGAAGCATTGGGTAAGGCTTCTTTAACAGTGCCTTCGACTTCGATAGATTCATTTTCCTTGGGCATGCGTCCTCTGATCAAAATTCCTTCAAGCTAACTCTTTCACGTAAGTATTTCAGGACCGCTCTCCGTAATTATTATTGTGTGCTCGAAGTGAGCTGACAGTTCACCATCTGCAGTCACGACAGTCCAACCATCATCGAGCACCTTTGTTTTCCATGTACCGATGTTAAGCATGGGCTCTATAGCCAGCGCCATTCCAACACTTAATTTAGGACCCCGACCAGGTTTGCCATAATTGGGAACTTGAGGCTCCTCATGCAGGTTTCTGCCGATTCCATGCCCAACATACTCCCTAACAACCGAGAAACCCTTGTTTTCCGCGTATCTCTGAACAGCAGCAGATATATCAGTTAGTCTAGCTCCCGGCATCGCTTCGCTTATGCCTTTCTGAAGTGATTCATCCGTCGCGTCAACCAACTGCTTTGCTTCATCCGAAATTTTTCCAACGCCTACAGTGAAAGCGCTATCTCCGTGGAAACCGTCCACGATCGCCCCGAAGTCGACACTAACGATATCTCCCTCTTTCATCTTCCTGTCACCAGGTATCCCGTGAACAATCTCTTCGTTATATGAGAAACAGATAGTCGCTGGAAACGGCATACTAGGACTAGGCCTATATCCCTTAAACGAGGGGATTGCACCATTAGCTAATATCACCTCCTCTGCCAAAGCGTCCATTTCCCTGCTGCTCGCTCCAGGTTGGATGGCCTCTCTAACAGCGGCCTTCGCCTCCGCAACCACTTTGCCAGCCTCCCTCATAAGATCAAGTTCCCTAGCAGATTTGATGGTTATACCACTAGCTTCACCACCTCCAGAGATCATCGCCCAACTCCGCGCATACATCTGATAGGGGAACCTACATTATACAACGAAGGAATGGTTTTAATCATCTGACTGCCTTTTCTATCAAACTACGAACATCTTCTATATTCAAAGAAGCATCAATCTCCCGTAATTTTCCCATCTTCCGAAAGTAGTCGACAACTGGCTGGGTTTCTTGCATGTAAACTAGTAGCCTATTGCGGACAACGTCTGCCTGATCGTCGTCCCTTTGGTAAAGATCACCATGACACAAGTTACACTTCCCCTCTCTGACCGGTGGGGAAGATATCTCATTGTATGGAGTCTGACACAATTTGCATATGAATCTACTCGATAGCCGAGAAATCAACTCTCGTTCAGGAACATTAAAGAATATGACCCTGTCCACCCCTCCTTTATCTTCTAGTCTTTCGTCGAGGGCCTCCGCCTGGGCCAAAGTTCGCGGGAATCCATCCAGTACAAAACCCGCTGAATGATCTGGATTCTCTATCCATCCCATCACCATGTCTATGGTGATCTTATCAGGAACATATTCCCCTTTATCCATAAAGGATTTCGCAAGATTTCCTAGCTCTGTATTCATAGATAAGTTTTCTCTAAATAGATCCCCTGAAGAAACACTTTTCACCCCTTTTTTTGAGGCTATATGGGCAGCCTGAGTTCCTTTACCTGAACCAGGCGGACCCATAAGTATAATCCTCATATCAATTTCCCATTTTGCCGGTGGAATAGCATATCGCTATCTTATGAAACCTTCATAATTTCTCATAAGTAACTGGGCCTCTAATTGCCTCATAGTGTCTAGTGCTACTCCGACCATAATGAGCAAACTGGTACTGCTAAGAGTGAGTGCCCTCACCCCAGTTAATTCCGTTACGAAGTATGGAATTATAGCGATCCCACCAAGGAAAAGTGCTCCACCCCAAGTGATCCGAAGTATTACCCTGTTTAAGTAGTCTTGAGTGGGTTGACCAGGCCTAATACCGGGAATAAACCCACCATTTTTTTGGAGGTTATCTGCTAGATTTTGCTGTTGGAAAATCACCAGAGTATAAAAAAAAGTAAAAATGACCACTAAGAAAAAAACTGCTATCCAATAAGGTAAGTTAGATGGATCCAAAGTATTTGCGAAAAATGTAGCAACTGTATTCACAAATCCCCCACTTAACGGATTTCTAAAATAACTAGCTATGGTTCCTGGCAATATAATTATTGAAAAGGCGAATATTAATGGGATCATGCCCGCGGTGTTTACCCTTATGGGAATAAAACTGGATCCGCTCTGTCTCTCCATCCGACCGCCCCTAAAAACACTCCTTCCGTACTGGACCGGAATTCTTCTTTGGGCCTCGTTAAAAAAAACAATGATGAAAATGATCGCAAATCCGATAACACTCAGCATCATGAGCCCCGAGACGTAGTCGCTTTCTAAGAACCCCCTTCCTACCATCTGAGGAAAACTAGCGACTATACCCCCAAATATGATCAGAGAAACACCGTTCCCCAATCCTCTCTCTGTTATCAGTTCGCCCAGCCATACCAGAAACATTGTCCCAGCCACTAGAGAAGCCATCATAGCGATTGTGTGGAGATTCATTCCAAAATCCACACCAGGCAGAACTCCTGAAGCCCTAAGGAGAGTCAACTGTCCCCATCCTTGTAAGAAAGCAATAGGAACTGTCAAATAATGAGTATATTGATTGATTTTCTGCCTTCCATAATCTCCTTCCTGAGAAAGTTCTTTTAGTGTAGGAAGTACTGGAGTGAGAATTTGCATAACAATGGAAGCAGTTATATATGGGTAAACCCCCAAGGCAGCAACGCTTAGGTTGGCAAGCGCACCTCCACTGAACAAATCCAAGAATCCCAGTAGGGCTTGCTGCCGGAAGGCTTGGGCAAGCGCCTGAGTATCCACACCAGGAACCGGTACGTGCGCTACAAAGCGGAATATCAAGAGCATCGCGAAAGTAAAGAGGATTTTAGAGCGAAGTTCAGGAACGCGCATTGCATCCAGCATGGACTGGATAAGCTGAGGTCTGGAAACTTGTTCACCCCTCGCAGAGGAGGCTTGTCGAACCATTTACTCTACGACCTGAATCGAACCGCCTGCCGCTTCAATCTTTGATCTTGCGGCAGCGGAGAATTTATTCGCTGAGATGTTTAGAGATGCTTTCAAATTCCCTCTTCCAAGTATCTTTAAAGGCCTTTTCGTGTTTTTGAATACCCCTATTTCCACTAAAGATTCGGGAGTTACATCTCCCCCAGATGGGTACACTCCAGACAGCGTATCCAGATTGACAACGTTGTATAGGATCTTAAATCTATTACGGAAACCTCTCAAAGACGGAAGCCTCTTTATAATCGGCAACTGCCCCCCCTCAAATCCTGGCCTTACACCCCCACCTGAACGTGAGTTTTGACCTTTCATTCCCCTCCCAGAAAAACTTCCAAATCCACTAGCATCGCCGCGACCCACCCTCTTCCTTTTCTTCTTTGTTTTTACAGGCCTGATAGTATGTTGATCAAATTTCATGTTGAATTTTCCCAGAGCGTTGCGATACTAGACACGTCAATCCAATTCCTTAACCTCAACAAGATGACTAACCTTGTCAATCATCCCTAATATGGACGGCGTTGGGTCATGTTCCACCTCGTGATTGATGCGCTTTAGCCCAAGGCTTTCGACCACTTTTCGCTGTTTGTGAGAGTACCCTATAGTACTCTTAGTCAACGTCACCGATATTCTTCCCATAATCGCCACCTTCCTATGAACTTTCCGTGGGGCCCTCAGCATCCTGAGAGTCCCTTTGGGCGAAATTACGCCTTCTGGAAATTTCCGCCTCGGGATCCTTGATGCGTTGAAGGCCTTCTAGAGTGGCCTTCACCACATTCGTTGGGTTCGTACTCCTCCGGACTTTAGTGACGATATCTTTAATTCCTGCCAATTCCACAACGGCCCTAACTGACTCACCTGCTATAACACCGGTTCCCGGCGGAGCGGGCCTAAGCATGACCAATGAGCCACCATATTTCACTGTCACCTCATGAGGAATAGTATCTCCCTTCATTGGAACCTGAATCAAACTTTTTTGAGCATATGTTGATCCTTTCCTGATTGCATCGGGCACTGCATCAGCTTTACCCATTCCGATTCCGACTCTGCCTTCTCCATCACCAACTACCACAACGGCACTGAAGCTTAGATGCCTGCCGCCTTTTATGACCTTGGACACCCGATTTATCCTAACAGTACGCTCAGTGAACCCTGAGTCTTCTTCTTCACCTCTATTGCGCCTTCTGCCCTGTTGTTGATTCACCATTTAATATTCACCCTGAGTACCGCGTGCTCCTAAAATTTCAATCCTTCTTCTCTTGCTGCGTCTGCAACCGCTTTAACCCTTCCATGAAACTTATATCCACCTCGATCGAATACGACTGTATCCACGCCCAATTCCTTCGCCCTTCGAGCCACCGTTTGACCAACTAGACGAGAAATATCCGTCTTACCTAAATCGGTACCAGTATCCTTTAATCCCTTTTCAAGACTCGAAGCTGAGGCAATAGTAACGCCAATCTGATCATTTATAACCTGCACATATATATTGTTTAAACTTCTGTAGACTGACATTCGCGGCCGGTCCGCTGTTCCAGATACTTTAGCCCTTATTCTGGCATGTCTAAAAGAACGCTGAGTTTTCGAACTCCTGAAGCTCACTACTAAACCCTCCTAGCACTTTTACCAGGTTTGATACGTACATATTCACCGGCATACCTAATGCCCTTCCCTGTATATACGTTAGGTGGTCTAACTCTGCGGATTTCTGAGGCAATCTGGCCTACTGACTGCTTATCAATTCCAGATACCTTTATCCTATTACCCTCCAGTACTTCAAGCGTAACGCCGCCTGTCGGCTGTATAACTACAGTATGGCTTAACATGACACTTAGAGTAATTGCTTCCCCTGTCTGTTGAGCCCTATATCCCACTCCAACAAGTTCTAGTTCTCTTTCAAACCCCTCATTGACACCCGTAACCATGTTGGAAATTAGGCTTCTGGTTAACCCGTGGAAAGCTTTGTGTCGAGACTCGTCAGTCGGTCTACTAACTGTTATAAACTCATCCGAGGCAGAGATCGACATATCGCTGCTGAAAGAACCTGACAGCTCACCCTTAGGACCCTTAATTGTGACACTCGAACCGTTTATTTTAACAATCACTCCCGTCGGAATATGTATTGGTTGGTTACCTACTCTAGACATCTAATTTCTTCACTTTATTAACACTTTTCCTTCTACCAAACATGGAATAGAACCTCTCCACCTATCCCTTTATTTCTAGCCTGAGACCCGGACATGATCCCTTGATTTGTTGACATCACAGCGATCCCCCTACCACCGAGCACATGAGGTATATTGTCCCTACCAACATACACTCTCAAGCCCGGTTTACTAATTCTCTTGACACCAGTTATTCCTGGTTCGGTTCTCCCCCAATAGTGAAGTCCAATTTCGACAGAAGATTCCACCGTACCCTCCCCATGAACTTCGTATTCAGTAATAAACCCTTCTTGCTGCAGAATTTGAGCTATCTCGATCTTAATTTTTGAAGACGGCATACTTACTGACTTGTGTCTTACCATGATTGCGTTTCGAATCCTGGTGATCATGTCTGCTATTGGATCTGATACTGCCATTTACCTTCCATTCCTTCAAACTCAAGCAAATTATTTATAGGACCAGCCTTGTTAAACCTACCAACTCGCCTTTTTGACGCCAGGCAATTGCCCAAGGTGAGCCAGTTGCCTGAAACATATTCTGCATATCCCTGTGTACCTAATGAACCCTCTTGGCCTACCGCATCTATTACACCTATTCCGAACACGGACACCGAACTTGGGACCTTTTTTCCAACTTTCTATCTTAGATTTCTTAGGCAATTCTCTATACTCTCTTACTCTATCGATGCACTTTTGACGAACGGCATACCCAATAATTCTAAAAACCGCATCCCCTCTTGATCGTTCTTTGCGGTCGTTACAATGACAATTTGAAAACCCCTAATCCTATCTATGCTGTTGTAATCGATCTCAGGAAAGATTGTTTGTTCCCTAATACCTACGGAACAGTTGCCCCTCCCATCAAAACAGTTTCTAGAAATGCCTTGAAAGTCGCGTATTCTAGGTAAGGCAGCATTTAGCAGCTTATCAACGAACTCATACATTCTTCTCCCGCGAAGAGTTACCTTTGCACCTATAGGCATCCCATCACGTATTTTGAAACCGGCTATCGACTTTTTTGCTCGAGTTATTATTGGCTTTTGTCCCGTGATCAAACTCAAGTCTGCAGTCGCACTTTCTATCGCACGATTATTCTGCAAGGCCTCCCCTAGTCCAATGTTAATCACTACTTTGTCTAGTCGCGGAACCTCCATTACAGACGTATACCCAAATTCACTGACCAAATCGGGACCAACTTCATTCCGAAGCCGTTCGAGAAGACGAGGAGCACCATGTACTGATATCTGTCTATCTTCAGTAGTCACTCAATCACTTCCTCACATCTCTTGCATACCCGTGCCCTTGTACCATCACCCAATACTCTGCCCTGAACCCTAGTTGGGGCCAAACAATGAGTACAAATGAGCATCACATTACATACTGGTAGAGGCATTTCTTTCTCTATGATTTCGGCAGCTCTCATTCCTTGGGCTCTCATGTGTCTCTTAACGAGATTAACTCCCTCAACAATGACTCTCTCTTTATCTTGAATGACCTTTTGCACTTGACCTTGCTGACCCCTATCACGGCCCTTAATAATAAGCACTGTGTCATCTCTTTTTATCTTCATCACAGAACCTCTGGCGCCAAAGAAACAATCCTCATAAAATCCTTATCTCGAAGTTCCCTCGCGACCGGGCCAAATACTCTAGTCCCCCGCGGCATACTATCATCGCTAACTATTACAGCTGCATTCTCATCAAACTTTATGTGAGATCCGTCACGCCTACGGTGGGCTTTAGCAGTCCTCACTATGACAGCCTTAACGATCTCACCTTTTTTGACAGCACCTGAAGGTACCGCTTCTTTTACCGACGCGACAATTACATCGCCGAGCCATGCATACTTCCTCCCGGATCCTCCCGGAACTCCTATGCAACTGATGACTCTCGCACCCGAATTGTCAGCAACCTTAAGTCTTGTGTACTGTTGAATCATAGCCTTTTCATTTCCAAGTTCTTTACATTATTCGGCGAACCGAATACTTCATCTACTCTTCACCTTCTAAGATTTCTCTCCCCGCTTCATCAACACCTGCCACATTAATTTCGCTAGGTTGCATTTCTGCCACGTCACCTTTTTGTAAAATCTCAGCAATTTTCCAACGCTTTGTTTTAGACAATGGTCTGGTTTCTATAATTCGGACCGTGTCTCCCAAATTGGATTCATTTGTCTCATCATGTACTTTGAATCGACTCCATTTACGAACATTTTTCCTATAGACCCTATGGGGTTGACTCCACTCCACAGACACTACCACCGTCTTATTCATACGATTACCGACAATTTTACCAACCTTTGTTTTTCTTCGTTCGTAGCTCATTATCCGCGTCCTACTATTTCTCTTTCCCTAATGACAGTCATAATCCTCGCAATCTTCTTTTTCGCAAGCTTAATTTCGTTAGCATTCGTTAACTGGAGCGTAGCCACTCTAAACCGTAGGTTCATGACCTCTTTTTGAGTAGATTCCAACTCCTCAGATAGATCCGCATCATTTAAAGATCTTAAGTCGTTTATTTCCGCCACTTCTAATTACCTACCATTCCTGACCTAGCTACCACGCGGGTACCCATAGGCATCTTGGACGCCGCCAACCTGAGAGCATGCCTCGCCGTTTCTTCCGGAATGCCTGCCATCTCAAAAAGAACCTTACCTGGTTTGACCACAGCAACCCAGTGGTCTGGAGCACCCTTGCCCTTTCCCATCCGAGTTTCTGCAGCCCTTGCGGTCACACTTTTATCTGGAAATACACGAATCCACATACGTCCACCACGCCTGGCATATCTAGTCATAGCCCGTCTGGCAGATTCAATCTGGCGTGAACTTACCCAAGCATTTTCAGTAGCTTTTAAGCCAAATTCTCCAAAGTTCAGCGAGCTGCCTGCGTTGGCAACACCTTTCCTCCGTCCTCTGTGATGATTCCTATATTTAACTCTCTTTGGCTGCAGCATTCTGACCGTACCTACCAGTTATTACTCGAGAAATTACAGATGTTTCTATTTATTCTGACTCTTCTTCACCCGTCGTATCCGATTCTAAATCAGATCTCTCACTGCCATTCTCATCGTCTGTTGCTGTCACAAGAACTTGAATCGCAGGTACATCTTCGTCCTCCGATGTCGTAGTTGTGGCAACATCATCTCTATCAATCACCTCTCCGATAATTGTTGGATTCATGATCTGGCCTCTACAAATCCAAACCTTTACCCCGATAACACCATATTCTGTTCCCGCCTCTGCCAATCCATAATCAATATCAGCCCTTAGAGTGTGGAGAGGAACCCTCCCCTCATGTGCCTTCTCAGCTCTCGCTATATCCGCGCCTGCTAACCTGCCTGACGCAATAACCTTGATACCTTCAGCTCCGGATTGCATGGTTCTCATAATTGCCTGTCTAATAGCCCTACGAAACGCAATCCTTCTCTCCAATTGATCCGCAATATTACGGGCTACTAAATAGGCGTCTAACTCTGGCTGCCGGACCTCTCTTACGTTCAACCTAGTACGCCGACTACCAGTTATCGTATCTAGTTCCTTTCGAAGCTCATCTACTCGCTGGCCCCCTCTACCAATGACAATTCCAGGCCTTGCGGTATGGACCGTTACAGCCACTTCATTAGAATCTCGTTGAACGTCAACTTTGGATATGCCCGCATCTTGATACATCGTACTGATCGTACGCCGAATTCGTATATCCTCATCGACCAATCTTGCGTATTCTTCCCCGCGCCCCGCAAACCATGTGGCATGCCAGTCTTTCGTTATACCCACTCGAAACCCATTTGGGTGTATCTTCTGACCCACTCTAAAGATCCTCCCCGTCAACAACTACAGTGATATGACTACTTCTTCTATTGATTCTCCCGACACGACCTCTAGCTCTAGCTCGAAATCTCTTGAGACGCGGTCCCTCGTTGGCAAAAATTTCTGTGATCTTCAAATCTTCCGTGCTAGCCATTAACTCGTTCTCAGCGTTGGTAGCTGCAGACTTAACAGTTTTAGCTATCCTCGCCGCAGCGGGTGACTGCATAAACCGCAGCGTGGTGAGTGCCTCATTTACGGCCATGCCTCTTACAAGATTCACTATAGGCTTAAGTTTCTTAACAGAGATTCCCGTGTTACTTGATTTCGCCCTGATTCCCAATGTACTTACCTATTCAGTCACTAAATTAATCTACGCTATCCCGACAATCTTTCTGTCTTTGATGAGTGTCCTCTGAAAGTCCTTGTAGGAGAAAATTCACCTAACTTGTGACCCACCATATTCTCTGTTATGAAGACAGGCACGTGCCTGCGCCCGTCATGCACCGCGATGGTCAATCCAAGCATATCTGGCATGATAACTGAAGCACGAGACCATGTGCGTATCACCTCTCGGCTATTAGAACGCATGGCCCTCTCCACCTTCAATGCTAGCTTTGGCTGTACATAGGGGCCTTTTTTAATTGATCTAGACATGGTGGGCTATCTCCAACAATCTCATTTTTGATCCCGTCTTCTTACAATAAACTTGCTAGACGGCTTTTTCTTTTTTCTGGTCCTATATCCGAGTGCAGGTTTCCCCCACGGGGTCTTAGGGCCTGGCATACCGATCGGGGATCTCCCTTCTCCGCCACCATGAGGATGTGCATTAGGTGCCATTGCAACACCTCTGACAGTAGGTCTCTTCCCCAAATATCGATTCCTACCAGCCTTGCCTAGTTTAACGTTTTTACTATCAACCGCACTAAGCTGACCGACTGTCGCCATACATGCGCTAAGGACATTCCTCATTTCACCAGATGGTAATCTCAGCAGAGTATATTTACCTTCCTTCGCCAACACTTGGGCAGAACTCCCGGCGCTCCTGACTATTTGACCTCCCTTACCAACTTTAAGTTCAATGTTATGAACAACCGTTCCAGAAGGTATATTCGCCAAAGGTAAAGCGTTCCCCGGACTTATAACAGCATTTTCCCCCGAAACAATCTTATCTCCGACTCTCAATTGGTTGGGAGCCAATATATAACGCCAATCGCCATTCTGGAATTTTATGAGAGCAATTCTGGACGACCGATTTGGATCATATTCGATAGTCTCCACGGTACCCGGAACCTCAAAGTTATCTCTCTTGAAATCAATAATCCTATATCGCCTTTTATGCCCACCGCCTCTATGTCTAACCGTTACCCTACCGGTGGAGTTTCGCCCCCCAGACTTCTTCATAGGACGCACTAGTTTTTTCTTAGGCTTCCTTTCCGTAATATCGTCAGTAGTCTGAAGCACGAGGCCTCTTTGTCCAGGTGTTATCGGTCTTCTAGTCTTAAGTGGCATTAAACACCTTCAAACAATGTGATTGATTGGCCTGGGGCAACGGTTACTACCGCTTTCTTCCAAGACCTCATTTGAGAAAACCTCGGACCAAATCGTTTTTTCTTACCTTTAACATTCATCGTATTAACTTTTTCAACGCTAACACCGAAGGCAGACTCTACTGCCTCTTTGATCTCAAGCTTTGTAGCAGAAGTTGCTACCTCAAACACATACCTCCTCTCCTCTTGCAAAAGAGTGGACTTTTCCGTTACGACCGGCCTTCTGAGAATAGCGTACTTGTGTAACTTACTCATTATTCGGAATCCGTTTCGTCACCCAATTCAAGAGAAGGTTTTGAAATGTCTCCCCCCAAATTCTCGGTGGGTGGTTCTATCTCAGCCGCTACCACCTGTATCAGTTCCTGATCTGAGAGCTCAAATACGCCAATATGTTCGTCGCTACGTTCTCCAGTTGGTACGGGCTCATCTTCATCGACATTTTCTTCAGATAGATCAGGTTGTCTAAGTTCCGATCTGTAAAGGCCCCCCCACGTATCCTCAACTCTTCGCACGGCATCCGTAGTCATAACTAAATTAGACTTGCTAAGCAAGTCTAACGTATTCAGTACTTTAGCCGGGAGGGTCTTAATAGATCGAATGTTCTTGGAAGCCTGTATGACGTTACTGTTTACGCCATCTGTAACAACAAGAACCGATCCTCCAATGTCAAGCGCATCAATGACAGCTTTCATGCTTTTAGTCTTACCATCAGCAATGTCCAGATTATCCAGCACAACGAGCCGGCCCTCCCTCGCCTTGTTGGAAAGTACTGAAAGTGTAGCCAAGCGTCTCATTTTTTTGGGGGTCCGTTGCCTGTAGCTCCTAGGAGTAGGGCCAAATGCTCTTCCTCCCCCAACCCAGATTGGTGAACGAATAGTACCCTGTCGGGACCGCCCAGTGTGCTTCTGAGGTCTCGGCTTGGCTCCACCCCCGGACACCTCAGATCTATTCTTAGTTTTAACCGTACCTTGTCTCTTGTTTGCCAGATGAGCAACCATGACTTGATGAACCAAGTCCGTTTTTTCAGGCACACCGAATACGTCATCCCTTACATCCATCTCACCTGCCGGAAGACCCTCGATATTTCTTACTTGCAGCTTCATCTTTGCTATCTCTTTCGTGTCGACTTTCTTATTAAAAGTAGACCATTACGGTGTCCTGGAACAGCTCCCTTTAATAGAAGCAAATTTCTGTCTACATCCGCCATCACTATTTCAAGATTCTTTACCGTTACTCTCTCTCCTCCCATCCTGCCAGCCATCCGCATACCTTTGATAACCCTTCCTGGGGTGGAACCGGCTCCTATGGATCCTGGGGCTCGATGTCTATCCGATTGACCATGAGTCTTTGGTCCTCCTCGGAAGTTGTATCTTTTCACACCACCTTGAAATCCCTTTCCCTTGGATGTGCCTGTAACATCCACTTTTTCACCCGTCTCAAATATACCTACATCAACCTGAGAGCCTAATTCAATCCCTTGGAAGTCGTCAGCAGACAACTCTCTTACATATCTGAAGGGCTGACCCCCAGACTTTTCAAAGTGTCCTTTCTGGGGGGCGTTAGCCCTAGTACTTGGTTCAAATCCCAGCTGGATACTCTCATAGCCGTCATTCTCAATTGTCTTGATTTGAGTCACTGTGCACGGCCCAGCTTGAACCGCAGTAACAGCATCAGCCGTTCCGTCTTCTTGGAAATATTGGGTCCCCCCAATAATCTTTCCTATTATTCCCTGTATTGCCATCTAAAGCTCTATTAGTAATTTAAAGTTTAATTGATATGTCGACACCCGCAGGCATGTCGAGATTAGTCAACGAATCGATAGTCTTCGAACTAGGATTATGTATATCTATTAACCTATTGTGCGTTCGAATTTCAAAATGTTCCCTAGAGTCTTTATCTATATGAGGTGCCCTGAGTACGCAGAACCTCTTAATCGCGGTGGGCAGAGGAACAGGACCAGACACGCGTGCGCCCGTCCTTTCCGCAGTTTCTACTATCTGTCCTGCCGATTGATCTAGAATTCTGTGATCAAACGCCTTGAGTATAACTCTGATTTTCTGCGCGTTCTGTACCATTTCCTATCCTTTTTAGCACTTAGGCGGATTGTGCCTCTACAACCGACTCAGGAGCCTCAAGATATTGGTCGAATTCCATAGAATAGCCAGCACGTCCCTGTGTGATTGATCGAAGATCATTCGCATACCCAAAGCTTTCTGCTAGAGGAAGCGTTGCCTTGACGATCTGAGTGTCACTTTGTGCATCGACGTTTTCCACGCTGGCTCGTCGACGCCCAAGATCGCCAATCACTTCCCCAAGATACATCTCTGGGGTCACAACCTCAAGTTTCATAACTGGTTCAAGAACTATGGGACCACACCTTAACACGGCCGTTTTAGCTGCCATAGAGCCAGCGATCTCAAAAGAAACTTTTGATGAGTCCACATCATGGTAACTCCCATCTATCAGCTTGACCATTAAATCAATAACTGGAAAACCCGATTTAGGACCATTATTGAGAGCTCCCCTAATACCGTCCTCTACTGAGGAGATATATTCCGTTGGAATGGAGCCCCCTCTTATATTATTTTCGAACTGAACCCCTTCCCCTCTATCTAAGGGTTCCATCTCGATAATTACGTGACCATACTGACCATGTCCACCAGATTGGCGAACAAATTTCCCCTCCGCAGTGGTGCCTTTTCTTATGGTTTCCCTAAATGCAACCCGCGGTCTTCCTATGTTTGCCTCCACCTTGAACTCTCGCTTCATTCTATCCGTGAGAATCTCCAGATGCAGTTCGCCCATTCCTGACATGACCGTCTGCCCGGTCTCTTCATCATAATTAACTCTGAAAGTTGGATCTTCATCAGACAATTTCACAAGCGCGTCGGAGAGCTTGTCTTGATCTACCCTCGCCTTTGGTTCGATAGAAACAGAAACAACGGGTTCAGGGAACTCAATTTTCTCTAAAAGAATCGGCATATCGTTATCGCAAACGGTCTCCCCTGTCGAGGTTTCTTTTAACCCCACAGCTGCCGCAATTTCCCCCGCAAACACTTCCTCAACCTCTTCTCTCTGGTCTGCATGCATTTTCACAATGCGACCTAATCTCTCTCTGTCACCTGTCACTGAATTCAACACCATAGATCCGGATTTAGCACTACCAGAATAGACTCTAAAATAGACCAGTCGGCCGATATAGGGATCAGTCACTGTTTTGAAGGCAAGAGCTGCGAACGGATCTTCATGGCTTGCCTTCCTCTCTTGCGGTTCTCCCGATCCCGGAGTAGTTCCACGCACTGGGGGTACATCCAATGGTGATGGCAGGTAATCACCAACAGCGTCAAGCAAAGGTTGCACACATTTATTCTTTAGGGCTGTTCCACTTAGAACCGGGACCATTTCATAGGCGATGGTTGCTCTCCTGATGGCAGCCTTTAGATCATCAACCGAGACATCATCGTCGGAAACAAATTTTTCGAGGAGGCTATCATCCCTTTCCGCTACACTCTCAATCATCTCTGTTCTTCGTTTTTCGAATTCCACCTTGTATTCATCTGGTACTCCACCTTCCGAATATTCGCCAGAATCCCCTTCGTATACGAATGACGTGCCCTCTACGAGATCTATCACACCTTTGTAGCTATCCTCTGACCCCATAGGCATCTGAATTGGAACGGGATTTCCCCCAAGCCTGTCGACTATGGTGCCGATAGCCCGGTAATAATCCGCGCCCACCTTGTCCATTTTGTTGATAAAACAGATTCGAGGAACATTGTACTTATCGGCTTGCCGCCAAACAGTCTCTGATTGAGGTTGTACACCAGCAACCGCGTCAAATACCACGACCCCCCCGTCCAGCACTCTAAGACTACGCTCAACTTCGGCAGTGAAGTCTACATGACCCGGTGTGTCAATGATGTTAATGTCCCATTCGTTCCAACTGCAAGCTGTAGCAGCTGACGTTATAGTTATTCCTCTTTCCCGTTCCTGAGCCATCCAATCCAGAGCAGTATTCCCATCGTCGACCCCACCTAACTTATGAATGCGACCTGCAAAATATAAAACACGCTCAGACACAGTGGTCTTACCCGCATCAATGTGAGCAATAAAGCCTATGTTTCGTGTTTGTTTAAGAGAATTATGAGGCATTTTAAAATCACCTTGGATTCACGGTGCTCCGTTCAATTGCTAGCCCTACCACCTATAGTGAGCGAAGGCTCTATTTGCTTCAGCCATACGGAACACTTCTTCCTTCCTTCGAACGGCTGCCCCTTGCCCCCTAGAGGCTTCAAGCAGTTCTGCAGACAATTTGTGTGCCATTCCCCTGCCAGATCTCTGCCTCGCACCCGTGACTATCCACCGCATCGCCAAAGCGAGGCGGCGAGATGGTCTCACTTCAGTAGGTACCTGGTAATTTGCTCCACCAACTCTCCTAGACCTAACTTCAATCATAGGGGTGGCGTTTCTAATAGCTTGTTCAAACACTTCAAATCCTGGCCTGTCACCCTCTTCTTCCGCTAGTTCCAAGGCCGTATAGACAATACGTTGCGCTACCGTCTTTTTACCATTCTGCATCACGTTATTGATAAATTTTGCCAAATCGACGCTGTTGTGCCGTGGGTCGGGCAAAATTTTCCTTATCTGCGCTCTTCGTCTTCGGGCCATATCTTCACACTAACCTAATTAGCCATTCCTGGCGCCATATTTGCTACGTCCTCTCTTCCTATCCTGTACACCCGCGGTATCCAATACTCCCCTCACAACGTGGTATCTAACTCCAGGGAGGTCCCTTACCCTTCCACCCCGAATTAAAACCACAGAATGCTCCTGAAGATTGTGCCCTTCCCCTGGAATGTAAGCAGTAACTTCCATTCCATTGGTCAACCTGACTCTAGCAACTTTGCGAAGCGCTGAATTTGGTTTCTTAGGTGTTTGAGTCCGTACTTGAACACAAACGCCTCTTTTATGAGGTGACCCAGCCCCTCTGCTTCCTCTATTCTTGAGAGTATTCCAAGTTAAATCTAGAGCTGGTGCTGTATTCTTACGGCTCTTTTTTCGCCTCTTTTTTCTTATTAACTGATTTACCGTGGGCATAGATATTCCCCATCTTTTAGGACCTTAATAAAGGGCAAATTACGACGGCTCCCGGTGGGAGACAAGAAGCAAGTATACGCTTGGGGCTACGCAGTGTCAACGCCTAGAAGCAACCACATATGCCTCAAATTTCGTGAATTGCATTACAATCTTCATTCTTACTCTAGAATAAATCTATGATGCACCGACCACCCTAGACGCCTATCTCATTTAGTGAATTTTATTTCTTCACCGATATATTCCCGCAAACCGGCTCCAGAGAGATATATAGAAGCGATCCCTATGTTCTTAAGAATGCCAAGGCCTCTACACATGAAAACCTTTTTAAGCAATACGATTTTTCTCACTATCGGAAAACTTTTATTTCAACCAGATCTAGTAATCTAAACATTTGATTTATCTTTGCCTTTCATCTGCACCTTTTACGAACCCAGCTTTTTCAAGAACATCGAGTATTTGAGCTGCATTTTCCTCAGCCGAATAGGAAACCGTGTCCAAACTGATTGTGGGATCATTTGGCGTTTCATATGGGTCATCAATCCCTGTAAACCCTTTAATCTCTCCAGCCCTAGCTTTGGCATACATGCCTTTTACGTCCCTCTCCTCGCATACTTCGAGAGGAGTGTTGACAAACACCTCAATAAATCGTTCAGAACCTATCAGGTTACGGACGGAGTCCCTTGTTGATCGATAAGGACTAATAGCAGCACAAATAGCAATCCCATTGTGAGCAACTATTTCTGATGCTACGTAACCTACTCGAAGAATGTTTGTGTCACGGTCTTCTTTACTGAATCCTAAACCTTTGGATAGGTGAGTCCTAACAACATCCCCATCGAGTACAGATACACCCCTTCCTCGCTCCATCATTAAGACCGTGAGTATATTTGCTATAGTGGATTTCCCTGACCCGCTCAAACCAGTGAACCAAATGCACACTCCTTGCCTATTGCGAGGAGGATAGGTCTCGGCGAGTATCCCAGCCACCTCTGGTCTCGTAAACCAATCGGGAAGTAGTTTTCCAACGTCAAGGTACTCGTCTCTAACCTGTGTTCCTGAAATCGACTTAGTTAAGGCGTTCGAAGGTACATTTGATATCTCTTCATATCTATCTTCCTCGCTTAAATAGACGAATTCCTTGAACTCAACCGCCTTTATTCCTGTCTCCATCTCGTGATCCCTAAGCATATCCTGTGCATCATACGGGCCATAGAAAGGTTGTCCTGAGGAGTTCTTACCAGGTCCAGCGTGATCCCTTCCTACTATCAGGTGATTCGCACCATAATTACGCCTGATGATTGCGTGCCAAAGGGCCTCTCTTGGACCTCCCATCCGCATCGCCAGGGGAAGAAGTGAAAGAAGTATTCGGTCCTTCTCATAATATTTTTCCGCAAGGGCAATGTAAGTTCGCACACGTGTGAAATGATCTACATCACCTGGTTTTGTCATGCCAACAACCGGGTGAAGAAGTAAAACTCCGTCCACATCTTTGGCCGCTCGCTTTGTAAGTTCCTCGTGCACCTGATGAAGGGGATTCCTTGTTTGGAACGCTACTACATTTTCGTGCCCGTATGACAGTAACTTTTCTCGAGTCTGTTTAGGCGTTAGCCTATATTTAGAAAAGTCATAATGTGCAGGTAGATTTACAACCTGCAACCTCCCCGAGATATTGACGTCTCCCCACCGTTTCATCTCTGCTACTATGGGGTGGGTCTCATCAGTCGTGCCAAACACTTTGAGAGAAACTTCGTCCGGGTCCCACTCATAAATCTCCTCTACGTCCATCAGGGCCAGCAAATCATTGGTGGAGCTACGTAGACTTATTCTGGACCCAATTCGAATCTCCTGTTGATTCAATGACTCGGAGAATGCTGGTAATGCGATCGGCATTGGAAATAGCGTACCGTCCGCTAGTCTCATATTAGCGATTACTTTTTCGTGATCACGCTCTGTCATGAAACGATCCAGTGGTGAGAATGCTCCAGTCGCTAGTAACTCCAGATCGCACAGTGACCTTTCAGATATCTGAAGCGAAGGTACCGCTGAGGCTTCAGCTAATAAATTATCTTTTTCTGACTCCCCAATTATTAGGTCTACTAATTCGCCGCCGTAAGGATCTATAAGCTTATTCATCTGAGTTTCCAATTTCATCTCTTTCTTTTTTGTTGCCGCGTCACAATTAAGTGCGACTTACTTTCGATTAGTTTGGGAAGTCCTAGTCACGTACTTCTCGATCATCGATAAGTTCCCGTATATGATCGGCAGTCAAGTGAATACCACATTCCTTCAATACTCCATTTTCCCACCACCATCTGCCAGCACGGGAATCTTCACCTTGCGCTATGGGCCTTGTGCACGGCGCGCAACCTATGCTGGTATAACCTCTGTTGTAAAGATCGTTAAATGGAACATCATTTTCATGAATATATCTCCATATGTCCCCCTCCGACCAGTCGGCAAGAGGACTCACTTTTAAAATATTGCCATGGTCTGGGTCAATCTGTATTTTGGGCGTTAACGATCTATTGGTGCTTTGATCGCGGCGTAGCCCCGTGACCCAAGCGTCCAAGCTAGCTAAGACTCTGTTTAGAGGCTTTACCTTTCTCGTCTCACAGCAAAGCATACGCATGGTCACATTTCCATAAAACAGGTTGACCCCATTATTGGTAACCATTTCTGATATCTCTGACGACTCGGGTGTATAAACCTCGACATCAATTCGATACTTATCTCTAACTTTGTCTATCAGTTCAAAAGTTTCCTCTGGAAGCCTTCCACTATCAATGGTAAAAACTCTTGGTTGTAATCCGGCTTTGTGAGCCATGTCTATGATCGCTACACCGTCGGTCTGAAAACTAGTGCATATGGCAGCTCCGTCATCAAATTGCCCAAATGTCCACTGAAGGACCTCTTCCGCTGAGCCGGATTCAAAGCGGTCTGAGAGGTATGCAGCTTCGCTTTCCTTAATCTTTTTTTCGATCGCCATTAGTTTTCCCCGTTGTTTTCTACCAAATTACGCCAAGACTTTCTTTCGTCCCTTAAATTTCTAGGCAAACAAAAACCCCCCCGGCCAGTCTGGCTCGGGGGGGTTTTTGCCTGGTCCCTACAACTAGTAGGTCACTGCCTTCTACTGCACACGCCTGCATGCAGAGAGGCCGGCGCATAAGCCGCTCCCCTCCAAATTCATACAGATACACATACAGTCAAACTTTTCATTCATAGCAGTGAGCAATTATCCATGGACCGAGAACCGCTGTCAACTTGTAATATCTATACTCTTCCTAGCCCTTGTGGAACAGAAACATCCATTCGAGTTCTCTCAACATCTATCATCTTGATTACACCTGTAACCACCGGCAGAAGAATATCTCTTTGTCCCTCTTTTGCAACTACATATACGTCATTTGCACCCGTTTCTATCACTTCCACGAGTTCACCAAGATATACTTCATCTTCATCAAACACTTTTAACCCGATAAGCTGGTAGTGAAAATACCTTCCGGGAGGGTTTGGAACGCCTTCAGATCTGGGAATAGAAAGTTCCATACCCAGATAAGTCTTTGCATCTTCGCGGTTAGTAATACCATCTAGCTGCAGTAGGATTCCTTTCAGGTCTGAACGAGCAAGCATAATTTTCCGTTCAACCCCACCCAAAAAAACTCCGTTCCCTTCCTCAAACCGTTCCGTCACCTCTGTCGTAGACTGTACTCGCAACTCACCCTTGAGTCCTCTTACTCCTCGCACTACTCCAATCACAATAGAATCATTTGAAATATTCAAAGCCTACTCTCTGGCTTTCAGTGAACACTGGTTCACGTCAAGGTATGAGGCAGTCCCATACGCTAATCAATCTATGTCGAGATTGGCGTGTACCCCGTCTTTGATAGCTGCTACCCTCAGCAGTGACCGAACGGATTGGGCAACTCTACCTCGACGCCCAATCACTCTGCCTTTGTCATCGGGATGGACACTCAGCGTCACCAAAATACGACCTGAACCCTCATCCTTCTCTGAAACTTCTACGTCTTCCGGATGGGACACTATGGAGCGCGCAATGTACTCTACCAATTCTTTGAGTTGGGCCATATTGACTATACTGCTACCGAGGCTATTCCGCCTCAGCCTTATCAAGATTATCAAGCATACGTTTCACGGCCTCACTGGGTTGCGCTCCTTGTCCAATCCATTTACGCGCCTTCTCTTCGTCTATAACGATTTCAGGAGGATCAACACGGGGGTTGTAATGACCAATGTGGTCAACAAATGCGCCATCTCTAGGCTTCCTTGAGTCGGCCACAACAATGCGGTAACTCGGCTGATGCCGAGCGCCAGTTCTTCTTAGTCGAATTCTAAGCATCCCCTATTCAGCCTTTGCCTTATTCAAGGCCCGCGTAAGCCTCGCCTTTCGCCGGGATGCGTTGTTTCGATGAATCACGCCCCTTTGAGCAGCCCTATCTAATGCCGAGACAGCTGCCGTAATCTCACTTCCTGCACTGTCCAAATCACCGGACTTGATAAGCCGCCTGATCCTTGCTATGGAAGTTTTAGCCTTTGTTCTAACTGGTTGGTTGCGTGCTTTTTTGCGAACTCCCACCCTAGCTGACTTTGCACTCGGCATCGCAGGACATCTCCTACTTGTGTTTCTTGTATCAGTTATCTTCTAATCGTTATCGAAGCTTCGAAGTCTGGACACACTAACAATCCCGCTTACAACCTCTAGCCGGGTATAAAGCCTATTCAGCTGGTCTAGACCGTTGATATAGACTGTCAGTGAAATGACGCTCATATCATCGTACTCTTCAGATGAGATATTGGCAATGTTGACACGCTCGTTGGAAACCACTGAAGTGACATCCCCCAAAAGTCCAACTCGATCCCAGCTTTTAATTTGAATACGTACAGGATACAGAGTCTTTGTTTCCCCCCAATCTACTGGCACTATCCGCTCCTCTTCATCTTCTGACAAGATGTTAGGGCAGCTGGAACGATGAATTGTGACACCCCTGCCCCTAGTTATAAACCCTACTATTTGATCACCCATAATAGGATTGCAACAGCGGGCAATGCTGGTGAGAAGATCACCTACTCCCAGCACTTCTATTCCTGACGCAGGCCCAGTTCTCGGTATTCCCTGTTTTGTTTCCACCTTGGGTGCTGAGGATCCCACAGTGATACGACCTACAAATCTCTCAGAAGTCAAGGTTCCGTCCCCTAGAGATGCGAGCATATCTTCGGAAGAGCGGTAGCCAAGTGTGTCTACCGCTTTCTTGACATCGAGATCTATCCCCAATCGCTGCACCTGCCTGTGGAATACTTCACGACCTCGATCGATGTTACTTTGCCTTTCCTGGCGATTAAACCACTGACGCATTTTAGCTCGTGCCGAAGAAGTTTTAGCATACCCCAAACTCGGATTTATCCAATCCAAACTGGGTCCGCTGGCAGTCTTACTGGTCATTATTTGTATCGTATCGCCATTATCGATTGGTTGATTCAACGCGACAAGCTTTCCATTAATTTTTGCGCCCACGCAACTATGACCAACATCAGTGTGTATACGATATGCGAAGTCGAGAGGTGTAGCGCCTATGGGGAGCTCTATGACTTCCCCTTTCGGTGTGTATACATAAACCTGACTTTGAAATATATCCGTCTTAAAAGATTCAACAAATTCTACCGCACCTCCAGCGTCACGTTGCCAATCTAACAACTGTCTCAACCAAGCCATCTTTTCTTCGAATTGTGTGTCGTGTTCGACGCCTTCCTTGTATAACCAATGGGCTGCAACCCCATACTCCGCAACTTGGTGCATATCTAAAGTCCGTATTTGAACCTCAACGGGCGAAGATTCATCACACAAAACTGCTGTGTGAAGGGATTGGTAAAGGTTGTCTTTTGGATTTGCTATATAGTCATCAAACTGCCCGGGTAAGGGGTGCCATTTTGTGTGTATCACTCCTAATGCCGCATAACAATCTTTCACATCATCAACGAGAATTCGAACAGCGAAAAGATCATATATCTCGCTATTATTTTTGCTTTGAGTATTATAACGCTCGGCCTTCCTGTGTATGCTGTATATATGCTTGGGTCTTCCGTAAATCTCCGCATTAATGCGAGCCTCTTCCAACTCTGATCTTATTATGTGAACAATCCGCTCAATATACGCCTCACGCTCAGTGCGCTTCGCATTGAGACGGCGAGATATCTGCTTATAGGTTTCTGGCTCTAGTTGCTGGAAGGATAGATCTTCTAACATCCATTTGACTTCCCAAATTCCTAGCCTGTGTGCCAGAGGCGCAAAAATATCAAGAGTCTCCCGAGCCATCGCTTCTCTACGGTGATCGGGAAGAGCAGAGACCGTCCGCATGTTGTGTAGTCTGTCAGCGAGTTTTATAAGTACGACTCTCACATCTTCCGCCATTGCCATCAACATCTTACGCAGTGTCTCGGCTTGAGCAAGATCATCTAGTGTGCTGTCATCCTCTGGCTGCGTCAGGGCCACAGTAGACTCCAGAAATTGTTCATCACCCATAACTTCAGCACGGGTTAATTTTGTTACCCCATCTACCAAGTTCGCTACATCAGTTCCAAACTTCTCTGATATCTCGTCATATGAAACATCACAGTCTTCCAAGACATCGTGTAACAAAGCAGCTGATATAGTGCTGGCGTCCATTCTCAGATCGGCAAGAAATAACGCCGTTTGCTTAGGATGCTCAAAAAAAGGATCCCCGGAAAGTCTTTTTTGCCCTTTGTGCGCGTTTTCGGCAAACGCGTAGGCGCTAGCCACTTCCGCAATTTTTTCCGCCGGCAGATAACCCTCCATTTTTTCATTAAGAAGTTTATCAATACCGATCTTCTGTCCTAGTTTTTCTACGTTCAACATAATGTAATTTTATATGGCTTCGAGCTATCAACCACCTGATTAGTGCAACTTGGCTTTCAACATCCCAACTTCTCAAAAACCGCTTAGCGATTATAGCTCACTCAAATTCAAGTTACATTGGCGGAAGCAAGCCGTCTATGTTTCTATAAGTTGTTTATATCTGTGATCTGACGGGTTGGACAACTAGGTTGTGAGTTAGAATACTCCAGTGACAAGAGATCAGATTTTGAGCCTATGAAAAAGGTATGAATATGCAGTTCCAATCCCCCAGGGGCACATTCGACATATTGCCGGCAGACCAACCATACTGGCAAAAGGTTGAGAAAACAGCGACGGAGGTTGCGGTTAGTTTCGGTTATTCTAGGATAGAAACGCCCGTATTCGAAGATGCCAACTTGTTCACCAGAGGTGTTGGAGAATCGACTGATATCGTCGAAAAAGAAACGTATACTTTTTTTGATAGGGGCGGAGATTCCCTGACGCTGCGGCCGGAGGGAACAGCGCCCGTTTGTAGAGCCTACATAGAGCACGGCATGCAAAACCTGCCCCAACCAGTGAAGCTTTTCTATCTCGTACCGAATTTCAGATATGAGCGGCCACAATCTGGGAGATTCAGAGCATTCCACCAATTCGGCGTAGAAGCCTTCGGGGAAACTGACCCATATATGGACTCAGAAGTTATTGAGGTTTCGTGGAGATTTCTGACTGAGGTTGGCATCCAAAATCTTACCCTCACCGTAAATAGCATAGGCGACGGCGTTTGCCGACCGGAATATATGGGAGCTTTAAAAAGTTACTATTCCAAAAATACTGGTCTTATCTGTGGGCTTTGCCAAACGAGGCTTGAGACAAATCCATTGAGGCTACTCGACTGCAAAATATCTTCCTGCCAACCCGTGATTAACAAAGCGCCCAAAAGTGTTGACTACTTGTGTCCCGAATGCAAAGAGCACTGGGAACAACTACAGGAACATTTGAGGTCTATAAACATCAACTTTGAAGTGGACAGTAAACTCGTTAGAGGATTGGATTATTACACCCGTACAGTCTACGAAATTTCCCCCCCCTCAGACCGTAGGACTAGCGTTATCGCGGGAGGGGGAAGATATGACAGCCTCATAGAGCAGCTAGGAGGGCCTCCCACTCCTGGAATAGGTTTCGGCATGGGTATAGAGAGGGTTATCGAAAACCTCAAACAACAGAACATATCTCCCGCAACTCCCGCCAAGCCGCTGGTCATGATCGCTCATTTGGGCAAATCTGCCAAACTCGAATCAGTGAAGTTAGCCTCCCAAATTCGTCTGGCTGGAGGCTCTGCTGCGGTGGGACCTTCTCGTGGGCTGAAAAGCCAGCTCAGATATGCCGCCACCTGCAAAGCATCCTACGCTGTCATCATTGGGGATGACGAATTGGCCAAAGGAAAGTACACGATACGCAATCTCAATGACAGTACTCAAGAGGAGTTGGGCCGAGATCAAATAATTGAAATCGTTACTCAAGTCAAATGAGATAGTTCATATAAATAAGCTGAGGCATACGAAATATTCAAATGAATTCATTTATCCGAGAAATCATCACACAAGCTAAAAGTTTCATGGAAGTCAACCGTATCGATGGTTGGTTACTTTATGACTACAGGGGCATGAACCCCATTTTCTGGGACACCGTGGGAGAGATCCCAAACGTCACAAGACCATGCTGGCTTTGGATTCCCGCTAATTCTGAACCAAAACTCGTGATAAGTTACGTTGACCAAAATCGTTTTGAACATCTCGGGATTGAGACCACATTGTGGGTTAGCCGCGACCAAATGTTGAAAGCGCTAAAAGCTGCCCTTTCCTCTTCCCGAACGGTGGCCATGGAATATTCACCGATGGGAACTCTACCAAGAGCGTCAAAGGTTGACGGAGGAACCTTGGAGCTTGTCCGAAGTCTGGGGGTTAGTGTGGTCACCTCAGCGGACTTGGTCCAATACGCGACTCAGAGGTGGGACGATGGTCACCTTAAGACTCACCTTATAGCAGCTGAAACACTCACCAAAATAGTAAAGGAGTCATTCGATTTCGTTGGGGGAAATATTGATTATGAACCAACTGAGTTCGCGGTAGCGGAGTTCATAAGATCAAGGTTTGTTGAAGAAGGCCTACAATCCCCTGACGGACCGGTGGTAGCAGTGAATGAACATGCGGCCGATCCTCATTTTGATCCAACTGAGGACACGTCAAAAGTAATAAAGCCTGGCGACTGGTTGCTGATAGATTTATGGGGAAAACTAAAAGATGGATATGGACCAACTCCACCTGAACACGCTATGTATGCTGATATCACTTGGACAGCCTATGTAGGAACCAACGTTCCTCAAAAACACCGGGAAGTTTTCGATATAGTTATAGGCGGTCGAGATTCTGCATTTTCTCTGTTCGAAAGGGCTCACCAGACCGCCAGGGAGCTGGCGGGGTGGGAACTCGACAGAGAGGCTCGCCGTTATATTAGTGAAAAAGGATACGGAGATTTCTTCAGTCATAGATTGGGGCATAGCCTAGGTCGAGAGGTACACAGCAACGCGGTTAATCTGGACGGGTGGGAAACAAACGACACTCGACATTTACTCCCGGGAATCGCTGCGACCATTGAACCCGGAATCTACCTACCAGGAGAATTCGGGGTGCGGTCAGAGATAGATATTTTCTATCACGAAGACGGCCCCATAGTGACGACAGAAATGCAAAATGAGCCCTATCTGATCTCTATCTGAAACATCCCTCATAGCATAAAGCAACCATTATCTTAGTGAGGCAATAGTTCCCTTGTCTCATTAGAGGGCAATTTAAGTGCCGCTAGCACCGCAGTTGCTAACAAAGAGATGATCCCACTGTAAATAAAGGCCGACTTCAAGCCGTATTCGTCGACTATTAGGCCGGCAAAGATTGGAGAGATGGTTCCCAAAAAGCTAGCTCCATAAATCAGAGATACAACAGTAGACTGAGCTTTTCCACCAGACACGTCCATAGCTGCCGCGATAAAAATCGTGTGCAATGAATAAACAAAGGCCCCCATGGCTAGCACATTTAGGATCAATTGATAATCATCTGAAGCGTAGTTTAACGCTATGAATAACAGCCCTAAAGCAGTCATTGATGGAACCAATACTACTTTTCTACCGTATGTGTCGGACAGCCACCCCATAAGTGGCTGTGCAAATATTCCAGTTACCTGTGCTCCTGCAAGATAGAACCCAACCGTCAGGGCATCCTTTCCAAGTCCACCTTGGCTAGGGGAATCGAAATCTGGAGCAGTGAGCAAATAAAGGGGTAAGAAATACATGATTGAGGATTGCCCCATAGCGCGAAGAGCTGTAACAAATATCAGCCCTAACATTCCCTTGTCTTTGAGAAGCCCACCAAGGTCTCCGAAGTATTCTTTCAAGGAGCCTGTCTCTGTCTCCACGGTAGGAATATTCCGCATCATTAGATATACAAGTACAGCAAAGAAGAATGCGGGAATAACACTTATCTTGAGAACTTCGTCCCACTCAAAAGCCACTAGGTAAGTGATCGTGATTATGGTGCCTACTTTGAACGTCTCTGTAGTAAGTAGACCAACAATCACGGGGCCTAGCATTTCACCAATTGAACCACCAGTACCATGCAAGGAGATAGCAAATCCACGTTTATCAGGAAATTTTCTAGATAGAGACGCTATGGCTGGAGGATGATACAAAGATGGACCTACGCCCACCAACAGCATGACAGCAACCAACCACCAATAGCTGGGCGCAACTCCCAGGAGAAAATACGAAATCCCCATAAGGAACAATGATATAAATAGCATCGCTCCAGATCGATTAGCAAATCTCTCGCCAAGATATCCAGCAACCATAGTAGTCGCACCTGACGTACCTCTGCCAACCCCAGCGACTATCCCAAATTGTGTTGCTGTGAGCTGAAATCGGGCATCTGACTTCATCATTGCCAAAAGTAGTGGTAAAGAGGAATTGAACACATGTTTCACCGCGTGCCCTAATATGACAGACACTGCCAGCCGATTCCGACCCGATAGGAGTTCAGGCGAAAGTTGACCCGATATTTCACCCGATTCCTGAGAATCCACACTCCCAGCCATGAAATCCTCCTAGGGTTGAAGTATAAACATCAGAGAACAAAACACGGAAATCATATCATTTACTCCAAAATCTGGAGGCGGTCGTTCACAAAGGCTTCACACCAGTTTCACCTAAATGCAAGGACAACTTAAGTGACCACCAAGACTTCAGACTCTTGGATCGGATTTCTTCCAGTATCGGTAGAAGTGGTTTAAGGGGCCATGTCCTTTCCCAATCGAAAAGTTATAACGTATCGCTCCAGTGACATAAGATTTCGCATCACTAACAGCATCCTGCAGACTCTTCCCGATAGCGAGACCTGCAGCTGTAGCAGACGCAAAAGTACACCCGGTCCCGTGGGTGTTCCTCGTATTTATTCGTTTCGTAGAGAATAGCTTGAAATTTTCCCCGTCATAAAAAACATCTGTAGCAGGTCCGTTTTCAAAATGTCCTCCCTTCACAACGGTTGCAGAAGCTCCCATTTCCACAAGCCTCACAGCAGCGTCTCTGGCGGAATCTAGATCAACTACCGTGATACCGGTTAACAGAGATGCCTCTGGCGCATTGGGTGTCACAACGGATGCCATAGGAATCAGAGTCTCTTTCAAAGTTTCAACGGCCTCCGGATTTATCAGATCTGCTCCACCTTTAGCTTTCATGACAGGATCGACCACAATGTTATCAACCTTGTGCTCAATCAATTTCCTAGAAACGCTGCTAATAATCTCGGAGCTTGAAAGCATACCTGTTTTAACAGCATCCACTCCCATATCAGTGATAATGGCATCGATCTGACTCTCTACAAAGTCCACAGGCAACTCTATAACTTTATGAACGCCAAGAGTGTTCTGCGATGTGACCGCAGTGACGGCAGAAGTGCCATAAACCCCATTCGCAGCAAATGATTTTAGGTCAGCTTGCAAGCCCGCGCCACCACCGGAATCTGATCCTGCAATTGCCATGGCAGTCGGAACTCTTACCACATACTCTTCCACTATTTCTAACACAATGCTATTCCTCTCAAATTATGGACGTGAGCTTCAGTGACTTTTCCTCACCTACACGCTGACGCTTTGTTTAATTCGAACATCCCTTGGATCATTTCACCATTAAAGTCATAGATCAAACCATTTTTTTTCTTCATACGCAGCTTCCCAAAAGAGATATTCATAACGTAGCGCGGTCAAAAATATATATTCTGATCTAGACTCCGACATTTGTGATCTTGTATCAATATAGTCACCAAGCCAAAAGACCAAATCCCCGAGAACGTCAGGCCCATGGAGGTCGATCCATTCCTTGTAGATCGGGTTCTGTGGGATAGCAGCCGATTCTTTCAACCTTTTACCCCAGTCTAAGTAAGTCCCTTCCGTGACGTAAAGCATCAGAGCTATGTCATCAAAGGTTCCTTCCATGGCAGTACGAACTATAAAATCGCCGAAGGCTCGAGTAATCGGGTTTGCAGAAGCTGACACAAATTCCTCTTCGCTAGCACCAAGTTCCTGAAAGGCTCTCTTAAACAAATCATTCTCGGGATCAAGTATTCCTACCAAAAAGTCATTAAATATCGAAACTGCATCTAAATTTGGCGCTTTCGCTATCGCTTGCCCACACATGGTCACCAAATCTTTCACGAAAACGTAATCCTGAAGGAAATACCTCCTAAACTTTTCCGGGGCCAGAGACCCATCACCCATTTCATTCACAAATGGGTGATGGGTCATATCATGCCAAAGAACGGAGTATTTATCTTTTAAAGTTGCAACCTTTGGCATATCAACAAGTCTCGCATAACATTGGTTCCAATTGTCGTGACCTATTTAACAGAATAATCGTCCGTATAGGCATCTTTTCCATTTACCCTACTATCTAGCAACCCCTTCTTTTGCATCCACTCCGTAAACTCCACCCATTTGTTCTCCTGTTGCCTTCCAAATCGACCGTTTTCATCCTGCCACAAATGCTGAAGCAGATCAGCTCCAGGCCTATCGATCGATTCATCAATTTCAGGTGCATATTTCATCAATATGTCCACCCCAGCCTGTGGATCCGATATTGCATCACTGTATCCCTTGCTAACCGCTCTAGTAAATCTCTCTACAACGCCCTCATTTTGGGTAAGAAATTTTTCGCTCGTGACCAAGACCAACTCGTAATAGTCGGGCACCTCCCATTCTTCCATTCGCATAATTTTCACTGGATGCCCTTCATTTTCGAGGCTAATGCTTTCGTGAGTGAAATAAGCGCCTATGATGGCGTCCACCCTCTCAGACATAATGGAGGACCCTAACTCCCAGCCAACATTCACGAGCTCCACATCATCTAAACCGGACAGGCCGTCTGCTTGCAACATTGTGGCAAGGGCATCTTCATTCCAAGGAATTCCTGGATACCCAACTTTCTTACCTTTCAGGTCTCCGGGAGTCTGGTATTCGGAAGACTTCAGTGTCATCAAAGAATTGAGCGGATGCTGAACCATTCCAAGCACCGAAACTACTGGCACTCCTTCACCACGGGCTATAAGTACGTCTGGCTGATAGTTCATTCCGAAATCATCTGACCCGGAGGCAACTGTTTGCAGAACTGTAGAAGGATCTGAGGGTGTATAAATCTCTACTTCCAGATTCTCTTCTTTGAAGTACCCACGTTCCTCCGCTATATACAATCCTAAATGGTTTGCATTAGGAAACCAATCCAAAGCCAACTTGACCTTTACACTCGATGCCTCGGAAGAACAACCCGACAAAACTCCAACGGAAATAACCCAAAAGACCGCTACCAGAATGGTTATTGATAACCTAGACATTAAAGTCTCTCCTTCTATAATTGATTCACTTTGCTCAGACCATTTTCTTTAACCCGATATTTACTCACATCGGAAAATCTCTGTTCTCTTTCTGTTTATGCGACCAAGGAATAACGATTCTTTCAAGCAGATTAACGACGGCGAAAAGCCCTACACCCATTGCGGAGAGTAAGGCAATAGCCGCGAAAACCCGTTCCGTTTGAAACTGTGGCTTGGATCGAATCATTAGGTACCCTAAGCCTTCACTAGAACCCACCCATTCACCAATAACTGCCCCAATAACACTCACCGCAATGGCAACCCTTAACCCAGAGAAAAGATATGGCATCGAAGTAGGCACCTGCACCTTCAGGAAAATTTGCCACTTAGTGGCACCCATAGTTCTAAACAACCTCTCCATATCTGGATCGATGGATTTCATGCCATCAACCGTATTCACAACTATTGGAAAGAAACTGATCAACGCTACTACAATAATTTTTGGCGCAAGCCCGTACCCTATCCATACCAAAAGCATTGGGGCGATCACTATTATCGGTATAGTCTGAGAAGCAACGATGAATGGATAAAGCGCCTTTTCAAGAGTGTTGGAAAGAGATATCACAGACGCTAAAAAAAGCCCGGCTATAAGCGCTAAGATAAAACCAAGAAGAATTTCTTCAAGTGTAACCCAACTATGCGCTAGTAATAATCCAGCACTATCGTACAGGGTGAAGGCGACGGAAGAAGGAGCTGGCAGCAGCCATGCGGGTATGTCCCAGAGCTTTACAAAAACTTCCCAGACCACAAACATCACCATTACGATCACAGCTGCCGGCACCCACTCCATCAACTTAGTCATCAGCCATTTTCCATTAACGAATAATCGCTTCTCAGATATCCAAGTAATCGGGCCTTCGTCTGCACATAGGCTGGATCAGTCAATAAATTTTGAGACCGGGGTCTTTCAAACGGAATATGTTCTTCTTCATAAATTCGACCTGGCCGCGGTGACATTACACAGACGCGATCCGAGAGAAATAAGGCTTCATCAACATCGTGGGTAACTAAAACGGTGGTTTTTTTCTTACCTTCAAGAATGTCTAAAAGCCACGTTTGCAAATGTGCTCTGTTCAACGCATCTAAGGCGCTAAAAGGCTCATCTAGGAGTAATACTTCAGACTCCATTAGCATCGTCCGAAGGAAGGCCGCCCTTTGTCTCATACCTCCAGAGAGGGCGTAGGGAAATTCATTCTCAAAGCCTTCCAATCCAAAATCTGCCATTTGAGCAACCGCTTCTTGACGGGCCCTTTTACGCTCAACTCCTCTAATTTCCAGTCCCAATATGACATTATCAATAAGTGACCGCCACGGTAGCAAGAGATCTTTCTGCTGCATGTATCCAATTGAGCCTAAGCGACTCGAAGCTTCCGATCGTACAACACCATCAACTAAAACATTAACCTCACCTTGGTCAGGGTCATGAAGACCAGCAACAATGTTTAGAAGCGTACTTTTTCCACATCCACTAGGCCCTATAATGGTAACAATCTCATCTTGGGAGGCATGAAAATCCATCCCTTTAAGCACAGGGATCTCCCCACGACTATGCCGAACCGTCAATCCAACATCAGTCACATTAATTTTCTTAATTAATTCTTCCTCTTTCTTCGTGACCAGTCTCCCTACAAACTAAATCAAAAAACCGCCCATTCCTTCAAAGTCATATACAAACGACTCAGAGTTCTAGGCGGCCTGCTTTCGGTTTATACGGTTAGTACGCTTCCTACGCTGGCATTACCCAGATCAGGTATTAAGGGGTCGACAGCACTATAACTGCCCTCTCAGCCTGACTTTATCAAGCTCCCCCGGCTAATCAATTCGATTATTAATTGCGCCGAGTTTAACATACGTTAATTGACTATGGTTATCGCTACATATGACTAAAGGGATTGACCCAAAGTTCCGGTGCTGAATCTAACTTGTTTCAAGTAGGGAGGTCCAGTTGAAAAAATCCGCCAACAAAATTCTGATCGTTAACGCAGAATATGTGTTAACGATGGACGCTCAGCGCCGAATAATACGCGACGGGGCTCTATTGATTGAAGATGGCCTCATCAAATTAGTCGGCAAAACCAGATCGATGGAAATGGCAGCTGATATTCAAGTAATAGACGCCCAACATATGGTTGTCACCCCCGGCTTTATAAACGGACACTGCCACATTAGCTACGCCCACGCGACTCGAGGCATTTTCCCTGATGACCTCGGTCCCAGTTACCTATCCAAAGTTTTCAAGCTCCAAAGTTCCATGACAGAGGAGGAAGAAAAGCAAACTTCTCTTCTTGCGATTACAGAACTTCTAAGCTATGGAACCACCACCATCTTAGATCCAGGAAGTACAAAACATATTGAATCCTGCCTGGAATCTTATGAAGAAGCAGGCATCAGAATCGTGACAGGCATGCAGGTAGTCACCCGGGAAAATCCTTACAACATGCCAGTTTATACGCCTGAAGAAGCACTAGAAGCTACCGAAGAATTCATTAAGGCGTACGATGGAGCGCTTAATGGAAGGGTAAAGGCCTGGGCCATGCCATTTTCACCTGACTACGTCGATAGGAACCTTCTAACCAAAATTAAAGGCCTATCTGACGATCTCAAGACAGGAGTGACCTTGCATATCAATAATGTGGGCCCACCAAGTAAGGATTCCGAACTGGCCTCTTCAATAAATGATCTCGAAGAAATTGGATTTGCTGGATCGAACGTCGTACTTGCCCACTGCGTGGGTATCGAAAGCGAAGGGATCCGATCGCTAGCTAGAACAGGCACCTGTGTTATCACGTGCCCAACGAATGTGGTGAAGAACGGGGGCGGATATGGTGTTAATTTCCCCCTCTCCGAGTTGCTAGAATTGGAAGTCCCTGTAGGGCTCGGAACCGACGCTGGTAATAATTCCAACCTGCTGGAAACTAATAGATCGATGTATCTTGCTGCTGTATTAGCTAAAGACGGGACAGGTGACATAACAAAAGTGCCAGCGGAATCAGCTCTTGAGCTCGCCACAATAGCCGGCGCGAAGGCATTAGGATTAGATTCAGAAATAGGCTCATTGGAACCTGGGAAAAAGGCTGATATCGTGTTATACGATACGATGAGGCCTGAATGGAGAACTTTATTTAACCCTGTAAATAGCCTCGTATACAATGCCGATGGAAGAAGCGTTCACACGGTATTGGTTGAAGGACGCATCGTTGTAGAAAACTACACTCCTACGTTTGTGGACACAGAAGAGTTAATTAGAAACGTTCAAAAGATCGGCAAAGGCATGCTAGATCGGAATAATGTCGACTTCAAATCAAAGTGGCCAATTTCTTAGATTTAAACCGATTTTAGTGTGTGTTACGTCGGGGTGGAAGGGCAAACATCACTAAGACCATCGAAATTATGGCAGCACCGGCGAACCCCATGAAAGCCAATTCATAGCTTCCTGTCCTGTCGTATACAAACCCTGACACTATAGGACCCACTATGATTCCCACCGTTTGGATGGTGCTGCGAAAACCAGATATTGTTGCAAAAGCCTTTCTGCCAAAATACTCAGCTATTAAAGCTTGGGGAATCACCGAAATTCCTCCCTGCGAAACTGCGTATAAAATAATTGCCGGTACGGCCTGACCAATAGTGTCCGCCCTTGCAAGCATGACTATAGAACATGTCATAAAAAATAATGAGACTGCCATCATATATCTTCGATTAAAGTAATCTCCGAGGTAACTTAGTCCGAACCTCCCTGGAATACTCATCACTCCTACAGAACCAGCCCACGCCGCCGCTTCAATTGGCGTTGTCCCCAAACCAATAAAGTAAGGCACCAAGTGAAGGCCGACGCCACCTGAAACCAATGACCGAGCCATAATAGACAGCGATAAGTACCAAAAACTTGAGGTGTTTAATGCCTCCATAGCGGTAAAATCGTTAGATAAATCAGGTGAAAGTCTCACACTTGCATTGGATTCAAGTCCGTCTGGCACTTTCTCACCGTCCGGAAGCAACCCATAGTGTTCAGGTCTATGCCTCATTAGCGAAGCCACAGGAATTCCTACCACAATGACGAATATTCCAACCAAAACTGAAGCATCTCTCCACCCGTATTCGGAGATCGCCCAACCTAAAGCCGGGACGATCAAACCTCCCAATCCAACACCAGACCACATAATTCCAAAGGCCAGCCCACGCTTTCTTTTGAACCAATTTGCCACTGCCGCAGATGCCGGCGTGTTCATTCCGACACTGTTCCCAAAGGTCACGCCCAAGATGTATACGATCATGAAACTTGCCAACCCCGTCACTTTGCTGAGTAAAATGAAACCTATGCCCATCAACGGTATTCCTACCAACATCAGCTTGCGAGGTCCGATTCGATCGACCACCCACCCTTCGATTGGTCCAATAAATCCCGCCTCAAGCCTAGCAAACGAGAAAATTGCAGACACGGTAGTACGGCTCCAACGAAACTCTCTGCTAAGCGGGATTATGAAATTACTAAATCCATGGAAAATGAACCCAGACGACATAGCCATAACAAAGGCTCCGCCTATGCATATCCACCATCCATAAAAAATACGGCATCTGGTAGAAGTTTCTGATGTGTAAGAGGTCGATGGTCGTTCGTCACCATCCCCTATATGTTCAATAGGGTCCTTGGATTTCATAACCAGCTTTACCTTCCTACGTATAGTTGTCCTTCAAAAAAATTCAAGGGCCCTTGATCTTAATGGGTTACTGGAATGAAGGAAACCGCATACACTTTTCCGAAAACTCTCAAGCCCCGAGCCTCAACCTAGTATAAAGCGGACAAATCGCTAACGGAAAAACACGCAGGACTACTAAATCTGACAAGAAGTTTACAACCAAGTAAGCCTCCTGTTATCGGATCAAGATTAATTATCAGAGACGTCAAAACATAGAACAGGATTTCACAGGGGAGTCACATCATCTAATATAAGTTCAGTTCCAAATTCGACACAGGCACCGGTCGCCTCAATTGCCGGAAGCTGTTTATCAATGTCCATAACGCTCTTGGTCTTTTGGTCATCCGTATTCTTAACTACCATTGACATCTCAATTCTCTGTATCTAGTCTCAACTTATGTGGGATCGATTGTAGATTCCCCCTCGGAAATAAGTCAAAGAGCAGGATCTGCGCTTTCAGAATAGGTCCGAATCCAGTTCCACAGTTTTCTAGACCTTTCTACGTGATTTCCATTCTCCTGATCAATCACATATCTGCAGCTACGTGTGTAAGAACCGATAACTTGAAGGTCACTCCTTCCTCCATTCGGCCCTCCCCATTTCCATCTTGAACCATCAGCAGATCGAAAGACTTGATTACAGATTTCTTTCGTCACCGGTACGGCATAAGAGAATCGTCTCGACCATGAAGAACCACCGAATACCCAAAAAGAATTCCACTTGGAAATGTCGAACATCCCCATCCTTACATGAGCGTTAACGGAGAATCGCTCTAGCCCCGCCTCACTCGGTTTTTCCTTCACAGATCCCAATATCCTGTTCACATGCAGAAAGCCGATAAAATAAAAACCGAAGTTGTTCGTCGGAACCCGATCCACCCATTGTTGTAGTCGGGCTATGAACAATAAAATGTCTCCTCTTTTCACTTTCTTTAACGCTGATGCTCGCGGGTTCACGTCGCAATTGTCGCCGTACGTAAACGTGTCAAATTCCGGATCATTATGAACTGTCTTACTTAAAAATCTTTCAGGTATAAACCGATTCAAGTCATTTGAGGGATCATAAAAGGACCGTAGATCAGCGTATTTGAGACCGTTGGGAGGTGGAATGTTATCTATCTCCGGAATAGGCAGGAATTCAAAGCTGCGATCTGCAAAAATAGGGCTAGTAAAAGCATGCGAGGCATTGGTCCCAACGTTCACAACGAAAATTCTCCCGCCGGGCACCTTCATTACAATAGTTCCTTTGAGGCCTCTTCAAGAGCAGATTTTATCTCCTCCACTACTTGGGAATGTGTCTCGTTACACAAGGCCGATTTAAGAGCCGCAATGGCACTTATTCCGCCGATCCTCCCAAGAGCCCAAGCCGCGTGACAGCGCACCAAAGGTTCGCAATTGATTAGAGCTTGAGACAATGGGTCGACAGCGTTAGGGTCTCCATTATTACCAAGAGCTACGCAAGCGTTTCTTTGAAGACCAACTCGTTTTGCCCTCTTTATTGGGCTGTTCTGATAAATGTTCCTAAATGTATTATCGTCCATTTCAAGAATTGGGACGAGTTCCGGTGTGGAATATCCCGGTCGCTGCTCAAATTCCACTGTCTTACTTAACTTGGCCTTTCTATTGACTGGACATACGTCCTGACAAATATCACAGCCAAAAACCCAATCACCCATAAGGGGGCGTAATTCCTTTGGGATAGATCCTTTGAGTTCAATGGTTAGGTAAGATATGCAACGGGTGTTGTCCACTACATACGGTGCGACTATAGCATTGGTCGGACAATCATCTATACAGAGCACGCAACTCCCACAATTTTTTTTCAATGCCTTGTCAGGTTTTAGTTCAAGATCCGTTATTACTTGCGCCAAAAAAACCCAAGAACCATGACTGGCCGTCAAAATATTTGCATTCTTGCCGAACCATCCTACTCCTGCACGATTAGCGGCTGCTCTATCGTTCATTGGACCATCATCAACAAATATACGTGTTGTTACGTCACGTCCTGCAATTCCAGATAATCCCTCACAGAATTCACGTAGTCGCTGTTTTATGACCATGTGGTAATCATCACCCCAGGAATACCGAGCTATTTTCCCGGTCAGACTATTTTCGGATTCGGAAACAGCCTTTTCTTCCTTAACCAAGTAAGAGATAGCTAGGGATATCACCGATTTAGCACCAACGAGCAACTCCTCAGGACGATTCATAAGATGAATCCTTTCTTTGGTATACCAAGAATATCCGTCCATGTGACCATCTTCGTAACGTTTAAGGGCAGCGGCTTCGTCCTCTTCAAAATTCTCCGCCCCAGTTATTCCAACGATATCGAAGCCAGTAGCCAGAGCTAGTCTTTTTACTTCCT
Organism: uncultured Dehalococcoidia bacterium; assembly: GCA_964409595.1. Taxonomy (GTDB): domain Bacteria; phylum Chloroflexota; class Dehalococcoidia; order Lucifugimonadales; family UBA826; genus CAYPDR01. The sequence continues at coordinate 265,135 of CAYPDR010000018.1, forward strand.
CTTCCAATTTTCCCTCACAACCTGTTCAACGAACGACTCTAAAAGACACAATATAGAGCATTGACCAGCGACTTGTTGACACTTAAGCCCTTCGACAATATCATCAGCACTTAATCTTATCTGAATGGGCTCTAACGACATTAGGTCAAAACTAAGACGATAGTAGGTTTGTTATTCCTGATTTACAAGCGTTAATCATCTGGCACCCTAAAGTTGACGCCTTTCTGACTGACCAGATCAAAGGATTCACCGAAACGTGCTTACTGGAATTTTTAAATTGCCGGTGCGTAAGTAGGTAGCAGTCATCGCTGAACAATTTTAAAAGAACCACTCGCTTTAGGCATTTCATTTACGCAGGTAAATGAGTCGCCGAAGGATTTAAGGTGAGGAATCCTCACTGGTAATCACATTATATTGGAGGTAGCACTCATGGGAACGTTCCGAGAATTGCGAAGAACCTATGGGTTTGACGAGATAGCTATAGTCCCTGGAACTGTCACAGTAAACCCTGAGATGGTTGATACGGAGTTCTCACTGGGCAACGTAACTATTAAAACGCCGATACTAGGGTCAGCCATGGACGCAGTTTCCAGCCCGGCTTTTGCCGGTGATATGCACAACCAGGGAGCCATGAGTGTCATAAATCTAGAAGGTGTTCAAACTAGATACGATGATCCACAAACGGCAATCGACGAGGTGGTAGCGGCATCTAATGAAGATGTGACTACAACTATGCAACGGGTATATTCTGCTTCCATTAGAGAAGAACTGATCGGAAGAAGGGTAGAAGAGATAAAAGAAACTGGCTCCCACTGCGCAGTATCAATTACCCCAGCCTCCACAAAAAAACTAGGTCCTATAGCAGTCGAAGCTGGAGCAGATATGATTGTTGTTCAATCAACTGTCACTACTGCAAGACACTCTTCCAATAGCACTAAGGGCCTTCAGTTTCCGGAGTTGTTGGAAATGGTCAATGTCCCTGTTCTCGTAGGTAATTGTGTTGGATATGAAGTAGCAACTGAGATTATGGAGACCGGTATTCATGGAATACTTGTCGGAGTCGGGCCAGGAGCAGCATGTACAACCAGAGAAGTTACGGGTGTGGGTGTTCCGCAAGTAACAGCTACCATGGATTGCGCGCAAGCAAGGAACGACCACTTCAAGAAGACCGGAAGATATGTTCCTATAATTACCGACGGAGGGATACGGACTGGCGGTGAACTGTGCAAGGCAATTGCAAGTGGCGCTGATGCTGTGATGGTTGGTACTCCTCTGGCTCAATCTGTAGAAGCCCCAGCAAAAGGATACAATTGGGGTATGGCCAGTCCCCATCCCGCCCTTCCTAGAGGAACAAGAGTAAATGTAGGAACAAAAGGAACGCTGCAACAACTTTTCTTTGGACCTTCGTCCGTATCAAACGGAACACAGAACCTTATTGGGGCTCTCCGAGCCTGCATGGGGATGGTTGGCGCAATGAATATAAAAGATATGCACAATGCGGAGATAGTTGTCGCACCTTCAATTAAAACTGAAGGTAAACACTACCAACTAGGACTAGGCTAAATTTAGGAACCTAAAGGCAGTTCATAAGGTCGCCTATAGTACAACCCAATGCATAAGATTACTAAGCTTTCAAATCAATCAAAATGGCTCTATTATTTCCGCTAGCGTCCATCAAAGCGGCTACAGATGCCGCTGGGAAAAAAGTTTCGGCCAAATTAAGTGCATCAGATATGTGAGTCGTATCTACTTCAAATAAAAAGACCCCTGGAGATTTCAATTTTGAGGCTGATTGACTTAGCAATTCACGGATAACATCAAGCCCATCTGAACCTCCATCTAAAGCTATGCGAGGCTCACTACGAACTTCTTTCTGAAGAAATTCTATTGATCCTTTCCGCAGATAAGGCGGATTGGAAACAATTATATCCACAGCACCAGTTATTGGTTCAAGAAGGTTTCCTTGGCAAAGATGAACCTGGTCACAAACTCCATGCTTTCTTCGATTGATATCAGCAACTTCCAAAGCTGGCTGACTAATATCTACTGCCACGATTTGGGCTAACGGCAAATTCTTAGCTACCGCTATAGCGATCGCCCCACTACCTGTTCCAACATCCGCAATGTTGATGAGATCATGGCTTCTACTCATCGCGACACTTATCACAACTTCTACTAGTAGTTCAGTTTCTTGCCTAGGAATCAACACGTCTTCTGTGATTACAAGGTCTAAACCATAAAACTCCTTGGTGCCAGTAATATAACTCAACGGTTCATGTTCAAGACGCCTCTTAACCAGCGAGTCCAAATACACCCAATCAGCTTGAATTAAATTTTCCTCAAGATCACGAAACAAGTAAGCCCGGTCTATCCGCAAAATATGTCGAACTAATACTTCCGCCTCTAACTGGCTATCCGAGAAGCCGGCATCATTAAACTGCTCCCCAACAATTTGAAGAGCCTCCTTGATTTTCACTCGGCTAAATTTTCCAATTTGCGAGCTTGGTCATCTTGGACGAGGGCGTCCACAAATTCTATCAAATCTCCATCGAGTATTTGATCCAGATTATAACTGGTGAGCCCAATCCTGTGATCCGTCACCCTGCCTTGAGGAAAATTATAAGTCCGTACCCGCTCAGACCGATCTCCGGACCCTACTTGTGACCTGCGAGCATCTGTTATCTCTCTCTGTTGTTTTTCTATCTCCGCAGCAAGGAGCCTCGCACGCAACACTGATAAAGCTTTCGTTTTGTTTTTAAATTGGGATCGTTCGTCTTGACATGTAGTCACAAGTCCAGTCGGAGTGTGGGTGATCCGCACCGCGGTCGCCACCTTTTGGACATTTTGACCGCCATGACCACTTGCATGATAAATGTCTATCTGTATGTCTTCCGGATTAATCTGAACGTCCACTTCTTCCGCTTCAGGTAACACTGCAACGGTCGCAGCAGACGTGTGGATTCTTCCACTCGACTCGGTAGCAGGAACTCTTTGCACCCTGTGTACTCCGCTCTCGTGCTTCAGTTGACTGTATGCCATATCTCCATTCACTTGGAATGTGATTTCCTTGATTCCACCAATACCCGTGGAATTGGCATCTATGACCTCCATCTTCCAATTCAGTCGCTGTGCAAATCTTGAATACATGCGATACAGATCTGACGCGAACAATCCTGCTTCTTCACCACCAGTCCCTGCACGAATTTCGATGATTACGTTCTTCTCATCGTTAGGGTCAGTGGGAACCAACGCCATCTTTAAGTCGGACTCGACTCGAAGCCGATGGTCCTCCAATTGTTCTTGTTCAACCTTAGCCAACTCTCGTATCTCCGGATCAGACTCCACCTGCATCATTTTTTTTACGTCCTCAAGATCTTCAAGAACTTTTCGATATCTTCTGGATAATTCAACCACTTCCCTTATTGCAGACTGCTCCTTGGCATATTTCTGCACACGTGTGTAATCTCCTACGATTTCTGGATCCGAGAGGAGTTCATTTAACTCCTCAAACCTGTTTTCCACCGATAAAAGCCTCTCCAACATATACTCAATATTCTCCGAATTAGGAACCCACGTGATTAAGTTGCATTATCTTAGAATCGTCAAAATCAAAATAAACTATACTCCAATTCTGGCAAAACTATTCCTTGTTACGCCGACTACTTCATGAACTTAAATTCACTAATTTCATGTTTATTGACGTATACAAGTATTTTTCAAATAATTAACCGTAAGTCGGAAGCGCGCGCAGAGATTTCTTGTGATCTGGACAAAGTAAGATAGTAGAGGAAGAACAAGTGGCCGAACAAAAAATTCATTTAAAACATGTTTCAAGAGATGACGTTCGCCGGGTAGGTCAATGGTTGGAGGTCGATGAAGTGGTTGAGAGCTGGTTCGGTAGATACTCCTACGGTAACCCTGCCCATCTCGGGTATGATCCCAAGAACACTGTTGAATTACCTGATAGCCGTTGGGATGAACTATTTGAGAATCCAGAACACCGGATATTTTCTATCTATAGCGTTGAAGGCAATCATGTAGGGGAGACTCATATCGCGATCGAGGCGTCTCTAGGTGATGGTCAAATCTCAATCCTAATTGGTGAAAAACAAAGGTGGCACCAGGGATTCGGCAGGGCAGGGCTGAGGGCCACACTTGAGGTCTCGTTTCGGGAATATAACCTTCACAGAGTTTGGGCTGATATCCCGATATATAATACTGCGGCTAGAAACATGTTTGACCAATTTGGGTTTACCCATGAAGGAACTCTACGGCAAAGTCGCCCCCACGAAGGTGCAAGGTATGACTCAGTTATTATGGGAATGTTAGCTACTGAATATTCTTCTGCAGACTGACGGCGAGCTTTCACACATTCCAGTAATCTCTTGTCGTAGGCATACTGTCAAAAGAATAAGGAAGGACTGTTTATGCTCTACGATGCCGAAGCCGGAAATCTCACAGTGACAGCTGGCGGTGATGCAATGATAACCCGCAAACTGTCTGTATTTGAAGAACCCAGGTTCAAACGCCTTGTGCAACTATTTACCAATTCCGATGTTGGATATGTGAACCTAGAAATGCTTATGCACAATTTTGAGCATTCCCCTGGATCCGCAGGGGGTACGTTCACAGGATCCGACCCCTCCAATTTGGATGACCTAAAGTGGGCCGGAGTAAACTTAGTTTCAACAGCGAATAATCACAGCTACGACTACGGGGAGAATGGGCTACTAACTAACATAAGACATCTTGAAGAATCAGGATTGTGTTTTTCCGGTACTGGTAGGAATCTAAGTGAGGCACGCTCTCCAGCATACATGGACTCTCCCAACGGCAGAGTTGCACTAATATCTGCATCCTCCACTTTCAACGAGTCTGGGAGAGCCCTGGATCAAAGGCCCGATGTCAAGGGCAGGCCAGGGTTGAACCCCCAACGGTTTAGCACAAAATATATTTTAGATCAACGTGCTTTTGAACAAGTCAAACGGGCAAATACAGAACTTGGGTTACAAGCGAAGCAAAATTCATTGAGAAAATTTCGACCGGAAGGAACTATCCCTACTGACACGAAGACTAAAGTTTCGTTCTTAGGCCATAGATTTGAGCTTGGCGAAAAATTCGGAGAGGAAACACGACCTCACAAAAGAGATATGGAAGATAACCTGCGATGGATATCGGATGCGAAAAGAATGGCAGATTGGGTATTTGTATCATTCCACTGCCACGAAAGTGGAAAGACTATGGCTGACCCCCCTGATTTTCTTATTGAATTCTCCCGGGCTTGTATAGATGCTGGTGCAGACGCTTTTTTTGGTCATGGCCCACATGTTACAAGGGGAATAGAACTACGTGACGGCAAGCCAATATTTTACAGCCTAGGTAATTTCATATTCCAAAACGATACTGTCAAGTGGCAACCTTCATATAATTATGACGCTTTGAGCTTAGGATCAGAATCGACACCGGCTGATTTTTATGACAAACGGAGTAAAGGCAAGCGGGGTTTTCCTAATGACCCTATTTACTGGCAGAGTGTTGTCACAAGAATTTACTTCAAGGCCAAAAAAATTGAGTCAATCGAGCTGGTCCCAATTGACCTTGGATTCGGAAAACCAAGATCAATGAATGGCCGCCCAATGATTGCCGAAGCCCAAATAGCAACACAAGCCCTTAACCGTGTCAGAGACCTTTCATCACAAATGGGGACAAAAATACGACTTGAAAAAGGTCGAGGTTGGGTAGTTGTCTGAACGAATTAAAACCCAGTTGATAATCGTGAATGAGGGCGCCGATCATGTCCTATGCAATAGTCTTAGAGAAGTCCCGATTCTAATAACTCCACGGTATCCTTACAGTGACTGTCAGTATTTATCAACAGTGTCTAGGCGCCAATTAGGCCTGAGCTTGAGGCCAATGAGAACTTTGAAAGGATACTCGCACCAGAGGATAGTTTACTGTGAGCTGGATCCGTCTATTGAGATTCCTGGAGAATTGAACTGGTACCCGATCAAATCCATAGCGGACTCTGCTTCAGAGGGCTTAAACAAATCTCTAAACTCTTCCACTCCTTGGTCCATGCCAGGTTGGTTCAAAAAAGCGAATGGCTGGGTCAACGAAGAACTTAAAAAACATCACATTGAAAAAACAGCCGCCATGACTCCCCACAAGGTATGGGCGCTGTCCTACGTAGCTCGGATGTCCGTTGGACAAAAAATGTACTGGTTTAAGGCCTCTCCTGGTTTCTTCTCAACAGAGACACCTTTGACAGATTGGCTATCAAACCAATTTCCTGAAATCTCTCCATCAGTGTTGGCAACCGATAAGGAAAATAATTGGGTGCTTATGGAAGATTTTGGACCAACCAACTTTTCTGTAATATCTAACGGAAACATTCTCGCCAAATATCTTCAGTTACTTGGAGACATGCAAGTTTCCTGTGCACAAAAAACCTCGGAACTTCGATACATAGGTTTAAAAGAAAGAACTCTTACTGAGTTGCTAGAATTTATCGACTGGCTCGATTCAGAGCCAGCAGAAGTAGGCTCGATGGGAATAGACCACCTCAGATCTATGAAGCAATCCTTACCTGATTTGAGAAATTCATCTGAACGACTGTTGAGACACTCGGTCCCCCTCTCAATAGAACACGGGGACCTTGATGCATCAAATGCCTTTATCCCGTTGAGATCTCGTAACAATACCCCAACATATATGGATTGGTCCGACGCTGTGATAGGACACCCGTTTTTCACTATGTCATCCTTCTGGGGATTGTCAATAAAACATGGAATTATTACAAATTCCTACCTCAAGTCTTTCGGAGAGTTCAATTCTGAAGACGGTCTTATCGCAGAATACAAGGAAACTACAACCCTTTCAGCATTATGGAGAACATTTCTGTATTGGAAATTAAAGGAAGAAGTTCCAAAAGATTTATGGTGGGAAATCGACCCCTTTTACTACAAAATGATGCGCCTTATTAGCACTCAAAAAGCTCTGTATTTAAGTATGAATAATTAAGCCGTGGTCGGGGACATGAGACTAAGATCCCGTGCCCTTAAATTCGGTCGCCGTAATTTATGCCGGCCCAACGCACTGTCCAGTCCGCATTCGAGATATCCCTAGGCTAGCCACGCCAAGCCAGTAACGTTGTACGTATCGTGCCAATATCACATATGACATCAAGGGCATCTTCTTTTGATACTCCCTCATAAATACCACGTTGACGCATGGAAGCTTTGACTACTTCGGAAGGGCTATAACCAATAACACGCAAATGTGATAGTCGCTCGTCCGTAGACGCCATGGCTTTAACGTAATACCCAAGTTCAAATAAGTTTTCTAGGTTCTTCCTCATGCGACCCGGATTATCTTGATACTTGGGAAAGTGGTTTTCAAATAACACTAACGGGTGGATTCCAAACTCTAACACCACATCTGAAAGGCTCTCTAAAACTTCAACTTCATGACCCTCTATATCCATTCTTATAAGATCCAAACTAGGATGAGCCTCACTTTTGCAAAAAACAAAATCTCTCAGGCTCATAACAGGTATCCTAATCTCATCGACTATTGAATCACGTTCCTTAGTCGTAAAATTTGTCAGCGTGTGAAGATTTGCCTGCTCATGAACATACAAAATTCCCTCACCGGTTCGATTGGATATAGCTATTTGCTGGGTGTCAAACCTATGCTGTAGGTTATTGAGCGCTATGTTAGAGATAAGGAGATTGAAATTATCTTCGCCAGGCTCCACGGAGAGTACAAAACCCTGATCACCAACTGCCTTTGCCATGAATAATCCATAGAACCCGATGTTCGCTCCTAAGTCGAATACTGTCATACCAGGTCGTAGCTCTTTGTCGAGGATGGCAATGGTCTCTTCTTCCCTTGTTCCGGCCGTCGCCAATACGCTAGAAATACCTCCGTCATGTAAATCAAACTTCATGCGAAATCCTTGTAGATTTCTTGTGTAATACCTGCGCCTTAATACGTGGCGGAACAGAAGTACGCCTAGGCGATGCGGATACAAAGAAAGATATCCCAGTAGCCCCTGAAATATCACTCTGCGAAGTTCTAACTTAAGTTTTGAAATCATGTATCTCTAGCTTCACCTATAGAAGGACTCTAGCACACTACATATCCGTTTTGGATCAAATTATGATTCGATATATTCATAATGATTAAAGAAAACTAATACCCATACATCGTATACACTTCATCTGTAATGAAACTCTTTTATAGAGATTCTGGAGGTAAAAAATGGAAATATATTGGGAATATACTCGAAGAGGGCAAAAACTTGTCCTCAATTGGGACGGGCGGCAGGAGATGATAGGTGGGATTCGAGAAACAAAGAGTGGATTCGACGCATTCGCCAAAACGTTCACTATGACACCCGAGCGGGCCCGCAAAGGAATTACTACTATGGAAGAGGCAAAGGATTTTGTCGAACAATTCCGACCCTGGGAACTGTTCGTTGGGCCCGTGGGACAGACAATAGAAACTGAACCAAGGCAAGCTCCTTAGTTAGGGTTTATGCTAATTCTCATAGTTATTTCTCTCTGAAATTGGGCATTACCTCAACCACAACCACTCTTAGCTGGTCAAGAAAGTCATCTTTTGGCATCCGTTCTGGCCAATGGCCAATAAAGGACTATATGTTCCATCCCCTGATACTTGAACCAGTCAGACTGGGTGCAGTTGATAGATCTTTGCCTAAAAGCACCAGATGATATTACATATGGCACATACGATGCGATTTCAACCAACAAATTGAAATGGCGCGACACAACCGACACGCAAGAAATTCTAGGTTGTAGACCGATTGGAGCCTCAGATAGCTTGAAACTATCTTGATCTCCCAATCTTAGTACTCCTTGCAGAAAATAGTGCCATCATTACCGTTTTCGCCTAGGTATATGCTAGAAGGGTTCACAGCCTCAAGGAGATGGAATTGTCAAACTCAAAAACAAACATATCCCAGATGTTAGAGGTCTACTCACTTTGGTCACATGGGATCAAATCCAGAAGAAAAATCCATTCTAGAATGACTGAGAAATTTCAAGACGAAGTCGTAAGTCTTGCTACCCAAAACCGGTGGATCAAAGAATTCATCGATAACGCAAGTGAAGACATTATTCAGGACAGCCTATTTCAGTGGCACCTGCTGGATATCTACGGGATACCATGGCAAGAAGGCAAATTAGTCCGTTACCTTAGTGATGAGTACTTTGAGATCACCAACGTTCGAGCTTCAGGACGAGAGACTAAATGGATATGGAGAAATTGGTACCTTACCGATGGCGCCAACTTAACCCCGCATGACGACATCTCTTTTTTCTGGAAGGTTCTAATCGAAAAGTCTATTAAAGATGCTGATAGGGAGAAATTGGATCGCCTATCCACGATACTTAACTGGGAAAAAACCTTTCAGGAATACGACCCAGCGTGGACTCATTGGCCAACTTCCGATTAAATTCCAAGTGAATTCAATAGCAAGATTTGTTTTCCACGCTACCTTGCTAACTCCAACGAGTGAAACCCTTCTTCACGGTATAATCCTCTAGTTGCCTTGGACCTCAGTTTGACCGGATTGGTGCCATTCTAGATGGCACCAATATCGACCCTAGTTCTTGAAATATTTACTAAGGACAGAATCATAAGTTTCACTGCTGGACTAGCTACCTCTGAGGACTCTATCGTTGGCCCCCTTCCACCAGATATATAATCCATCTGAAACCGGGAAGGACAAGCAGTCACGCCTAATTGAACGTCCGCTCCAAACTACTGAACTAACCGCCTAATGACCTTGTAGGCTGTATGAGCCATATTAGTGTCCAAATAGGAAGGGTTGATATGACATCAGGAACTATGTCGAAGATACCAGGTGTTTATGCAGGTCGCTTGAGTCGCATGGTTAATGGCAAACGACCGTGGAATCCTAAGCGAAAGGCTAGATATGAACTGTTAGCTGGCAACACTCTAATTAATGGCATTACTGCAAACAGTGAGACCGTCTACCCTGCCCACACCACGCAAAACAATAAAATCGTGCCTAAAACCATGTATAATGGCAATCCCAAACGGTGTGTCGGGCTCCCTGAATTAATAATGAAGGAGAACTTTAATGAATATTTGTTTCACATCAACTTTTGAGGGAACATTTGATGACTTCAACAATATGATGACTGAAATCCATGATAAATTCCCAGGCATCACAGACGGTACTACCGAAAGTGCTGAACTTCCGTATGACAAGGAAGGATGGTGTAAAGTCGTTACAATTGCAAACGTCATAGACTTTGACAAAATGCAAGAAGCTGTAACTGCACCGTGGGTAGTCGAGTGGGATAAAAAGCACAATAACACTGACGTAATCTACTCGATGGAAAAAATGAATTAAGAAAAACAAATACAGGTAATAAATTTAAGTTCAACATGGGGCTGTAGCTCATCTGGGAGAGCGCTTCAATGGCATTGAAGAGGTACGGGGTTCGAGTCCCCGCAGCTCCACCATCACATTGTTTTATGCCTGAGTAAGCTATTTCCAGCTATTCTCGAAGGTCTGTGGCAGCCGCTACTCTGAACACTCTTCATAAAGGTGTTCAGAAGTTGATCATATCGCTCTCTAATCTCTGGTTTCTATTTTCGCTGACCGTTTAGACACTCACTAAGCGTTGCATGATGCACTCCTAGTGTTTTGGCTATCTGTCTAAGGCTCATCTTCCGTCCCTTCCTCTGATTGGTATAAAGGTTCTACTATCATGGGTCGGTAGCTCAGAAATGCATGGAGAACCAGCCCGGTGCACCCCACCACGCGGACGGGTGTTAATTCGGTTACAGAGCGGAGTTTAGCTATTTATGTATTTGCTGGTTCCTCGTACCTCGGCAATGATAGACATGATGTTTAGCAGGATGGTGAATAGCCAGAATGGTGCTAGTATGTAAATTCCCCATTCAATGTGGTTATCGCCGCCCGATGTGCCAGACGTTAATCCCTCAATTAGGCTTGGCACAACAAATAGGTAACCAAGTGTTGGAAGAGCAAGTAGAGCGCCTCCAATCTTGCCCTTGACGAAATATGACGCAGCAATCAGAGCGCCAATCGGAAGTACGATGAGTAAGAAACTTACCCCTTCGACCGCGAAAGCGATGTAAATGTGAAAGACGACAATCACCGCGTTAGCAATTGCTGCGTTGCGAATGTCAGAAAGAAAATTCATAATGGCCATCTTTATGCCTCTACTTCTCGTTCTATTTTCCTTGCTATTTCGTGTCACTATTATAGACATATAGCTACCCTAATAATTGAATCGCCTCCTCCAAGTGATCAGCCATCACGATTCCAATATGTACGGGGTGTTATGGCCACGCAGTGGTGAGATCAAAAAGACGAAACCCCTTTCAAAGCTGTGCGGTGGTAGATAAGAGTTATGAATAGATGGAAAGAAGGCGAGAGTGCTTGACCATGTCTCTATGATGGTGGCATGAATTGGCAGATAGTGATTAAGATAGTACTACTGGGCAGCCTCGCAGGCGCCGCCACAAGTTCCACTCTCATATTGGTTAATGACATTCTTACCAGTGACTCCAGATTAGATTTATGGGAATTTGTCATCACTTTGAGTATTCCAGCGCTTATTGCGGTCATGATGTCCATAGCAACTAAAACAAGATTCATAATCTTGTTACCTATAACATACCTAACCTTCTTCATTCCCACTATAGGGGCAATCTTTGGATCCTCTGGTTCAGAACCTTTCTGGCAGTTTGCTATCTTGGGTTTATCAGGTGGGTTAGTCTGGAGCATACCTTTTGCACTATGGGCCAGCAAGGTTCGAAAATAGTCACTGGCAACATAATTATGTTTATTTACAAATGACGCTCCTTTGGCGAGAAAATACTGGGAGACAGTAATAAGAATTAGGTAGGATCGAAATGGTAAAAATTAGTGCAGAAGCAGATAGTTTTCTAAGCAGTACCAGAATCGCTGTGATAAGTACGGTTGACCAAAAAGGATTACCGCATTCCGTGCCGATATGGTATCAATGGACTAATGGCACCGCTCTGATGTTCACCGGCGTAAAAACATCCAAATGGAAGAATTTATCCCAGTTTCCATTCGCTAGTCTGTGCGTAGATCTCCGGACACCGCCATATAAGGCGATGATTATTCACGGTAGTGTAGAAAAAGTAAACATACCCATTCATGATTTTGTTCTAAACATGGCCAATCGGTATTACGGGTCAGAGAAAGGACACAGATTCGCCGACCAATATCCAGATGGAAAGAAAGATGTGGTGATATTTAAGTTGATACCGAACACAATAATTGAGGCCCTAGAAGAAGATTAAGCGAGTGCCCATGTTAAAAACGATAGCCTGCAACACAAATACCAAAGTTAGCTCATTTCTTTGTTGTAATAAATTGGACACGGGAAATTCTAAAGCGATTGACTAAGGACAATTATCGCAATAACATTCATCTGCAAAAATTCGCAGGTGGTGTAATGGGTTGTGAAACTTCGACAATAACTGTGCTAAAGGATGCCGGACACAGGGCTACGCCCCAACGTTTGCTCATATTGTCAACGCTCAGACATGCCCGTGGTCATTTGACCGTTGCCCAGATTCAAAACACGGTCCACCAATTGTATCCAACCATGAATGCATCAACAATCTATCGAAACCTTGCCACTCTTAAAAGTTTGAGGCTGATATCTGAAACAAGAATCGGAAGCGAAGAATCACTTTATGAGTGGATAGATGAAGAGAAACATCATCACATAGTCTGTCGAAATTGCTCAATGGTTTTGCAAATAGATAATAATTGCCTGTCCTTGTTGAGCGACTCCCTGCTAAAAAATTACGGGTTCACATTGGATACAGACCATTTCGCGATCGCCGGCGTATGTTCCAACTGTTCGAGTATCTTTCAAAAAGAGAAGGAATCCTAATGGATTTCGGTTCGGGAGCAGCCGCCGCAATTGTCCTAGGTTTCCTACTAGGCCTCAAACATGCTACAGACGCAGACCATGTAGTTGCCGTAGCGACCATAGTAAAAGACTACAAGAATGCGTTCAGAGGATTATGGGTAGGAGCTTCCTGGGGATTGGGACACACGACTCCACTCTTAATTTTAGGTATTTTGATATTAGTTTTTAAAGATGTTGTTATGGACTCATATGAGGACGTGGCTCATTATTTTGAACTTGGTGTTGGAATAATGCTCGTTTTCTTAGGACTGCAAGTTTATTGGACATTGAAAAAAGGACAGTTACACGTTCATCACCACGATCATGACGGTGATAGTCATTTGCACATACACGGAACGCACGATTCCAAAGAGAATCCTTCCGTACAAAAGCTACATGGAATTTTCAGCCCAGGAAAACCATTCTTTCGAATGAAGTCGTTTGTAATTGGAATGGTCCATGGTATGGCAGGAAGTGCGGCAGTTATGCTGGCCTTGCTTCCTACCATAGATTCGTTTTTATCAGGCCTTTGGTATTTATTGTTGTTCGGTGCGGGTACCGTCTTGTCAATGGCCATAATTACGATTGGATTGAGTGTTCCATTTGCCATGTCTGGTTCTCGCGACAAAGTCAATAATATTGTCTCCGGAATCGCAGGGGCCGCCAGCATCTTATTTGGAGTCGCTTTGATATCAGATATCACCTTTGGCACGTCACTTATACCATTCTAGAAAAACGGGATCCGAAGATGCTCAATGTAAAACCAAAAAACTGATTGGTGGCAGGGTTTATGAGTGAGAGGCTAACTTCCCTTTAACCTCAATTTCAACACCTGAATTTCATCCAACATTCTTTGCTCAGTTATAGAAGTCGACCGGTTGGTGGAGTTTATCAATTGGCTTTCTTTTTCCTTCACGAATTCCAAGGCGTGTGGTTTGCACAACCAGTCGCTATCTAGAATACTTATAAGCTGTTCCACTTTAGAGCGATCTCTTACAGCCATACAACCTTGATAGCATTTTTTACACTGCTTTTCGTTGGACATATCTTGATCTATTTATAACGAAAAAAGGTAACTATACCTGTTTCCATACATTCCTTCTGAATCAAATTTCAGTAAGAAGCATTGCCTTACAAACAAAACGTAATACTTAGTATGTTTTAGTCCCATTGCTCACCCACTTCGCCAGATAACGTCTATATAGAATCCAATACAGCCCGGCCGCTATTGACCCGCCCAATATCAACGAGGAGTTTTTGGCGTAAGCCCACCAATCAGGAAATTTACCTAATTCGTCTGTAGGTGCTAAGATCCCGCCAATCCAGCCACCGATGAATGCTCCACCTGACATGAATATTAAACCTAAGAGCCTGATTAACCCTTCTCTTTTGCTGGATGTCATAATTAAATTATAGAACGATATGAGGTTAAAAGAGGCGAAAGCGCTCTGTTCAGCCTCACTATAATAGATATATCTGTCGGAAATTCTAAATTTACATAGGTGTTTTTTTCTTGTAAGTGGATATATAAGGAGAAATTTATGTCAACAAATGATAAATCCCTTGGTGATATAGCTTCATATACGGTTTTTGAAAACAAAAAGGTGCGAATATGGAATCTCGTCGTTGAGCCTGGGGAATCTAGTGATTGGCATCTACACGAAAACGACTACGTCACCGTGGTGGTGCAAGGGGGAAACCTCCATGTCGAATACGACGGGGGAACGGTTGAGGAAAGTCCTTCTCAAATAGGTAGTATGCGATACCACGAAGAACATAAAGTGCATAGAGTAACAAACAACACAGACACAACCTACAGAAACATCCTAATTGAAATCAAATAAAGGACTAGCTACTTGACAGGTCCGTTTGCAGATATAAGAGTCCTTGACTTCAGCAGAGATATGGCTGGAAGGTACGCAGCAATGATGATGTGCGATATGGGAGCGGAAGTCGTCCGCATAGATTCAAAATCAGAAGAATCTATACTGGATCCTGATAATCGACTGCTAGATAGAGGGAAGAAATCCCTGACTTTAGACCTTAGCGACGACCTGGGAACGAATTTCCTCAAAAAACTTATTAAATCCTCCGATGTACTGGTAGAAACTTGGCTCGCTTCAGAATCAAAGTCCTCATTTCTGGACTATGAAACGATCTCACATATCAACCCTTTGCTCATTTATTGTTCTATGTCGCCGTATGGTGACACCGGTCCAATGGCGGATCTCCCGGGCGACGACGGGACAGTAGCCACATTCACTGGAATTCATGAAGGCCAAGGAGGGGAAACTGGAACCCCTCTTTTCGTAAGACTTCCACTAGTCTCCTACGGAGCCGCCTTCACAGCATGTTTAGCGGTGTCTGCAGCATTAGTGGAGCGTTTGAGTAGTGGAATGGGTCAGAAAGTTGAAGTTCCCCTCTACTCAGGATCCGCAGTAATGCAGACAACCGCTCTAATAAAAGGCGAGAATGTCCCGATCCCACGGAAACGACCAACAAATGCCTCGGACGGATTACCAACATACAGGCTGTATCGATGCTCAGATGGCTGGATATTCGTGGCCTGCGGCAACGATGTGTTCTGGAACAAGTTATGCATGGCATTAAACCTCTATGAATTATTGGAAGATGAAAGGTTCTCAGCAGCCCCTTGGGGAATCTCTATCGATGATTGGCCTGTACTTTCCGACATATTAGAACCGAAGTTTAAATCCAACACCCTGAAGTACTGGCTTAATCTTCTCCGCGATAACGATGTCCCCTGTGGGCCCGCGGAAACACGCAAGTGGTTTTCCAACCATCCTCAAGTGCTACACAACAAAATGCTGGTGGAGGTAGATGACCCCTTACTGGGCAAAACGATCCAACCCTCTCCTCCGATATTCATGTCAGCTTCCCCCCCCGACATACAGGGACCCGCTCCTATCCAAGGAGAACACGGAAAGAGCATCCGACATCAGCCAATACGCCCGATTCCCTTCAGAAAGGTTCTTTCTCATCCTCTGGAAGGAGTAAAGATCGTCGACCTGACAGGCTACATAGCAGGATCATTTGGCACCACTCTACTGGCAGACCTAGGCGCCGATGTTACCAAAGTGGAGTCATTTGCGGGAGACGGCTTCCGCCAGAACTCAGTAGGATTTCAAAGTTGGAATCAAGGAAAGCGCGGGGTTATCTTGGACTTAAAAACCCCTAAAGGGCTAGAACTTTTTCATTCACTCGTAAAGAGGGCGGACATTGTAGCTGAAAATTTCCGAGGTGGCATCGCTACTAAACTGAAGGTTGACTATGAGAGTCTACGAAAGATTAATCCAAAAATCATATATTGCACTGTAACTGGTTATGGTTCAGACGGCCCATCAAGCAATTTACCGACATTTGACCCGTTAATCCAAGCTCAAGGTGGAGCCATGAAAGATCAAGGAGGAGACGGAGACCCTGTGTTCTTGAGAGTAGCTGCTTCCGATTATTCTTCCGCTATTATATCCGCATTCGGAATGGTGTCGGCTTTATATCATAGACAGCGCCACAATGTGGGACAAAGGATCGAGATTTCTCTTGTAAATGCGGCATTCGCATATCAAGCACTCGAATACTTCCAATATGAAGGGAAACCTGAAGTGGGACGTATTGGCACTGCGGGCCACTCAGCTGACTATAGATTATATGAGGCGTCTGATGGGTGGTTGTTTTTGTCGTGTCAACATCCGGCAGAATGGAAACGCATGTGCCTCGCTATCAGACGAGAAGACCTTATAGAGTATGCCGACAGAAAAACCCGTGCCACTTCGGATGAATTCCTGAATATGGAAATAGGAACCACTATAGCGAAGCGATCTGTAAATAATTGGATCCGCACATTTAGAGCTGCGCACGTGAAATGTGCTGCAAACCGTTCGATCAATCTGATACATCATGACGAACAGGCAAAGGAAATAGGTTTGTTAACAGAAAATCAGGCTTTCGACTTAGGGAATATTAAACTAATGGGACTTCCTTTCAAATTCTCAAGAACACCTGGAAGGCTAGATCTTCCGGCACCGTCTCATGGCCAGCATACAGATAGTGTTTTGCAATCAATGGGATACGACCAATCTTCAATTATACAAATGCGCGACGAAAGCGTTATTGGCTAATCAACTTAAATTCGATCTTTCAGGGAGTATTACACATGAAAATCACGAAAGTAGAGTGTCTCATTCTAGACCATGATTTTCCTTTTGTGTTTATACATACAGACGAAGGTTTAACAGGGATCGGAGAATGTTTCAGGCGTCAGCCAAAAGTTACAAAAACCGTTATAGAAAACATACTTGCTCCAATTCTTATAGGAAAGGATCCCACGGAAACTGACCCTCGGTTTAGGGAAATGAGCAAAGCTGGAAATGCGCTGGAGATAGGTGGTGCCATATGGATAGCAATAGCGGGGCTAGACATAGCCATGTGGGATTTAAAAGGCAAGGCCCTTAACCTTCCAATATACGAGCTCCTCGGAGGTAAGATCCGCGATAAGATGCCTGTATATGCCAGCTCAATGAAACGAGACATGACTCCATTGGAGGAAGCGAGGAGAGCAGCTTCACTAGTTGAGCAAGGATACACGGCATACAAGCTGCACAGCGCAGTTCCTGGAAAAATCGATGATCCGTCTGATCAGACAATCCTCACTGTTTCGGAAGTCCGAAAGTCTGTTGGAGACGAAGTTGACATTTTGGTAGATGTCAACGGGGCATATTCTGTGCACCACAGTATTGAAATTGGGAAACAATTGGAAGATTTAGGTGTTTTCCATTTCGAGGAACCTCGACCTCACTATGATTTAGAGGGGTTGGCTCAAGTATCAGACGCTTTGACCATTCCCATCGCCTCGGGGGAGAATATATACAGCGTTTATGAATATAGAGATCTGATTTTACGGGGGAGAGTAGATATCATCCAACCTGACATCGTAAAAACGCCAGGGTTTACCACGCTAGTCAAGATAGCTATTATGGCAGAATCGCTGGGAATCCCAATTACCTGCCACAACACCCAACCCACGATAAGCACAATAGCCCACGCCCATTTTGTTGCCGCCACTTTCAATGTTCCGTTCAAGCAAGAATATAACATCGAAAAAATCTCAATACGCGATGAACACCCCATTTTAAATGAACCATTGCGAATTCAGGACGGTTTCATGGACATTCCAGATGGGCCCGGACTTGGAGTGACTTTAGATATGGATATAGTCCGAACATTGGCGAGTAGATAGGTGGTCTAAATCGTGTTGAGATTACTGGTTTCACCGATCCGGAACAGTGTCTGGCTCTCTAACCAGAAACAAATTCGAAAGGCCCTTTTGAAAATATTCAGACTGATAATTCTGGGCTTCACATTGGGCAAAGGCGTTAAAAAGAATATCGGCGGCGCCGGCCACTTCAGACTGGACCCACACTTCATATTTTATGACTACTCCGCTTGGGGCAGTCAACACAATAATGGGTTCGCTAAGGCATTGGAGATGAGTAAAGGTAAGGCAATTGTTTTTGATGTGGGAGCACACATTGGTCTCTACTCTCTACCTTTATCAAATTGCGTAGGGGAAAAGGGGCGTATATTCGCCTTCGAAGCCTCTGACAGTAACGTGAAACATCTCATTTCACATATGAGACTCAACAAAGTAAAAAACGTGGAAGTCGTGGCAAGCTTTGTTGGAGAATCGACGAACAGAGAGTTGACCTTCTACGAATCTGAATCGACTGATGGGATGAATTCTGCAGCAACCCCCAGAAAACGACAAGAACGTTACAAGAAACGAATCATGAGAGAAATCTGTCTTGATTCGTTTTCCAAAAATCGCAATGTAATCCCTGACGTCATAAAAATAGACGTCGAGGGAGCAGAAGGCATGGTCCTTCGTGGCTCCCAAAAAATATTAGAGCAATACCGCCCTGTCCTGTTCCTGAGCTTGCACCCCAGACACCTAGAGTCACTTGGGGAAACAGCGGACGAAGTGTACGATTATTTAACGGATTTAAACTACCAAGTATTCAACATGGACGGCACTCCAGTTACTGATTTTCGCCTTGAAGAATATCTCGGGGTGCCAGTAGAACACATTAAAAATCTGCCTCTGTTTTAACCGTCCTTAATAAATAAACTCCCGGCCAACTTTTCAGTTGGCCGGGAGTTTATTCCCTCTGCCGCTAGTCTCTTAAAAGGAGCGGCTATTCAATTGTGAGTCCAATATTAGCACGTCTGTTCTAAACATTCAACCAGTTTAAAACGCAACTTCGATAAAATATCCCCTCTCTTTTAGGCTGGCGGTTTCTACGTTAATCCTTCGCAGAATCGCTCCGTATATAATCCAATTATGCGTTATATGCAATCCATGAATTCTTATGCTATATTCAAAAGTATCGCCAAGATCCTTATGTATAATTCAATTAATCATAAAACTCTGTTGGGATTACATTGGTGGTGCTCAAGAAATGCGTAGCCAACTGACCCCGTACATAGAATTAGCAAGGCTTATAGGTAAAACACGTCAAGCCCAGAAACTTTCACAACGCCGTCTTTCCTCTTTGTTGAATATGAGCCCTGCATACGCAGCCCAGCTGGAGAGTGGTCGTATACAGCCATCTGTGAAAACGCTGAACCGAATAGCATCCACCCTCAAGATTCCCTATAGACAACTAGCCCTCCTCGCTGGCTATATTTACGATGAAGTAGACACTGACTCAATAAAAGGGGAGTATGCAGAAAGATTGAACGAAATCCGCGACCTTACGAGAAAAGAATGGGAGTCCGTCTTAGATTTTGCCTGTTATATCAGAAGCAAACGCGGCATCCACTAACACTCAGCCGAACCTCCTCGATTGCCATATCCCCAGTAATAAACTAGGTCCCTTGTCTAAGTTGTAAATAGAATAGGATTCCTCAAGGGAGGAGCTATCTCAGTTTCTGACAGCTCTATTGCTTCTTTCTTGTAGATTTGGATTCGATGATTGCCAAAGTCGGTTATAAAAAGCCTGAATTCGTCATCTACCCTAACAGTCATCGGTACATCTAAGCGTTGGTTTTTCTCCACATCCCCCATCGATCGAAGCCGTAAAGTCACCAAGTTGGCTAGGATATAAGTCATACCGGACTTAGATAGACTGGCGTTCCCGTGAAAACTCTGTATATATCGCCCATCCTTATTAAACAGTTGAACCCTGTCATTTTGCCGGTCGGCAATATAGATATCGCCATGGTTATCAACCGCCACAGAAGAAGGCCGCAACAATTCCCCTTTGCCACTACCACTGCTTCCAACTGTCATCATGAGATTGCCTTCGGAATCGTATTTCACAATCCTGTCATTCTTCCAATCGGCAACATAAATATTTCCAAAACCGTCGGAAGTAACTCCCCAAGGGTTCGAAAGTTCTCCTTCTCCTACAGTTTGAAGATGCTGACCCTCAGGAGTCAACCTTTGAACTCTGTTATTCATTGTATCGGACAGCAGGATATTGCCCTCGTTATCAAAGGACATGCCAGACGGTCTATTCAGTTGCCCGCTATCAGAACCGTGTCGACCCCATGTTCGCAGTTGGTTACCTTCTTTGTCCATCGCCACAACCTGGTGCTTCGCCTCATCGGAAACAATAAGATTCTCCTCCCCATCCACCAGAAGCCCTGCGGGGGATTGGAAAAGACCGTCCCCAACAATTCCGAGATTTTCATCATCCCAGTTTAGGATCCTCACACCATTCCCCAATCCACCTCGAACTAAAACATAAACGTTCTCTTTGCCAAAGCCTACATCGACCGGATTAGTAGTAACGCGTCGCTGTCCAAGAGTTATATAGTAAGGGAACCCTGACCTGAGTAATTCGTACGTTAACGTCATTTCACCATCTCCAAAGCAGTTAATTTACACGAAATGGATTGATCTGCTCGAAACTTCCTTGAACTATAGGCGCAGCTTCTATACCTAGCCATTGTTCCAACACTGTTCCGTATATTCCTCTATAGTCAATGGTATGCTCTAGGTCCTCGCCTTTTGCCCAATTTTCCCTTTCCAATGAGGGATACTCCGCATATAGACCACCTTCTATAGGCTTACCTACTAGAAAGGCGCCACCGCCAGAGCCGTGATCCGTACCGGAACCATTGTCATAGACACGCCTTCCAAATTCCGTGAAAATCAGCATCACTACATTTTCATCGGCATTATGTTCTTCAAGATCAGCGAAGAAGTCATTAACTGCAGCCGCAAGGTCTCTAAAAAGTCCAGGCTGCGCAGGGGCCTGGTTAGCATGTGTATCATAGCCTCCCTGCTGGGTGTAGAAAATCCGAGTCCCTAGGTCAGCTGTATGTACCCTAGCAACATCCCTTAACGACTTCGCTATAGCGCTATCGCTGTATTCCACCGAGGACTCATATTTCTCCGGAGCTACCTTTATAATATCCGCTCCTGTCAGGACATCATTTCCTGTTCTGGACAGATAATCCATCACAGGACCGCTCCCAATAGCCTGTGCATACATGTTCTTGAAGATTTCCAGGGCCTCATCCCTTTGCTCTTGCGCATTGATACCACTCATCAACCCATAAGTGTCAAGATTTGAGACACTTGTTACTGGCACGCCTGTTTTAGTCATCGCCTTAGGCAACCCAACCCCAAAATTCACCCCGGTCAGTGGGTTCTCGCCTGTAGGATCCAATATTTCGATAGTATTGCCTAACCAGCCAACAGTTGAAACCTCATTCGGAGTACACGTGTGCCAAACATCCATTCCCCTGAAATGACTTCGGTTGGAGTCCGGATAGCCAATTCCCTGCACAACAGCAACCATTCCTCTGTCATAAAGTTCTTTGAATGGAGCCATCTCAGGGTGCCAACCCAAGGTATTATCTAGGGGAAGAACATCCTCCTGGGGTATATTCAATAATTTCCTTTCATCGTAATAAATAGGATTGGAGTATGGAATCAACGTATTCATAAAGTCATTTCCACCCGAAAGCTGAACGACTACAAAAACCGGGTCTTTCTTAGCAGTAGTTGCCATTTGTATTTCCTCTTTTTACTTCTAGATACTAAAAACTCGGAAGGAATTTCCGTTCATCTAAGCAAATTGATATTCTCGGGTCGAAACGATGAGCTGGATCATCCTTCCTATCTTTGCTGCATTATCGGTCCGTGACTCATCTGTGCTTAAATCCAAATCGCCCACAGCCCCGGCATAGCTGTCCAATGCAGAATGGGTATCTTCACTAACTTCGATGGGTCCTATTAGGTCTAGGCATCTATCCACGAGTTCATCCGATTTCACACTGTTCCCTAGTCGAGACAATATGTCTTGAAAGCCCGGTGTCGACAAATCGTTGAACTGATCGACAGCAAAGTTTACCCGTTCATTCAAAGTTCCCCCGTCGATCCATTCGTGCCCGGTGTGCCATCCTTCGACGGTTGGCGGGTTCATTAATGACTGTCCCATAAGAGATGCCTTGCCATAGAGGGACCCAATTGCCTCACCGGTGTCCGGTATGATTCCGAATTTCCCCGTAAGTTTTATCGTACCGGCGACGAGCTCGCTCGGATTCTTCACTCTTTTAAACATAGAATTCTTAAAGAACTCTGAATTAAATACAAACCGCAACAGTGGTTTAATCTCCCCATCATTACTCATAAGAATATCGATCATTTCATTTATAGCGTCGGGATTATTAGGCTCCTCGATGCTCCATGTGTGAACCTGAGGCTCATCTTCAACGAAAAACGTATATATGTGCCGGGAGATAAACTTCGCAGTCGCTCGCTGTTCACAAATAATTTCAACAATGTCTTCACCATTAAAATTCCCTGTGCGCCCTAAGAAAGTTTTCTGACTATCGTCGTGGTCATCGGCATTGAAGATAAACGAGGTCTCGTAGTGACCATTTGGGTATAACGGCAAGGGTTGTTCAAAAGTCCAGCCCGTGAAGGCTCTTGCGGCGTTTTTAATATCATCTTCGGTGTAATTTCCAACACCCATAGAGAATAGTTCGAGTAACTCACGTCCCCAGTTTTCGTTTGGCTCATCTGAATGATTTTCACAGTTATCCAGCCAGTAGTTCATGGCTGGATCCCTAGAGAGATCCAATAAGATCTTCTTAAGATTCGATAGCCCATTCCTTCTGAAAGTCTCAATTTGAGCCATCGACGAAGGGGTATGATCGCTCTTGTAGTGGGCGGTAGGAAAAATATGATGCCAAAACAGAGCCATCTTCTCCTCGAGGGGCCTCTTGGTATTAATCATCCTCCAGAGCCATTTTCCAGCATGAAGTCCAAGAGCGTCATGATATGAAAGCTCGGGATTGTATCGCTTTACGTAATCTTCATCCAGTTCCTCGAACCTTTCAGGGTGAAGCAAGTCCTCGACAATATCTTCATATTTCTTAGCCGCAACTTTTTCCAACTCGCTCCGTGAAGCTCCGAAACCTGCGCGGCGAAGCAAGTGCGCCTTAAGGGCTAGACTATCTACAGTCATCTTCTTTAACCTCCATTCCAATGCTCCCATTCCAATGGTTCTTCCAAGAATCCCCCATCAACATCGTAGTCCACACGTTCATATGGGTTCACACTTTCACCTTTTCATTGCACCCCATTTTAGCCAAAACTACCCCTACGGATCAATACAGGCGAACATACACTGTTCACTAATCGATATTCATTAACCCGCTGACACACCTAGACACGTATTTTTCTACTCCTCAGATAATCAACGAGAACATATCTCCCTAGTTCATTAGTGCTGGTGTAGAAGGCCCTGCCTTTATTAATTTTCGCCATCTGGTCAATGAAGTCCATGAGAAAATAATTTGCCTCTAACATAAAGGTGTTGATAACAATTCCTTCGCGTGTACAACGTTTTACTTCGCGCAGAGTTTGTTCAAGGGTTCGATGACTGGGTGGGTAACCGAAAAAGGCTTGTCCATCCTCCATGTGGGCTGTTGGCTCACCGTCAGTCACCATCAAAACTTGCTTGTTAGCAACATTTTCCTTGGATAACAGTTGCCTTGCAAGCATAAGTCCATGATGCATATTTGTACCAGCTACCCAATGATTCCAAGTTGATTCCGGCAGATCCTTACCACTAATCACCATCCCATAATCGGAAAATCCAACTACAAAAAATCTATCTCTTGGAAATTTAGTGGTTATCAACCAGTAAAGGGCAAGAGCAACCTTCTTAGCAGAAGTATAGCTACCGTACATGCCCATCGACCTACTTTGATCTAGCATTAAGACCGTCGCTGACTGGGTTAAGTGCTCCCTTTCATTGACTTCCATATCCTTATAAGACATTTTCAGCGGTAACAAAGCTCCTTGCCTCGCCACAGTATTAAAAAGTGATTTCTGAAGATTTATGTCAAAAGACCTGTCGAACTCGTAAGGCAAAGTTGATCCGGATAGATCCCCCCAATCACCGCCTACATGCGAGTCATGGCTCCCTAACCGGGCCTTTTTCATCTGGCTAAAGATCTCCCTCATCGCATTCTGGCCAATCTGTCTAATTGCCAGTGGTCCTAGTTCATACCTATCTCGATTTCTACGAAGATACCCTGCTTCCTCTAATGCTTGGACCGTGCGCTGAACTTCTTCCAACTCTGATCTAGCATCCTTGCCAAGAATATCCTCCACCTCATTAAGATCGACATCACCTAGATTTCCGCTTCTAATCGCATCACGTATTCGCCTGTCGAGTTCCTCGATGCGTTGCATTTCTCCTAGAACATCCATAGCTTGATCAACAGTAAGCTCGTCAGAACCTGTGAAAGAATAGGCTTCTATAAGATCATCAAAAGGGGAATCATTATGGATGTTCTTAGCAAGTTCCTCCAGGACCGACATCATCTCAGTACCCCCACCTGAACAGAAGATGTCATTCAGTTCTTGCTGCTTCCCCTCCGGCATGCTTTGCATCATGGTGTGCATTGCAGCCACCCTTAAGCGTAATTTGTCAATAAGTTCGTCTAGGCTGGTTGGGCGATCCGGATCAAAATTGTGCCCGAAGGATTCCATAAACCCATCGAAGTCAAGATCCGCTCCTGCTTCCCTGTCACGGAGCATCTGATTAATCCTCTCAACCATCTCCCTAACCTTTTGTTCATGTTCAGGTGACGTACCTTCAAGAGATTCCCTTAAATGCTGGAAGAAATTCTGAGCCATCTGGCCCCTGAGGTCAGCAAGCAACTTCTGAAATTTCTCACTGGCATGTTGATTCATGAAGTCATAGTCTCGAAGCCCTCGAACAGATCCAGAGAGACTCTTCGGGAGAGCATTAAGCCGAGCCAGGTTAGAATCTGCTCGTTCCTGAAGCAACATCATAGGATCCCGAAAATCGTCCTGGGTTGAATCCGGTGATGAGTCGATTTGATCCTTTGCCTCCGACAACCTATTGGTAATTTCTTCCCGTTCGGTCTGCCCTATGTCTTCTATCTTCTTGGATAGTCCATTAACTAAAGACTCCAAGTTGTAACGTTCCAAGTTGAGGCGTTTTTCTTCATTAAGCATCTTTCTGAAGTCATTCAATCCACCTATCGGGCGGCCAGTACCTTCTCCCTCTTGCAATTGGTCAGATTGAAAGCCGTCTCGAAAGATATTTCGAAGAGCATCGTTGACATCCCCGGCGTTGAGGATCTCATCGGCTAAAAAGTTGAAATTAGATTCCAGGTTTCCTGTCGGATTCTGGGTTCCGTCCCATTTGGAATACCTGTAAATTCGCATAAAACAGACCTACTCCTGCCCACTTTCATTTCGTCATGGAAATACTACACCAGCATCCTAATAAAGGGCTGCAAACAAAAGAAAACAGTACTCATGTTAGAATCGTCGAACTGTAGAATAGCGATGAACTTCGACGATGTAGACCTGTCAAATTCCCTACTAGACCAAATGTTATCTTCCAGAGAGTGAACTTCGTAAAAATAAGACTGAATGAGAGAATACTAAATTGAAAATCACGGACATGCGAGTTGAATGCTACAGATGGCCTAAACGAGTGCCTCAGAGCAATGGAAAACACACGTACACACATGACGGTCGAAACTTTGTTTTCGTAGAAACGGATGAAGGGATTACCGGTGTAGGTCAAATCGGCGGTACTCACTCGTCCGATGAAATAGTCAAATCTATTTTTGATTATTACAGTGATTTTGTCATAGGGCACGATCCGTTTGACAACGAACGTATCTGGGACGAATTGTGGGAGCCCAAAATAACAGGTAGGCGCGGCCTAACAACACGGGTTATCAGCGGAATAGATATAGCCCTTTGGGACATCAAAGGAAAAGCCGCTAACAAACCTGTGTACAAATTACTAGGTGGATATACAGAAAAAGTGCCGGTATACATAGCAGGTGGTTACTACGAAGATGGCAAAGGTCTCAGAGAATTGCAAGACGAGATGACTGCAAGCGTAGCTATGGGAGCTGACGCTGTAAAAATGAAAATTGGTGCGGTCTCAATAAACGAAGATGTCAAAAGGATAAAGGCAGTGCGAGACGCCGTGGGTAATGATGTGAAACTAATGGTAGACGCAAATTGCGCCTACCGGTACTACGAAGCAATCGAGATCGCCCGCAAGATGGAACCTTACGATATTTTCTGGTTCGAGGAACCCATTCCGCCAGACGACTATAAAGGGCACATTCTGATCAGCCAGTCTACCTCAATACCAATAGCTACTGGTGAAAATGAATACACCAAATATGGGTTCCGAGACCTTATTGAGAACAGAGCGGCTGCTATTCTGCAACCAGATGCCCTCATCATGGGCGGACCAACAGAGTTTATGAAAGTGGCGGCACAGGCACAGGCACACAACCTCCCAATTGCTCCCCACGGTAGGCAGGAGGTTCACATTCATCTGCTTTGTGCCATACCGAACGGCCTCATACTTGAATACTACCGAGGGGAGACTGATCCCATCTTTGACAAGGTTTACAGCTACACGCTAAAGGTGGACAACGGCTTTGTCAGCCCTCCCGATCTCCCGGGATTTGGCATGGAGCCAGACCTGGAATTCCTAGAGCAGTACAGAGTTTCATGAGCGAAGAACTTACTTACTCCACTGTAGCCCCGGATGAGGCCCCCCAGCTATGGGAAATCATATCTCAATCACTCCATAGAAGTATGCAACCCGGGTGGAATGAGCGGACCAGCTATGTAAAAATGTGATGCAGTGGTATTTACGATAAAAAATAGAGGATCTGTTGAAGCCACGATAGCAAGTTACCATCCGCTCCATGAGCAAAAATTATCGTCTCTTGACCCTTAGTATCTGGTCCTTGTTGCTGATATTCCATCGCTATGCCGTTGACTTCCACTTTTGCCATTTCGTCTTTATCTCCTGTACGGCATCTCCAACCCAGGGTTATCCCTTGCATAATTAACCTGCTGTACCCCAAAGTTCTCCTGTAATTGGATAGTAAGTCCACCGTCAACTGGAAGCGCGTGGCCGGTTATGAATGAGGCTTCATCAGAACTGAGAAAAACAGCCGCATTACCAATATCTTTTGGGACGCCGGTTCTTCGGACCGGATATTGATCTTCGAAAAACTTCAATCCTTTTGGATTCTCCCTCCAGATGCTCTCATAAATACGTTTCGTCACGATATGCCCTGGGCAAATTGCGTTGACCCTTATACCAATTTCGCCGTAGTCGACAGCCATCTGTCGGGTCATGGCTATAACAGCTGCTTTGCCGGTTTCATACGTGAGTGCCTTCCGGGCCATGAGCATACCGTGAACAGAGGATATATTCACAATGGCCCCCCCCCCGCTCTCTGCCATGACCGGTATAGCGTATTTGCTACCAGCATACACAGAGGTAACCAGCGCATGCATATCACGTTCCCACCTCTCCTCAGTCACTTCCAAAGCGCCACCCTGCTGACCGTCAGCAGCGTTGTAGGCATTGTTGACTAGTACATCAACAGTCCCCCAAAGGCTCTGCGCCTCGTCGACCATTGACCTCAAATCTTGGTAGGAATTTACGTCAGTCTTTATTGCAGAAGCTATACCGCCAGTCTCCAAGATAGCGTCCACGGTCTCGTTAGCTGTTTCCAAGTCTAGATCAGCTACGAGAACCTTGGCCCCAGCCACCGCCATCCTATGAGATATCCCAGCCCCAATTCCTTGTGCCCCACCCGTAACGATAGCCACTTTTCCCGTTAGATCTGACATTTGCTCTCCTATGTTCCACCATTAACTGACATTCGGATAATTTAAAGGAGCGCCTTTCGGGCTGCCAATTTTTTTTAAGTCATACCGGCTGATGTGCCATCTGCCTATGTTAGAACTTAGTAAATCATCGAGATTATCCCCACAAAAAGCTATATTGGTAGGAGCTGAAATTAGCGTTCCTTCATAATCGTCCGCAAGAATAGTCAATCCTTCCTCCTCCCTATAACGCCAAATACGATCAGGGCGGTAGCAGGATATGTAGAGGGTACCTTCATCATCAAAAGCGAGGCCATCTGGAACGCTCATGGGAACTAAAGTAACCAGCTCTGCGGTGCCTGCCGTGCCGTCAGCATTGATGGGTATGCGCTCAACCCGGGGTTTATCTAGGCTAACAGCTACATATAGATTTTTATCATCCGAAGATAAACACAATCCGTTTGGAAAGGTTTTAGGATATTCAGACCACACCTCACAACGACCCCCCGGCCGTATGCGGAATATTCTTCCATTGGACTCACCCCAAATTCCTGAGTCAGAAACATACAAATTCCCAACTGCGTCAAAGACCGGGTAGTTGGGAGACAACATCTTAATATCGTCTGCCCCATCAGAGTAAACAGATATATCTCCGCTTCGAGCGATTCTATAAACAGCACCCGCGCTGCATACATAGAGGTTGTGATTTGAATCTTGGCATATTCCCCCGACGAAGCCCGGCGTTGTCGCGAACTCTTCGAAGGAACCATCTCCTATATCTATTCTGTAAATTTGGCCTCCTTCACCACCTGCATAAGCAAACCCATCACAACCCCAAGCTATGCATTCCGGATGATCCAATCCCTCCCCGAAACCACCAACACAGTAAGAAACGTCCAAATGGACATCAATCAGTGAGGAAACTATTTCAGTCATTTCTTTTACCTCTTTCCAACATTAGGCAGAACATGATCACTCGACTTTCAGGACCACTGAACCAAGGTTGTCCATATTGACTACCGCGGTGGTACCAGTTTCGAGGAAAGTAGGTGCTATCATGCTCCCGGTGATAATCACATCGCCCTTGTGTAGTGACTTTCCACGGCTTGACACCGAATTAGCTATCCAGACCATAGGCTCAACAGGATGGCCGTTAACATCAGCCCCCTTAGCAGTGCCAACTAATTCCCCGTCCAATTCTAGTTCGCAGATTGAGCTAGGAATGTCCATATTCCGCCAATTCTCAACCGGTTTCCCTAAGACGATACCCGCGCCGCTGATATTAGTCGCTATTGCCTGTATGATGCTGGCTCGCCCAGCAAATGGCCTACTGTCTATTAGTTCAAAAGCAAGAGAAATATGCTGAACCGATTCGAAGACCGCCTCCCTCGTAAATGGGGCTTCACTAACAAGAAGGTCTTTACCAAGGGTAACTGCCACCTCACATTCAACCCCGACATTAACGTAATCCGACGCTTGTATGGTGGATGGAGATTCGAAAACACTGTCTGAGAGAATTCTCCCGTAAACAGGTTCCTCAGCGCCTATCCTTTCCTGCATAACCTTAGTGGTGTAGGCGATTTTGTAACCTGCATACCCCCCGGAATCCTCAGCCTTGAGAGCCATGTAGGCATCCTGTACAGAATATGCCTCTTCAATATCCGACGGTGAGTCAGGCTCAGCCATTAGAGAAAATTGCTCCCTTGCGTGAAATTCTCTGTAAAGAGACAGCCCGGCCCTATCTATTCTAGTCTCAGACACTTTTTTGCTCCTTTTACCACGGGTTTACCAGACGCGATCACAGTTTGTAACTAACTAATCGTTAAAAGGGGCGTCCCTCCAGGCTAAGGCAGCTCTCAACCCTTCCTCATTGGATATGCGGTTAAATTCCCTTACGATCTCAGATTGATGTGAAACAGCATCCGTCTCAGCAGCAATCACCTGCATCATGTTCCTACCCATGAGGTCAAGGGCCTTGTTCACAATACTTTTGTTTGCAGACAGCATGTCCCAGGGGATTTTGGCCATCTTCTCAGCTAAGTCATCTACCGCAGCGTCTAGCTCTTCTGCTGGAACTGACTGCATTACTAGACCCATATCTTCCGCTTCCCTACCCGAGACAGTTTCGCCTGTCAGCATAAACCATTTAGCTCTCTGCGGGCCGACCATATATGTCCACATGTGAGTGGGAGGCGTACCCATGGAACGGACTGGCGGAAACCCTATGTTAGCATCTTCAGCTGCTATCACTATGTCGCAATGAAGCGCCAAATCCGTCCCTCCAGCTATAACGTGACCATGTATTCCAGCAATCACAGGCTTACTGAGGTCAAATATGGATGTCATGAGACGGGCAGTCTTTCTTAGCCTATGCATATCTTGTCGTATGCTACCCCTCCTCTCAGCGGCCGCTAATTTATCTTCCTCTGTTTGAGGAGGAGTGACGTCATAGCCCGCACAAAAAGCCCTTCCGGCACCTCTTAAGGTTATAACTCTTACGTTTAAATCATCATCAGCATTCTGGAGGCAGTCATACAGTTCTTGCTGCAGAGGCTGGTTCAGAGCGTTCAACTTCTCTGGTCTGTTAAGTAGTACTCTAGCAACCCCGTTATCAGCCACGTCGTATTTTATAAATTCATAACTCATGAGGAACTCCTTAATTCAACCTAATCCCTTGCAAGCCGAAGCCGCGAAATGGTACCACGACCAGAATCTTCCACCTCAATTCTTAACTATCACCTCAGTAACAGTATTAAAATAGTCCGGTCCTAAAATGGAGTTATGGGTAATTACGTGAATAAGATAGCTAGAGTTGCCTACAAGCTGTATACGTGGCATCCTCACCCACCTTTTTTCTACGGGTGGTTAGTGTTGGGGACTGCAGCTACTGGAGCTTTTATCGCCGCAGGAGTCGCTCAAACAGTACTTGGAGGAGTTCAAGATCTCATAGCTGAAGATATGGGTTGGAACAGGAAAACCATAGCCCTTGCAGCAACTCTAGGAACTTGGGTGTCAGGGTTAACTATGCCTTTCATAGGGAAGTTGGTAGATCGATTCGGACCTAGATGGATGATGACTTTTGCGGCTCTGTTTGTCGGAATCGGCATAGTCGGTCTATCAGGTTCTCAGAACGCATTGCAGTTTTTCTTTGTCTATGTAGCCGTGAGATCAATAGCCGGCCCGAACCTGCAAAATCTCATTCCACGGACTGTCGCCGTCAATTTCTTTCAAAGGCGCCGAAACCTTGCCATTGGGATTACATCCTTAAACCGCATCTTCGGAGAATCAGCAAACATTCAAATAATCACTACGATCTCCAGTGCCTACTCCTGGCGCGTCGCATACCGGTCCCTCGGATTGCTCGCTATACCACTATCTTTACCAATATGGTTGTTGATGAGACATAAGCCAGAAGACGTGGGGCAATCACAGGACGGGAACAACTCTGAAGATATGACAGGCCACTCTATAAGCGTCGAAAATCTCAGCAATCACTGGTCAGTTAGAGAAATCCTGTCACTTCCTTCGTTCTGGTTCATACTAACAGGGGAGTTCATCGCTGTAAGCGTCACATCTATGGTGATATTCCAACTTGTCCCATACTTGGTTGACGGAGGGGTCTCTCAAGCAGCCGCGGCAGGAGCGTTGGTACTCGGAAATCTACTAGGCGGTGTATCAGTGCCTATATGGGGTTGGTTAACTGACAAATTCACAACTAAGAAAATCGCTGCATTGACTATGGTCTGTGCCTTGGCGCCTTCTTTACTGTTTACCGTGACGGATTCGGGTACGTTTGGAATCACGTTAGTTGTAATATGGACAATGGTGACAGGCGTCATTTTTGTGCTAGGTAGCATGATGCTCGGAAGTGTCTTTAATAGAACTTCCTTTGGAACCGCTACAGGGTTGACCGGTCCAAGTAGAACAGCGGCAATGGGACTCGGGCCTACTGCAGGAGCCTACTTCGTAGGATGGACAGGGAGCTACACCTCAATATTTCTAGCCGCTGCTATCGGATATTTGTTCGTTATCCTTCTTTACTCCAGCGTCAGGAACGAAATCCCTCGGTGATGAAGCGACGCATCCTTCCTCGCACAATATCCGCTAGCTGAGTTGGTTGTTTCTCAAAACCATGAGTAGCCCCAGGGTAAACATTTAAAGTTGACGGGTTGCCCGATGCGAACCACCTAGAATGCATAAACAACGTATCATCTAGCAACGGATCCAAAGTTCCGACACTAAATAGGGCCGTGCTAAGATCGTGTAAATTAGCATACAGAGGCGACACGTCTGGATCCCTCCTTATCGATTCATCGGGTACATAGTGATCTATAAACCACTGCATAATTGGAGTACTCAGTATCAAATTCCGGGCACCCCATAGCCTCACGCTCGGAGTCATAGAAAGGTCAAAGACACCATATGCTAGATTTGCCCCTGAAAATCCTGTGTAGCCGTGTTTATCTCTCATTCTAATCATTGTTTCTGCGGAGAGATGCGCCCCAGCAGATTCACCACCAATAACTATGTTATCTGTCCCAAATTCCTTCGGAGCATTCTCGATAGCCCACATAGCAACAGCCTCACAATCATCTTGGGCCGCAGGATATGGATTTTCCGGTGCTGTTCGATAGTCAACACTGATAACGACCGCGTTACAATCCTCCATTATCTCTTCCAGGACTGAATCTTGAAGATGCGCTCTCCCTATTACCCATCCTCCACCGTGTATGTGAAGGTAAACACCGTCTATCTGCGTCTCTGGCAGAAATGCTCGAACAGAAACATCCCCAAAAGATGACGGTATTTCCCGTTCAATGGCTCTCTCGGAAAGCACAGGGGCAGCATATCTGCCCCCGCCATTTTCTTGATTATTCCTAACTTCTTCCGGCGTGAATTCTGTAATCGGAGGCTGACTTGCCAGCTCTTCTTCTAGCTTTCCTACGAAATCTCGTACCTCAGCTCTTATTTCTCCGGTGTAAAAGGAACTCTCTTCCTGCATAATGTATCTCCCGAACATAGAGTTCAGACTTTCTATTAGTATCAAAAGTAGTACCGAGGGTTACCATGAAGAGAACCCCACGTAACCTCCCGAATCAGAGGTTCAGCATCTAGCTCGGAGGTGGTACCGTATATTCACTTGCGATTACATCGCAGGTAGACGCTATAAATCAAATTTTTCATAAAATCCTGCCTGATTACTTCCGACTATTTGCGGATGTGACCATTCCCTAAAACTACCCATTTATAAGAAGTCATCTCTCTGAGTCCCATCGGGCCGCGGGCATGCATTTTATTTGTACTGATCGCAACTTCTGCTCCCAGGCCAAACTGACCCCCATCATTGAACCTAGTCGATGCATTTACCATGACAGCACTGGAGTCAACTTCTTTCAGAAAGCGGTCGGCGGAAGAATATTCTTCAGTCACGATAGCCTCTGAATGACCAGTACCATGATTCGATATATGGTCCAAAGCATCCTCTAGGGAATCTACTATTTTAACTCCCGCAGTTAGTGAGAGAAATTCCGTATCCCAGTCAGTATCTTTAGCCACAACAATTTTTACATCCTCCCTCGATCCGAGTATGGACATGGAACGAGCGTCACATCGCATTTCTACCCCCGCCTTCGCGAACTCCTCCGCTATTCGAGGAAGATACAAGGGTGCTACGGTGGAATGGACCAACATCGTATCCAAGGCGTTACAAACAGAAGGCCTTTGAACCTTCGCGTTGTATACGATATCCACCGCCATATCCACCGAGGCGGTCCTATCTACATAAGTATGGCAAACGCCAACACCTCCTGTTATGGATGGCATCGTCGCTTCCATAGCCACACGGCTCACTAGGTCAGATCCGCCTCTAGGAATCATCAAGTCAATGAATCTATCCATCTTAAGCATTTCGGTAACGAGGTTCCTATCCTTCCCACCCACCACCTGAACCGCGTCAGTAGGGACCCCCGCCTTACTTATAGCTTGCCTAATGACTTTAGATAGAGCCAAATTTGAGTAAAAGGCATCACTGCCTCCACGAAGAATCACCGCGTTACCAGACTTTATGCAAAGGGACGAAATATCTACCGTCACATTCGGACGGCTTTCAAAGATAACCCCAACTACCCCGAGAGGAACACGTTTACGACCCACTTGCATTCCGTTTGGCATGGTATTCATTTCGATAGTTTCACCCACAGGGTCTGGCAACTCCACTACCCGGAGAACATCAGTGGCAATCGAATCCAAGCGGTCTGAGGTCAGCAGAAGTCTATCTACATGTGAATCGGACAGTTGGCTACTTCGGGCGATCTCAACATCTTTGGAATTCTCTGCCACAATCTCATCTCTGTAGTTCATAAGAGCTTCAGCAATATTGGATATAGCTGAATTTCGAACATTACCATCCAAAATCGACAGATCTTTTGCTGCCGTCTTCGCTGATTCGCCTATCTCGTCCATATTAATCATTTTTCAACCTTAGTCACTCAACCAATAAGACTAGATTATCTCGGTGAATCACTTCATCTCCGTAATGGTATCCCAAGATCGCCTCAATCATATCGGAACGGACACCGGCTATACGCTTTATATCTTCAGAAGAATAATTTGTTATGCCTACGGCTTTCACATCCCTGCTTAGATTGGTAACAGAAACCACGTCGCCCCGTTGAAATTCACTAGTGGATCTGATGACTCCAGCTGGAAGGAGGCTTGTGTTCCCCTCGGTGAGAGCTAACACTGCTCCTGAATCAACTTCTATGTTCCTATCCTCTCCACCTCCTGACAATTTGCTTAGCATCCATCTCTTCCTGCTTTCCAAACTGCTTACGGAGGATTCAAATAGCGTTCCTAAGTTTTCTCCAGACGCCACTCGATTTATGGCCCCGGCCTCCAATCCACTAGCGATTACCACGTCAACACCTGAAACCGTTGCCAGCCGAGCAGCCTCTAATTTCGTGATCATGCCACCTCTGCCAATATCGTCAGATGATGGACCACCCAACAGATCTATGCTCTCATCTACTTTTTTTACAACCGGGACTATTTCGGCATCTTCGTGAAGATTTGGATCCTTCGTGTACATACCCCTTACGGTTCCCAAAATAAGTAGCAGGTCAGCATCTACTAGATTAGCGATCAGCGCCGAAAGATTGTCATTATCACCAAACACTTCTCCTGCCAACTCTTCTACCGCAACCACATCATTTTCATTAATAATGGGTACAACTTCACTACTTAGCAACGCTGACAGGGTATTTCTCAAGTTTAAGTAACCGAGCCGATCATTCACGTCCCTACGAGAAACCAGGGCTTGCGCGACCAAGATTCCATGGGAGGCGAAACTCTGTTCGTAGACATGCATAAGCTTCCCTTGCCCCACAGCCGCCAAAACTTGCCTTTCAGACAGACTCCGAAAATTTGACTCGTCAATGTGAGATAAAGAATTGATAGCCTCTCGACCGGCGGCGACAGCTCCAGACGAGACCAAAATCATTTCCTTGCCTCTAAATTGTAGAGACGCTATCTGATCAACCAGCGAGTTAATGATCTGAAAGTCAAGATTATTGGTACCCTTGGTGAGAAGACTAGTTCCGGCCTTCACTACGATACGTTTGTAATCCCGACCATAAGTCCTGCTCATTCATCTCCAACCATTAACGGAACCAATTTACCTATACCTAGGAAACCTTTGTTCAGGCGTAAAACAACTTACGGAATTATACCAGCGTCGGGCAGTGCCGCTCCCACAATCCAAAATGGATGTCGTTTGAGATGAAAATCATATACCTTCCTCTCAATTGGAATGAGGAGGAATTTAATTCCAGTCACACGTAAAGGCCCTAGCATATAGAACCGTTTACCAGTTCTATCGTTTTCTAGCCTTGCTCAATTGATCCTACCATCGGGGATCCTTGTCCATAGCAGTGCTAGTAGTCACACGAGTCTGATTCTGCCCCTTCGGGTCCATCACAAATATATCCGGATTTTCCGCTGAGGCCAATTCCGAGACAAAGGCTATAGTTTGCCCGTCGGGCGACCAAACTGGATCATAGTCATCAATGTTGTTGAATGTGAGCCGGGTCTGTTTGTCTCCCCGCTCACCCATAACATAAATTTCCTTATTACCATCCCGCTCTGAAACAAATAATATCTTCTCCCCGTCTGGGGACCACGATATATCAGACTCTACTTCGTCAGTTTCAGTCAGCCTGAAAGGTTCGGGCCTATCGTCTTTATTGTCTGAACAGGCTCCATCTACAGCTCCTCTCTCCATAACATAAATTTCTTTATTGCCATCTCGCTCAGAGATAAACGCCAACTTTGACGAATCATGAGACCAGACCGCTTCTTGGTCCCCTATTCCACATGTCATTTGACTTTGGTTTACCCCATCCGGGTTCCGGACATGAATGCCTCCGCTGTCAGAGTTGTTCGGTCCCATTGAAGAAAATACCACCGAATCTCCATCCGGAGACCAATCGCCAACCTCAGTGATTTTTACCGTAGATAAACGAGCCGGAGATGGGGAGCCCAAGTCCGTTATCTGAACATATGCAAATTCCTCACCACTTTTCTTAGCTGCAAATGCAATTTGACTACTATCAGGACTCCAAACTGGTGACCAAAAACGCCCTGCCCCTTTGGAAATCGCAAATCTTTCAGGAGAATCGCGTGACTCAAGGCTGAGCACATCTATTGATCGACCATCGCGACCGATGAGAAAGGCTATCCATTTTCTATCTGGTGACAAAACGGGGTTAATTTCGTTTTCCGCAGTATTAGTGATATTTACTACTTCACCAGATTTAACAACCGTGGAATATATTTCCCAATTCCCATCTCTATTAGACGAGAAATACAGTGTGCTTCCGCCCCGTGCGTTACAAGCCAAGGTGACCATAACAACCACGACCCAAACTGATGTTAAAAGCGTTCGTTTCATAAAGCCATATTAACGAAGCTGAGGTCAGGAAGGCTACCGCTTCGAGGTACTCAAACTCACCAAATTGGAGGCTGGTTAGAGTCCCAACGCATAACAGGCCCTTCTTGGATCCGCTCCAGTTGCAAGCACTCCAGTCTCAGGACTTCTGATTGCAACTGTTGCTCCCATTCCGCAAGTCGCAGAATAAACAACTTTGTGCCCCTTATTAATCAGACCTTTACGGACCTCAGCGGACAATCCGTTTTCGAGCGACAGCTGTCCCGGCAGGTACGTGTGCGGATAAAAGGAATTCGGGACACTCAAACTCGAGAACCTAGGGACTTCAGATGCTTCCTGTGGGTTCATACCCCACAAAATCGTGTTGAGAACTAACTGAAGGTTAGCTTGCGCTTGGGCATCTCCACCCGGGCACCCCACAGTCGCTATCGGGGACCCGTCTTTTGTAATCATATAGTTGATGATAGTGGTACGTGGCCTCTTCCCAGGTTCTACAACATTAGGATGTCCTTCTGTGAAATTGAGCATTTCACTTCTCGTACTGATAGCGAATCCCAACTCAGCGAAGAAAACTGATTTATTGAAAGCCCCACCACTTGGCGTAGCGCATACCATATTCCCGTCTCTATCGACCACAGTGATATGCGTTGTGCCACTTTCGTGTTGGCGGTCACCGTGTTCACCGGTTGTATATGATGGCTGATCGCTCGCAGAGCCATCATATACAGAATATCTCCACGGGTCCCCACAGGGAGGCATTTCAGGCGTCGCCTTTTCCATACTAATCAGAGAAGCTCTTTCAGCCCCGTATTCCTTGGATAGGAGTCCGTCTATGGGTATGGTGGCAAAATCTGGGTCGCCATAAAAGGCTTCCCTATCAGATAGAGCAAGCTTTAAAGCTTCAACCACAACATGAATGTACTCTGTAGAGTTATGTCCCATCGATTTGAGATCGAAATGCTCCAAAATATTGAGCGCTTGTTGCAGGACGGGACCTTGAGTCCAAGTTGAATGACCATAAATGCCGTACCCCATAAAAGTAGTACCTATAGGATTCGCATATTTAGGCTCATATTGCTCTAAATCCGTTTTAGTGAGAATCCCTCCCACCCGATCCGATGCGTTAATTATCCCCTCAGCAATCTCACCAGAGTAGAAACATTTTCGAGCTGCCTCAATCCCGTCTCTCCTGTTGCCCGGAGATGTCTCAGAGGCATCTGACATTTTTCTTAAAACATTCCCCAAAGATTTCTGAATTAGTAGTGTTCCAGGAACCGGTGGGGATCCTTCTTCATAAAATATATCCATCCCCCCTGGAGGAAATAACTTAAACTGTTTCATTGATTCTCCAGCATCCAGACGGTCGACCATATATTCATAATTCGGTATTCCTCTTAACGCATATTGAACAGCAGGCGCTAACACCTCTTGGACCGTCTTAGTCCCATATATTTCCAAAAGTGATAAGCAAGCAGCTGACACGCCCGGCACCGTAAAAGACAGAGGAGCATCTTCACCCGGTCCAGTGGGAATGGAGTCATATCCTTTTGATTGGAAGAACTCTGGAGTCGCTTTGCTGGCAGCAGTCCCTTGCCCACTGAGCGACAAAAAATCCCCACTTTGAGGATGGTAGAGCATGTATGTACACTCTGCGCCAAGGGAGTATGACGCAACAGGCTCAACAACGGCGGCTGCGAAAGTGGCGGCCACCAATGCATCAAACGCATTTCCTCCTGCCATCAGCATTCTCATCCCTGCCATAGAAGTTAAGTAGTGTCCGCTCGATATCACGCTGTCAGTTGAATATATAACCGGACGTCCTGTAGGCGGCAAACTGATGTCACCTTGCTCAAGAAGAAATCCTATATCCCTTCCACTGCTACTTCCTGTACCCATATCAATCCTCCGAAACTATTAATATTTACTTGCCCGTGGAGCCTTTCTCCAACATCGTACAAAGGGTGAGCATTTTCAGTGGTCTATCATCGCTCAACTTATAAGCCTTTCGCCAGCCACAGTAGATGAACTTTCTACGACATCGGAATCGAGCTCATTTTCTAAAGCTCTAGCAGGAGGATCAAGATCTCTAATAGCAAGTATGGCCGCTTCGCCCGATAATCAGATGGATCTGATCAACATTTCCTGTTCGATGCCTACCCAAAGTTGTCCCGATTATATGACTATCAGAGGTCCTCGTCATCAGGGGGATTCCCAGGGTGACTTGATAACGCAAACAAGGCAGCTCCAACAATCATCAAACCGACCCCAGCCCACCATGCCGGATCATATGACCCTGTTCTATCTACAACGTACCCCGCGGCCGGGGCACCTAGGCCTCCAATGAAAAGATTTATAGGCATCACGATTCCTCGTATACTACCTAAGTTTGATCTGCCGAAATAATCTGCCCAAATGTAATTCTGATTGAACATATTGGTGCCTATGCCCAAGCCAAACAGCGCCATTGACCAAAACATAAGCCAGAAATCATAAGCATATATGGACATTACACTGGCTACTGAAAGCATAAAAAATGCAGACGTGCCTATTATCTTGGCGGAAATTTTTTTTACTAATATTCCAGCGGCAAAACTTCCGGCCCCAGCGCACACCGCATCAAAGGCTGTAGCGATTGACACAAGGCCAGGATCTAGACCACGGTCCATAAAAGCAGGGATACGATGCAAAGCTAACGTGAGTATTCCGAGGGACAAGATTGAAAATGCCGCGGTGAGTGTCCACATCGACACAGTTCCCATCGCTTGCCTAGTCGTCCACGACAGCTCTTCATTGGCAGCTCTTGTTAGAACCTCGGTCGAACTCGAATCAGACAAACCATCTAATTCATCCCCGTCTGGCAGAAGTCCCATATCCTCTGGCTCTCGGGCGACAAACGCGATAGACAATGGAACTATGATTCCCATGCCAATGAAGGCAAGAATAATCCAGGCACCTTCCCAACTGTATCGATCAATGAGAACCTGTGTTAGTGGGACGAATACCATTGCCCCTACAGAGATACCCGCCGAGGAATAGGCCAAAGCTTTCCCTCTGTTTCGGACAAACCACTTTGTTGGCGGCACAGAGGTGACTAGGGAACCAGGACCACTCATTCCAACAAGGCCCATTATCGCGAAAGCCGCTATCAGTTCCCATGCTAGGGAAATATGGGCCAGCCCGATCATGCAACCCCCAGTGATAACAGTCGCAATCGCAAGAATCCACCTGGCTCCATATTTGTCTAATAACCGACCAATAATTGGTCCCGTTATCGCGCCTGACGCACTACGGGCAGATGAAGCCCATCCAAATGAAGCCCGACCAATTCCCAATTGGTCCCCCATGGGTTTTATATATAGTCCGAAATTCAATGACCCCATGCCCATACTTACTGCGCTCGCAACAGACATAACGGCCACAACAACCCACCCATAAAAAATTCGCTTGTTGCGAGTAAATGGGCGAATAGTAAAATTCAGAGAAACACCTCAAGGCTATAGCTCCGGGCAATTATACAGCTAAGATTTAACGGTCGCTGTCTGGAAACCCTATGCCGAGGCTTCTGATAGATATTCGCTCTAATCAAAGGCCTCAGTTATCAAGACTTGGCATGAACTAATTACCGGTTTTTATGTACAGAGACTCTAATCCCCTCATTACAAGTTGGTGACGAAATAGCGGCTTTCTTGCAAAAGCGACATTATCCAACCTCGGAAGAATCCCTTTAAATGCTGCAGTGAGCCCTATCTTGGCTTGCCTGTCTATGATGATTTGACTTATCACACCACCTAAAGGCGAATGGGACTCCGCCTTCCTGGTGATGTCAAATTCATGTGGTCGTTGAAATACCTCTGGATCTCGATTTGCGGCACCTATAACGCATAGGACCCTTTGTCCCTCCAACACTTTAGTCCCCCTAATCTCTGTTTGATCCAAAGTCATCCTTACGTCTACCTGAAAAGGACTCTCATATCGCAACACCTCCTCCACCGCACCTTCCATCAGGGTGAAATCACCTCTAAGTCTTTCCGTCTCTTTCGGGTTACTAGCAAGAGTGTAGAAACCGTTGCCTATAAGGTTTTTTGTCATTTCACTACCATTGGTCAACATAAGCCCCAAAACATAGACAATCTCGTTGTGGGTTAATCTATCAGCATTTTTTTCGACCCGTATCAGGTTC
This sequence comes from uncultured Dehalococcoidia bacterium, assembly GCA_964409595.1. Taxonomy (GTDB): domain Bacteria; phylum Chloroflexota; class Dehalococcoidia; order Lucifugimonadales; family UBA826; genus CAYPDR01. The sequence continues at coordinate 306,414 of CAYPDR010000018.1, forward strand.
CCAACAAGATCATCCCCAGTATTTCGTCGACGATCATTAACCATTTCTGATAAATATAAATCCATTTCATCTCGAGATTTTTCTGCATCTTGAGTTTCTTCAAAAGAGGCAGTAGGTTCCATAGATCTGACAATATTCTCAGACCACCTACCAACCCTTTCTATATCGTCCGAATTAATATCCAAAAAATCGGCCACGACAGCTGTCGACAGTGGACGAGCAATCGACTTAATTAAATCTATTTCAGGATCTGCTATCACACCATCGAGGAGTTCAGTAGCTTTCTCGTCAAGCCGAAGCGATATTTTCCGAATTAATTTGGAGGTAAATACCCGATCAGTTAAGGATCGCAAACGAAATAAATCGAGTGGAGGAATCGATTGCAAAGTCCGACAACTGCCGCTGGGTGATCGCCGCTTGGTAAATAAATCACTATTGCTTAAGACCGCATCGACATCATCATGTCGAGTCAATACCCAAGACGTTGCCAATTTCGACCAATGAACTGGATCTTGTGACCTCAGTCGATCGTAAGTTAAGTACGGGAATATTTGGAAACTAGGCGATCCGGGATTGTAAATCGCTCCCGTTTGAAATCGCTCAACACCAAGCAAAAGAGCGCCAATGATAGCTTTAGCGGGATTCATAGCCAACTATCACCGGTTTCAACCATTTATTTCTCAAAGGTGTGTCCTAATCAAAACGCTCCACCGCGGGGAATGAAACCGCTAACCAGCTGCTTTGTCTCAGTATGACTCGCTAGGTGCACCACCAGAGGCACCTATCCGAACGGGATTGTATCGATATGAATAAGCCTTCTCATTAACCTTAAAGGCAGATATACTCGCCCCGATCAAAGTCAATCCGGCAAACATAAACGGCAATGTGTATGACCCTGTAATTTGGTGAATCTCGCCTGCTAGGAGTACAGACAGCGCTCCACCAATTTGATGGGACATGTTCGTCATCCCATTTAAAGTACCCAGGTTTTTGACTCCATAAATATCTGCAGTCATGGAGGATGTAACCGAAGCCGTGGCAATCCAGGAAACTCCAGCAACTACGGCGAAGACCCACATACCTTCAACTCCTCCCACCACAAGAAGTAACGCATAGGCCATACCTCGAAGAGCGTATGTTGTCGACAGCACATTCTTTTGGTTAAAGTAATTAGATAAAACTCCCGCAGAGAGTACACCAACCGAGTTAAGACCCATCATGACCCCAAAAATGGTAGCAGCGGTCATTTTGGGAATACCTTGGTCCTCGGCAAAAGGAACGAAGTGAACTGAGATGATATTAGTTGTAATGCCGCAGACTAAGTAGGCACTGGAGAGTTGCCAGAATGGAGAAGTGGATAGTGCTTGTCTCCAACTACTAGTGAATAGAGGACCTGCTATTTCCACCTCGCCTTTGTCGTCCGAGACATTTGATCCAATGTCACTTTCAATACGCTCACCACCGGGAACCGCTCCCTGAGGGTCATTCCTTAGGAAAGTTACCGCAAGCGGGCCTGCTATAAACACAATCATGCAACCAAGAACTACAAAAGCCGTTCTCCAGTCAAATGTCTCTATAAGATATGCGGAGAATGGAGCAAATAGCAGCGGTCCGATGGATCCGCCAGTTGCCGAAATACTGATTGCTAGAGCTCTACGCTTAAAAAACCAACGGGCAAGAAGCGAGTGGAGTGTGACAAATGAAACTCCACTTGAGGCAAAAGCCCCTAGAAATCCGTGAATCAATATGAATGACGGAATCGAGTTCACAAGGCTCGTTAACGCGACAGAGATACCCACCGCGATCAAACAACCTCCAATTACGATCCTACCCCCATATCTATCATGGAGATAGCCTGTCACCATAAATGACCCCGCCCCGATTAATATCCCAAGCGACAATACTCTGGATATCTCAGCGCGGCTCCAACCCATATCTGACTCCATAGGAGTTATGAACACTCCAAAGGAGGATCTTATTCCAAATGTACACATGACTAGGAAAAAGCAAACAGAAAGCATCAGCCAACCGTAATATATCTTCCCCTGTCCCGATCTTATAGACCCGAAAACCTGCTTTATTTTTGGCAAAAATTAGGCCCCTCCACACTAACCTCCATACCTACAAAGTGATGTCATCAATCGCAGCTTCTATCTCAGAGTACGGCAGAAATCGTAGCACAACTTCGTTCCAGCAGATAGCAAACTCCACCTGAAGATACCCTTCTGCCCTGTGATAGAGTTACCGGACTTGAGAACCAGACGAAGAGGATCCCAATGACACCTTATGAGCCTATAAACAGACGCCTCGACAGAGACTGGCAAAAAGATAACGTCCCTTACCCTGAACCAGCGGTTGAGATAATAGATCAACGCTTTGAAAAGTACTTTATCGGAAACGCTGGCATGGAACGGATTTTCACCGGCTGTAGATGGGCAGAGGGCCCGGCATGGTTTGGTGACGGGAGGTTCCTCATCTTTAGCGACATCCCAAACAATCGAATATTGAGATGGACGGAGGAGTCTGGACTCGTAAGCGAATACAGAACCCCTTCTAATAATGCTAATGGTAACGCTAGGGATAAAGAAGGCAGATTGGTGACTTGTGAACATTTAACTAGACGGGTTACCCGCACAGAACATGACGGATCGATATCTGTTATCGCTGATTCATTCCAAAAGCGAAGATTAAACGCACCTAACGACGTCGCCATACATTCAGATGGGGGGATTTGGTTCACTGACCCAGGTTACGGGATCGCCAACGACTATGAAGGGAACAAAGCAGACCCAGAGCTGCCTACAGCCATCTATCGAATTCACCCTATAACCGGTGACGTCAATGTGATGGCAAGCGGTTTACTAAGACCGAATGGTCTTTGCTTCTCACCAAGCTGCGACACACTTTACATAGCTGACTCAGGTTCAAATAACCCAAAGGTAATTTACTCCTACGATGTCACAGATGATGGTGGCTCACTCTCCAATGGTCGAGTGTTCGTTGATACAGAGGATGACTCAACAGACGGGATACGTTGCGATACGGATGGTAATTTATGGGCTTCCGCCCAAAGAGGCACAAATTCGATCGGCGTATATTCACCTGATTCGGACCTGATTGGTCGAATCTACATGCCCGAAATCCCTTCGAATTTAACCTTCGGAGGTATCAAGAGAAACAGGCTATTTATCACAGCCAGTCAGTCTCTATATTCTATATACACAGGAGCTACGGGTGCTTCCCTAAGCTGACCCAGACCCATTCGAATAGATAACTTCTAGGACCAATCTACACCCTGGCGAGACGATATTGCGCCACGCTCAGGCCTCCAAGGGGCAGCATTATTATCCCAAGGGTTGGATTGAAGCCAATCTTCGTCCATAGCAATACCTAACCCCGGGCCTGGTGGCACACTGAAATAACCATCGACCTGCTGAGGGAAATCGCCTACGGTGGAATCTTGGAACCATGGATGTATACCTCCCTCCTGTATAAGAAAATTGGGAGTGCAAGCATCAAGATGTAAGGCCGCTATCGTGCAAAACGGCCCGTAGGGATTATGCGGTTGGAAGCCTACGTAATACGCTTCGGCCATGGCAGCTATCTTCTTCAGTTCAAGTATGCCCCCTGCCTGAACAACATCAGGCTGTATCAAATCGACTGCATGTAATGGAAGCAATTCGGCGTAATCAAATTTGGTAAGTAATCTTTCCCCCGTAGAAATGGGAATATTGACATGGTCCGAAACTTTCTTAAGCGCTTCCAAGTTTTGCGGAGGAACAGGTTCTTCATAGAAGAACGGACGAAACTCTTCGAGCCTATTCCCAATCCTGATTGCGTCAGATGGAGCCAGTCGACCATGGACTTCGACAAATAGTTCGACACCATCACCTACAGCCTCCCTAACAGCCCGCATCTTCTCGATTGCCAATTCTTCCGACTCTCTATCAATGAATATACCTCGGTGTTCAAAAGGATCTCCTTTAAGAGCGGTTAACCCTCTTTCAACATGGCTCAAGGCATTTTCAACTGCTATCTCAGGGGTTCTACCATCCCATCTTCCGTAAGTCCAAATTTTTTCCCTTATTTTTCCACCCAGCAACTCGTACACAGGAACCCCCAACGCCTGACCTTTTATATCCCATAGAGCAATCTCAATCCCGCTGATAGCAGACATCTGTACTACGCCACCCCTAACGTGAAAATGATGGTAGAGAGTCTGCCAATGTTTCTCGATAGCCATCGGGTCTTCTCCCAAAATCACCTCTCCAAATTCGTCTACCATTGTCGCCACACTCAAAGGACCACAAGTGGCCTCTCCCCATCCGGTTATCCCTTCATCTGTCTCAATTTTCACAAAGACATAATTTCGGGACGTCACCGTTTCTACCCGTGTAGTTCTATGCGAAGCAGGTATAGCTTTTACCGATGTAATCTTCACCTGAACCGTCTCCTTTATCGTTTATCATCAGACCCGGCGCAAAAACATTGTTTCCCATAAATATAAAAGGGGAGGCTGCCCGCCTCCCCTTTTATAACTTCATTTTTCGAATCTGCCAGCCTAGCTTGTACCTATGACGACCTTGATTACAGCATCCTCATATTTCTCATATTGATCATAGGCATCTTGAACATCGGCAAAATCCATCTCGTGGGTTTTCATTTCTCCTGGGTTCCACCATCCTCGGTCTTTCAGTTCAATCATCCGATCGATATGGCCGATCGGGTCGCCACTACTGGCGCCTGAAGTAGGTATGATTGTTGGGGCGTTGCGAAGAAACGCTTGAGTGTCGATTTCCGTCGTTTTTCCACGAGGCCCCGCCTGTATTCCGAAGATGATCACTTTGCCATGTTTCGTAGCACCGCGTAGAGCAGCATTCAGGCCATCCGGGAAACCTGAAGCCTCAACTGATATATCAGCAAGCCTCCCTCCTGTTATCTCTGCAAGGGCCTCATCCACATCATCTTTATCTGGGTTAATAGTATGAGTGGCCCCAAATTTGGTTCCCCAATCCAATCTGTAATCTAAAGGGTCAACTGCTATTACCCGTCTTGCGCCCGCTCTAGCACATATCGCTGTGAAAGACAGCCCAATACTACCTTGACCCATAACAACTACGTCTTTTCCCAATATGGTGCCCATCTGCTGGCACGAATATAAGACCGTCCCAGACGGCTGGCAAAGAATCCACTCCCCTAGATCTCCATGTTCTGGAAGCAGTGCCATCCGGCCCTCATCTCCTGGATAATACTCTACAAGACCCCCCGGACCATCCGGTCCCGGAAGTACGATGACTCTTTGTCCCACTTTGAACTTCTCTGACCTGCTCTCGACAATGGTCCCTGCACATTCATGACACGCCCCGCCATGCCGCATCGGATACTCCTCCTCGGGAAGTACGGGACCGTAAGCATGGCGAATATCACTTCCACAGACAGACCATTTCTCAAGTTTGATCAAGCATTGACCATCACCGATAGTTGGCGTCTCAATATCGTCTATCTCATATTTTTTGGGACTTGTTATCCTAGCTGCAAACATTGTTTTCCCCGCCCACAACTAACTGAATTTCTAATCGAGTTCATTCTAGTAAAACCTGCACGTGTTTCGCAAGCCGACGGAGGCGAATTATAGTGGACTAATTACTCAGTGTAGAATTAACAACGCTATGAAGAAGATATTTTCGTTTCCAAATCCCGTCAATGAATATGCAGCTCGACTGGTAGCAGGAGCAGTCATGGCGCTAGCCATGCTTTTCCTTGCCACCGGAAGCGAATGGGTATTGCTGTTCTTAGCCTATGGGTTCCTGGCACGGGTTGCCACCGGTCCAACCTTGAGTCCCATAGGTATACTAGTCACAAGGTTAGTACTTCCAATTTTTGGTAATCCAAGCAAAATGGTTGCCGGACCTCCAAAACGATTCGCTCAATCCATTGGATTAGGTTTTTCATTGGCCGCGCTTATTACATTCTATTTTGGGGATTCACTGGTAGCTACTCGATACCTCATAGGGGCTCTTGGTTTTTTTGCCTCCCTGGAATCCCTCATCGGTTTCTGTGCCGGATGTTATGTATTTGCGTGGTTAATAAAGTTCGGTCTCATTCCAGAGGGAATATGTGAACAGTGCGTCATACACGAGAGTAACCCGAAAGAGGCCTAATGACGTTAGGGCAAGTTAAAGATCGATTTAGCCTCCACCAGGTCACAAAGCTGTCAGTTACGATTGTGGTCGACAACTTTACGAGTACAGTGCTGCCAAACGTGGGACCTGCGACCCGTCCATCCGTAAAATCTACCAACCCATCAAGATTTCTCGCAACAAGGGAATCCCGGGATTCCCTTGTTGCAGAGCACGGATTTTCGGCATGGCTCACAGCAGAGCGGGTTCACAATAACACTACTATTTCTCAAAGCGTTCTTTTTGATGCTGGTGTGTCAACTGATGGGGCCTCTGACAACCTGAGTCGCCTCGGCATAAACCCCAAAGACGCCGTTGCATTCATCATGAGTCACGGCCATTTCGACCACACAACGGGGCTTGACGGGATCGTACGTAGTCTTTATCCAAAGACCCTGCCCATAATCATACATCCGGAGTTCTGGAATCGGCGAAGAATACAAATTCCTGGTCGAGAACCCAGAGAATTACCAAATGTGAGCCGTTCAGCGTTGATAGAGAACGGATTCGACGTGATAGAAGAATCCAAGAGTCCTTCATTTATCCTAGACAATACCTTGCTCGTAACTGGAGAGATCGATCGGACAACAGAATATGAGCGAGGACTTCCTGGGCAACAGCAGTTTTCTAACCAATCATGGCAACCTGACCCTTTAACCTTGGACGACCAGGCAATCATCGTAAATGTCAAAGGAAAGGGTCTAGTTGTTATCACTGGTTGCGGCCATGCTGGCATAGTAAACACAGCCAAGTACGCCAAGAAACTAACCGGGGTAAAGAAGTTACACGCTTTGATAGGTGGGTTCCACCTACCGGACCAACCTCATTTCATTGAGACTGTTAACGACACTATAAAAGATTTGCAATCGTTATCCCCAGACTGGATTGTACCCGCACACTGCACAGGATTGGCGGCCACTGCCGCACTACTAAAGAAGATGCCCCAAGCATTCGTACAGAATAGCGTGGGAACTAGGTACGATTTCTGCTCCTCCTGATAACCGTTCTAGAAGCAATCCTCCGCTCACAGAATCAACTCTAATCAGGGAGAAACATCTCCGTCTGACTATCAGGCCTAGTGAGAGATACATGAGAAAAATCTTCCCCATCGGCTGCACCATGCCAATGCTTTTCTCCAGCAGGTATGAAAGCGGTATCTCCAAGTCGAAGCTCAATTTGTTCTGATTCATTAGCAACAATTCCGACCCCGCTTGTACCAAACAATATTTGGTCACTTGTATGGGTGTGGAAATGATTTTTTGCGCCACCATAGAAGGACACTATCGAGAAATTGTATTGGTCTGTTTTCGCGGCTCCAATCAGCGGTTGGCGAGTTACTTTTCCACCATAGAAAAGAGGGGCATTCGAGGCATCTTCTGCCTCAACATCTTTTTGTCTTATCACTTCCATAATTGACTCCTCAATCTCTTCTTAGACATTGCTCGACCATCCTCGTTCACACCGCATAAATTTCTACGCGTTGTCAATTTCTGTAAATCCTTTCAAATCCTGTGAACGGCCTTAGTACCTCAGGAACTACAATGGAACCATCTTCCTGTTGGTTGGCTTCCATTACTGCAATGAGAACTCGAGGAATGGCCAGACCTGAGCCATTTAGGGTGTGAACTAATTTTGGTCTTCCTCCCCCGGTAGGCCTATACCGTATTGCAGATCTTCGTGACTGGAAGTCTGTGCAATTCGAGCACGAAGAAACTTCTAACCACTCTTGGCTGCCCGCTCCCCACATCTCTACATCGTAACTCTTAGACGCGGCGAAACCAAGATCCCCAGCACACAACTCCAAGACCCTGTGGGGAATTCCGAGGCGTATGCATACCTCCTCCGCATCTTTGACTAAACTTTCCAACTCTGCATAAGATGTCTCTGGGACAACGAATTTATACAATTCAACTTTATCGAATTGATGGACTCGTTTGATCCCTCTAGTGTCTCGGCCAGCAGAGAATTTTTCCCTTCTCCAACAGGGTGTGTGCGCCACGAATCGCATCGGAAGTTCTGAAGCGTCTATTATCTCGTCTCGAAACAAACCCGTAATAGGCGCTTCCGCCGTCGGCACCATAAAAAGGTCGTCTTCCCTATCATGGTACATATTCTCCTCAAAGTGTGGGAGATGACTAGACCCAATAACTGTTGCCCTATTGACCATATAAGGCAGATATAGTTCAGTATATTTATGCTCCATTGTGTGAAAATTCAGCATCCAATTTATAAGGGCTCTCTGAAGAATCGCCCCTTCGCCCTTTAACACGTAGAAACGAGTTTGAGAAAGTTTGACTGCCCGTTGGGAATCAATAATCCCTAGATTTTGACCGATCTCCCAATGGGGTTTAGGTTCAAAATCAAACGTTGGTAATTCACCTACCCTACGCACGATAGTATTGGAGCTCGCCTCAAGTCCTTCTGGAGATGATTCGCTAGGTAAATTTGGTATGTCGAGTAATATCTTTTCCAGTCTACTCGCAAGATCCCTTTCACCTTGTTCTAGTAATTTTATCCTAGAACCAACGTTGCGCATCTCCTCGATCAAATCTGTCGACCTGCGCTCACCCCCACTGATCTCACGTGAAACCTCGTTTCTCTTGGCTCTGAGAGTATCGATCTCAAGAATGGCTGCACGTCGCTTTCTGTCAAGCTCAACGAGTTCCGTCACCGAAAATTGGCTTCCTCGTCTTTCAGATGATTGTTGAACAAGCTCTGGTTGACTTCGGATCAACTGTATGTCGATCAATTTTTCTTTACCTCATTGATGAACTTTAGTTCCGCCATATGATCTCACGTTAGAATTTAATATTCACCACCTACTCACAGACTAATCCGTGATAGGGCTTGTCTTTTAATTCAGTTGTATGCTTCACCAGTATACAAACTGCGAAATATTTTTCATGGTTATCTAAATACGTATTTAGTATCCCGATATTCATAGACTTCAAATATTAGGCCCATACTCTGACGATATTTCCGAACATCGTTGTAATAGCTGGCTGTAATAGCTGGCACAATATTGACAATATCGCAATATGATCAAGATAATGTGAGACGAAAGGGATTAGGTGTTTAGTTCAGTCTAGAGAATGAATAAAACTATATAGGCTTTTAACACACGGTCAGAAACGTGTTATGACAGAAGCTTGCAGGTTGCATAGGTGGGAAAACCATAAGTAACTGCGGGCTACTAGCAGCTGTCGCTGTGATGTGGATATCGGCTGAGTTAGGCTGTGGAGGATACCGACCTTTGAAGTTATCTTATAATTGAGATATGGCTAACCTTAAACAAAACGCCCACCAGCCATCAATAAAGATTTCCACCTATGCTAACGATCTGATCACCGTTCCTCGAGCTCACGTTCGGATGAATTTATCCCAAGATGACCAAGGAATTCTACTAAGCCACGAAGGAACCGAACTTATCCGGTGTCCAATTACTAAAGAAGGAATGATTGCCTCCGGTTTTATGGCAGAAGCTATGGGGGTGGTCCTGCCTCCAATTGGAGAACATGTACAGGTGAGGGTGTCCACTGGTGTGTTATTCAGAGTAATATCAATAGCCGAACTCGACTACAATATTGAAGAATCGTTCTTGCTACTCAGTAGATTGCTTGAAGAAGCTCAGCTCCAACGAGGCAAAGGCGGTGGGTCCGAGTAGTGTCCACCAAGGTGAATGTTCTGGCTAGACCTCAATATAGCTCTTTTATCACAACTATGTCAGCACCCAACGAATTAAGGAAAAGGAACGACATATGAATTCAAGTATCAATGATGCTGAAGATCCTAGCATCAATTATTCGAATTTATTGGTGGGAAATCCCATCTCCAGACGATCGTACGTCGTCGACCGTGAGCTGGTAAGGCTCTATAAGCTGGCGGTACAAGATAAATCCAGATTACTGACAACAGGCAGCGATATTTCAAAAGTTCCTTTGGCTCCTCCGATGTCAATCTCAGCACTTAGCCTAAGAGGCGTTGTGAACGATCTCAAGATCCCTGGGGGCACTCTACATGTAGGACAGGAAACCGAATATAAGAAGCCGGTAGCTATTGGAGAAACACTCCATTGTGAAGCCACAGTATCTTCCAATAATGTTAGGGGAGAGTGGAGATTTATGGGTGTAGAACTCAAGGTGACGGACAGCAAGGGAGATATCGTTATGAATGGGAAAAGTACTATCTTGCTCCCGGTCAAAAGTGAGTAAGAGTAAGTGTCCACTGTAAAACAGGAAGGGGATAAACTGACCGCAATATGTAAGGAGGTCAGCAGACAGCATATATCACTATATGCTCAGGCATCCGGAGACTTTAATCCCATTCACATTGATCGAGAATATGCTGAAAACTCAGAATTTGGGGACAATATTGCTCACGGCATGATGGTAGCTGCTAGTATTTCAGAACTGATGGGGGCCAACTTTGGACACAATTGGGGCGAGACTGGGAAGATGAAAATAAGGTTTAGGCACCCTGTTTTTCCCGGAGATGTAGTTACAACATCCGGATTTGTAAATAAAGTAACTCAAATCGGAGAAAAGACCCTAGTACAATGCACTGTATCTGTCTCAAGGCAAACAGGTGAGAAAGTTATTTCAGGAGACACTTCTGTCACTTTAACCAAGCAATAGTGTCGACCGCATCGGAATTCAGGAGATTATGCGTGAACCAAATTTTTAAAGTGGCTATTGATGCCATGGGAGGAGACTTTGCACCTCGTGTCCCAGTGGAGGGCGCAGTTCTAGCCGCAAGCCACGAAAACACAGAAGTTTTGCTAGTAGGAGACGTCGACAAAGTTCAAGCAGAGCTAGCAAACTATGATAGCTCCGGGCTGTCTATCTCCGTCGTACCTTCGAAGGGCAAGGTAGAAGACCACGAGCCTCCAGCATTGGCGCTTCGTCAAAAACCGGAAGCTTCCATACTCGTCGCAACAGGCCTTGTTAAAAACGGTCTCGCCGACGCTGTCATCTCAATGGGTTCTACCGGAGGAACGATGGCAGCTGCAGTCATCACGCTCGGGATCATTGAAGGAATAGAAAGACCGGCAATAGGAGGACCTATTGTAGGGTCGGCCCCGAACCAAACGATCCTAGACCTCGGCTCAAATATAGATTGCAAAGCCGCTCAATTGTTGGGGTTTGGGGTCTTAGGATCCGTTTTCAGCAGTGTCTTACTACAAGTTAAAAATCCCCGTATAGCCGTCCTGAGCATAGGTAGCGAAGCAGGGAAAGGAAACGCCCTAGCTAAGGAGGCAGCAGAGCTGTTCAAGAAAAGCGGCCTCAACTTCATCGGAAATGTCGAAGGCAACGATCTCGTTACGGGAAAAGCCGACGTTGTGGTGTGTGACGGATTTGTCGGAAATGTGGTGCTTAAATTAATAGAAGGTTTAGGTAGTGGATTAGCAGAACAACTCCAGTCTACGTTAGGCTCAATACTACCCCCTGGCAGTGTTTCTAAACTAATAAAAGAACTTTACGAGAGAAACAATGTCGTGGATTCTCGAGGCGGCGGTCCAGTTTTCGGTGTAAATGGTGTGAGCATCATTGGTCATGGCAGTGCCGGTCCAAGCACTATCGAAAGGGCTGTAGAACTTGCGAGAATGTGCGTTGATACCAAACTCATAGAAGAAATGAATATTCAAGTCCCAAAGGTTATGGCCACGGCTGGATAGCACCCAATTCAAGTAGGAGATGCCGTGACAACTGGACAACAACTGGATGGAAAATTCGCTCTCGTGACCGGCGCCAGTAAAGGGATTGGTCGAGCTTCCGCACTGGAGCTAGCAGAAATGGGCGTAAACGTGATAGTAAATTACAATTCATCACCAACAGAAGCCAGTCGAACCGTAGAAGAGGCCAAATCAAAAGGAGTAGACGCTTTTGCAATCCAGGCGAACGTCGGTAATCTAGAGCAAGTTAGTAGTATGGTGGATGAGGCCGTGGACAAGTTTGGTCAAATAGATATCTTAGTAAACAATGCAGGAATCATTGATGACGGTCTATTGCTGCGTATGACGGACACGGCCTGGCAGAGAGTCATAAACACCAATCTAAACGGCACTTTTTATTGCACCCGAGCTGTTCTCCGATCAATGGTTCGTGCTAGATGGGGAAGAATTATCAACATAGGTTCGGTTGTTGGGCTTAGAGGAAATATCGGTCAAACCAACTACACCGCCTCCAAGGCCGCAATTAACGGATTCACTTTCGCCCTAGCAAAGGAGGTTGCAACACGCAACATTACAGTCAATACAATCACACCTGGCTACATACATACTGACACTGTTGGTATTCTTTCAGACAAGCAGAGAGAAACCATTATGAGTTGGATTCCCATGCAACGGTTCGGAGAGGTTGAAGACATAGCAAATATGGTCGGTTATTTGGCCAGTGAGAAGGCGAGATATATAACAGGACAAGTAATCAGTGTAGACGGAGGTATGGCTATCTAGTTGCAGTTTGCAACATAAGGCCTTTGATACTAATGGCTGAATTTTCAGGAAAGGTGGCATTGGTGACTGGTGCCTCCCGCGGGATCGGTAGGGCTATTGCCCTTGAATTAGCCGAGAGAGGCGCTGACATCGCCTTTAATTATTTAAGAAACCGATCTGCTGCTGAAGATACGATGGAGCAGGTCAAGCGGTTGGGTGTTAACTGCTTGATGGTGAAATCACATCTTGGCGAACCAGAAAAGATAATCGGCTTGTTTCAACTAATAGAAAATGAATTCGGTGTGCTAGATATACTCGTTAATAATGCTGCCACAGGCGTACAGCGAAGTGCAGAGGATCTCGAAGTCAAACACTGGGACTGGACTATGAACGTAAATGCTCGGGCTCCATGGCTTTGTTCTGTAGAAGCGGCTAAGTTAATGAAAATGGGCGGAAGTATTGTTAACATTACCTCCGAAGGGTCTCGTAAGGTCCTTCCATATTATCTTTCCGTTGGTACTTCGAAAGCAGCTCTTGAAACGCTCACTCGCTATCTCGCTGTAGAGCTATCAGCAAAAGGTATCAACGTTAATGCCATTTCCGGGGGTTACGTAGACACCGGAGCCCTCAGTACGTTCCCAAACCGCGACAAAATGCTCTCAGCAGGTAAAAACACATTGGCTGGAAGAATGATTACAGCAATGGACATAGCGAAAGTAACTGCTTTTCTGTGTAGCGACAATGCGCTTATGATCAGAGGACAAGTTATCGTCGTAGACGGCGGTGTCACGCTTTCAGCTAACCTCTCTGAAAGCTGACCGAGCGCTCACTAGAGAGGATAAATTCTAATCAGAGGATAGTTCAACTATTGTAACGCTCTCCTCCCCACACGCCAGTACAGTACCCGGTTCCGCATGTATTTTCTTTACAAACCCCAGACCGAACCCGTTCGCCATAGAAGTTACAATACCGGCAGATTGATCGCCAGAATATAAGTTTCTACCACACAAACTCCCCTGCCACGTCAGTTTTACCAACTTCCTTTGAACTTTGTCATATGTATTCAACCTTGCCACTACCTCCTGTCCGATGTAGCAACCTTTGTTGAAATGGATGTAATCAATCAAACCAGCTTCCAACGGGTTGAAATCCTCTGTCAATTCAGAGCCAAACGCCGGTTCACCTTTCGAAATTCTGTACCGTTCATAATCTAAAAGTGAGCGCTCGTCCATATCAGACAACAATATCTGACGAACAGAACCCTCGTCGTCTTTACGCCCAATTATGTCTAAACATAAATCACCGCCGACCTTGGTTCGGATTGCAGTACAAGAGGATCCTGATATCTCAATCTCAAGAAAACTTGAATTCGTAATATTATTGACTTCAGGAAACCTCTTATATGCATCTATGCCGATCAGTCTTAGGTGAAATGTATTCCCGCTGATATCAACATTCTCCACGTCCTCCATGATCGTATAAAATTCGATCCAGTCAGCAACTTTTCTTAATGCTGCCCCTGACGTAACCACCAAAATCCCGTTCCCCATCATATGAATTCCAAGAAGATCTATGACTCTACCTTTGTTTGTCGTGAGAACAGAACGCATTCCCATTCCAGGCGCAGTCAGATCTGTTAGACGATTAGTGGAAAGCCTATCCAGTAAGTCAATGGCATCACTACCGTTAACACGTAACCTACCTAAGTAGGAAGAGAGGTCAACTAAAACATCATTGAAGTTAAGTTCTGCAACGTTTCCGGTTGTAGAGCCAGTTCTCTGAGTCACACGCTGAAAGAAGTACCACAGCCGCATGTGGTTTTTGCGTTGGGGTTATTAAACACGAATCCCTTCCCATTCAGCCCACCCGAATATTCAAGGACAGTGCCGGCTAAAAAGATATATGATTTCTTGTCCACATACAATCTGATATCGTGTTCTTCGACTATCTGGTCATTTTCACCAGGACCACCATCCACTATCTCGAGTACATAAGTTAATCCAGAACAACCACCCCCTTTGACACCAACTCGGAGGTCTGCCTCAGGCTTCCCTTCCGCAGCGGCAAATTGCTTAACATGAACAGCTGCCTCTTCGCTTATGGTTATCGTCAACGGCTCTGGTGTGGTTCTTGTCGCCATCATTTACCCCCGCTTTAAGACTACTCCGACCCAATGACTGTCGAAAACTAGTAATAGTGAATCCCGCTTAAGGCTAGATTCTATAAAGGTACCGTATTCCAGTCAATCGAAACAAATCGAAATTCGAACTATATCCTCACAGTATAGTTCCTGCCTCTATTTCAAAAAAGCCATCACAACATCCTGAAAGCCAAGACAGACGTGTTGAAGTTCAACAACAGTTTCTTGGAGTTAGGCGGCTTCTCCCTTGCGTCCACGATTATCATCTGAACTTTTCCCTGCTGCCGACGAGCCGACCATCTCAAC
This sequence comes from uncultured Dehalococcoidia bacterium, assembly GCA_964409595.1. Classification (GTDB taxonomy): domain Bacteria; phylum Chloroflexota; class Dehalococcoidia; order Lucifugimonadales; family UBA826; genus CAYPDR01. The sequence continues at coordinate 321,472 of CAYPDR010000018.1, forward strand.
AGACGTCTTTTTCTCTAAATCTTGGAGCAGGCCACATTGGAGGCATTCCTTAAAATCACCATAGAAATCTTGTCTCGCATGCATGTCTCCCCTGCATTTCGGGCACGACCTGTAAAAAACCATCTTCTTCAAAACTCCTTCAATTTCAACGCAACAACACCGGCGACCATAGCACCGATCCATGTGATTTCGATAATTATTAATCGTTAATATAAATTCCATTTTTATAATTACTGAAAAGTTATTCAGTATATTGGCATCTATTGTTAGGCCTGTCAAGGACAACCAATCACCATTCAGACTGCCTGCCTGAGAAAATTTAGGTACATTTGGCCTGAGCGTAACGCTAGGGACCGGCTTGGAATTATACAGAAAGCAATTAATATCTCAAGCCGTGATACCTGTATATTTTATATTGGTTTTTAAAATACTGTGGCAGGGAATGTTCGATTCAATCTTAAAGGCAGCGGAACTCTTGGCAATTAGTGATGTTCAATTGAGGCGTGCACAGAGTTTTAGGTCAAAATGGTGAGGTTTCATTAGTGTCTTTTCTCCTAACCGCTCCTCGTTCGCCAAACATAATACTGAAATCATTGACGGTTCTCATTCGTTCTAGATTGCAGGGCAACACGTTACCCTAGATTTGCTATACTCATCCCCCTTTATGGACTTGAAGGAAGTACATATTTTGATAACTTGGCGGGTGGATAACACTTTCTAAACCAAGGCATAAGACATAAGACTCTTCTGAATATAAGAACAGATTATAATCGTTTTCCATATTCCAACTGAAATTCCAAGAGTCGATTCCCCACAATGCAAAACGGAGGCAGGCAACAGATGCTCTATGGTATGCGAATATACGACCTAGAACCAGATTCCGTGACTTTATACTTGAAAATAGTAAAAGAAGTCGCATTGAAAACACGCCACACCTATGGCATCAAACTGGTTGGATGGTATTACACGTACGTTGGACCTTTGAACCGAATCGTTCATATATAGGCTTACAGAGACCACCGTCATTTCGCAGAGGCCTGGGGAGGACAAGTGCGATCAGGCCCACGATGGTTAGATGGTTACATAACTCGACTGAGAGGTTTGGCGATAAAGCAACACGACGTGTTGATGAAGGGGGCAGCCTTTTTCTCAGGCCTGATTTAACAACAAGTTGTGCATCAACCAATCACGCCTAACCATGCCCACCAATCTATTGCCTTTTTAGGCGTATTTCATTATAGTTCGCATACTCGTTCGCAAGCGGATGTTTGGAAGGGTTTGGTTCGTCAACAAGGTGTATGTCAGATGGCCGCGGTGCGGTAGAGAAACAGTGCACGAAGAATAAAAGAGGAGTAACTACAATGGCTTCTGAGGAGCGAATTGGGGAGATAGTGCTTGAGGTTAAAGACCTGCAGACCTATTTCGTGACACGCTGGGGCGTCGTCAAAGCAGTCGACGGAGTCAGTTTCAACTTGCGAAAAGGAGAGACTCTTGGAATTGTGGGAGAATCCGGCTCGGGAAAGTCCGTCACCACCTTATCCATGATGCGACTGGTGCCATCTCCCCCCGGGCACATCGTAGGAGGCGAGGTCATCCTCGAGGGAGAAAACATTCTTGAGCTCAACGAGAAGGAGATGGAGAAGGTCCGTGGATCGAGAATAGCCATGGTGCTACAAGACCCTATGACCGCCTTAAATCCTGTATTTGACATAGAAGACCAGGTAGGAGAAGCGTTAAAGATTCACGAAGGCCTCAAGGGCGGCGGCCTCAAAGAGACCGTCGTTGATATGCTCCGTAAAGTTAGAATACCCGCCCCGGACGTACGAATGAAAGATTATCCACATCAATTATCGGGAGGTATGAGACAAAGAGTAGTAGGTGCAATAGGAATTTCTTGCAACCCGGCCGTTCTGATCGCAGACGAGCCCACAACTTCGCTTGACGCTACAATCCAAGCGCAGTACTTAAGGCTCTTAAGGGAGTTACAGGAATCCACAGGAGTGGGGATCATTTTTATTACGCATGACTTTGGCATAGTAGCCAAGATGTGTGACCGAGTTGCCGTCATGTACGCAGGTAAGATCGTGGAGCAGGGGGATGTCAGGCAAATATTCAACAGCCCTCAGCACCCCTACACGGAGGCTTTAATCAACTCTGTCCCCAAGATGGAAGAGAATGTTGATCGTTTGTACTCAATTCCTGGCAATCCTCCGGCTCTGTGGGACCTGAAACAAGAATGCTCCTTCGCGGACAGATGCCCATATGTGTTTGACAAGTGTCGTGAGTCATATCCCCCTACTTATGATGTGGGAGAGGGTCAAATAGCAGCTTGTTGGAAGTTGGAGGAAAATGTGGAAGTGGCTGAGTTGGCTGAAACTCAATAGAGGACAGACAAAAATTTAGGAGTTCTTAAGAGAATGACAAGTGAAAATGGATCACTCCTGCAGATCAGGAACCTGAAGAAGCATTTCGCTGTAGGCGGAGGCATGTTCAGTGGTTTCATGGGAACTAAAACCTGGCTTAAAGCAGTTGACGGAATCAACCTGAACATAGAACCTGGAACAACTTACGGACTCGTAGGCGAATCTGGATGTGGAAAATCCACCACCGCGAAAATGGTTCTTATGTTAGAGGAACCCACAGAGGGAGAGATTTTATTTGAAGGACAAGATGCACTTGACCTAGACAAGGATGGTCGCAAGAACTACAAATCCAGTGTTCAAGCTGTATTCCAAGATCCTTGGGCTTCATTGAATCCAAGAATGAGGGTAGAAGGAATCGTCGGTGAGCCTCTTGAGGTAAACACTACAATGACGAAAGGTGAGATCAAATCAAAGGTAGGGGAACTACTTGAAGAAGTTGGACTACAACCTTACCAATCCAGGTTGTATCCTCATGAGTTCTCAGGTGGTCAAAGACAACGAATCGGAGTCGCAAGATCTCTCGCCCTGAACCCAAAACTAATAGTTCTCGACGAGCCTGTCTCCGCACTTGACGTCTCCATCAGAGCGCAAATCATGAACCTTCTTATGGACCTCCAGAAAGAACATGGCCTAACCTATTTGCTGATAGCCCACCACCTTGCTACGGTCAGATATATGTGCGACAAGATAGGCGTAATGTATTTAGGGAGGTTAGTCGAAGAGGCACAAACTGACGAACTCTTTGACAACCCGCTGCACCCGTACACTAGGGCCCTCATGTCCGCAGCTCTACCGTCTCACCCTGATGATGACCGTGAAGAAATTATTCTCCAAGGGGAAGTCCCCTCACCTGTGAACCCCCCGTCCGGTTGCCATTTCCATGAAAGGTGTCCTTCTGTAATTGACGAATGCAGCACGGTTGAACCAGAAAAGACATTTCCTATTGATGAACATGGCGTTGTCTGCCACCTATATAAGGACTGAAACAGCCCACCCCATTATCGAACCAAGGGCGTAAAAATAAGCCCGACCTATTCTAAGCAAGGAGGGCTCATTTTCATTACCCTATCTCACATCAATGGGCACCTGCTACCCAAACCATTGTTGCGCTCTGTTCATTGAATGCCCCTTCTTCAAAGTCCCCGTATAACCCCAGAACTTCAAACCCACACATGTGGATCAGGTGTTGCATTTCCCATCTAAATGTGTAGCGGAAATCTAGATCGTGCACTACTTTTCGAGTGAGCACCCCTGCGCCGTCTAGAAACTCCGCTACTGCTTTAACGTAGCCAACCTGCATGTGATCCTCGTAATCTCTTCGTGTATATAAAATAATAGAACTTCCGTCCTCAAGACATATATCCCGATGATGGTATAGGGTCGCAGGATCGGCAAGCATCACATTAGGATCTGGTACCTCCATTTCGATAATCAATCGACCACCTGGTATCAAGCAGCGGCGAACGTTCAGAAGAAATCTCTGTTGTGATTCCGCTTCAGTAATTGACATGAATGCCAAACAGGGAACAATAGCCAACCCGAACTTCCTTTCCAGCGGCACTGCCAACTCCATTAACGGAGCATGACTATAAGTCACACTACCAGAGCATTGAAGAGCATCTGTACGAGATTTCGCAACCTCCAGCTGGATTCCAGAAGGGTCAACAGCATATACATCTTTCCCTAAATCGGCTAAGAATTCAGTTATCCGACCAGTAGAACAACCCAGTTCCAATACTGAACTCACCCTATCAGATTGATCCAAGTAAAAGGAAAGATCATCTCTTCTACCTGCGTATATCGCCTCGCACACCTCCGCCCATGATTCGCTACTGCTTTCATCAATTAGGTGGAACATAGATATCAATTATAATCTTATTTCGCCACTGCTAGGGATCTAGTCTAACAACCGAATCGTCGCTGATTAATTTAACCCAATCGTATCTCCCACGGACAGTATTTTCACAGGATCAGCGCCTACAGGATAAGTGACGGTAATTTTTTCATCTTCAGGTATTTTCGTATCTGTTCCATCCAAACTATTGGCAGTCCAAATATGTTCTCAATCAAAAAATAAAACTATTAGCTCTGCTCTACAGGCTTTACTGAATTACCGTCCTTATTTAATCTGTATAAGAGTGTTTCCCAGAACCCTGAAGTCCACATTCTTTCCCTATCAAATGCCAACGTGCAGGCTACTAGATAAGCTCGTCTGGGCCACTCTTCCAACCGAAGTACACCTCCCAATTACTTGAGCACGACGGTCCGAACGTTGTTAATTCCGCCGACGTTGCCATTAGCAATCGGCCTCTGGTCCCAAGACTCCACTGCTTTCGGGTTAGAGAAGGGCCACATCGGCTCTTCGAAGATACCTATGCAGTTTGCCCACTTTCGATTATGCGCGTAGAACTCTGCTGCGAGCTCCTCACGCTTTGCAACGTCGGGTTCGCCGGACATGGTCGCATAACTCTTTGTAGCATACGGTATTTCCTGGCCAACTCCATATCCCCTAGCCGAGAAGGAGCTAAGCACGAATCCGTGGGCCCAGTCATACGGGAAGTTAGAGTTGCCGCATATGAAGACACCAGGTGTCTTACTAGTTCGCGCGATAAGTCCGGACATGTATGTGGAATAGTCAGTCTTAATCAAGTTGACCTTAACTCCCAGGTTCTCTTGCCAGGCAGCTCCCACCGACTCACCGATCTGGGCACCTAACCCACTAGGTCCTACCCACATATCCATTCCAAATCCGCCGCCATGGCCGACTGCATCCAGCAAAGCCTTTGCATGTTCAAAGTCTATTCCCCAACTCCACGCATCGTCGTAGTTAGGGTTGTTCACAGACAGATATGGCTGATGATTTACGAAACCGAGTCCTCCAAGCAGGTTCTCCACAAGAGCTTCCCTGTCTATCGCCCAAGCAAGGGCTTCGCGAACTTTCTGGGAACTCACCATCGAAGGTGTGGACTCATCGTAGTCTCCGTTCTCAAACGGGTCACCGACCCATGGTAGGGAGGTGTCCCGATCTCGGTTCATGACCTCACCTGTCAGCGCGTTATTCGCTTCCCAGTAGTTTCCTACCATAGAGATCGACCTGATGATGTTATGGACACCACCTTTTTCTGCCTTGAATCCTTTCTCGGAAAGGCCAAGATAGTCTCTAGTATCCACCTGGGCGATCTGGACTTCACCTGTCTCTAACATCGCACGCCGGGAAGCAGCTTCTGGCACCTCAAGCCATATGGCTTTTTCTACAAACGGCCCATGTCCCAATGCGGATCCCCAATAGTCCGCGAAGGCATATCCTTCGAGCCTCTCGTTCTGGGTCCACTCATCATTCTCGAAGGCGCCAACACCTATGTAGATGTCCTGCATGCCCTCAACTCCATGGTCCTCAAACACTTTCTTGCTCACGATACCAGCCGTCTGCCAGAATCGGCTGAACCTATGAAGAACACCACGTGAGTCGTAGTTTCGGTAGTTTAACTTTATCGTATAGTCGTCTATAGCTTCCATGTTTGCAATCAGGGGCGCGAAATCACCCGCCTGTCCGTGGATTGATTCGGGATTTGTAACGGAGTTCGCATCGTTGTACGAAAACTCGACATCATGTGCCGTCATCTCACCATAACCGCCATGGAACTGAACACCCTCTCTAAGTTTAAACGTCCCAAACCAAAGACCCGGGTCCAATTCATAAGACAGTGCCAGCATAGGCTCTACCGATACCACTCCCTCCTTCAGTATGGAGTCGAACAGAACATCCGTAATACCTGTCATATAGATCGTTTCAGAGCACCCATCTGTGCAAAACCGCGGTAGTCCATTTGGAGAATTAATATCTTCGACGGCCATAGTGAGAGTTCCTAAGGGACTTCCAGGCGGCGCAGTAGTAGCTGCGTCAACCTCGGGCGACGCCATCGGCGCAGCCAGAGACTTGGCCAGTGCGGCAGCAGGGGCTACGTCCTCACCATTCGAGCTGCAAGCAATACCCGCCACAATCAAAGAGGCGACGGCAATGCAAACAATTACTCCTTTATCTAACCAATTAGGCCACATAAGTGATCCTCCCTCTATATTGCTCCCTTTGACTCACATAGCCAACCATCACCTTTCTTTTCGAAAAAAGGAGTGGCGCATTCAAACACGGTTTTTCCTCTCACGTCAAGCCATAGGGGACAAATCAGGGCCCTTTTTTTAAAGTCCCTCTTGAAGAGCTTGGAAGTTTACGTTCCTCATCATCTTTGAGAATAAAATATCGTGCTAGAATCAATCACTCAAGTAGCTGGATAGGCCAGCTAAGTTCGACCATAGAAAATACGAGAATTAGCACCTCCAATAATTGATCAATCGAAATAGGAGAAGAAGATGCCACCATTTGAAGGTATATACCCGGCAATAGCTACCCCGATGAATCCGGATGGATCATTCAACGAAACGGCCTTCCGAGAAATAATGGAATTCAACATACAGGCTGGAGTTGGCGGATTCTGGGTGGCAGGGGGAAACGGTGAAAGCGTTCTTCTCAGCGACCACGAAAACATGCGAATCGTAACCGCCGCCTCAGAAGTTAACAGAGGGCGCATCAATAACATCATGCACGTAGGGGCGCCTACAACAGCCCGTTCCATAAAACTTGCAGAACACGCGGCTTCTGTTGGAGCCGAGGCGATCTGCTGCGTCCCTCCTTTCTTTTACGGGCAACGGGACGAATCCATCGTCGAGCACTACAAGTCAGTAGCAGCTGCTGCAGACCTTCCTTTCTACGTCTACAACTTACCCCAGTCGACCGGAGTTGAAGTCACTCCAGATCTTATGAAAAAAATCGCTGACGGGGTTCCACAGTTAGCCGGGCTCAAGCATTCTTCAGTTAATTTCGCGAATGTAAGAGAATGGGGCAAGATGGGTCTCAGATGCTTCATCGGAAACAGTATGTTGATGGTACCCGCCCTTAGCATAGGGGCCGTGGGCTGCATAGATGGTCCTCCATGTGCCGCGCCCGAACTATGGGTCGCAATTTGGGAAGCTTGGAAAGCCGCGGACGTCGAATCTGCCGTGGCAGCTCAAGAACGAGCGTCGATATTCACAGAAATTATGAGAGAAGCCGGTGTGCATAGTGGAACCAAAGCAGTCCTGTCGATAAGGCTAGGTATAGACTGCGGTAGTGGTCGTCTTCCAAATCCTCCGCTGGAAGGTTCTAGAAGGGATGAGATCCTTACCCGAGTTTCTGAGTTGGGTGTAGGCCCCATTACAGTTGGTTCACTCGGAGACTAGTCAACGAGGCCGCTATGGAAACAGTTGTGGCCCTCTCAATACGTGCAGAGTTGAGCCTAATAATAGGTTCTGTCTTTGGTTTCGCGGTTCTTGTAGGGTCGCCCCTGACCAGAACAATAATATTCGATCGTCCTCCTTGGCCACCCATGTGGGCTTTATCGTTACTAGTAGAACTTGGCTGAGGGCTGGCGTCATCATTTCTATGTTTTTATATGTCTGGGTCTACTCACAGTATCAATGGAATCACCCTAATAGTCGCGACGATCGCCTGTCTGCAAGGAGGTTACATCGGTACAATCCTTTCCAACCCGGGAAGAGTCCGTACCCGCTAGCGGCAGCGCCCCATCCATTGCGTCGCCTCACGTGGCTTCTTACGTTTAGATGGGAGTGCTTATAACGAATTCCACCACAGCCATGTGGTATGCATATCGCCTTTGGGTGTTTAACGAGTATTAATCCTCGACCCAAGCCCCAACCCTGGCAAAGAAAGACTCACCTTTTTCGATCAGATACAATCGGCCCACTTCCAATCGGAGTAGGAGGCTAAAAAATGACAAATAGTCCCATTGGTCAAGTAAAGACTCTGACATTTGACATCTTCGGTACTGTTCTTGACTTAGCGGGTAGTTTAGTACCACCATTAGAAAAGTTTCTCAGAAATTGCGGAGCCCCCGCAGATATCAAAGGCTCAGAATTATGGTCTCAATGGCGTCACAGGCAACGTATAGAGCAGTATCAAGACAACCTTCTTATGTTGGGACATAGTGGATATCTTGCTGTTAAACGCCGATCTCTCCTCTACAGCCTTAGAACCCTTAAAATCGAGTTCACCGATACACAAGTAGACGAATTCATGGAATCATACCAATATCTTTCACCCTTTACAGACGCGATAGAGGGACTAGAAAGGTTAGGGCAAAAATATGATCTCGTCATGCTCTCTAACGGGGAACAGTGGTACTTGGAACATCTGGCCCAGAATCGACTAGGGGTCAAGTTCGATGCCATTCTGTCCGCAGAAACTGTTGGTCAATTCAAACCCCATCCCGCAGTATACCGATATGCTGCGAATAGACTTGGACTAGAGCCTAACAGAATCATGATGGTAGCAGCTCACTCTTTCGACATCCTTGGAGCAAGACACAGCGGATTTAGAGCCGCCTACGTGAATAGATACAATTTGCCTTATGACGAGTCAGACTACAAACCAGACGTCATCACAAAGACTTTCTATGAACTCTGTGATCATCTAGGCCTTTGAAGATGTCTACTTGGATAATACCCGATTATCTAAAACAGGAGGCGCAGAATGGCTTCATTGATTGACAAAGTAAGAATAGGAATTGCCCTCGGAGGATGGCCTTTTCCTAAACCCGAGCCTAATCTGCTGTGGAAATACACCGATCGTATGGAGACTCTGGATATAGATTCTATATGGTTCACTGACCGAATCGTTTCCCCCCTGTTTTCCTTGGAAACAGTAGTCGCTATGTCGTTTATTGCCTCCCGTACCCAAAAACTGAAGTTTGGAACTAGTGTCATCGCTCTACCCCTTCGAAATCCCACAATCCTAGCAAAGGAACTTGCCACAATAGATTTCCTATCAGAGGGACGCTGCCTTCCTGCCGTTGGTTTAGGGACAGAAGAAGAAGCTGAATATGAAGCCTGCGGCACATCTAAAAAGGTACGTGTTAGTAGAACAGAAGAATCCGTCGAGGTGATGCGTTTATTGTGGTCCAAAGACAATGTTAGTTATGAAGGCAAACATTTCACACTAAGCAACGTTACTGTACAGCCAAAACCAGTTCAAGCAACTCTTCCACCGATTTGGTTTGGTGGAAGGAGCAAACCCGCGCTAGCTCGTACAGCCAGGCTAGGTGATGGATGGCTAGTCTCTCAAGCCCCACCGGAAGAAGTTTCCAAAAGTATCCCAGCTATCAAAAACATGGCCAGACAATACGGAAACCACATAGAGGAGGATCACTACGGTGCTATCTTCAGCTACTGCTTCGCAGATAGCGTTAAAGAGGGGGAACGATTGGCCGAACCTTATAACATTAGGCGCAGAAACGATGTTCCATTGAGAGAAATGAATGCATTTGGGCCTCCTGATATCCTATTGGATCTGCTAGACAAATATATAGAAGCTGGGGCCACAAAATTCGCCCTCCGCCCCGCTTGTCCCCCAGAAATGACACATCGGCAAATGGAACTACTCGGAGAGTACATCATACCGAAATACCACTAACTAACAACTCTGACCGATGCATACTATCTAAATTTGAATGAAAGGAATGGGCCATGATTAGCCACTCAGTAGTAGGAAAAGTCTTGATATATCCAGTGTCCGACGGGAAAATGCTGTTTTCAAGAGACACATTCTTCAATACTCTGTCGGAAAAGGATTGGGAGGATTTTCCTGATTACACCAACTCTCAGTTCGAAATGAATATCGGATCGTTCATCATAAGGGCGGCTGGTCAAACCATCTTAGTCGATACAGGTTTGGGAAAACTCGATCATCACATCGAACAGACAACAAGAGAGACTTTAGTACCAGAGATAGCGCAAGCGGGTTTCCGCCCAGAGGACTTTGACACAATATTTATCACACATTTACACCTAGATCACGTTGGCACAAATATGATCAAAACTCCAACAGGATGGCAACCTACTTTTCCTAACGCACGATACATGGTCTCTAAAAATGACTGGTCCTTGTTTAGTAGGAACATGAATTCTGACACCTTCGGATATCTCAGGGAACAGGTTCAACCGCTTGTAGATAAGGGGCTCTTAGATCTTTTTGATGGCGATACCAAGTTATGCGAAGGAATTACCACCCTACCGACACCGGGACACACCCCTGGTCATACAAGTCTAGTAATTTCTTCGCTAGGCGAAAAAGCAATCATATTGGGGGATGCCGCACATGTTCCCCCTCAAGTTGAAAAAACCCATTGGAGTCCAGCCCCAGACAGAGATAAGAAACTTTCCGCCAAGTCTAGAAATATGGTTATGGAAATGATAGAGAAGGAACACGCACTTTTAGCCTCCGGACATTTCCCTTCACCTGGAATGGGAAATCTGGTCCGAGTTAAATCTAGAAGAGTTTTTATTCCACTAAGTTAAGTCTGGAACCACCGACTACTCACACGGACAATCCTCTCTCTGAATCTCTCCACCATTATGACAACCACTAATAAGATAATTCCGAGAACTACCCCGACTATCGCTCCCCCGAATGAGGATAGAAGTGATGTGATCTGATAGATCACATCTACAAAGAACAACAGCAGTCCCCCAATTAACAGAACCCTTGACCGAATAGCTGATCCCCACACAATCATCCCAACCCCTTCCACTCCCATGAGAACCGCGTAAACCCACTCCGGCTCTTGAGTTATTGACTGAATTAATACAGATACCCCCATAACCAACACGGCCATCGCCTCAAGCAGAGGACTGATAGGAATGCCCCTATCAACCTCTGACTGTTGAGAATAGTAGCCGCCCATCTCAGAGCTCTTTTGTACATTTCTCCGCCGTTCAACATAACCCACTCCAAGCAAATAAATACCGGCTGGAATAGCATAGAATTGAGCCTGCCCCAGTTCCCAATCTGCCGCCTGCAAAATCCATCCGATAAGCAACAAACAGACACCTCCATATCCAAAACCGGGTTTTCTTTCCAATAGGGAAACTCCGACATAAGACAATCCGACAAGAGAGAAAGTAACCGCTCCGACTGTCAGTTCCGGTTCTCCAAGTATGTCTGGCTTGAACAACCCTAAAACGGCCGCCAAGGCGACATAAGCCAACGCGAACCATGACAGACGCATGGAAGAGAATCGTAAAACGTTAGTCCAAAGAAGGTTTTTTCCTTCCCGCGATACTACTTTGCTTTTTCCCACTAGAACAGATGTCCATAAAAGAATAAGGGATTCGACAGCCCATCCTATTGCTCGTTCACCTTTATAGAACCCAACCATTCCCATACCAAAGCCGCCTGCTACTGAAAACCAGAAAACACTAGCAGTAGCGACCACTCTGTTGGAGTATCTATGACCAATAGCCAAAGTCATCAACCCAAAGGTCGCGGCCATCACCAACCCTTCCCAATTAGCCCAATCATCCCACCCAGCCATAATCACCGAAGCAACTGACAACAACACGCTAATTCCTAAAAATGGCATGGCATCCCTTTTAGAAAATCGAACTATACCGAACGTAAATGCCCCAGATAGAAGTGATACCCCAAACGCTAGCCATGCCCCAAAAATGAGAGTCCACTCCCATAAGTCCGCTCCCAAATCCAGAAAAAGAAGCCCTCCAGACGCCAATAGGACTCCGGCGATCGATGTAAATTCCCAATATTTAGCCTTTCTGAGGACTATCCAAAGAGGGAGAGCAGAAAAAACGAGGGTTGTAGATTTACTTAGCTGATAGAAATCAGGCCAGAGACACCCAAAAATTGCGGCTGAAACAGCAGATACCATCAACGCTTCAGCCCACACCTCCTCTTCGCCTAGAAGCAAATAGATGGAAATCTGTCTGATCCTTCCCAAATACCATAGCGACCCTATTGAATACATTATGGAAAGGGACACAGGAACCAATCCAAACCAATTGTCTGGGATTATTCCCCATTCGAGAACAGCAACAGTAATTGCGACACCCAGCAAGATCAATACATTGTAAGCATATATGCTATACCCGTCTGTGCCTCTGTTTAAGAGCACCCCACAAGACATGAGACTACCCGAAGCACAAATTATTGCCATCGGGTAAAGAGATTGACGGTCTTCACCCCAAACCTGGACAGCAACAAAGAACAAGATTAGCAAAACTACCTGCGAACTCCAGAAAAGATATCTTCCTGGCTCCTCCATACCCAGGTTATCCAACCGACTCGAAAGATAAGTGACAACCGCTGAAGCCAATGACGCTGAGGCAAGGCCCCAGTTCCATCCAAGGCCTATAGAAGGGAAAATCATCCCGGAGGAACAAATAAAGAAAAGGGCACACCCGTTAGTCAATACATGGCCCTTGTATCGAACAGCTAGAATTCCCCAAATAACAGCGGTCGGGGAAAATATGATCAACCACCCGTACGGCGGAAGATCCAATGGTAGCCCTAGCCCGGGAACCTTGAAATTCCCGTCCGGCACTACAAATTCATAAACAAAAGTTCCGCTATTGAGGAGTGCCCACAGGGCTCCGACCGTTATAAGAGCCAGTCCAGAGTAAAGTAGACACATACGCTCCTTTACTAAATGGCCTACAGCGACGAAGGCAAGCATTTGGACTAGGAGAAATAGTTGCTTGAGAAACCAAGGGGAATCGTCCCAAAGGGTTACCAGAAGAACCAGTGAACTTGCGACCACTAGAAGTACGCCTAAAGCTAACAACGCGGCTAGTAAATTGCCAGAAAAAAACGACGTTAAAAATCGACCTCCAGGCGGTCTGAACGTACCACTTGCCACTGGAGATTGGACCTCTTGAACAATGTCCAATCTACGAACCAGATCTTCTGAACGATCTCCTAATTTATCTGAAGATTCTATTACCTGCCTCAAATAATTCAGTCGCCCCGGCGTTTCTCCTGAACCGATGCTATCCAATGAATGGTTCAGGCCTAAAATGACCTCTTGCTCCTGCGACTTAAGGTCTTCAGAAATGGAAAGGGCTAATTTATCATCAGACTCGGTATATTGATCAATTCTCCCCAACGAGAATCTGATCGCTCTCAATTCCTCTATGTAGGTCTCAAAGGAAGGTATGGAGGGAGTATCAGGATCTGGTATAGCTTCCACACCACATAACGTGCAGAATCTTTGATTTATCTGAATCTCTTTCCCGCAGTTTTTGCAATACATAGAGAACCGACGGCTAGATCGTCCTCACTCCCATCTATCAACAAGCTCTTCGTACCAGCCTGTGCAAAGCACTATCTCTATTGGGATTGTGGACATGATTTAACCGTAAAGCGAAGATGGGTAGGTGGCAGCACGCTGCTTCTCGAGCTGTTTCTTATCATATTCGAGCACCGCAATCACGAGATCTTTAATATTACGAACTTTCAAAGGCAATTTCCCCAAATCACGATTGTGACCACACATCACACAGAAAATACGAACCCCGTACATATCTTCATCGTTTGTCAGAGTTCCTGTTCCACACCTTGGACAGGAACCTGTAAGTACTATCGTCTCGATCATTTTTTAGCGTGTCAGCCCCTCATTCACTTAATGCACTTTAATCATAACCCGCATTATATCTGCCCAACTTCGAGTCAATGCCAATTTGGGATATCATACTAATTTCCTGCAAATACGCTAACATCCCGCCTCGCGGTTACCAAGGTGTTTAGGGGTTCTTTAAGAATCAGCATTATTGATATGATCCCTCCTAGGTCGGCTCTCAAATCACCAAATTACAAAAATGAAGTTTCACTAATTGAAAACAGTGTCCTTAAAAATTTGAATCCGAGAGAACTTAAAATAGGCGTACGCAAATAACATACATCACCAATTCGTTTAGAACTCCAAAGCCAGGTAGGTCTGTGGTGAGACTCAATGAGAGCTAGACCGGATGTTAAAGCTCAACACTGGATTCTGTTCATTCCAGAGAAAGGTTGCAACGACATTTGATAATGCTCTGATAATTAAAACAGCAAGAACAACCAGATATTTAATTGCTTTTTCACTAGAAAGGACTTATTTATGACTTTTGCCTTCAACATGGAATCCAAAATCCACTACCACACAGAAGGTAAAGGACCACCTATGGTTCTATCTCACGGATTTATGATGGATTTAACTTGTTGGTACGAATTTGGTTACGTAGATGAGCTGAAGAGCAAATTCACCCTCTTAATCATCGACGCTAGGGGGCACGGTGAAAGCGACAAGCCCCACATAGTTTCGGAATACACCGGCAGTAAGATGGCTAAAGATGTCTTATCAGTAATGGACCACGCAGGCGTCGAGACCGCTCATTTCTTGGGCTTCTCTCTTGGAGGCCGAACCGGACTAGAATTAGCGGTGATCATGCCACATCGGCTCAGATCCCTAATAATTGCCTCATCCACTCCCGGAACAAGAACTGAAGCAGGGAAGAAATCAGATCGAAGGAGGATCAAAATGTTTAGAGAGGGCCCCCAGTCAGTCGCAAGATTAATGGATAAATTAAGCCCAGAAATGGATCTTTATAGAAAAAAGGCCATTGAAGGTGATCTTCAAGCATACCTTGCCAGAACCCAAGCAGGCATGAGAAGACCCGATATAACTTCCAAGCTGGAAAACCTAGGGGTGCCCTGCTTGATGTATGCTGGATCTTCCGATCCCCTTTCACATCAGTCCAGCATGGAGGCATGCAAGAGAATTCCCTCCGCTACCTTTATGAGTCTACCCGACCTCAAACATATGTACACTTTCGGTCGAACCGACCTCGTATTCCCTCTGATTAATGAATTTCTTGGGAACATTCCTCTTGGAGAACCGTTACAAGATAAAGGAAAAACCTAAGTGAAGACTTGACGGCAAAGTCACGATAGTCACGGGAGGGAACAGTGGGATAGGGAAAGCTCCAGTTCATCTTTTAGCAGAAGAGGGCGCAAGTGTCGTGATAATGGAGCGGCGAGCAGAAGAAGGGGAATCTGTCAGGAGTTCAGTCCGTAATAAAGGGGGTGTTGCTGAATTTATCAGCTGCGATGTCTCTAGGCCACGAGATATCGCGGAGACAGTTAGAAAGACAATAACCCTGTACGGGGGTGTTAATACCTCGTCCAATAACGCTGGAATTGGCGGACCTGAAACATTTCCATATGAGACGCAAGCTCAATGGGACTACGTCATAGAGGTAAATCTCAACGGGGTGTTCGAGATGTGTAATCGAATCTGGCCGACTATGGTGAAAGGGGGCGGAGGTACCATCGTTAATATGTCATTAGGAACAGTAGTGACAGGCTTCAGTCCGTTCCTAAAAAGAACACAGGCCGTATCCCTCCAGCCTGGTATTTTGTAGCTAAGGCCGGGGTGGATGCGTTTACTAGGTGGACCGCCAGCTTTGGTGTAAAAGTTAATATACGGGTAAACAGAGTAAGGTCAGGTCCAATCATCACTCCCCTCATAGATCGCGAAGAAAAGGGAGAGCACTCATTAAAAAAAATTTTTTGATGTTGTGCAAATAATGGAAGGCCGGTTACCCACCGGACGTAGGCAAGGCCGTTCTTTTTTTGTCCTGTGAGAACTCAAGGTTTATTACCGGCGAGATAATGAACATTAATGGGGGACTGTCATCTAAACTATAGAATTCAAACTTCAGCTCCGGACAACCGACTAGCTTTCAGAAATGGAACTAAGCCTTCGCCTTAATATCTCGAGACGACGCCTATGCTCATTAAAAGAAACATTTCCCTCTTGCAGGTCAGCCTCCAACTCAACGATCATATCCTGAATGACTTCTTGTTCACCAGAGCCGGAAAACCACCCCTTAGAGCGCCTCCTAAGTCTCAATGTCTTCGATATGCCAAACACCGCGGCTGATAGTAATACAACGAACAGAGATGCAGGACCTACATATTCATAACGAACTGATCGAAAATTGCGGATAAAGGACTGAGAAAAAGTCGGAACGGACAAATCCATCAACTCTAGAGACATGGCTTTTCCTCTTTCCAAACCCACTGACTCAACTACATCATACTTTTGATTGTCTATATCCAACACTCTGATCTCATGATCTATATCGATATTGATATTCGACATTCCCTTGGGGACAACAATACGAAGACTTTCTGCTCCGTAGCGCCATGTTTTTTGATAAGAGAAGGACGACCCGGAATAGGGCACTCTGTACGTGAACATCAAATCATGTCTGCCAGGTGGGAGTGAAGCTATCAGTGCAAACCCTCTATCTACCTGTAACCAGTCCGCTCCGGGGATCCCGGTATCAACAACGAGGCCCTCCGCATCAATGGGAAGTCCAAACCTGAGCAGATCCATCGGTTCTGAACCAGGAACGTACGTCAGATCGGTTTCATTTGTGAGAGTGATCATCTCCATAATTGATAAATACCGGGTAATAGGATCAGCGGCAGTGAAAAGTATGGAAGCGTTAAATCCTGTGACAATGTCATCAGAGTCAGAGGAATTATAAACCTTAATCTCTACAGGGGAGGAATCTTTAAGATCGATCCATTTCGCGTATGTCGCCCCGTCATAAATAGCTGAAATGCCATAAAGTGTGTCGTCATGAACTTCTATGCCCGAAAAAAGAAAAGACCCGTCCTTCCCCGTAACTGAATGAATCATCCCCGGGCTTGCTCCAATCTGCTCAGAATGAAAGGCAATCGACACCCCAGCGGGGATGGGGCCGCCAGCAGTAGAGTTAACCAGTTTTCCGTGTACGTCTAAAGGTTCGTTGCCGTGAACCGTTCCGTACGAGGTGACTAGCGCGGCAAAAAGGATTAGAAGGTAACACAGCAATTTCATGATGGTGGGCTCTACCGCTTCTCATCGGTTGAAGACAATTTTTCATCTGGAATACCGATCGCACGTCGTCGGATTCTAGAGAGACCGGAGTCAACTTCATCCATAATCAACCTTTCATCATGTTCCGACACGTCAACAGCTTTTAATACTAAGACTGCCTCTGTGACATGAACCTCCCGCAACCATTCAAAATCATCGTGATCTAGATTCCCGATAGCCCGTTCAAACTCCGCGCTTTGAAGCCCCTCCATAGCAGCTTCCCAACGCCGTTCGAGCTCTAAAGTCAAGGAGGACTCATCGATCCAAGAGTCGGCTCGAGATCCAGATCTCTTAAAAAACGGGTACAACACAGCCACTATTGGCATGGCACAAATTAATATAGATAAGAGCACTACCATAGCGAATTTAGCCTCCAGTATCTGGGCCAATATAGGCTCCCCTTGCCAAGGACCTCGGCAACGGAAAGCGGCGTCTTTCTAAACTCCGGCCTGGCCAGAGAGAGAATAATGTACCAATCACTAATATCGGGCCAGATGCCCACATCCACCAAACCATCGGATTGACCAAAACCCTGAAAACTGCTTGGCCATCATCACGAAACTCCGACGGCACCAGATAAAAATCCTCCACGGGTGTACTGTGGATGGCGCCCCGTGTCGCAGCTATTCGAAACTCTGGATAGAAAGCTCTGTACGGAAACATATATCCAACCCTGTGATCACCAGACCAGACTTCAAACTTGGCCCTTTCTTCTACCCTATCCTCAAAAATTTCCTCGCTTACATTTATGTATTTAAATGAATATTTACCAAGTGTTTCAATATCACCAGGCTTCATTACCACATCCCGTTGCACTCCATAAAATGAGGAAGCCGCAATACCAACACCCAACATTACAATCGCTAGATGAACTATATATCCACCATACCTTGGCCGATTCGTCCCCAATAAACTAAAGAACGCCCTATGCCACGATGCTCCTCTAGCATGCCTAGCTCTCGTACCCCTTACCCACTCCTGAAGTACACCAGCAGCGGCCACTCCACATATGCCAAATGCTGCGACTGCCCAAGGCTGGTGAATCCCGACGGCCACAGAGAACAACGCTATGAGAAGTCCAAATGCCAACGTGAACCTCAAAGTCTTTAATACTGAAGACAGCTTAGATCTCCGCCAAGGCAACAATGGCGTAAGCCCCATTAAAAACACAAGGAGTAACATAAGTGGGCCATTAACCTTGTTGAAAAACGGTTGCCCAACAGTCATAGTGGTGTCGTCGACAGTCTCCGAAAAAATCGGGAAAACCGTACCCCATAATGTCACCAGAGCTATCAAAAGAAAAAGGATATTCTGTGCAAGAAACGCTGCTTCTCGAGATATAAATGACTCCAAAACTCCTCGACTCCTCAAGGTATCGTACCTCAGGACAAACATTGTCAAAGAAACAAAAAGAGTCACAGCCATAGCAGCTAGAAAAATCCAGCCCATGGTAGATTCCGCAAAGGAGTGGACAGAGGGAACTGGCCCGCCTCGATTTATGAACATGCCCAGCTGAGCCATAGTGAAACCCGTGATGATCAAAACCATGTTCCACATACGGAACATTCCTCTTCTTTTCTGAACCATGATGGAATGGACAAAGGCCGTCATCGCTAGCCAAGGCATCAACGCAGAATTTTCCACAGGATCCCATGCCCAATAACCTCCCCATCCCAAGATCGTATAGGCCCACCAAGCCCCCAATAAGAGCCCTGCCGTCAAGATCAACCAAGACACCATCCCCCATAACCTACCTTGGTCTACCCACTCATCTCGGCCGCCTCGACCAGCCAAAAGAGCACCCATAGCAACCGAGAATGGTATTGCAACCGAGATCAAACCCAACATCTGAAATGGAGGATGTATAAACATTCCAAAATGTATCAGTAGGGGATTAATTCCCTGTCCGTCAGATGGAGTCACAGGCAGACGTTCCAAAGGATTTGCCAGAAAAATGATTACCCCTAGAAAAAATAATTCCACCAAAGACATCACTCCTAGAGCATATGGGGATGTATAAGGCAGTCTCCGACTAACAAAATGCGTGGCGGCACCACCCATGACAGCGAACGCCAGAGCTATGTAGAGTAACGACCCTGCGTTACCAGAATAAAAAGCCACCCAAGAATAGATGTGTGGCATTGCCAAGTTACTATTCTCAGCTACATATCGAACAGAAAAATCATTATTAACAAAGGCATTAATAAGAACTATCGTGGCAACCAAGAGAAGAGGGGCAACAGAGTAAAATCCCCATCTAGCGCTAACTGCCAAATCTCTCCCGTTTAAGACTCCGCCAGCGAATCCGACAACTGCCGCATATGCACTCAACATAAAGGCCGCCACGAGGGCTACATGTCCAATATCTATCACGCTATAGCCCTAAATTGATTTCGAACATTGACTATGTCCATCAGAAAATCCTCGTACCGCCTTAAATAACAGGTAGCCGACACCTTGTCACTCACTATCTTTCTCACCCGAGAGGTCGAGATACCTCAAATGTCGGTACCTTTTAATTAAATTCATATACCGTTGTCGATCCTCCTGCGAGAGCGCTTTTTGATCATGGTCTGCGCGCATGTGATCTCCTCCACGCCTACGCATAAGAATCAAAGCCAATATTAAGACCAAGACTGCTGCCAATAAACCAATCGGAGGAACCAACCAGACTATAAGCCCTTTTCCATAAGTGGGAGGCTCTAATAGAACCACCACACCATATCTTTTTACAAAATATTCTTTGATCTCCTGATCACTTTTGCCATTTTCAATCTGTTCCTTGACAATCTGACGCATACTAACCGATAGATCATTTTGAGATTGATCTATCGATTCACCGGGACACACTGGACACATAATTGACCTATTTAAGGCATGTTCTCTCGCTTCCTCCACAGTGACCTTAGTCGGAACGGTACACGCTACTCCAAATAGTGCCAACACACTTAAAACGTAAGCAGTTAACCATAACCAGGCATTAAACATACGAATATGTGAAGTGAATTCAATTTGCATTGGAGTTTCCAGCATTCAATTATACTGCTCTCTCTAAATCGGGGAGCAACTCAGCCCTTGAAGATTTGGAGAATCAGTTCCCTCGAGCTTGAATATGAAAACGTCTTGCCCGCCGACAGTGGGTCAAATCGGCATCGTCTATACTAAGGCTGCTCTCCCAAAGTAAGATCAACAGCCATTAACGTACCATCCCTGTAAAAACCTACTTCCACGGTTTCACCAGGACTGCGCCCAATCAGGAAGCGGGAAAGATCTCCAACACTATTGATTTTGGTGGAGTCCAATCGAACTATTACATCTTCCGATTGCAATTGAGACTCCTCCGCAGGATACCCTCCAAATACTCTCGCAATAATTACACCATCAGATACGGGTAGTCCGATTTGTTCTCTTATGAAATCCGTGACATCAATAGGCGCTATCCCTATGAAGCCTCGTTTGACTTCTCCATGATCTAGCAATTGTTCAACGATAACTTTGGCGTCATCGATATTTATTGCAAACCCGATGCTGTTGCCTCTATCAATCATGACTGTGTTAATTCCTACAACCTCGCCTCGCATATTTGCAAGCGGACCACCACTATTCCCTGGATTTATAGATGCATCGGTCTGTATTAACCCCACCATTGTCACTCGGTTTCCTGTATCGATAGTTCGGTTCAAGGCGCTGACAACCCCCTTACTCACAGTGGGGCCCCCTTTTAATCCGAAAGCGTGGCCAACCGCAATGACATCTTCTCCCACCTCAATCGAAGATGAATCTCCTAGCCTAGCAGGCTCTAGCAAAGCTCCATCCACCTGTATCACAGCCAGGTCGGTAATAACATCCCTGCCGATCAGTTGGGCAGGATATGATCTACCATCGCTTAGGGTAACCAGCACTGCTTGAGCCTCTTCAACAACGTGGTTATTCGTCAATATTCGACCCTCTTTATCCAACAGGATGCCGGAGCCGACCCCCGACTGCGGCATTTCTTGGTTAAGCATTCCTGCACTCATTTTTTTTGTGGCCACTCGAACCACTGACGGTTTCAACATTTTCACCACTTCAACCGTAGTAAGAACCTCGTTACTAGCATTGACAGTAACGGCCACTACAGGCATAGGACTTGGAAAGGGAATAGGTGTCTGAGTCGGTTTAGGAAGAACTGAAGTCTCACCTTTGTCCGGCGTTGCTACTACCGGCACAAGCGTGGGCGTTGAGCGGGGCAACACAATAACCACAGTAGCAGTTACATTTCTATCGGTTCCCAATGTGGCCTCAGATGAGGAAGTTTTCGGTTCCACAGGTTTTTCTTTCGGCACCATGATTTCTTCACGTTGTGAATGAATATTTTGGGCATCTCCACAAGAAAGCCAAAACAGGCCCAGTAAAAAAATACCGCATTGAATAAAAAAGAACTTGTTCTTCATTTCTCAGGTCTAGTCTGAATAATTAGACTTAGTCCAAACATCGGCATAACACACACAAATATGTCTATCGATCGCTTCTACTAAGGTAAAACGGACACCCTATCTTTAAGTCCTTCCAAACACGCGATTGTCGTGCTGACAAGGTCCACCATTATATCAGCCGCTGGGCGAACTTCCTTTATAAGACCCGAGACTTGCCCAGAGGGCGTGAATACCAGGTCATGCCGCCCCGATCTTTCTGCAGCAAACCCGAATTCACTCATCAATATTCCCTGAAGAGGCATGGGTAAGGGGGGCAAGCTGGAATTCTCCCATGCTTCCACTATGGGATTGCGGAATTGCCTTGCTGTTTTTCCGGTATATGAACGACTTATCTCAAAATCACCAGAATGACCAGCAATTATCGAGTCCTGTTGCCCTTCATATATTCCAGATTCTGTTGAGGCTAGGAAAGCAGTTCCTATCCACACACCTTCTGCCCCCAACGCTAGGGAGGCAGCAATCCCTCTACCGTCGCCAATTCCGCCCGCTGCTACAACAGGTGTAGGATTTACACAGTCTACAATTTGCGGAACTAGGGGCATAGTTGCGATCTTGCCTGTATGGCCGCCAGCCTCCGTTCCCTGTGAAACTATCACATCAACCCCAGCATTAAGCTGTCTCTCTGCGTTCCGAACACTACCAGAAAGGCCCATCACTTTGGCTTTAGCCTCCCGTGCAAGGGGCACAACCCAACCAGGGTCTCCTAGTCCAGCAGCAAATACCGGAACCTCTTCACTAAATATCACATCTACTTGGTTTTTCACGGTCCTATCCT
Source organism: uncultured Dehalococcoidia bacterium (assembly GCA_964409595.1). Lineage (GTDB taxonomy): Bacteria > Chloroflexota > Dehalococcoidia > Lucifugimonadales > UBA826 > CAYPDR01. The sequence goes on from CAYPDR010000018.1 coordinate 343,955, forward strand.
GCGGGTCCCTCTCCCGAACCCTATGTTGAGCAGCAGCCTCCTCTATCCCGAACTCTCCAATTAGAGACTCAACGAACTCAACATGTTCAGGATGATCTCGACGAATTTGTCTTATCGCATCTTCATACCGTAGGCCTTCTTTCCCGGCGCCGGTCCTGTCCACTTTCGCCGGCAACAAAAGGTCTACCCCAAACGGCTTATCTGTCAACTCTTTTATTCGTCTAATCTTATTCCTTAACTCAGGCACAGGAATTCCTGCAGCACCCATGACTCCAAGCCCGCCAGCATTGGATACTGCTGCTACTAGTTCGGGTGGGGTGAATCTCCCCCGCAAACCTCCCATACCCGCTAAACAAATCGGATACTGAATTTCCAAAATATCACAGAGCCGCGTATGCAGATATGGCTCCATGTCTTTATATATCATGACTTTGTCTCCAGAAAATTTACTTCAAATATTTCGGTACATGGCCAAAGGCCAAACGTATATCGAACATCTGTCATACTGGTACCGCTTGTTTCAGCCCTTTCCTGAAATCAGGATGAGCAATCTCTATGAGGGCCTGGGCTCGTTCCCTATGATTCTTTCCCAAAAGATTGGCCCTACCATACTCTGTAATCACAGTATCTGCCCAAAAGCGTGGGATAGTTACAAGTTCTCCTTCAGCCAGTTTTGGGACAATCCTGGAAACAGCTCCATTTAGTGCTGTTGACTGAAGGAGAGTGATCGCCCTTCCTCCTTCAGAATATAGTGCCCCTAAGTGGGTCTCCGGCTGACCCCCAATACCATTTACCATCTTCCCCCCAAAAACACTTTCAGAGCATATTTGACCAGTCAAGTCAACACTAAGAGCATTGTTAATAGAGACCTGTCCACTGTTACTAGAAATCACATAGGGATTCAACAAGTATTTCGGTTCGTACAATTCAAAATTCGGATTGCCATCTATGATGTCAAGATCCCTATCATCCGAACCGGACCAAGCAACAGCAACGGCTTTACCTATATGAAGGTTCTTTCGCTTTCCATTGATGACGCCCGCGTCAACAAGCTTAGCGATACCTGGAACAGTAAGTTCTGTGTGGAGACCGAGGTCAAGTCGCTCGTCGAACACCCCCATTTGCGGCAAATAGGTTGAAGGTGACCCCACTCCTATTTGTATGCAAGCACCGTCCTTTATGATCGGTCTTACATTCTCACCTATGGCAACGATAACGTCACTTGGCGCTTCAAGCCCATAGAGAGATCGTAAAATTTGTATATCGATATGTTGGAGTCTTGGCGCCATCCGGCCCAAGCGTTCAGGACTGACTAAATCAATAATTTCCTCTAACGCTATTCTTCTCTCTTCTTCAAATCCTGAGACGAAATTCCTCAATGTCTCCCGCGTATGAACAATCTTTTGTGCCTCTACGAATAAATCAAATTCGCTGATGTGCATAAAGCAATCACCATATGTGTCAATCAGGTTTGGATTAACTTCTGCAATCACTCGGTCTGCCCGACGAGCATATCCAATTTTGGACCAAGGCTGGGGCCCAAAAGATACCATCCCGTTTGCATCCGGCGGGGTCACAGTCACCACGGCAACATCGATAGGTTTTGATTCGTTCGGTCTTTCATCATTTGTTTTAAAAGTAAGGGAGAATGGAAGAGGCAAAAACGGCGAGGCCCCACTATTTTCATATTCCCTAGCCAAAGGTCCAAGAAATATCTCAACCTCAACTTCCAATCCAGCGGACAACAGCGCTCCGATATCAAAAGCAGGGGTTGAAACACAAACAGCCACTCCGTCTAATCTATCTGACACATTGATTAGAGCGGACACTAATCCTAGGGGCTGTTCTGTCAGAGGAATTACAACCCGATCCCCATCTCTAACTATCGAGACTGCCTCGTCCGGCGTTACAGTTTTATTCCTATACTCATCCTTCCATTCCATAACGATGCCGCCTGATTACTTCAATCCCATGGACTTGGCATACCTCTCCTTATGGATTGATGCAGTTTCGTACTTTAACTCTGCAACACGCGCCCTTCTTGTCCATAACTGAAGGTCGTAATCTTCCATAAATGCTACCCCTCCATGTAATTGCTGGGCTGTCAGTGTTGACCACTTATAGGCATGGTCGGTGAGAACGCGGGCGAGAGCCACCTCCCTTGATGCCTCCTCCCCATCCTCAAGCTTGGTTATTGCCTGATATGTTGCAAGCCTAGCAGCATCTACGGCATTCAATATGTCGGCACAATCGTGTTGTACTGATTGAAAACTGCCTATCGGTCGTCCAAATTGCACTCTTTCCTTTACATAACTAACCGTCATATCCAACACAGCCAAGGCACCCCCGACGCTTCTAACACAACTCATTACTGTCGACAGCTCCACATGCCGCATCAAAGGATCCCATCCTTTGCCACTGTCCCCTACAAGAGAGTCCCCCATGAGTTTCACATTTTGAAATTTAACCTCAAACAAAGGTTCGTGCGCCATATTCTGCATTGGGGATAGGGTTATTCCCCGTGTCACTGACGGGACTATAAACAATGAAATTCTTTCTCCTCCATTGCAATTTTCATCGCTCGCAGCCAGCAAAAAGAAGTCTGCAGACTCAGCATGTTCAACAAACAGTTTCACTCCATTAAGTAAGTAGCCGCCGTCGACAAACTTTGCCGAACAATCGACTGACTTCTTCACAAACCTAGCATCTTGCTCCTGAAAAGCACTAGTAGCAACCATGCTTCCACTCGCCAGCTGAGGTATGTACCTCTTTTGAAGCTCTGGAGAGCCAACATCAGACAAGACGAGTCCCACTTCTATCACGGTATTGAAAAATGGACCGGGAACAAGAAATCTCCCCATTTCTTCAACTAAGACAGCTAAATCGGTGAGCGAGCCTCCACCTCCGCCAAGAGACTCGACGAAGGGAAGTCCCATCCATCCCATTAACGCCATCCTAGACCACAAATCTTCCGGTAGAGCGTCTTCCCTCCTCTCCATTTCTCTAACCAGTGAGGTAGGGCACTCTACTGTCAGAAACTCCCGGGCTGTTCGCCTAAGGATCTCTTGTGTTTCAGTTAGACCTAGATCCATAGTCGCTTAACTCCTAAGACAATCATAATCGCGGCAGCCCGAGTCCTCGCTGGGCAATAATGTTCTTTTGAACCTCATTTGCACCTCCCCCAAAACGCAGGAAAATACCTCCTCTGTAAGCACGCTCCATCTCTCCATCTAATAGAGAATGAACGCTGTTCCCTTGTAGCTGACCATAGATCCCCAATATCTCTACTCCAAAATCCGCTGTTTCTTGAATCAGGTCGGTTGCTACAATCTTGACGGCTGAACTCTCATAATTGGGAACTTCACCTTTGTCAATCATCCAGGCTGTTCTGTAGGAGAATAATCTGACAACGTCAAGCTTCATCCCCAGTTCAACAAACTTTCCCCTAAAGTAAACGTCCTGTGACAACGGGCGTCCATCGACTATCGTATTATTTGCGTAATCTATCAGTTTTTTCAGTCTGGCCGTAAGGGAAGCAAATCTAGCTCCGAGACTCACGCGTTCAAAGTCCAGAGCCATTGCAACGTGGTACCACCCACGATCCCGCTCCCCAATCAGGTTTTTTCTTGGTATTCGAACGTTATCGAAAAAGACCTGATTAGTTCTTCCATCGTCCATCCTCCATAAAGGGTTAACCGTTAACCCAGGCGAGTCCGTCGGAACCAAAAAAACTGATAGCCCCCGATGTTTCGGCGCATCAGGGTCTGTTCTGGCCAAAAGCCATATATGGGACGAGAAATGAGCTGCGCTGGTAAATACTTTCTGGCCGTTGATCACAAAGTCGTCCCCATCTTCTACCGCCTTTGTTTCAAGTCCCGCCAAATCTGTGCCTGCATTCGGTTCTGTGTAACCCAGAGCACATTCCACTTCTCCTCGCAACATTCTCGGGAGCCATTCCTCTTTTTGCTCCATGCTACCAGCCCTCATAATAGTGGGACCTACCATAGTAACGGCGGTAGAATTGGTATATGGAGAACCTGCCAAGCCAATCTCTTCGGAAAAAATGTATTGGTCCATCAGAGACCGTCCAAGGCCCCCGTATTCCGTTGGCCATGAGATTCCCAAGAGTCCCATCTTGCCAATCTCGCTCATAAATCTTTTTTGCTCTGGCCCCGGTCCTAAATCCGGCCTACCATCCATTTCCTCTCTTACTTGGTCGGTCATAAGAGAATCAATTATTTCCCTTACCTCATCCCTCCATATCTCCTGTTCTGGAGTGAACCTAAAATCCATATGTTTCTCCCTTTCATTTCAACTCTCTCACATGATCTTCTTCGTGCCTATTCCGAATGGTCAGAATACCGAGGAGTCACATATCTGATCGCCTCAAGAAACCAGTCCCAACAAAGTCGATCCCACCCAGCTAACCCCGTCAGTTCCCAAATCCGATCCCCGCACACTATTACATATCAGGTTTTCCCGGTACATAACCTACTCCATGATAGATCTGACTTGGCCACCATACCCTTTAGACCAGGCCATGGTGAGCCACCCTTTTTTCCAGCATTGTCGCCATATGTTTTGCGAATTGAATATCTGATGGGAAGTATGGATCTTCGGTGCCCAGCAGATTCCACCCATCTGGCAAAGTCTTCCCCAAAAAATCAAGTATCTCCCTTCGGAAGGCTTCATGCTCTTTACTAAATGAAACGTCCGTTTGTAAATCTCAGGCTGTATCCAAGGTCTTGGCGGCTTTCATCTTAATTTCGTCACGACAACCCCGCAGAATACGTGAGGGAACAGTCCTGTATCCCCTAGTCTGCTAGAAGCTCTTATATTAAAAACCACTCCATTTCAGCTGCCTCATCCGGCCACAGGAAGTCAAACCCCGCGCGTATTGCGTACTTCCTGTCCAAGTCATCTCTGTCACCGATGTGCCAATAGGCATCAGCAACAAATTTCTTCTTTATTTCTGGAAGCATATGCTTGTAGCAAACAAAGTCAAATTCTATTCCATGTGCGCCCCATATATCTCTTTGAGTGCTCATCGGTCGATCGGAACAACTTCCCGTGAGAAATCCCTTCATTCTAGCAATCCTCACCATATCCATGGTTACCGCACCCGGTGGGTCACCCACCTCGAGTGTGCCGTCTATGTCGAAGCTTATAAGGATTGCCACCCAGTTTCCTCTCTAATCACCCCTTTCCAAAAGTGAAAATATATAAGCGTGTTCCTAATCTGGAGTTGCGCTCCAAACTGTGTAATTCCCGCCAAGAGGCATGGGCCCGCCTGATACCGCGATTTCGGGTTTCACCCCTGTCACCTGCCTCGCCCCTGCCCGGCCCTGCAACTGCTGGATACAATCCGTGTGCATCCAAAACCTGCTTCTGCCGCTACCTATATTGCCCCCACTTGGGGATATAGGATTAGGACCTTCAATACTTATATCTCCCTGATAAAAATCCAAGGCCTCCCCTGGCTTTATCCCTCGATACCCAAGCCCTTCTATGTGGAACTGATGAAACAATGTAAAACCGTCATACATGTTCTCAAAAGACAAATCATTAGCTCCAATACCCGCCCCCTCATATATCATCCTCGCTGTTCGTGCCGTATCAACCTCAACTTCATCCAGTGTCGGAGTCATACTTCTTGGTTTTGTTTCACTGGAAGCATGATTCAATATGTACACCGGTGCTTGCCTCATATCCTTTGCCCTTTCTGTAGTTGTGAAAAGATAGGCTGCAGCCACCATAATGGGAATATCGTTATCGAACAGATTAGCCGGCTTTGCTATCCATCTGGCCAATTCATAATCTTCTGAAGTCAAAATTTCCGGACGGTGTTGCGCCCAATACCCCTCCGGAAACATAAGTCCATTCCTCCTTGAATTGGACATGAACGGGGCCATCATTTCATGCGTCTTCCCATATTTGCGGCAATATTCTGCAAACTGTAAGGCCGTCCCATAACAAGCCGGAGCACCCCACAAATTTTTCATTGCACTAGTTCCGTCAATAGTGTTACCCGCATTTTTACCACCCTGATAGTAGCGTCCCTCAAGGTTGTGCCAAGCTTTCAAGACCAAACATGTGTTGGTAAGCCCATCACCAACGGCTTGCGCCGCGACATTCAACGCATTGGACATGCAAACGGGACCGTATGCCGTGTATTTGACATTAGTCAACTCTGGCATGTTCTTCAGCAGCCATTCATCACTTAGTTTGGCAATCCCGTCCAACGGATCTTCCGTTTGGTTGAAAGCATTAATGGCATCCATCGGTAGCGGTTTGTCATCGGGCCAAAATGCCCCGGTTGTGGTCACGGGCACGATAACTAGTCCGTCCACTTCGCCGGGGGAAACCCCTGCATCTTCAATCGCTCGCCGTAAAGCCAATATACTCCAAGCTCCTACTGAGGTTTCAGGACGTTCATCCCATCTCCGTGCAGTAGGTGAATGTCCAACGCCTACAGCGGCCACTTTTCCTCTGTGCTCCCAAACACCCAAGCCTTCTTCGCGTCTATACATAGATGCAGGTGCATTTTTCGCTGCCAAATCAACCCCCTTTAATGATTGCTAATTGGTTTGATATTCCTGAGATAAATTCAGCTCGCAATCTTCCATTCAGGAACCAATTGACCGTTAGCAGTTTCTTCAAAAATCACCCGCACTTTAGCCCCAACTGGAACTTCGTCCGATGCTGTACCCGGAAGATGTGAATACATCTGGATACCAGGATCTTCTTCCAGCATGACTACTGCGACATTAAATGGTTGATCATCTTGGAGAAGCCTCACAGGACAATCGTGAACGACTCCATAGTTATAAATGACTCCCCGCCCACTCACCTCCTCCCAAAAAAGACCACCGTCAGTCCCACATAATGAACATGAAGCTTCTGGGGGATGTTGAAATCGATCACAGGGACCACATTTCTGAATGACTAACTGCGACCTGCTGGCAGCCTCCCAAAAAGGTCTGGTAAGTTCGTCCGGCACCACTCCTTGCTTAGTCATAGAACCTCCTTTCAACTAGCTATCTTGATAACACATTATGAAGCTTGTCTCAAAACATCGAATTACGCAGTCAACGGCATATTAACATCAAAATACAGTCCCCCACCTTAAAAAATTCTCAGCTGGCGGAATAGATCAACTAAGGTAACTGAAACACGACACCAAACGAGAAACAAATGCGAATCAAAAATATCCCTTGGTAGCTCTATGGCTCTCTACGATTTACCGACCTGCAAGACGGTCTGCGCCAAGGCAAATTTTTTGTAATTTCCAAGAATTCTTCCAACATCGGAGAGGAACAAGCTATAATCCCATCAGAGTACAAACCTGCCCTGCGACCTCGTCTGTCAGTAATTACACCACCTGCCTCCTCCACAAGTATTAAGCCTGCAGCCTGGTCATACGGCTGAAGTCTGTGGTTGATGTAAATATCTGAACGCCCGCACGCCACATACGATATTCCCAAAGCCGATGACCCCATCATTCGGGTCGTCATGAGATTAGGCCAAAGCTTGCGAATCACCTGGAAAGTGTTAATTGTCCCCTGAGGATCGCCGTTAGAAGGGTCCAATCCAACTGAAGCTCCTCGCAAGGAACTGAGCCCAGAAACCCCGATTTGTTCTTCATTCAAGTAAGCCCCACTTCCTGCTGCGGCATGGAACATTTCATCGTGTAAAGGATCATAATTCACGCCAGTAAGAATTTCTCCATCTTTAGCCAGGGCGATCACAATAGAAAAATGTGGTACGCCTGCCGCATAATTACGTGTCCCGTCCACTGGGTCAACTATCCATACCCACCCTTTTTCGGGATCGGCGCCGGCCTGCTCTTCTCCAAAGAACCCGTGCGAAGGGAAAAAGTTTTGAATTTCGTCACGGATGTGGGTTTCGGCCTCCCGATCTACGTTAGTTACCAAGTCATATTTTCCCTTCTGGAAAACTTGTTTCTCGCTCGTCCACCAACGCATTAACACCTCGCCGGCCGAGCGAGCGACGCTAATGGCAACATCCCATGCATTCTCACCAGATTTCGATATAGGTAATTCCATATATATTCAAATATCTATTCGAGACCCTCCTGTCATTTCTTCACAATCGTATCGCGACCTACATGTTTATGCGAACCCAAACAGCAGAAAATTTATTCATGAACAAAAAATGGTGGCTTTCGAGGCTTGAATCAGATTGACGTCGAAATTGCCGACGTCCCCCCTTGCGAGAATTGAAGCGGCGGGTGTACAAAGTTGTGACCGCTTTTTGAACAAAGTGGTAACCGTCCTGCGAAGCTTGGTAAATGGTGATCTGACAAGTTAAGTAGGGGAGGGAGAGAGGTCGGCAATATGACCCGTCGACCACTATTCCAAATGTATTCCTAATAGGTATGCTACGACATCGTCAACTTATAGGTTGACATATCGGAGAAAACAAGATCAATGCAGTTCCAGCAGCACGGGACAATGAGGAGGAGTCCAAGTTATCTCTACTCTCATGGAGCGGTTCTCCAAACCGCATTCCCGGACAGGTTTGAAAGGTTATTACCGGGAGGAGAGCGCCAAGCTTTGGCCTTAACGTCCATAAACACAGAGCTGCTATAAGACACACGCTGCGACACCTTGTGGAAACACTCAGTTCCGCCTTTTGAAAAAAGAGGCGTATAAACCGATGGGTCATTGTGTGCAAAAAATAAGGGCTTCCTACACTAGAAATTATGGCGTCTGTAAAACCCAGAAAGGCTTCAGAGATATGGCAAGCATCTCTTGGAAAAATCGAGCTTGTCATTCCACGACCCAGCTACGAGACATGGATGAGAGGTTCAGAGGGCATCTCTTTTGCAAAGGGAGAGCTGGTAGTCTCCGTTAAGGACGTATTTACAGCTGAATATCTTCAAGAGCGGCTCAGCAGGATCATTGAAACTGTGTTGAGAGACGTTGTTGGAGAAGACACGCACGCAACATTTATTGTAGAAAACCCTTCATCAGTTATTGCCACTGCTGGTAAAAACAATCCGCCGACTCAATCACAGCCTAGCGATGATAAGCCGATACCTGTAGAAAGAAGCACCTTATCGCAGGTAGAACAACGTTATAAAAAACTTTCTTGTAGCTCCCTAAATCCTAGTTATTCCTTCGATAATTTTGTAGTCGGGGATTCCAACCAACTAGCTCACGCCGGGGCAAAGGCAGCTGCCGAAATGCCTGGGCAAACCTTCAATCCTCTTGTTTTATATTCCGGAGTAGGATTAGGTAAAACACATCTGCTTCATTCTATTGGGCATGAGGTTCGACGTAAAGGTATGCGTTGTATCTATACTACCTGTGAAGAATTCACCAACCAGTACGTAAGTGCCATCCAAAACGGTGAGACTGCACTATTTCGAGATACTTACCGGTCTGCAGATGTGCTTCTCATAGATGACATCCAGTTCTTGATCGGAAAAGAACAAACCCAGGAAGGATTTTTTCATACATTCAACGCATTACACATGGCCAATAAACAAATAGTGATTACTAGCGATCGTCCGGTGAAAGCCTTAAGAGTTCTGGAATCACGAATGACGTCCCGACTCTCCGGTGGTCTGGTTGCAGACATACAGCCGCCCCCCTTGGAAACTCGCCTGGCGATCCTACAGTCGAAGGCAAAGCGCATCCACTGTGAGCTTCCCAGGGAAATAGTCGAATTTCTCGCACAACGTATACAGTCAAATATAAGGGAACTTGAAGGTAACCTCAATCGAGTGGCCGCATGGTCTCAATTTAGGAATGAGGCGGTCACGCTAGAGTCAGTCAAGGGCTTGATCTCGGAATCTACGGGAAACACATACCCAGATCGTATAAGTGATCAAGCCGTGGTATCTGCCGTTTCAGAGCATTTCCAAATTCCCGCTGATCAAATTCGCGGAAAAAGCCGCCGAAAAATGACAGTTCTATCTCGTCAAGTCGCAATGTACCTGCTTCGAGAAGAAACTGATTTGAGTTTGTCGGCAATTGGCAAATTGATTGGAAACAGAGACCATTCAACCGTAATCCATGGACATGAGAGAATATCAGCACGTATAGACCTCGATGACGAACTTCGCCGTGAGGTCCTTCAAATCAGACATTCACTCATGCGTGAGGATTAGATTATGGACCTGATGTTGGTTCGCCACGGGGAGACTCAAGCAAATCTATCTAATAGATGGTCCGGATCAAAGGACTTAGAGGTCACAAATCTCACGGTCAACGGCCGAGAGCAGGCGAATAAGCTTGGCCGTTGGTTTAAGGAACGACGTTTCGCACCTACTCACGCATATTCAAGTCCTCAGAAGAGGGCTCAAGAAACAGCTGAATTGGCGGGAGGGCACTGGGGATTATCTATAATAGAAATGGAAGACCTCCGTGAAACTGGGGCTGGAATCTTTGAAGGAATGACGTGGTCGGAAATTGAACAAGCTCATCCTGAGGAAGCCGACTTATTCCGCCATTCTCGCGACTGGTCCCATATAAAAGAATCCGAACCTGATGAGGATCGGCGGAGGCGTGGTGCCCGTGTCCTGCGCTTTGCGATCGATAAACATACTAATGAGGACAGCATCGTTATGTTCGCGCACGCTGGAATAATTCAACAGATTGTATGCGCAATATTGGAATCACCTAGGCTATGGGGATTAGCTGCAAAAAACACTGCCATATATGAGTTTTCTATCGACATTTCACGTTGGGACGATGTATCCCAGGTGAGATTCAACCCTACAGCTTGGCGCATCCTCCGCTTCAACGAGCAGCCACACCTTAGCTAGTCAATGGCAAGCTGACGCTCCTAAATTAAATGGCTAGCGTCGGCAAATCGACGTATTTCAAATTTTCCGTTTTGCCCAACACGGCCCGCTGTCCCACCGATTGAACTGCGTCCTTTCCAAGCATGATTGTCCATCCGAAAGTCAAACAGGGATGTATTTGGTATTCGCAAGGACCATACCCTGTCGGTTCCCATGATCACTGCCACCAAAAACATCATCAGTCCACTGTGTGTGAAAACAGCTATCTCATCAACCTCATGATGTCCTTTGACCAGAAAGTCCACTACAGTTTCTGCCCGTTTTCTTAGTTCATATCGTGACTCAGCTTCAGGCACCACACCGAAGTTTCGAGACCGTTCAAAATCGGCCGCGATTCCTGCGTGTCTTTCTCGTGCTTCCTCCATAGTCAACCCCTCAAAAATCCCAATCCCTGTCTCCTTTAAGTCATCTATCTCAAACACTCTCTTATCAGGCAACGATATTTCCGCCGTGTGAACAGCACGTTTCAACGGACTAGAGTAGACGAATTTTGGACGGAATCCTTCTGAAACGAATCGTGCTCCCAACGATTCAGCCTGCTTTCTTCCTTCCGATGACAAATCAAAATCCATTTGTCCTTGCCATCTATTCTCGGCATTAGCAGTCGATTGACCATGCCTAACTATAACTAATCTCATTCAGCCTCCAGAACACCTAGTCTATTCTCTTTCGGTCGGTCGATGATTCCAGCCATTAATGACAATATCGCCGCAATACCCATGATGACTGTGGATATTTGGAAAGCCTTCCCCATTGATATCGCGTAGGCGGATCGAAGGCCAACATCCTTCAATGTCTCAGGGTCCGAAAGATCAGGTTCATACCCCATTGTAGCCATCACAGCTACAACAACAGCCGTGGGAACCGCTATTCCAACCACATGAGCCCCATTCCTGGTTAGATTCATAAAAGCCGATACAATACCGTAATATTTTCTACCTGCACTGCCCATTATCGCACTCGTGTTGGGAGCCATGAAAATACTCATGCCCATTCCAGACAAAGCAGATGCAAAAGCGACAACTAAAGGGTCAGAGTCTAGTCTGATTGTCGAGAAAATCCACATCGCTAACGTGGCACAAACCATTCCTGAAAATGAAGGAATTAACGTCCCTATCCTATCAGCTAGCCTTCCGCTAATTGGTCCGAAAACCATCAATGTGGCTGAACCCGGTAACAGATAGAGGGCCGCAGCGGCTGTCCCCATGCCCAATCCTGAAATTAGGAAGAATGGCATCAAGAAAAATGTCCCAGAACTGGCCATAAAGGAAAGAAACCTAGCCGCCGATCCCATGGAGAAAGGTATTCTCCCAAAAAGACCCAACGGCAACATGGGTACATCAACTCTCCTTTCCCAAAAGAGAAACGAGACAAATAATGCCGAGCCTAAAATGGCACCTCCTACAATCAGAGGAGATGACCATCCGAGGTCTTGTGCGAAAGTTATCGTCGACATCAGCGTAAGTAAGAAACAAGCCGAAAGTACCGTACCTACCCAGTCGAACAACCTAAGGGAAGACAGTCTGCGACCCCTTTGGATGCCATCAGAATCAAGGATAATTAAAGCAGCTACCCAAGCTAGTACACTGAAGATCGATATAAAAACAAAAATTGCCCTCCAACCCATAAGGCTCTCAATTCCCCCCCCTATCACCGGACCGCCCACAGCACCTATTCCTACAGCGGTCATATGAAAACCCAGTGCCTTACCTCTTTCCTTATCCGGGAAGGCATTAGCAACCATAGCCATTCCGTTAGCTTGGAGCGCAGATGCGGCGACCCCCATTAAAATTTTTCCCGTAACTACTAACCCGAAACTCGTCGAAAAAGATGTCATCAAAGACGCAGTGGAAAACAGGGTCAACCCCCATAACCACATTCGTCTCTTACCCAACGTATCAGCTATTGCGCCAGCCGGCATCATAAAAGCACTTACGGCCAACATATATCCGATTGCCATCCACTGTGCCGAGGGTATATCGGCCCCGAAATGTTCCGAAATCATCGGGATAACGATTGCGGTCGCAGATTGCTCTACCACTGTAATAAATGTGCCCAGTGCAACAGCGCAATACGTCCACCACCGAAAGCGAGGGCTATTCCTAATCACAGCCAGGGGCATTTTCAACTGTCGTGAGACCTCGTGTAGGAACCAATGCTAATTTCAGGAAACAATAGAAATCTTTCCTTCCATAGAAGCCCTAAAGACACTCTGGAAATCGTACCCTCTTCTTCTGCATTCTTCGCTGCCGCCAGCCATCCGATCCATAATCGACAACGCTTTTACCACCTCGCACCCATTTGACTCAACCACATCGATCGCATGAAACAGACTAGCACCAGAGGTGCAGGTATCATCAATCACCGCCACTTTCATACCTTCCCGGATGGGCCCCTCGATTGCACGTCTCCCTCCATGGGATTTCGCTTCTTTCCTAACGATGAGAGCCGGAAAAGGAGTTCCTTGCAGATGGCTCACTACTGCCACGGCGGCCACAATAGGATCTGCCCCCAGAGTAGGTCCAGCAATTGCTTCAGCCCCACAATCTTTTAGAATGGGGATGATACACATAGCGGTTAAGTACGCCCCCTCAGGATCTAGAGTCAGGAGTCTCGCATCAAAATAGTACGTGCTAGTACCCCCCGCTGAGAGTTTAAACTCTCCAAATATTAGCGCTCCTCTTTCTTTTGCTATTTCCAGCAGACGCTCTGAATCTGGCACATAATTAGACATAGACACCTCCCCGCAATGAACCAAAGTATTTTCAGATTTTATATCAGCGGCAGCTTAATAACTCGGTACTTTGGAATCCTCTTAGAGGTAGAGGCCTTTCTGGATGACGAAATGTGCTACCGCTGGACAAACTCCACTAACGGGTAGTCCCTGTTGGAAATGGGCACGTATCTCAGTAGCAGAAAGATCTGGAGTATCAGCAACCACGACCTCAATTTTATCTATTATGTTTTGAAAAGGTAACAAATCCATCGCCGACGACTCGAAGCCTGGCCGAGTTACAGCTACGACTCGGCATTTCTCAAACAACCCTTCAGGGTCCCGCCAATTTGGCAAAGATAAGACAGCATCCATCCCTAGAATAAGCACTAATTCTTCAAAAGAGGCAGCTAATTCCATTACCGTATCCATGGTGAACGAAGGACCCTCACGAAAGACCTCGATGTCCGAAGCTTCAAATTTAGGATTCCCTTCGTTTTGCAAAGCAAGCGTCACCATCTTGTATCTATCACCAGCAGATGTCACCGGCGAATTAACTGTTTTTAGATAAGGGTCACCAGCTGGGACAAAAATCACCTTTTCTAAGGCAAGAGCGTTGAGAACAGACCTAGCAGCGGCTATGTGGCCATCGTGTATGGGATCGAAGGTTCCTCCAAAAACACCGATTATTTTCGACTCATCCACTGACTATACCCTTGACCGAATTAAACTTATTCCCTCTGCATTTGACGTTTGAACCATGTCTCCCTACGAGTACTCTACAGAAAGAGTCTGCACTCCCAAACACTAAGAGGTCAATTTTTGCGGATAACTCTGCGTCCGGTTCGTTCTCACATCCTCCCCATTCAGGGATATCCCCACCTTCAATAAAATTAATAGCGAAAGCTGCTCCAGTTCTCCGATCTGAATATCCCACCTCATTTTTACATATGATTTCTTCGCATCTCCATTAGCTGAGTTCTTTTTCAGAACAACGCACCAATTATGCTCCTACGGTTGTACCCGGCAAAGTTAAATCTCGATTCTATGGAACCCCGGAATGTCGCTAGCAATAATGGCATCAAGGTCCCAGTTCGTCGTGGTAAAGAAGATTTGTCACCCAACCCGAGAAGAGCTAGTGCCCACGAATATTTTTGTAGGGAGGACCCACTTGATCCTTCTTCTTCCAACAAATTCTTTCCATATTAACCATCTCTCTTCCCTTCTATAAATTATCGAGTTACCCTTTTTTAACATTCTATCTTTGAACCTATAGGAGTAACCTGAATTTGTCTCACGACCTCTACTTTGCAGCGGGAACGTACAATCAAAGGTTTTCTAAAGCACAATGAATTATGACTATATTGTGATCGGAGCCGGCTCGGCAGGTGCCGTTGTAGCCACTAGGCTTTCGGAAGATCCTACCACCTCCGTGCTTTTACTAGAGGGAGGTAGCGATTATCCTAAATTCGAGACATTACCCGTCGACGTTAAATACGGATATTCCACGGGTACAGACTTAGCTGTGGGAGATGAACACGATTGGGGCTATACAGCTACAGTAAATGAATACATGCCTCAACAAGGAGAAAACGTACCAGCGCAGGCGGCAAGAGAAATAAGGATGCCTAGGGGCAAATTGACAGGAGGTACGAGTTCGATCAATGGTCAAATCTTTTTACGCGGATTAAGTCACGATTTTGATCTTTGGGCGGATATGGGGCTAGAGGGATGGGACTATGAAAGTGTCCTCCCCTATTTCCGAAAACTAGAAACCGATTTAGATTTTGGTGGAGACTTCCACGGAAAGGATGGTCCTATTCTCGCCCACCGATTTCCTGAAGAACAATGGGCAGCCCCCCAAAAGGCCTTCCATAGCGCAGCTCTTAATTTAGGATATCCGACTATGGCGGACATGAACCTCCCGGACGCTCACGGGGTTGGTCCTTTTCCTTGTAACAATCATAACGGTATTAGGATGAGCACCGCACTTGGATATCTTTCTCAGGCTCGGCACAGGCTCAACCTCACCATTAGGCCAAACTGTAACGTTCACGATCTGATCATCGAAGGAAACCTTGTCAGCGGAGTTCGTGTCACGTCTGGAGGTAAAAATTTCATCGTCAATTCTGAGACAGTCATCCTCTCTGCGGGGGCGCTGGCTAATCCTAGGATACTGATGCTTTCAGGGATCGGCCCAAAGAACCACCTATCGGAGGTTGGTATACCTTCTCATATCGATTTGCCTGGGGTTGGACAGAATCTTAGTGATCACCCACAGAATTTTGTACATGCCTCAGTTATCAATCGCGGTGAGCTAGACTCCGCGGCGCCTAGACTGCAAGTGGCTCTTCGGTACACAGCAACAGGGTCGACCTTCCGAGACGACATGCTCATGTGGATGGGGTCCTATGCCGTTGAAGGTGACTACCGAGACTTATTACCCCCTAACAAGCTACGGTCTATCACAACACCTGTCATCACTGGAATTCAGATTACAATTTCCCTCTATCTTGCAACGAGCAAAGGCACCGTGCGACTCAGATCTTCCAATCCAGAGGAAATGCCCTCCATCAGTTTGAATTTGCTAAAAACGGAAGCAGATATAGTCCGTATGGCTGATGGAGTCCACTTAGCCTGCGATATTATGGATAGTCGCCAGCTGAGCACTATCGTGAAGGAACGAACTAGTCCAGCTGACGAGCTACTGAGCGACGACAAGGCGTTCCACAGATGGCTAAAGGAAACTACAACTACGGGAAATCATCTCACCAGTACATGCGCAATGGGACCTGACTCCAACCCGCTAGCCGTTGTAGATTCCCGATTCAAAGTCTGGGGTCTAGACAACCTTTACATCGCCGACGCTTCGATAATGCCAGATTGCGTACGTGCTAATACCAACGTGACTACAATGATGGTAGGAGAACGCCTTGCGGAAAACCTAAGTTCCAGTAGTAACCTTAGATAAACATCTACCCGTATCCTTATCTGAAATGTTTTGTTTGATCCCATCCATGACAACATGGGCCATCAAACAGGTAGAACTACATTCCGTAGTTTGCCTCCGTTCGAGCTGATACGTGATTGACCTATTCCAATAACTGAATTTTTCTCTACGGTAACAATAGCAAGATTAGTGACTTGTATTAATAGTTCATTTATGCGCCCGAACTCATTTCGATGTAAAATTCCGACGGGTTTAAACCTCTTCAGTCGAGCGAGGAAACGAATATGACGAAACTTGATATAAAGGAACGATTTAATAATTCATTCACACAAAAATTTGGATTCCCAGCTAGCAGACCTGTAGATAAAATCGTCGACATACTTCGACCATCACACATGGATTTCATACGTCAATCCCCTTTTTGTGTCATGGCAACTGCTGATTCCGCAGGCCACTGCGACGCATCCCCCAAAGGTGGGTTACCCGGATTTGTAAAGGTACTGAACGATCGCCAGCTCCTAATACCTGACGTAGCAGGAAACCGACTTTTCCAGTCCTACCAAAACTTGGAGGAAAACCACCATATCGGCCTCATATTTTTCATTCCAGGTATTGATGAAACTGTCCGTATTAATGGGTCTGTCAACATCGTATCTAATGATGAGTTTAACCAATTAGAGATCAAACTAGAGGTAAAGAACCCTGATGAAAAGGCCAAAGTACTTCAAGGGATCCTGGTCAACGTTGACGAGGCATATGGGCACTGTCCTCGAGCGTTCACTTTTGCCGGCCTCTGGGATCTAGACCAGATAGAATCCAACAGGGGTAATACCAAAGAACTGAATAACTAATAAAATTCACACCCCGCTTCTTCCAAGGTAGTGGATACAAACGATCCAAACAATTTGGATCGAGCATTTCGAATTAACCCACTGTCTGAAAAATAAAAGTACAGCCACCGACACGGGAGAGCTAAAATGGTTTCAACACAAACAAACCCTGACATTGACCTTATAGCTCATCTAATGCGGAGAGCTGGATTCGGCGCATCTCGAGAAGAGCTAGAGACCCGTTCCGCCATTGGATATGACGCTACAATCGACGAACTCCTCAACCCTGATCTTCAAAAGTCGGTAGACTCGTATGAATTTCTGAGATACTACCCCATGTGGTGGAAACCAGGCACTATGGGTGGTTTGGGCCAAGCTCAGTGGGTATGGACGATGATTAACACTGAGGCGCCGTTGCAAGAAAAGATGTGCGTCTTTTACCACAACATATTCGCCACTGGGGTAGCTAAAGTCGATCACTACGATGAGATACAAGACATGATAGACATGTTCCGAGAGAAAGGACTGGGGAATTATAAAAATATTCTCATGGAAGTTGCCAAAAGTCCCGCCATGATCTATTGGCTAGATAATAACGAGAACCACGCTAATTCGGTGAATGAAAATTGGGGACGCGAGCTACTGGAACTTTTTACCATGGGCGTCGGGAATTACACAGAGACAGATGTTCGAGAATGTTCACGGGCATTCACAGGTTGGACTCTAGAACATAAGTTGCCGCGTTTCCATATGGGGCGCTGGGACTGGGAATTCAAGTTTATAGCCGAAGATCACGACTATGCTGAAAAGCAGTTTCTAGGTCACAAAGGAAACTTCGATGGAGAGGAGATTATCGACATCATTCTTTCGAAACCCGCCACTGCCCAGTTTATCGCCCGTCATCTGTATAGTTTCTTTGTCGCCGACGAACCCCAAGTACCAGCATGGTCTGTGATCCCTCCGCAAGATCCTGACGCAGTGGATTTTCTCGCAAAGGCACTCATGAACTCTGGATACCACATAGGAACAACCCTCGAACTATTATTCAAAAGCGATTTCTTTAAAGCACAGCGCTTTTCTCGAGTTAAAAACCCAACCGAGGTGGTGGTAAACACGCTTAGACTCGTCGGAGGTACTGAGAGACCCTCCCCAGAAATCTTAAAATGGACAGGTCAGATCACCTACATGGGTCAAGATCTTTTAAATCCACCAAGTGTTGAGGGTTGGCACAATGGAATTGAATGGATCAATAGCGGAACTTTAATGAAAAGAACAAATTTTGTCTCCGAATTAATATCCGATACTTCGAGACCCGGTGTCAGGTCAATAATTAACCGCGTTAAGGACTCAGCTTCAAAGCCGGCAGATGTCGTCGACGCTTGTTTGGATATAATGGGACCTATGCGGGTTTCCTCTCATACCCGATCAGAGTTGATAGAACACGCTAGCAGACTAGGCTCTTTTAACTGGACGACTACAGGCGAGGAACGATTAACGGAGATTCTTCAACTTCTCGTAGCAACGCGCGAGTATCAATTTGCTTAAGCCCTCCGTGTACCTAACGGACATTGTCCGAGAATAAGTACAGATTGTAAAACTCAAGGAAGAAATAATTATGGATAGTTCGAACAGCGACCCTGTCATAGTCATCCTGCAATTAACCGGCGGGAACGACTATATGAACACCGTAATTCCTCATTCCGATAGTAAGTACCGAGACTACCGCCCAATAGTAAACATCAATGAAGACGAAGTGCTGCGTCTCAATGATGAAATTGGCTTTCATCCCTCAATGGCTCCTCTCGCAGAGATGTACCGCAACGGAAAGCTTGCTGTCATTCACGGGGTTGGTTATCAAAATTCACCCCGTTCCCACTTTCGATCAATGGATATTTGGCACACGTGTGAGCCAGAGACGTTAGGTACAGAGGGATGGCTTGGGCGAGCCGTCAAACAAATGGACCCAAACAAAGACAATGTTGTAACTGCTGTAAGCATGGGCCCCTCCCTCTATCGCGCCCTAGTTGCTCCCGGTGTTCCAGTTGCTACGGTCGAAAATCTAGACAACTATGGTCTTTTGACAGACATTTCTCCCGAGGAGAAAAGAGATCGTGTGTTAGATCGCTATAAGCGCATGTATTCCCCTATGATCGGGTCTGGACCAGTTATGGACTTTTTGGGACAAACCGGACTCGATGCATTGAAGGGAGCTGATATATTGAACGCCGCTCCAGAGCGATATTCGTCGACTATTGAATATGCAAACAATTCCATTTCCCATAAGCTTCGAAGCATCGCTCAGATCCACCAGGCGAATCTAGGTACACGCATCTTTTACTGTGACTTAGGAAGTTTTGACACACACGCCGACCAACTCACAGCTCACGGAAAACTGTGGACCGCTGCCTCAAGTGCAATCCGAGATTTTTTTGAAGATCTTGAGGAACACGATATCGCAGACAATGTCACAATGTTCCTATTCTCTGAGTTCGGTCGTCGCGTGTACGACAACGGAGCAGGAACCGATCATGGAGCAGCCGGAATATGCCTTGCGATCGGAAACCAAGTGCAAGGGGGAGAATACGGGCAATATCCATCCATGAACGAATCTGACCTTGACCAAGGAGATCTTATTCCTAATTTGGATTTTCGGGGAGTCTACACAACTCTACTAGAAGACTGGATGAAGTTGGATGCACTCCCGATAGTCGGGGGACATTTTGAGAAACCAAGGTTCATTTAAGAAAAACGTATGTTGACCACTTCAATAAAAGGACGCGCTCTCGACTATTCTAGAGTCGTGGGAGGACGACTATTTCGCGGTATAGTGTACGTCTCCATTGGCGATGGGAACGATATATACGTGCTGACTCGGGATACGTATGGTTCAGACATCATTAAACTTACCGTCGGCAATGAATTGGATGATGAGAAAGAAATAGTTTCCTTCTCTGACATGTCGGCGGACGTTTTCGACAATTCGTGGCCCACATGTGCGACATTTTCACACGGTAGGTTGTATGTCACGGATGAGTTACGAAACCGCGTAATGATTTTCAATTCTGAAGGGCACCTACTATCAGAATTTGGAGAGACTGGAAATGAGGAAGGTCAGTTTGATCGCCCGTCAGGTATAACGTTCAGCACTGCCGCGGAACTTTTTATCGCAGATACATTAAACCATAGAATTCAGAAATTCACGGCTGACGGCAATTTTATTTCAAGTTTCGGTCAGTTCGGACAATCTAACGGGGAATTCAATTCACCTTGGGGTATAGAAACTGATGTCGAGGGGAATTTATTCGTTGCAGATCACAAAAACAACCGAATACAGAAATTCGCGCCGGACGGTACACATGTGAGTACTTTCGGAGAGACCGGGAGCAGTTCTCAAAAAATGGATCATCCCTCCGACGTTTCAATAGACCCAGAAGGTGACGTTTACGTGTGTGACTGGGTCAACAACAGGGTTCAACTTTACGACCCGAAAGGAGTCCACATCACCTCCATACGTGGGGCAGCGTTTGACTTGTCAAAATGGCAACAGCAGTATGTCCGTGGTAACCCCGATGTTTACAAGGCACGCCGTCGCGTCGCAACTTTGGAACCGGAAAAATGGTTTGCTCTGCCAACATGTGTCGCCTATGACCCGTCAAAGTCTAGATTACTCGTCGTAGACTCACAGAGATGGCGAATTCAGATCTTTGACAAACTAACCAATTACTCCGATCCTCAGTTCAATATTTGACCAGGATCAACACCATTACTACCGCACATGGGAGGAGTCCAACTCAGTAAACACATCTTCCGTCCACCAGAACCCGCCAGCTCATACCTACTCTCCAAGTCTTTATCGACCCGATATAGTTGACTTTGCAACGCGGAGACAAGCCTATCCTCTTTTGAGGTACCCTGACTAACATACAGACGACGGCACAAATCGCTCAATGCCTCTTCAACAGATTCGTACTTTACAGTTCCCAGCGTATCCAAGACAGAAAAAGAGGGAGTGACTCCCATATCCCCAAGTACCCTTATCAACTCCGGCACCCCCGGCAAATGAATCCTCTTCTGTCCGTGAACCAATTCCCAAAGAGTCCCCAAATGAGCCTGTGGAGACTGCATGAACGATAAAACTACGACACGGTCAAGGGTTTTTCCGTGAACATTAGAGATGAATGTCTCGATGTCTTCAATTCCATATGTGACGTGCGCACAAAGGGCTCCGTCATGAACAGGCACATCAGACGGTGCCTCTTCCCAACGACATTGGAAAATCTCTACATTTTCTATACCAAACTCTCGCAAACACTCCCGCAACTCCTCCAACATAGACTTTGATGAATCAACAACTGTAATTCCTTCTTTTTCTAATGAAAGAGGTAGAGCGAATCTCCCCGCTCCCCCACCTACATCAATAATTGTCTCGCACTCAACAAATTCTTCAAGAAGTCGCTCAATAAGGGGGTCTTCCTTTCGAAAGGGATTTTCCTTAAACGCCTGAGCTAGCCCGTGCCAGAAATCCTGGTATGGGTCAAAGTCTTCTTGCATTTTTATCGATTGATCATGATGGGCTTTTACTTGGAAGCGCCACCTTCTGACCCCATCAGCCTGCTTCGGAGACTTATAATCTGAGCCGTTCTTCATAGCTACCTGCTACTCTATTATATCTCCCGACGGGGTCTTCATACCTTTTTCCTTTGCTATAGTAGAAGTTCGCAGGTAATATTTGCAGGTCAATTTTTGTTGTTCAACAGGAATTTTAATATATGGCTTTGTTCGACAAACAGCGTGTTGCTTCTCAATGGGAAACACTAGAAGTTTCCAAACTCCTTTCTGATGGAGCAAGAAATATCGAAGCAGGGACCGCAACAGATGCGGGAAGAATGTGGCATCTTCCAACCAGCCATCCTGATCCCATCGTCCTCGCAGGAGGTATTCCTGATGAAAGAGTTTTACCCACGACTGCACTAGTAGACGCTTTCTCCAAAGCGCTCGCGGAAAATTCGGCTGACGCTCTTATGTACGGAGGGTGGTTCGGTTACGAAGGTTGCAGAAAAGCAATCGCGGAAAGGCAGAATTCTCTAGAAGGAACTTCTCTACAGCCTAGCAACATTATCATGCACAATGGCTCCTCTGGTTGCCTTGAAAACGTTCTTAGGGCTTTCGTCCAACCGCGTGATGTCGTCATAGTCGAATCGCCCAGCTATTCTGGAACCGTCAGGGCTATTCAAGGCTTTCAGTCCGACGTAGTCGAAATTCCCATGGGACCATCAGGCGTGGACCCAGACCTTTTTCGCCAAACAGTCGAGAACCTAAAGGGAAAAGGTCTGCGAGTAAAACTTTTTTATACTATCCCGGACTACCACAATCCGACAGGAACCGTAACGGAATCGAATATCCGCCAGTCGATCTTGGAAACCTGTGCGTCAAACGAAATAATCATCGCAGAAGATGCAGCCTATACCGAGATATACTTCAAGGGCAGTGCTCCTCCCTCCTCTTACTACGCTCTTTCCGATGGCCATGGTGTTATCAAAATGTGTAGCTTCAGTAAGATAATAGCTACCGGTCTTCGGTGCGGCTGGATACAAGCGCGAGAAGAATTCGCAGACCCGCTCACAAAAGTTCGATTCGACATGGGAAGTAGTCCTCTGGTGCACTACGTGCTCGAGGATCTGATAAAGTCCGGAAAACTTGATACTCATGTTGACTCCATGCGAATCCTGTACGAAAAGAAATGCAAATCACTTGTTAACTCCCTCCTAGAGCATTGTTCTCCCTATGTTGAGCTATCGGAACCACAGGGGGGCTATTTCCTCTGGGTAAAGAGCAAAACAGTCCGTTCTGACATACTAGTCCAATCCGCCGCAGAAGAGGGTCTGATTTTCCCGACTGGTAGCGTTTTTTTTGTTGACAAGTCGCTTGATAAGTTCCACTTTCGGCTGGCCTTTACTCGAGCTACTTTTGAACACCTCTCAAAGGCGGGAGAGCGGCTTCATAACGCCTTCGAACGAGCTCTGGACTAGAGCAAACTTTATTTTCGACAAGAGTTTCTCTGCCGCTAAGAATCTCCCTTGTCTTCGACAACCAAGATTCCGACATTCCGGTTTAATAGTGCCGGACCTAGTACGAAGGCAGCCACAAGAATTCAACCTATTCCTACAGCCATTGGTACGCCTTCGTTACCTCCGCCGAGAATTTCCTCAACCCCACCGACATACATCCGGCCTATGGGCATGACGCTCCAAGTCATTCCATAAAACCCCATAATGCGACCCCTCATATTATCCAACACCATTTTCGAGAACTTAACGACCATAAATGCTACGATTTAGTGGATCAAGAACGACAAAAAAAGTTTTCGGAGACTGGTAATTTGGCTAAGGTCAAGAGAGATCAAATATATAGACAGAGTGATGATGATACCCCGTCGTTTGTTGGTATAGACACTTTTCTTCAAGGGCCGTTTATCCCAAACCCTGAGGATCTACTGGGATACGGTGCCGACATATCGATTATGGGAGCACCCTTCGATATGGGTGTGGTCAATCGTCCAGGCGCCCGTTTCGGACCGAGAGCTATCCGACAGGCTGGCTATTTTGGCGCGCCAAACGACGACATATACCATATAGGACTAGGTGTTTATCCCACAAACGAGCTAAAAGTGGTCGACTTCGGGGACGCCAACTGCCCGCCCAGCTCCCTGAAACGCAGCCATGAAGCCATACGTGAAAAAGTTTCACAGGCTGTCAAGGCAAACACCATCCCTATAATAGTTGGAGGTGATCATTCAATAACTCTTCCGTCGGCTACTGCTATAGCCGAGCATTACGGATTCGGCAAAGTGGGCATGGTGCATTTTGACGCTCACGCGGACACCGCTCCTACCAGCTACGGTGGTGTTTTAGCATCTCACAGCAGCCCAATGAGGCGTCTGATTGAAAGCGGAGCGATTCCTGGCAAAAACTTCATACAGGTAGGCCTACGCGGCTACTGGCCCCCCCACACCATTTTTGACTGGATGAGTGAACAAGGAATGCGTTGGCATCAAATGTCTGAAATCGAAACTCGTGGGTTTCAACCTGTTCTAGAAGATGCCATTTCGGAAGCCCTAGATGGTCCCGAACTGATTTACCTTTCTGTAGATGTAGACGTGATGGATCCCGCATTCGCACCTGCCACAGGAACACCAGAACCGGGCGGACTAACCTCCTCCGAACTTCTCCGGGCTGTCCGGCAGATCGTTTTATCAGTTGATCTGGTTGCAGCTGACGTGGTTGAAGTTGCCCCAGACTATGAGGGTCCTGCTAACATCACCGCGGAGGTAGGGCACCGCATCATCCTGGAAATCATTAGCTCTATCGCGAAGAAAAATCCGTAATCATCAAATCTAACTAATCCAGTACAATGTCCCCGGATTGTCCCCCAGATTTAGAAGCGAGTCTAATGCCTATACTCATCCCACGATCAACCGATTTGCACATGTCGTAAATTGTGAGAGCCGAGATGGAAACGGCAGTTAGCGCTTCCATTTCGACTCCAGTTTTCCCTCTTGTTTTAGCAGTTGCAGTTATCTTCACCATGCACCCTTCTTCATCCAACTCAAACTCAACAGTGATTTGCGTGAGGGAAAGGGGATGACATAGTGGAATAAGATCGGACGTCCTCTTCCCGCCCATTACTCCAGCTATATTAGCGACCGCCAATACATCTCCCTTTTCGAAGGAGTTTTCCCTAATTAGATCAAGGGTAGTTGGTTTCATTTTCACATGGCCCATTGCAACAGCGATTCTTTCTGTGTCGGGTTTCGCCCCCACATCGACCATCCTCGCCACACCCTGCTCATTAATGTGTGTCAACACATCACTTTCTTCTTGACTCGCTGGGCTTCCATCAAAGCCTCTAGAGTCAGCCTCCACCAAACTTCCTGCAGCCTCTCCATGAGCCAACCTATCAGCCTCTTCGTTAAACCGGTTACCTGCATGTCCTTTCACCCACTTCCATCTCACGTTTCTATCCCGGATTTCTTCTTCGAGCAGGTCCCAAAGATCCTGATTTCTATTCCTTTTCCAATTTTTTGTTATTGTATTGATGACATAGTTGGAATCGGAAAACACCGTGACATCCGTCTGTGACGGAATATTCCTCAACCCTTCAATAACAGCCATAATCTCCATTCGGTTATTTGTGGTATCCGGGTCATTACCATGGACAATCCGTTGTTCTCCATCGCCCAATATCACTGCCCCCCATCCACCCGGACCAGGATTCCCAATACAAGCTCCATCTGTGTATACCTTTATCAAGCTACTCTAACTCTCGTGCCTCATATCATCCGCCAATGTGATACATCTCGACTTTCTTACGAGGTTCGGTCATGGACGTACGAATTTCAGAGTACCTGTCGTCACGAACCTCCCAGCTACCACTAATGATATTTCTAAGCTCCGCATCTGAAGCCCCTTGCCTCAATGGATCCCGGACATCAACTCCCGAATCAGAGAATAAACAGGTTACTAATTGGCCCTCAGGCGATAGGCGCAGGCGGGTACAATCTCCACAAAACGGTTGGGTCACCGATGATATGACCCCAAACTCACCTTTTCCGTCAGAGTACCGATATCTTTTTGCCACCTCTCCACGATATGCCTGATCAATTTGTTTAAGCGGGTACACACTCTCGATAATATTAATTATTTCTTGTGCTGGTAGAACCTGGTCTAGCTTCCAATCATTAAGGGTACCAACATCCATATATTCTATAAACCGAGGTGTATGGCCATGTTCACGACACCAACTGGCCAATTCCACAATAGTATGTTCGTTGACTCCCCTTTGAATCACTGCATTTATCTTGACAGGATCAAACCCTGCCTCCTTAGCCGCTTCTATCCCGGCCATTACTTTCGCAGTACCAAATCCGCGACCGTTCATATGCTGAAAAACCCCTTCGTCGACAGAATCCATACTCACCGTAATTCGTTGCAACCCGGCATCTCTAAGTTTGCGAGCCATTCCAGTCAGTAAATAAGCATTGGTGGTCATCGCAAAATCTTCTATACCATCTATGCCGGAGATAATACCTACCAATTGTTCTATACCTTGCCTCACTAGAGGCTCACCTCCCGTGAGCCTCACTTTCTTCACCCCCAACCCCACACACACACCTACGATCCTTTTAATCTCCTCAAAAGTAAGTAGCTCATTTCTCGGTAAGAACTGGTATCTCTCGCCGTAAATTTCCGCTGGCATACAATAGGGACAACGGAAATTGCACCGGTCGGTAACTGAGACACGCAAGTCCCTCAAGGGGCGGCCAAATTTATCAAAAGGCATTGGAAAAACTTTACCTCTACCCTCTAGTTCTCACACTTACAGAGTAAAGATACTTTGCAGCTTTGCGTACTGCTTTCCCTCTGTGCGAAATCACATGTTTCTCCTTTGCACTAATCTCAGCCAGCGTTTTCCGTCTTTGAGGGTAAAAAAACAGCGGGTCGTATCCAAATCCATTTTCACCTCGTGGCTCATGAGTAATAATCCCTTCTATTTTACCTTCAAAAACTTCCGTGCCGTCCTCGGGATGGTATACCGCTACAACACATTTGAATCGAGCTGATAGTCCAGTACCTTCGAATTCACTCAAATTTTCTAAAAGAAGATCGTTACGATCTTTATCGTTCAACCCTTCTCCTCCATAGCGAGCAGATAATACGCCAGGTTCCCCATTTAAAGCATCGACCTCAATGCCTGAATCGTCAGCCACTGTAATCATGTTCGCGATTCGCCCGTAGCATTCTGCTTTCAGAACGGCGTTTCCCTCGAAAGTATCTTCTGTCTCCTCTACCTCTTGTGTAATGCCAACTTGATCGAGGAAGACAAGTTCAAACGGCAACTCTCTCAGTAGATCCTTCAGCTCTGCCATTTTGCTATCGTTTCTCGTGCCTACAAGCAATTTCTGCATTTACCTACACTTCTCCTGACTCATAGAACGATTATACGACTCGAGCGACTCGAGGCCTACCGGCTTCGCTCATAAAGTTGGAAGATGGCATTGACCGTTCAGGTCCCTCTCCATAAAATTCCTGAAAATCCCTACCTGATTAGTGAAGGAGATTTCATTGGGAATCTTAGACCAATATAGAATCGTTGAGTTCAGTCGGCATCCAGCTGGCCATATACTCGGAATGCTACTCGCTGACCAAGGTGCAAATGTCTTCCTGGTCGAACCGGAGGAGGGCAGTGTTTTAAGGGGTACGGAGGAATTTGCTGTCTGGAATAGGGGGAAAAGTTCAGTGATCTCTGATTATTCTTCCCACTCTATAAAAGATCTCGTTCAGGGTGCCCAAGTCGTAATCGAATCCTTAGACCCCGGGGAAGGAAAATCCCTAGGAATAACCTACAGCTCCCTATCACAAATTTCAGATGCCACCGGTGTGATCGTTGTCTCTCTGCCTGCATTTCCCAAGGGCCACATCCATGAGGATATCCCCGCAAGGGAAGGACTTGTAGCGTCCAGCGCCGGCGTCTACTCTCTTAATCCGTCAGGAGAACAGGCCTTACCTGGCGAAGGCCCTTCTTTCCATGCGCTTTACTATGCCAGTACCTTCGCCGCCATCACCGCCGCGCCCGCAGTCACAGCGGCACTTCTTTTCAAGCACAGAACCGGACGGGGACAGCAGATTACTGTACCTGTTCATGATTCTATGTATCAGGGAATGGGAACTTCCCTCGTTCGCCACTCGCGCCGCAACAACGGAAATCAAGCGGGTCATCCAGTTATAAAACGGTTTTACAAATGTGGCGATGGACGGTGGATCAACACAAACATAGCAATTCCGCGTTTTTTGAAATCCTTTCTAGCAGCGATCAACCGTTCAGACTGGCTTGATCCATTGACAAACTTCGCCTCCAAGCATTGCGACGGAGAGAAGGTCGAAGAATGGAACCGAAAATTTTCAGACGTCTGGGGGGAGCGTTCGGCGGAAGAATGGGAATCATTGATGTCAGAAATAGGAGTGCCTGGTACGGTCTGCAGAAGTGTGAAGGAATGGATGGACGAACCTCACGCGAAAGAATCAGGTGCGGTCATCGAACTCAAAGATCCCGTCTTCGGAACAATGAAACAACCTGGGATTTTGGTTCGTACTTTGGGTACACCTTCGGAGGTAACCAATCCCGCCCCACTACTAGGTGAACAAATTTCACACAATGAGTGACTACCCTTTGCACGGCATCACAGTTCTGGACCTTTGTATAGTCCTTGCGGGACCTACTTGCGGTCGAACTCTGGCCCAATACGGTGCTCATGTCATCAAAGTGGATCCTGAAAACCGTCCCCCGCAGGTAACACCGTGGATTGATGTTGGAAGGGGCAAACAAAGCATTGTTTTAGACTTAACTAAACCGGGAGGACTCAATGCTTTTCTAACTCTGGTTGAATCTGCGGACGTCGTTATAGAAGGGTTTCGGAAAGGCGTTGCTGACAAACTAGGCATAGGATACAACTCTCTAAAAGAACTCAACCCACGCTTGGTTTATGGGTCCGTAAACTGTTTTGGTCAAGAGGGGCCTTGGCAGTTAAGACCAGGCTTCGAACAAAACGCCCAAGCAGCTACTGGAATTCAACTCCGAAACGGGGGGATCAAATCCTCCTATGAAGAGGGGAGACCACGGCCAGCAACTTTTACGCTAAATGATTACGGAACAGGAATATCGGCGGCATACGCGGTCATGTTGGCTCTTTTGGAAAGGGAAACAACAGGAAAAGGTCAAAAGATAGAGGCAGCACTCTCCCACACATCTGCAACAATTACCGGCCCATACCATGTAGATTACCCTGGCCTCCAACGCGGCCATATTGGGGGGCCAGGAGTAAGGGGCACAGGTCCGTTCAACCGGTTATATGAGACTGCGGACAAGGAGTGGTTATTTCTTTCCGTATCCGGGCAAACTGAGCTAACTTTCTTGAAGTCAATACCAGCGTTCTCTTGTATTGGAGAACAGAACTATGATGACCACATGGAGACGATATTCCGCACTAAGACCGTAGCAGAATGGCTGACGATATTAGGGGCCGCAGCAGTACCCGCAGTTCGAAACACGTATGCCGCAGAGCTTCATGCGGATCCTTTTAACCAAGAACGCGGCATGGTGATAAAACGCGATTACTCTAATCGTCTCCATAAGACGGATGATTTCGGAAGGTCGCACAACTGGGGAGAGGTGACATGGCCTGGCAATCCTGTGGTGATGTCAGCCAGCAGCCTCGTCGAGGTTGAGCCACCATCGTTTGGGGAAGACACTGAAAAAATTCTTCGGAATGGCGGTTTGACGGAAACAGACATAGATAATCTACGTTTGTCAGGAGCTATACCCGAAACTCTACCGATAAATATTTAAGCTTCCAATATTTGAATTAACACCTTTCCGGAGATGTTCACCTATATCTGGTGGTCAGACGAGAGAATCGGCAGTTTCCCGAGCCTTTATCGCGAATGTCTCTGCGAAATAGCGACTTAGACCAGTATATTTCTCTGGGTCAAGTAGCTCCTTAATTTGCTCCGCAGTTAGTATTCGAGCAACCTCTGACGTTTCAATTAAAGTCTTAGCAAACGGGCGCTTCTCTAAAGCTGCTATCTGGGCTGCCTCATAAACCACATCATGGGCGCGCTGCCTGCCCATCACTTTTCCGAGTTCCAACATTAATCGTTCTGACATTATTAACCCTTCCGACAGATTAAGATTTTGTCTCATCCTCTCTGGAAAAAGACGTATGTCAGAGAATATCTCGTTAAGTCCATCTAAAATGTTTCCCATGAGTATACAGACTCTATCGATCGCTGAATTTATCATCATACTCGTTGTTTTGTCCGCCTCATGTTCGGTTTGCATAGCTTCCAATGACATCGGCACAAAGGTTCTTACTTCAGCAGCCCATGCCACGACATCCTGACTCAATCGAGGGTTACGCTTTTGAGGCATCGTTGAAGACCCTACAGCTCCTACCGGCACAGGTTCCTCAACCTCTCCAAACTCTTGCTTCATCAACGTATAAACTTCTCGAGCCATCTTACTCGATGTAGCAGCGATCATCGCCAGATTCATCACATACTCGGTCAAGTGATCCCCGATAGTTCTGGACGGCATCGTCATTGAAAAGATTCCCAAGTCCTCAGCCATCAATTCTTGCGTTTTCAATCCCTGGATACCGACAGATGCCATCGTACCGGCACCTCCTCCAAGCATCGTTACAAATACCCTCTTTTCGCATTCCTTCAACCTTTCAACATGCCGGATGATCTCGTCGATCCACACCGCAACCTTATATCCAAATGTCGCTGGAACCGCGTGCTGCCCATGAGTTCTCCCCGGCATAACGAAATTTTTCGACTTCTCCGCCAACGTGGCCAATGTTAGTAGAAGATCGGCGATTCGTTTTAAATAGAGTGTATGGCAACGCTTCACCTGTATTAGTTTTGCCGTTTGCGTTATGTTCTGAGTGGTTGCACCCCAATGTATGTATCCGCCGGCCTCCGGGCCGCAGACCCGATCCAACTCCCAAATCAGCGGAACCAAGGGGTGGCCTGTTTTCTCAAGGCCCTCATGAATGTTTTTAAGATCCAACAGTTCAAGTCTAGCTGTGTCAGAAATTTTTTCTGCCGCCCATCCCGGGATTATATCTAACTCTGCCTGTGCTCTCCCGAGTGCCGCCTCTACATCGAGATAAGATTGAAACATCTGCGACTCAGTGAACAACTCTCCGATTGGATTTTGATCCTTACCCATGCCTGAAATCCCCCTGTCCCTTCTTAATTTTCATAACGGCCCAATTATGTTCCCACACAACGACATCCCTAACTAACCGAACAAATATTTTATTTTTAATAAACACAATAGCAGATCAACTTGTGTTGATAACTCCTTAATTTTGGTGGATAACTTATATTATTTGTGGAAAAACACTAACCCTTATTTCTTGTATCTTTGGGTATCATTAAATATATGCACATTAGCCATACACTTACACACCAAGCATCAACAACCTCTCATGGTACAATCGGACTCTATCCCCTGACTCTGCATGCTACCTTCCCCATTATCAACACACTTATAGTTAGACTTATTATCCATCCTCCTATATGGAGTTAACTTGATAGATAGAGTATTCATAGAAATAAAAAGTGGGTCCGGTGGCGATGGCGCTATAAGTGGTAGACGTGAGAAATTTGTGCCGAGAGGTGGTCCGGATGGTGGTGATGGGGGTGACGGGGGTGATGTGATCATTGTAGGAGACCGCAATGAAAACACGTTGCTACCGTTTAGATATAAGAGGCGATACAACGCTGGAGACGGTTCTAACGGAAAAAGTGCGAAGAAGAAAGGAAATGATGGGATTGATAAAATTATCCGTGTCCCAATTGGAACAGAAGTGTCGGACACCGATGGTGTTGTTAGGGCTGATATTACTGAACATGCCCAAGAGTATGTGGCAGCCAGTGGTGGTCGAGGAGGGTACGGGAATGTTAAATATGCATCGTCGACCAATCAATACCCAGTAATAGCTCAGGCTGGAGAGCCCGGGGTCGAAAGGGTGTTAAAACTTGACTTAAAGTTGATAGCTGACGTCGGCATTATTGGTGCTCCTAATGCTGGTAAGTCTAGTTTGATTACATTGCTTACAAAGGCGTCGCCCAAGATTGCAGAGTATCCCTTCACTACTATCAACCCTGTATTGGGAGTCGTGGATTACAAAGGTAGAGACTTTGTAATGGTTGATATTCCGGGGCTAATAGAAGGGGCTCATGATGGTGCCGGCCTAGGCCACGAGTTCCTTAGACACGTGGAGAGAACGCGAGTTTTAATTCATATGGTCGATGGATCAGCAGAGGATCCATCTCGGAACTTTAGGTTGATAAATAGAGAGCTTGGTTTGTTTGATGAGCAGCTAGCTAAGAAGTCCCAGGTGTTGGCTTTGAACAAAGTAGATTTGGAAGAAGTACGCGTACTTCAAGAAGATATTTTAGAATCTATGGGGGAACAATCCGGCGAATTCCACGTTATCTCGGCGGTGTCAGGAGAGGGGGTAGAAGAGCTTATGAACGAAGTTTTGGTGGCTCTCGATTCCGACAAACTAGAGAAACGGAAGGGTTTCAAAGGTCTATTCGAACATCAGGAAGAGAACAGTGAACCGCATTTCGTGTCGGAAAATGATGAAGTGCCGATCATAGTGCCTGAACCTAGGCGAAGAGGGGTCTCTGTACATTTAGCGCAAGGACTAGATACAGACGTGTTCGTCGTCAATGCGCCTGGGGTTGAAAGAGTTGCCGAACGGATTGATTATGAGGACTGGATGGCTCGAATGCAGTTATACAGTCATATGCAGAAAACAGGTGTGGTAAGAGCTTTGGAAGACGCAGGTATTAAGAGTGGGGATACTGTTAGGCTCGGGACCGTCGAGTGGGACTGGGACTGACCCAATGTTCTATGTTCTTTGTGGATCAGAATCACTCCTAATCAGTAGTATAATTTCTTTCGGTGCCGACGTAGCTCAGTGGTAGAGCAGCTGTTTTGTAAACAGCAGGTCGTCGGTTCGAACCCGACCGTCGGCTCCATGGGGCAAGTTTCCCCAAAAAGAGTGGTTTCCTAATTTAGTCAAGCTTATTGAGTCTTACTCTGTGTAGTCTGAAGCAGGTACTTTTGCTCACTGTGATTGAGAGGTTTGATTGTTAGAGCCTCTTATAGTTCCCCAAATGTATCCAATTTGACCTAGGTGTTGAACTCGTTCCAAAACCATATGGGCTAAATTCCTCCCTTGGTGATACCCGGCAACTAGTGATGAAGTGAATTGAAGGGGATTATCATGTCAAGATAATTCGGATCGACGGTGGCAACGATAATATCACTGTTGTAGTTGTGGGGGTATCTTGATGACTATCTGGATCCGAGGAGCTTATTCGAAATAGCACCTTCCTTTTCCAGCAACTCGATTTCATGGTCTGTATATTTGAGGGACTTTAGGATTTCTTTGTTATGATATCCGAAGAGCGGTCCTGATTTATGTGGCAATTTAGGTCGTCTAGAAAACCGCCAGGTTGGCCGAGCTGTTTTATGTTGCCCTCTTTCTTCGTGATTAACACTTATGAAATGGCCACGCGCTTTCATGTGGCGGTCGGTGGAGAGTAACAAAGCGGTTTGGACAGGTGATGCCGCTATATTTGATGATTGGAATAGAGCTGCAATGTCATCTGCCTCTCGAGTCGAAGTCCAATCTGAAATGATTCCGTCAATCTGGTCCGAATATCTTTGTCTACTTCCTAGGGTCAGATATTTGTTGGAATACAACCGGGGGTCTTTAACTATGGAACAGAGAGATGTCCAGTCCTCTTGTGTTTGGCAGTCTATGGCGACCCATCTATCATATTTCTCGCCAATGGGTGCGCGGTCTGGTCCAAGAACGGGCCTTGGCTCTTTGTCCGGTTTGCAGGGATAGACTCCATGGGGAGCTGATCCTCGTCGCTTATTTCCTGTTCGTAAGTCCACTGGATGTCCGAGTGCCTCGGCTACGATAAATTCGCCTATAAGGCTGGTAACCCCGTCTCTCTGGGGAATCACGCAGTAGGAACCTTCACCAGTTTTCTTCCGTTGGAGTAATCCCGCGAACACTGCTCCTGCACATGTAGCGCCTGCAATGGGGTCCCCATAAGATATGCCAGATTTGTGAGGTGGGCCTCCTCTGTATCCTTGAAGGGCCACTAACCCACCCATCTGTTCGATCGTTGGACCAAAACCAACTCTCGTGGAGTCAGGCCCTGTGTGACCAAACCCAGGCATAGAGATATAGATAATACTAGGATTGATTTCTGTTAGGTCCATATATCCAAGTTCGTTCCTATCGGCGACGCCCGAAGACCAGTTCTCTATGAAGATATCCGATTCAGCAATGAGTTCCTTAAGTACTTTTAATCCCGCCGGCTTTTTAAGATCCAGTACTAAACTCTTTTTGCCACGGTTGTATTCGTTAAAGTAAGGAGATAAATCGATGTCTGGAGCTGTCCGAGCGCCTCCGGCTGTACGTATAGGGTCAGGGAAAGTAGGACCTTCCACTTTGATAACATCTGCACCCATATCTGCGAGGAACCTTGTAGCGTGAGGGCCCGACCAAACCTGAGTCATGTCCACCACCTTTATTTTTTCTAAAGGTAGGGTGTGTTCAACATTAGGGATATGGTGTGTAGGGTCTGTTGGATCTGATTGTAGACTTAGTTCCTGGATAACTTCCAAACTGTGTTGGCCAATGGTTGGAGCCGGGGTGAAATCACCTTTGTCGGGCTGGGATTGATCGGGAGGGCCAACAAAAAACCAGATAGGTCCGGATGGAACCGGATGGTTGCCCAATATGGGGTGGTTAAGTTCTATCCAGAAGTTTGTGGCTAAATAATGTGGCCACACCAGCAGCTCTGCTGGTGTGGGAATCATAGCAAATGGTGCTCGATGTTTATCAGCCGCACGAAAGATTTCTTCAGCGGTGTGACTTTCTGTAAAAGCTGGGACTATGTGTCGCAATAAATCGTCCGCCTCTGCTGACCATACGTTCTCCTTGAAAAGAGGGTCGTCCTTCAGATCTGACATACCTATAACGTCCAGTACGGAATGGGTTTGTCGAGGCATTGAGGCCACGCCAATCCAACCGTCTTTACACGGATGTACTCCCCAAAGTGCTCTTGGGTTGTTACCTCCCCTGCTTTGTTCAGAATGGAACCACAGAGCAGACGGTCCCGCTCCTTCTAGGGTTGCTGCTTGCACCTCTTGAAGAGATATGTCTGCGATATCGCCAACTCCAGTCTCCCGAGCAGCGTAAAGGGCTGCTAATAATGCTCCAAAAGCGTGGAGGCTAGCTTGATAATATGCCTGATGTCCTGCGGTTAGTAGTGGAGGCTTGTCCTCGTCGCCTGTCAGGTACATTTGTCCTCCGGATGCGGCGGAAGTAAGAGAGGTTGCGGACCAGGTTGAGTTGGGTCCCGTTTGACCGTAAGGAGTTATTTTGACGATTGAGAGGCTTGGTTTCTTGCTTGCTAAGTGGTCAAGATCTATACCTAGACTAGCCAATTCTCCTGGTCTGTAACTGTCAATGACCGCGTCGGAATTGAGCACGAGGGACGTAGCAGTCGACACATCCTCTGGTTTTTTGAGATCGAGCGTAATTGATCGTTTGCTAGTTCCCAAATAAGCGAACAAAATACTAGTTTGTGGATCATGTTCAGCAGATTCCGTATCGTCTGCCTCAGCCCATGGTGGCAGGTATCTGATTGGATGTCCGGTGGGAGGCTCGACTGTGATGACGTCGGCTCCATAAGCTGCGAGTAACCTTCCGGTATTAGCCGCCGCCACGTCCGTTCCTAATTCGACTATTCTCAATCCACTGAGTACTTGATCTGATTTTCCCATCTAAACTCAGCTGCTTGGTAAATTGGGATTTCTTAGTTCTTGGAAATATAGAGTGCTCGAAGTGCCCGCGAGAAGGTCCACATTATTGGGCGCTTCCACTTCAGCGCTGAGTGAATCGTATACAGGAATTAGGTGAACTCTAATTTCTATGATCTTGGGTGAAAAAATATTTTTCATCTGTCCCCTCAGTACAACTGGCTAAACAAATTCTGGCATAACTGAATCGGCAAAAAGTTGCATGGATTCTCGGACTTCCTCAGTTGTTAGACGGCCCCTTCTATTGAATTCAAGAATGCACTGGTTTAAGGAAGGTATGTTGTTTTTTATTTCCAAGAGCCTTTCTACACACCCTTCAGGGCTGTCGTAAATGCAGTATTGAGTCGCCGTGTCGAAATCCCATGTTGCCCATCCTCCGTAACCAGTTGAAAAATCGTGTCTCCCCCCTCCGATGGCGGATGGGCGCGTAGGGGAACCGGTACCAATAACATCTTTATCTAACCAGTTCTTGGACATTTGTTCGCGAGCTTTTTCGCGGGATTCTGAGACAAAAAAAGAGATCGCTACGTTGAACACCTGAGGGTTTCCTGCAGCTTTCTCAGGATTGATCTCTGTACTAAAGGTAAGGGAGTGTTCCTTGAGTTTGCTCAATGGTTGGCTCAAGGTAGTACCAACGACTCCTAGACCTTCTCCGGCCGCAAAAGAGAAGCTGCCGTCACTGTTTGCGGCCATTAGTAATGGGGGCCCTGGGGTTTGAATAGGTTGGGGGATTAAAGGGACATCTTTTAATTGCCAGAATGTGCCCTCAAAGCTAAGTCGCTCATTTGTCCAGGCCTCTCGGATCAAGCGGGTGAATTCACTTACCATCTGGCGACTTGTCTCAGAATCTATGTCTGGTGAAATACCGAAAATTTGGCTTGAAGCTCCCCCAAATCTTCCACCCAGACAGAGTTCCAGCCTTCCCTCTGTCAGGATATCGCAGGTTGAGACTGCTGTAGCGAAATCAACCGGGTGGTGTAGCGGTGTTTGCGTTGCAAGAGTACCAAATCGAATACGACGTGCGTGTTGGGCAGCGGCTGCAATCACTAGCAAGGGTTGTGACATGGGGCGCGTTGGGAAGAACGGAGATTCAGCGAGCCAGGCTTGGTCAAAGCCTAATCGATCGGCTAATACGATCTCCTCTATTGTTTCCCAGTGGCGGCGGGGTACCGAAGATGATTCATGTCCAGGAACTTGCCAAAACAGGCCGAATTTCATGTGGAACCTCTTGAAAACGTATGAATTGCTCGTTAATTTACATTAAATGCATATTAGCATCGATCTTGGTTACGTAAATCAATGGGCCCAAACGGAGCTAATTGTCATCGGGTGGTGGAACTCGAGTTGCCTGATTGCCGACGACTTCTTCTTTTAGAGGACAAATTCTTTCTCCGTTCCGTCCCCCCATTACTAGTTCCGTTGGTCTCTTTTTCCTGTCGGTGACTTCGGTAATTGCGGTTCTTGTTATTGTTCTTTGAGGATTTGGTGTCTTCTGGATTCCTGGTTTTTCCAGCTTGTCTATTGCTACCGTCGGAATACGAGCCTTTTACACGCCTTGGATTTGCACGGCCGTGACGATTATTATTTTGGTTGCTATGGGATTTATGCCCTGAAGATCGGGG
Organism: uncultured Dehalococcoidia bacterium; assembly: GCA_964409595.1. GTDB lineage: Bacteria > Chloroflexota > Dehalococcoidia > Lucifugimonadales > UBA826 > CAYPDR01. Next base: position 381,387 of record CAYPDR010000018.1, read on the forward strand.
TTTATGGAGAGGAGCGGCTATTTTTTTTGCGTTTGGAGAAAAGCCTCCATAATCAAAATCATCAAGTCTACGCCTTTCTATGAGTTGTCCTAAAAGACGTTCCACCTTTTGTATAACTGGCTCATCTTCATCAACACTAAGAGTAAAAGCCTCGCCGACATTGAGAGCCCTTCCGGTCCTGCCTATGCGATGAATATAAGAATCCACCGTCTGTGGCATATCATAATTGATGACATGAGTCACTTCTGAAACGTCAATACCCCGAGAAGCTATATCGGTGGCCACAAGGATGTCATATTTACCTTTACGGAAGCCGTCAATTGCTTGTTGCCGCTTGTTCTGTGACATATTCCCTTGCAATGGGGCGACTTTAAAGCCGCTATTTTCTAGGTCAGCGGCGAGAAATCTCGCTCGACGTTTTGTGCGCGTAAACACCATGACTTGGCCGGTCCGCGTTTGTTTCAATAAATGAATGACCATTCGTTTTTTCATTTTGCCTGTAGTTGGGTAGAGAGCATGGGAAACGGTCTTGGCTGGGGCAATTCTGTCCATTTGAACTAATTCTGGATGGTCGAGTAGGTCAGCTGATAGCTCCCGTATTTCTTGCGGCATAGTAGCCGCAAAAAAAAGAGTCTGTTTTTGATGTGGAAGATATTTTAAGATTTTACGTACATCAGGGAAAAATCCCATGTCACACATAGTGTCAGCCTCGTCCAGAACTAAGATTTCCACACTAGAAAGACTGATAGTTTGGTCAGTGAGGTGGTCCAGGAGTCTTCCTGGGCACGCAACGACGAGGTCCACACCCTTTGCCAGTGCTTTCTCCTGGGGCTTCTTGTTGACACCTCCGTATAGAGCTAGACTTGAAAAGTGAATTCGAATCCCTAAAGTTCTGACGGATTTGTTAATCTGGTCGGCCAGTTCTCTGGTTGGAGCAATAATTAGTGACTTTATCTTCTTAGGTGTTGTTGATTTAACCTCTGCGCGAGTTGCCCTAATGAAGTGCTGCAATATTGGAATAGCGAATGCGGCTGTCTTTCCTGTCCCGGTCTGAGCTAGACCTAGCACATCTTGACCCCTTAACGCTACAGGTATGGCATGTTCTTGGATTGGGGTGGCTTCTAAGTACCCTGCTGAATCGACGCCAGAGAGTAAAAGCGGGTCGATGTCAAATTCTCTGAATCTCAGTGGATCACTCCTGGGGCACCGCGAGCCTATCATTAAGTGTGTTGGTAGCGGGGAGGTCGATGATTATTGATAAGAAATTAATTATACTCGCTTTTCAATGGGATACCGGGTGATAGTCTACGGGAAGGTATCAGCGGGTGTATCCTTCAGATTGTTTGCCTGACAGAAAAATAGACTCGGTAATTGGTATGTTGGATTGTAAGGAGGTGTTCAAAATGCGAGTTGGATTGCACTCTGCATTTCATGAAGAGTCTGTAAATCTTGCAGAATTTGCCGCTGCTAGTGAGAAGCTAGAGTTTGAATCTCTGTGGCTACCGGAACACGTAGTTATCCCGGTACATCCATCTGTGGGTCCGGGTGGTGTGGTAGGTGCCCCTATTCCGAATTCTTACCTTCAAATGGTGGACCCTTTGATCGGCCTTGCCATTGCAGCCTCGGCTACAGAGAATATATTGCTTGGTACAGGTGTATGCCTGATACCGGAACATCATCCCATCGATTTAGCATAGAGAATTTCCACTTTGGACTTCTACTCGAAGGGAAGAGTTTTATTCGGGATTGGTGCTGGCTGGCAGCCAGAGGAAACAATTGCTCTAGGGGGCGATTTTCCCCGTCGGTGGGCACAAACAAGAGAGAGTGTGGAAGTTATGAAGAAGCTCTGGACGGAGGATGATCCATCGCATGAAGGAGTGTATTACAGTTTTCCGGCGCTTAAATTTTGCCCGAGGCCTTTCAGGGAGCCGCATCCTCCCATTATTTTGGGTGGACGCTCGAAATATGTTTTCAAGCGCACTGCAAGCTGGGGTGATGGGTGGGCCCCATTCATGGTGACTCCAGGAGTTGTTGCTGCCGGAAGAGAGCGTCTAAATGTTGAATGTGAGAAGGTTAATCGGGACCCAGAAGCAGTAGATATAACAGTTTTTGTAAATCCGGACGGCGAGTTGGGAGTGAAAGGTAGTATGGAGGCCTATGAACAAGCAGGGGCCGACAGACTCGTATTTATTGTCGGTTCCAGACCTTCTGAAAACCCTTATAAGTCTATCAACGAGATCGCATTGGAAGTGACTGCTTAAAGAAAGTGTCAGGATTTTCTGAATGCGTCGTAAAGAAAATGAGATTGATTTAGGGGCGTTTCCTACGCTCAAGTGGTTACAGCTCGTAATAGTAGGCCTGGCAGTTTTTCTTAGCTCTTTGGATGTTACTGTTAATGTCGCTCTGCCCGCGATATCACAACACTTTGTCTCAGAACCCAGGGTGGTTTACTTAATGATCACCTTTTATCTGGGTACGACTGTAGGTCTGCAAATGGGTGTTGGTAGCGCGGGCGACCATTTTGGACTTCGTAGAGTTTTTTTCGTAGGTCTCTTCGCTTATACAATTGCCATGGTAGCGATAGGGCTCTCCCCCACAATAGAGTGGGTGATCGGTTTTAGAATTTTGCAGGCTGTCGGCAATGCAATTTTGTTAGCAATTTCTCCTGCGTTAGCTAACTCTCTTTTTCCAGAATTTATGCGCGGCCGCGCACTGGGTATCATGACGGCCGTAGGGACGGCAGGGATGATAGTAGGAACTTTGTCCGCCGGTTTGATGCTGGAAACTTTCTCATGGCACTGGATATTCCTTGGGAGGATACCCGTGTGTATCTTGGCAATAGCGGGGACATGGATCTTTTTGGGGGAAGTTGGCCAGAAACCGATTTCTGTATGTAGTGTTAGGGTATATCAAAACCAGTCCGCCTCCGATTGTGAGGATACCCCTCTAAAAACTTTTGATCTCATCGGGGCTTGTCTTATTTTCTTTACTGTGATTTCGATTGTGCTGTTCTTAAATATTGGTTCCAGTCTAGGGTGGATTGGAGTGGGTCAATTGGGGACATTGTCATTAGCTAGCGCATTAGGATTTTCTTTTATTCGTAGGCAGTCACGGATTAAGTTTCCTCTATTGGATTTGGGTATTCTAGCGAACCCGGTTGTAATTGCTGGGATATCTTCTAATTTCTTTCTAAATATGGGTACGTTTGTAAATATTTTCATTCTTCCTTACTTTGTCCACGAGATTATGGGTGTTTCTACAGTTACTTTGGGAATCTTCTTGTTACTTTCTTCTCTTGGTATTTCAATTTTTGCTCCCGTTGGGGGATATATATCTGACCGATTCGGCACTGGTCCCGTCGCCGTCGCGGGAATAATGATAGTGGCAATAGGGATCTCTTCTTATACGACTCTCACAAGTCAGGCAACTATTACAGAAGTGGGAGTTAGAATGGGAGTTGTAGGTGCAGGTATGGGTATGTTCCAAAGTTCAAACCTTAGCTTGATAATGGGAAAAATGCGACTGGAGAATTTAGGGACAGGAGGAGCTCTGTCTTCTATATCTCGGGGCATGGGATGCGTCTCGGCGGTCGCGCTGATGGGAGGTCTATTTGCAGCAATTTATACAGCGAATTCAGCAGGGGTGGATATGCTGTTCGCCTCTTCTAACGGAGAGTCATCTGCGGCCTATGTGAGTGCATTTAAAACAGTTTATTCCGCCGCTGCTGTTGTTACTATCTTAGGTCTGGTTACTTCAATATTAGCTTGGTTGTTTGATAGATAATGCCTGTTAGATGTGTCTACTGCTCTGCCTCTTAGATTTCCGGCCGTTTATCAGCCAACCAATAAATGTGTAGCGGACCAAATATCGGTATGAAATCATCCCAATGAGGGTGGTTACTGCTGAGGCGACCACGAACTTGGCTTCTGCGTTCCAGCTCATTCCTGCAATGTATATTGGCCAATCATTGTGATCTAAGTGCGCGAACCAAAATGTCAAGGTTGCGACGATTGGGAGATGGATGATGTAGATCCAATAAGATGAGTCTGCCACCCATTTTATCGTCTTGTTAGGATTTCTGAAAATTGTTTCAAAACTTCCGATAAAAGCAAGACTCAAGAGAACTGCGGCGGAACCATAAGTTACCTGATTCATCAAGTTTAGAAATTCCAATGTCTCTCTATATTGGGGCCCCTGAGTTAAAGGATGTAATCCATCGATTGCGCTTATTGCTATCAAGTGCAAAAAGTAAGTTATTATCGCTGCGGCCCACAATGTTGCGAGAGTCCACGACCCCTGTAGTCTTTCGAGAAAGGCTTTCTTTGTCCATAGACCGTATCCGTATAGAAAAAAAAGAGAGTGGTAAGTAAAGTCGGGTACGTTCACTGGCCATAGAGTCTTAGACTCGTCAGCCCCCCTAAAGGAAATCAAGGCGATAGCCGGGATTATCAAAAGGATTGGTAATCTGGAGTAGAAACAATTTACGAACCAATGTCCAAGCGGAGTTCGGCTGATAACTCCTAGCGCGATGGCTGTTAATAATACTGCTGTTATTAGCAAAGATAGGGTAATTCCTAGCATCCAGAGGCCAAGACCAGTAATTAGATCCACTCCCTCAAATGGCCCGAGCCCTCTTATATATGCGACCAATAAGAGGAAGCCGCCCCATGTAAGAAGAATAGACAGGGAAAGTATTTTGAGTCTGGTTAAGAGTCTGACTACGAGAAGTGAGGAGTACATAAGAAGTAGGTAATAGAGGAACCATAAATGTCCGATGAGCCCGTCGTTGGACTCTAGATTAACCACTTTTCGAAAGGATGCCACCGAGGCATCGATGGATAATGAACCACTCCACCCGTAACCCCAGATAATCGGAAAGAGAACAGCGAAGAGAGGCCCGAATAATAGGAGGGGGAGCGCGATTCTCCGAAGCCTATCTGACGCGAAAGAATAAAAAGTCCCTCTTTCCAAGATCAGATGGGCGAAAAATCCGGCCAACAGGAAAAACGTCGGCATCCGCCATGTGTGTATGAAATCGAATAAAAGAAAGAGATTTAAAGATTGATCATCATCTGCAGGCCATATAGATTCCAAGCCTACTGTACGGGAGAAGTAAGGCAGGGAAGCGTGGAGTAAGACTCCTGTAAGCATCGCAAATCCACGCAGTCCGTCTAATCCATAGTATCGTTGGGTTGAATCCAAATTCCTATCTGTGGAGATCATAATCATCTATGCTCTAACAACTTTTTCACGTGAACGTCATTATATGACTGCTTAAGGTGAATCCTACTCTTGTGGAATTGGTTGTTCTTCTTTAATCCACTGATAAATTGGTTTTTTAAAAGGAACATGCGACTTATTGCATATCTGCTCGCAGCTATGAGGATTATGGGTGTCGGCACAAATTCTGCTAGAGTCACTGCAATCAAATCTTGATCTGATGAAGTTAAATGTCCCTTTGCTTAATAAGGAGATTTGAATGGAGTACAGACGATTCGGTAAAACCGACTTACAAGTTTCGGTACTAGGGTTCGGGTGTGGCGCGGTTGGGGGGCTTATGGTGCGAGGAGAGCATCAGCAAATGATTAGATCGGTGGATTATGCACTGAACTCGGGAATAAATTATTTCGATACTGCCCGCATGTATGGTGATGGACTATCGGAAATCCATACTGGAGCTGTGCTTCGCGAGTTAAACGCGAGTGAAGCCTTAATAGGCACCAAGGTTCGGGTTGATAATTACGAGATGGGAGAAATAGAGAGGGATGTTTCACTTCAGATCGATAATAGCCTCAGGAGATTGGGAGCAGACCATGTGGACATTGTTTATACCCATAACCGTATAGGGAGTAGCCGACTAGCCGATCAGGATGCTTTAACGTTGGAGGATCTTGAGCGGGTCGTCAGCGTATTTGACGAAGCAGTTGCGGCGGGAAAGATAAGTCACTGGGGATTTAATGCACTGGGTGATACTGAAGTCATCCACATAGCCATAAAAAAGTTTCAACCTGCAGGTATCCATACTTGCTACAATATGTTGAACCCCTCTTCCGGCTACGAGGTCCCAGCAGGATTTCCTTACCAAAATTACAATAATTTGATTACTTTGACCGACGATCTTGGATTGGGTTCCGTTGGGATTAGGATTCTTGCAGCCGGAGCTCTTACCGGTTCCGAGAAAAGACATACCCTGGCTGCGCAGGAGGTGGCGCCTATTGCAACCGGAAAAACATTGCAAGAAGATTTGGCTAGAACCTCTTTGTTTGAGTTCCTCGTCAAAGAGGGATTTGTAAAAAGCATTGTGGAAGGTGCGATTCGATTTGCCCTGAGTAATGGAAAGCTTTCTACCGCCTTGGTGGGATTTTCTAGTTTCAGACAATTAAAGGATGCAGTATCCGCTGCCGAAATGGGGCCTCTCCCGCAAGAGGTCCTTGATCGAATAAGTGGCACGTGGGCGGCTCAGTGAAACCGTCCTGTTGACCTTTTTGTTTTAACAATCGGAACTCTGTAGTCAACTAAATGTCTAGAACATACAGACGTGCCTCTTTGGCATGTTGGTTGGAGGGATTAGGTCTTAATTCCGAAATTCGGTTCATGGTTTGTAGAATTTTGTATTGAGTTAGGCTTAGGCGGGACGTGGAGACGGACAATAGTAGACGTGTTATGGGAGGCTAGGTAAATAGTAAAAGGGAACTTAGAAAAAGGAGCGGGAATATGAAAATAAGCAATATTGACACTTTTATTGTCGATGCTGGTTGGCGGCCTTGGATGTTTGTGAAGGTGGAGACTGATGAGGGTGTTACAGGGTGGGGCGAATGCAGTGACGGAAAATCACCGCATGGGATTGAGGGCGTTATCAGAGATCTTAAGCCCGTACTCATTGGAAAAGACCCGAGAGCCTTTGAAATGCGGTTTAATGAAATGATAATAAACACTCGTCAAAGCAGAGGTGGAATAGCGGCGAAAGCACTTGCAGGTCTTGATTGTGCTTTCATAGATATTAAAGCAAAATCCCTTGGAATTTCTGTGGCAGAGCTATTCGGAGGACCGACGAGAGACCGAGTTCGTATTTACTGGTCGCATTGTGGGTCTAGTCGTATCAGACATAGTGACATTTTGGGGACACCCCCAATCAACTCTTGGGATGATGTTACGGCTTTGGGTAAAGAGGTAAAACATAGAGGATTCACTGCCTTAAAGACGAACGTTCTCTTGCCTGGTGAGAACGCAACTTTTGGGGGGGGGTCATTTGGAGGTGCTGGTACGACTGACCAGGTGGCGCCGAAGTGGCTTATTCCTCACATCGAAACACTGATTGGCACTTTCCGTGACGCCGTAGGAGACGACATAGACATTAACTTGGATTTAAATTTTCACTTCAAGACAGAGGGATGCTTAAGGATTGCCAAAGTTTTGGAGCAGTTTGACATGTTATGGCTTGAAATAGACATGTATGACCCACAGAGCCTTCGGCAGATAAAGGAATCAACCACGACGACGATATGTACGGGGGAAAATCTTTTTTACATGGATCAGTATCTGCCATATTTTGAAAGTCACGCGGCAGATATATTCATGATCGATGTGCCGTGGAACGGTTTTAGCCAGTCAAAAAAGATCGGAGACCTAGCAGAAGTTTTCCAGCATAATGTAGCGCCCCACAATTATTATAGCCATCTCTCAAGTTTTGTTAGTGCTTCTCTTTGTGCATCTCTACCGAATGTGAGAATTATGGAGATCGATATCGATGACATACCTTGGAAGGATGATTTAACGACCACAATCCCCGAGATAGTGGATGGATATATGATGGTGCCAACAGCGCCGGGTTGGGGGACCGATGTAAACGAGGATGTTGCCCGTGAACACCCATGGGATGAAAATAAAGTTGTGTCAGTAACTTCACATGGTTATAAGGTCATATAACCCGCAACTGTCATGTCCTAAGAAGAGATATTCCCAGCCACGGCTGAGATTGAGTTGAATGGAATTAGTTTTCGTGCAGTTTTCGAGAAGTTCCCTGTGATGATCTATTAAGTGCATGAGGAGTCCGTTTGTCTCGCCATGAAATTTCAGATCCTATAAACGAGATACCGGAAGCAGGCCGGTATAGGTGGGTGGTTTTTGGGACTTACGTGGCCTGTAATACGTCGGGGTTCTTGATCGCCAATAATATCGGAATATTACTTCCCGCTATGAGCGAGGATCTCGGCATCTCCCCCACTCGGCAAGGGATGCTGAGTGCCGCCCCGTTTTGGGCTAATCTAACACTTATGATCGCGATCAGTTGGTGGGTGTCTAGATACCCACCAAAATTACTTGTCTTAGCTACGATGGTATTGGGAGCGATTGCACTTTTTTTGCAAGGATGGGCTCCAACCTTCGCCATGCTTATGTCTGGAAGACTCGCGTTTGGTGTGACTATGATTGCTCGGGAGCCGGCTCGATCTCTTCTTATCAAACAGTGGTTGCCTCAACGCGAGGTAAATATTTCCGGGGGAATATCTAATTTGTTCTTCGGTATTTTAGTGAGTGGAGGATTCTTATTAACTCCAATATTGCTTGAATTTTTTGATGGTAACTGGAGGTCTGTAATGCACGTGTCCGGTGCATATTTTCTGTCACTAGGCCTAGGATGGTTGCTCCTGGGAAAGGAACGGCCAGAGGTGAAGTCTTATAAAGATGAGTCCATAGGAGGGGGAGAGCTAAATAGAGATGTTTCGATGATCCGCCGGATTTTTCAGTTTCAAGAAGTCTGGATTGCCGGGTTTGGATTCACAGGTGCCTTAATGTCCTTTGCCTCTTTCAATGGATTTATGCCTACCATGGTACTTGAAGCATATGGGATACCGCTCGCCAAGTCTGGTCTTATAGCGGCGCTATATGTACTACCCGGGGGGCTGTCTGGTGTGGTGGTAGGATATATGATAAAAGGGACTGAGTATAGAAGACCGATCTTAATCGTGTCCGGCGTTATTATAGCGGTATCTTTTTATGGAATGACGTTGACTGATTCCTATGTGTCGTTGCTGTGTTTGGCGACGGTTAACGGGTTGGCGTGGGGATTTTTTCCTGTGTTGTATATGGTCCCATTTCATTTAAAAGATATACGTCCAAGGGAGACGGCTATAGCTGTAGCGGTTATTATGTCCATGGCTTCTCTAGGAGCATCTGCGGGTCCGACACTTACTGGCTACTTACAGGAAACGATGGGAAGTTTGCCTGCCGCATTGAGGCTGGTAGCTCTCTCACCTTTAACGATAGTAGTTTCAGGGTTTCTTTTACCCAGTAATTCCAGATTCATAAATTCGTAGTTTGTTGGGGGTATGTTTTAAAATTCCTATTGGTATTTGTGAACAGTTGATGGCGACGTAAAATATTCTATTTGCGAAAATTGGACGTTAAGTATGGATAATCTGGCGATCTTAGAGTATCTTTTATAGGGCGCATTGCTAATTGTGGTAGAATGCGCATCTTTAAATGAGTAGGGCGCTTGGGAAGGTGTCCCATATAGTTCGGAGTGGAAGAATCGCGTGAATATCTATTGTGGAAATATTTCGTACAACACAGGTGAGGACGATCTCAGGGACCTCTTCGCACGGTACGGCGAGGTTACGGCTGTGCGTGTGATTACCGACAGAGACACAGGAAGGTCGAAAGGCTTTGGCTTTGTAGAAATGTCTGATGATGATCAGGCAAAAGAAGCCATAGGCGCCCTAGATGGGAACGACTTCATGGGTCGAGACATAAGGGTGAATGAGGCTAGACCTCGCGAACCTAGATAGCTTTCCGCACGTGCAGTAACCCTGCAGGTGCGAACCTCTTTTCAACTGATCCCCGCTCGGCTTTCACCTGAGTGTCTTCAAGGCGCGCCCGACGTTTCCTGTCCGCTGTGTGAACGTGTACAGGGGCTGAACCTGTCGCCTTATGCAATTTCGTGTGCCGGGGAGGTTTCTTACACCTTGGTGTATTTAGTTGAACGCCAATGCTACTTCGCATAAGCGTCTGGGGCTATCCCCATTAATAGCCCCAGAATTAAGATGATTACTTAGCGGGACTTCGTGACCGGGTTTGTAAACAAATGGGCAATGGACGACACTATTTGAAGTGTTCCCATGAGTATATAGACCGTCTTTGTTCCACTGATAAATAGATTCAACAGGGAACTTCCTGATTGGGCTTCCATGACTGCGTCGACGTCGGAGGAGAAGCCTCCAGCAATCATGGTCGTGGCGACGATTGCGGTCGCTATTGCAATTCCAGAGACGTTGGCAGAGTTTCTGGAAAGGTTAACTAGTGCTGATACCACGCCGTGATTGTTACCTCGTGCGGCACCGAATATACCTGCTGAATTTGGTGACATGAACAGGCCAGAACCACAGCTGAACGCTAGAATAGACAGCAGTACATAAGACACGGAAGTTTGCGCATTCATAAGACTCATCATGTAAAGCCCACTTCCACACAGGGCTAGACCCACAGTGGTGAAAACCCGCCTACCTATTTGGTCTGAAAAATGACCCGACAAGGGACCTAGAATGATTCGACTCACTGCATTAGGTATTAAAATGTAGGCTACTTGGGCCGGGGTAAAATTGAGGGCCGCTTGCAGGTAGAACGGGATTATGAAGCGAAATGAAGAAACACCTAGGAATGACACATAGTTAGAGCCTATTCCTATGGAGAAAACTCTGTCTTTGAATAGGGATAGGTCTAGTAACGGAGCGTCGGTTTTTGATTCATACCAGATAAAAAGCATCAAGGTGCTCAGACAAACAAGCAGTCCCGCTAAGATAGGGGGAGACGAGAAGCCGAGATGAGACCCATTCGAGAGGGTTAGCAGGAAGCTGAGCAGGAATGCCGTTGACAAGCTTGCGCCTATCCAATCGTATCTACGGGATCCTTTCCCTTTAGATTCTGCACTGAATTGCTCGGAGTCCAATAGGGTGGTTCCCGCCACAAAGGCTACTAAGCATAGGGGCACATTTATCCAGAATACCCAATGCCAACTAATGTAAGTTATAAGAATTCCACCTAATATCGGTCCGATCACCCCTCCTGTGCCGATGACGCTCCCGTGTGCTCCTAAGCCTTTACCTCTTTCTTTATCTGGGAAAACGGAAGTGACCATTGCCATGCCCGAAGCTTGGGTCATAGAGGCTCCTAGCCCCTGAAAGATCCGAAAGACGATCATTAGGAGGATAGGGCTCGATATCCCGAGAAGACCTGAAAACCAAGGAGAACTACCTGATAGGAGAGCCATTCCGCCGAAAAGTAGGACTCCCATCAAGTAGATTAATTTTCTACCAGCGATATCTGCAAGCCTACCCATGGGCAAAAGCATCACGCTTATAGTTAGGGATTCTGCGAGTATGATCCATTGTACGGTTGTCAGTGATAAAGCGAGGTCTTGCGCGATTGTTGGCAGCGCTATGGCCACACCGCCGTGATGAGTGACGTTTGTAATTGACCCTAGCCCAACGGCACCGAAAACTATCCATTTGTAATTGGGCGATCTTGAGATGTGTTTTATCACGTGCCTTGTCCTTCTCTATCAACTTGACAGTTAAATGATAGTGGATACTCCCTAGGCTACTTTAGGTATACTCCGAAATGAAATTAATTAAACTAGACCCGTTCATGAATTAGGGTAAGATCGGAACGCAATGGGAGGAATATGGATGATTGTGAGGCCTGTAAAAGCTACCGCCTCTGAGATATTAGTAGAGCAATTAGTAGCGTCCGGTGTCAAGTACGTTTTTTACAATCCAGGATCTAGGGAAGCTTTGTTCTTCGACGCTCTTCATGGTAATCCTAATATCAATGGGATACTGGCCTTGCACGAGGGTAGTGTGACTGCCATGGCTGGAGGGTACACACAAGTACATAGCGACCCTGCGGTTATGGTCGTCCATCTTGGTGCTGGTCTAGCTCAAAGCATGGGACAGCTGATCAATGTCTGGTTTGGGGGACTGCCTGTGGTCGTAATCACCTTTGCGGGGGACACTGGTAGTTGGGGTGATCGGATAAATTTGGACTTAAATCATTCATTTGGACCGGCCTCAATATCGGCTCCTATGGCGAAGGCAACTTGGACAGTGATCGAACCTGAGGGGTTACCGTCAGCAGTTGAAAGAGCTCTGAAGGTAGCTAGAACTCCTCCTCTCGGGCCTGTACATCTTGCGGTCTACGACAGGATGCTCGGTGGCCAACAAGTTTCGACAGACGTGATAGAAAGTGGAAGTAACGGTCTCCGGGCTGGGGTCGCCTCCAATATGGACCTTGTAGAGATACTCGATGCTCTAGATTCTGCCACGAGGCCCATGATATATGCCGGTGATGGGATCTGGAAGAGTGGAGGCGAAAAAATTGCCGCTGATCTTGCGACTCATTTTGGTGCCGCTATCGCGACTACTAATACCGATTACCGAGGCATATCAATCAAGCACCCTCAGCATATGGGCACATTCGATGCAGCGTCGTCAAGGTACAATCCAGACTTTGTATTGTCTTTGGGATCCAGGCACGAGGGTGCGGGGAGAGCACAGGATTTCCTGCCATTTATGCGTTTAAGTGAAGGCAATTATAGACATTTTGCGTTGGGGTCGGATCTTGAATACTTGACTAACTACCCGGGTTTAGATCTTGGTTGTATTGGTGACGAGAAGGATGCTATATCAAGAATCCTAAAAATAGCTGATGTGGACTATCCCTTTGCCAAATATGATGATAGGAGAAATATCACGCTCTCAGGAGCGTTGAAATGGCGTGAGTCCCGTCGCAAGGCGATGATGCCTAGGTCGGAAGAAGGCCGGATTAGGCCCGGTGTTCTAATAGACGCTATTGACGATGCCATGGAGACCATGGGAGGTGGATATATCACCAATGAGCAAACCGCTGCCTCTCATGATGCAGTGTCACCCGGGATTTCCGAAAACAATAATGTTTATCTGAGAGGTGGAGGTGGTTCTGAAGGGTGGGGCGTCGGCGCCGCAATAGGTGCAAAACTGGCTGCCGGTGATAAGCCAGTCGTAGGGTTTGTTGGAGATGGCTCCCTTTATTATGCTGACTCAGGGTTATGGACGGCAGTGCATCACAACATACCACTTCTTTATATTATTACGAACAATGCATCTTATGGAATAGTCGCCGGCTTCTTAGGAGAAGCTGGCGGGCGTATGAGCGATACGGGCAAATACGGCGGTGTTGTTCTGGAAGGAATCGACCCTGTCAAAATTGCTGACGCCTTCGGTATGGAGGGGGAGCGAATAAACGATGAAGCTCAAGTGGAAGAGGCGGTTAAAAGAGGCTTGAAGATAGTAAATGACGATAATCGTCCGTATCTGATGGAATTTACTTTACCCTCAGGGTTGCCGCCAGGGGGAGAAGCCGATCAGCAATATCTAATGAGATAATTATGGTGTTAGGAATCATGTTTTCCGTTTTGATGGTGGAAACTGACAGGTGTGCTTCGCCCCGAACCACTCGTATCGATGGTATGAGAGATAATCGTATAGCCCGTCGCGGACGGAGCGTGGAATTCGGTATAAGAATCTATGCAAATACTTCCCAATGAAGTGATTTTGTAATAGGTCCTCTATAATCGATATAAGGGCGTCGGATTTAAAAAACAGGCTTCCAGATCTGTAATATATGATGGTCCGTGGAAAGGAAGCCTGAGTGTGCCAACTATTGGAAGATCTGACTTTGGCTGGCAGTAGTCTGATGGCGGTGTCTGAATTGAGGTCGGCGAACTGAATTTTTTTTTGGTTGCTTTTATTTGTGAGATAACTGACCACATTTGAGCAGAGGCAACATAGGCCGTCAAAAAATACTATTTGCGATTCTTTTTCTTCTAGTAGGTTTTTGATATCTGTAGTACCTCAGCTGATGGGATGGTTACAGAAGTTGTGTAGTTTTATTGAAGACAAAAGGTGGTTGGTTCATGAGCATCAAGGTAGGCTTTAGGTGCCACGTAGCCTAGGATCTAAAGCGTCACGCAGAGCATCCCCAAATAAATTGAATCCGTAGACAGCTAGTGATAGTGCTAGTCCCGGCCAGATGGCCATCCACGGGGCTATGATGAAGTAGTCTCTAGCCGATCCCGAAAGCATTCCACCCCAAGAAGGGGTCGGTGGGGGAACTCCGAGACCAAGGAAGCTCAGAGATGCTTCGGTGAGGATCGCTATACCCAGTGCACTGGTTGCAATGATCAGCCATGGTGCAACACATTGGGGTGTTATATGCATCAACATAATGCGCAAATTGTTTGCCCCTATTGCCCTCGCGGCGTCAACATATTGAGATTCTTTTACTGATAAGGCTTGGGATCTAACGACGCGATTTGCGCGAGGAATTTGCACAATTCCTACTGCAATGATTATGTTAGTAAGAGACTGACCAAGAGCGGCTGTCACCGTGAGGGCGAGAATCAGAGTTGGTATTGACATAAGCGCGTCCATGATCCGTTGGATCACTTGGTCAACTTTGCCCCCATACCATGCGCTCACGACACCTAACACTCCACCCAGTCCGGAGCCAAATGCAACTGACAGGAAACCTACTTGAAGAGATATCCGTGCACCTATGGTCATTCGTGCCCACAAATCTCGACCCTTGTCATCGGTTCCCAACCAGAATTGGCTGTTCGGCGACTGTAGTTTGTTTCGGAGGCTCCAATCTAAAGGGTCGTGCAGGCTTACAACTTCCGCCAGTACGGCCATTACGCACATGACCACAATTATTATGATTCCCGCTGCACCCAAAGGTCGATGGATCAGAAAGGACAGGGAAGTCTTAATGAGCTTACTGCTCAAAGGGGAACTAGTTCGTGTTCTAGAAGTCATCTTTTGGTTGGTAGCCTGTCTTTTGTATAAAGGTTATTCCTATTGGTATCTCACTCTCGGATCGAACCATCCATATGAAAGATCAACCAATAAGTTAACCAGAATCACGCACATTGCAAGAAACAGGACCACTGATTGAACGATTGGAAAGTCTCTGGATAACATGCCTTCTAATATGAAGTTGCCTAGCCCTGGAAGCGAAAATACCCTCTCCATGACAACCGACCCTCCAAAGGAGAGAGCGGTGGTGATTCCAATCACCGTGATGACAGGGATAAAAGAGTTCTTAAGGGCGTGTCGAGTGGTAACCACGTATGCAGACAATCCTTTTGATTTCGCGGTGCGTATATAGTCTTGTCTAAGGACTTCCAGCATTGTGGAACGCATCATGCGCGACTTAGTTGCGGCGCTGATATAGCCTAACATTACAGCCGGCCAAAAATATTGCTGAAGGTTTTTTATCGGCTCCTCGGTGATATCATATTTTCCTAGATCAGGATTCCAATAGAAAAAATATGCTCCCCCTAGCAAAAACAACGTGGCTGTCCAAAATGATGGCAATGAGAGGCCAGCAAGAGAAATTATCCTGAGTGAGTAGTCTATCCAGCTGTCCTGCTTGAGTGCCATTAGAATACCTGCTGGAAGACCGATAAATATGGCAATTATTTGGGAAAATATGACTAGTTCTAATGTGACAGGGAACTTAAGCCGAAATTCTTCGAATACGTCTCTTTGTGTGAAAAGTGAAACTCCCCAATTTCCTCGCAGGTAATCGAATATCCAGTTGAAATATTGAATGTGAAGGGGAGCGTTAAGTCCGAGAGACTGTCTTATTTCTTGTAGTTGTTCTTCAGTGATATTGCTGGCTTCTCCTCCAGAGTTTGCCTCTGCAATCATGACAGCGACATCACCGGGAGCTATCCTAAGAAGCGCGAAGACGAGTATGGAGACCAAAAACAGTGTCAGAATACCGTATAAAATTCGGCGTGCGATGTATTGCTTCATACGACTAGGTTAACCTGTGACACCATCTTAATTATTTGTAGCTTGGTAACATCGCAATCTAGACGGTCGCTTGTAAAATTGTCCTTCAGTAGGGATCCCTCGACAGAGAACTTATTTTTATGATGCTTCTCGTCGGGGATCCTATTGAAGGGCTAGTTTCTATCTAACCACAATCTCTCCCACTGTGCCCATTTATTCTGCGAGGGATGTGGGTATAAGGTCCATCCTTTAATTTCGTTTGACCAAGCGGGGAAAATGTAAGTCCACGGGAAGGGTATTGAGAACATCGCCTCTGTTGCGAGTATCCTTTCTATGTCGTGGACTATCTCTACCCTCTTGGCTACGTCCAACTCCCTGGATTGTCTACCTACGAGGTCCACCAATTTGGCTGTCAACTCAGGTTCAGCCTCTTCCCGACCAGTGCCTCGGTAATACCAGGACTCCCGTTCTTTGATTAAATGAATCATGTAGAAATCGTCCGGGTCAGCTACGTTCGTCAGTACCTTAGATCCGTAGTGCACGTCGTATTGGCTCCCCCGACCTCTATCTCCTTGTACTGCGCTTTCCACAGACGATATGGTTACCTCCACCCCAAGGTTTCTCTTCATCTGGTCCTGGAAGTATTCACATCCGTCTATGTACATCTGGGCACCCTGTGCCATGCATTCGACGGAGAATCGAATCCCTGATCCGAGCGCTTCGTCTAGAAGTCTGTTCGCCTCTGCGATGTCATCTATTTTGCCCTGTCCCCTACGCCATCCCGGCATCTCTCCAAGCTCCTCGTCCGGTAGTGCCCAGATACTGCCGGGTGGCATCCATAGAGTGTGTCGATGCACCCCTGAGATTCCAGCAGCCATATTGAAGTCGACCCAATCGTCTCTATCCAAAGCCAGGTGCATGGCCATTCGGATATTTCTATCGTTGAACGGCTCCCGAAGACTGTTAATTTGTATTCCTTTACCCCATGAGTGTAACGTGGGTTGTATCGTGAATTTGTCTTTGAAACGTGCTTGGATTTGTTCCACGTGGGCTGGAAGAAGGGAAGCGCTGCCTTCCCCGTAGTAGTCAACTTGTTTTGTAATTAGAGCAGAGAATCTTGCCGTTGCATCAGTGATGATAAATTGGTCCATTCCTTCGATGAGAGGTAATCCTTCTCTCCAGTAGTCAGGGTTTGCTCGGATTTTTGATTGTACGTCAACCTCAAACTCGTGAGGTACGAAGGCTCCCGTCCCGGTCCCATACAGGTAAGTCTCAGGGGTAGTTTGGTCCAGAAAATTTTCCTGAGGATCGGTTGTGTTGTAGTGATTGAGATACCAGTCGATGAAATCCTTGTCCATATTGTGAGGCATCCCAAGGGCACCGGCGAATTGCGGTATAGTCCTGGCCAAGGCCTCTTCAAACGTTACTTTGAAAGTGTAGTCGTCTACACAAGATGAACCAGACATGTGGTTTAAGGCGGCCCTGGGACCGGAGTGTAAAATACCTTCTGGAGGATTGACAGCAAAGTCCAAGCTAGCCTGGGCGTCTTCGCAGGTGAAAGAATCACCTGAAACCTGATCCATTATCTCTGCTGGGAGGTTTGAGTTGCGTTGAAAGGTGATTCCTTCCCGCAATTTGAAAACCACTGTCAACCCGCCGTCCTGTACTTCCCATGTCTCGGCGAGATCTCCCTCAATCTGGCCTCCTAGGCCTTTCCATGGATCGTAGCGAAGTAATGCGTTGTAAGTCGGTAGGAACTGAGGTCCTTCAAAACTGTGACCATAGTTTGGGTCATGGCCGTCCAATTTATGAGAGGCACCATACCTCATGATACCGCCCTTCTTAGGCTCTCGCCACACGGCCTTATATCCTGGGCCCTCCTGATAGGTTTGCATCCAGGTAACATCGGCGGATTTAGCAACCGGAGTTGGTACGGCAGTGGGTTTCGCCTTTGGAACGGAGGGAACAGCCAACGCTAGCTGAGGTGCGGCTGGCGCGGCTGCCGCGGGAATGGCTGGAGCAGCAGGTGCTGCAATATCGGATGCCGCAGCTGGCGCGGCTGCCGGTGCCGGTGCCGGTGCCATAGGTGCAGATGCCTCTTGAGCGGCGCATGCAAAAAAAGCACATATAACCGTCGAAAGGCTAATAACCATCAGGATGCTAATAAGTTTCATCTCATTTCTCCCTTATTAACTAGGCAGACCATTTTGTGAGTTGCCAGGCTTGGACCCGGTAATTCGGCTGTGCATAAAAGTGGCAGCCGTGTAACGTTTCTTTGGTCTACATTATGGGATAGGTCAGGGTTTTCATCCACACGTGCTACCAAATAACCGTTGTGACGATTACTCGAGATGTAATCTTTCTATTCGCCAATGACTCAAGGTAAATTGTCAGTCTATACTATTAGATTGGCGAAACGATAGCGCTTAAGAGAGGTAAGGTCAATGAATCTTATGTTCCCTGACCAGGAAGACCGGATTTGCAACGGTAAATTACGTCGGATTAATTGGGATAGATAGTTAACTATAGGCATTTAATTTGCTATTTCTTACTGTGTCATAAATGTTGAAAATTTGTTCCGTTTGTGGAACGGAGAATGAAAACGATTCCAGGTTCTGTAGAAATTGCTGGACACCTACGCGCTGTGCTCAGAAGTTGACTACGGATCAGGTGGCGGGTTCAAAACGGGAGGAACTTACAAGGCGTTCTCGTTTAAGCAATTTGCGATTGATCATTTCAGGGTTAGTTTTGATGGCCTTAATAGGGTTTTTTTTGTTCCAGTATTCTATTAGAGGTATGAAAACGCCTGCTACCTCGATAGGCTCACATATTGAAAATGGATCGTGGCCTATGCACCTTGGGGGGCCCTCTCTAGCAAGTGCGGTGCAAGCATCGCGGATTGAGGGAAATGGGCAACTATGGAATAGGATCGCTTGGACTTTCGAAACGTCGATGCCCATTTCGTCATCGCCCGCCGTTGTTGATGGCATTCTGTACATCACGACAGAAGACCGCCGTGTGCTCGCTCTCGGCTCAGATACGGGCGACCATGTCTGGGAATTCAACACTAATTCTCCGTCCGACTCCACACCTTCGGTGGCAGGTGCGTTGGTGTTTGTAGCCCTTCGTGAAGGAAGACTTGTAGCTCTGGATAAAGTTGATGGGTCTCTAGTATGGGATTTCCATTCTACTGAACCATTTTTCTCTTCTACGACAGTCTATGATGGAATTTTGTATGTCGGATCAGGTGATAGGACTTTTTATGCTTTTGATGCTGCAACTGGGGAAATTCTATGGACCCATGATGTAGGGAGCAGGATTATGACGACCCCTTCCGTCAATGAAGAAGTAGTCGCTTTCATTGCTCAAGATAATATGGTCAGAGTTCTTGACGCAAGGACCGGCAAACTTAGGCTTGACTATCCCATTGGAACTTCCAATGGGAGTCCTTCATTGGAAGGTAACAGGCTATTCTTTTCTGATTTCAACGGGTCGCTGAGAGCGATAGATTGGACGCAAGTTCAGAAGCCAATGGAAAAGATAGCACGTAGGATTCGGTTGCAAATGTTTATATGGGGGTTTCAGAGCAAGGCTCCTGTTCTAAAGGGTACGGTATGGAGATTTAGGCGGCCATCTGAAAGTTTTCAAGGGACTCCCTCTATATCAGGCGGAGCGGTATATGTACCATCTTCACGAGGTAATGTTTATAAAATCTCGTCTTCTGAGGGAAGGCTTGTTTGGATATATTCTATGAATAGTCGGGTTACCAACCAGCCCACTGTCCACAGAGATGTCATCTATGTGGCTGACGACTTTGGAAAAATTCATGGAGTTTCTGTGTTAACAGGGGAGGTTGTGTGGAAATTAACGCTGGCAGGGACGAAAACTTCGTCAGTAGTTGTAGCGGGGGAGACAATGTTTGTGGTTACCAATGTCGCTGGCAAAGGTGTGCTTCACGCCATAAAATGAAGCGAAAAGCAGGTAGGAAACAATAGTAGATATGTTTAGAAAATTATGATGATGAGAGATGATGTTTTAATTGCGATTTCTGAAGGCAGGTCACTTCAAGGCTATGACCTGTCTGGAGTGGACTTGTCACGTGCGAATCTTGGAGGAGCAGATTTAGCCGGAGCCTGTCTAACAAAATGTGATTTATCCCGTTCCTATCTTCGTGGTGCGAGGTTGGAGGGAGCTGACTTAGAAGCGGCTGTGATGGTTAGAGCTAACTTGACCATTACGAATATGAAAGGAGTGAATCTGAAAAGGGCTAATTTGGAGGGAAGCAACTTGAGTGGTGCGGCGTCTAATTCTGGCCAAAGTACTTCTCGTGTCATAGGTGCTGACCTACATAGCGCGGACTTAAGAGGTGCAAATTTAAGAAGCACCATTTTGGTGAGGGTGAGATTTAACTATGCAGATCTTCGTGGTGCGGATTTTTCAGGAGCCAACATAACTAGGGTATCGCTACAAGGTGCTTTGTTTGATGAGGGAGCTTTCGATAATACGGTAAGTGTGTGAAGTCGTGGACAGCAAGTTGTCTCCTAGACTCCGGTAAAAGGGATTCCTTGACCGTGATTTGGAACATACGGTGATTCGACTCGATCGAAGAGAATAAAATTTCACTTAGTCAATCGCAGGATATAAAATCTTAGGAGGCCAATGAAAGAAAAATGTTCAAATCGTGAATCAACCGGGAAGAATTGTAAGAACTAAATCTGGTTTTGAAGTCTCAATAAAATCGATTATTCTATACTCTAATTACGGTAGATTTGTTTAAGGCTTGGGCTAATTGCTTTATGTGAGGTTTCTAAAGGGTAGTCATACATTTAAACAAAACTTGCCAGCGTAAGAATCCTGGCGCAAGGTCGAGGAAAGGTATCCTATGTTGGAAAGGCTATTTAATTTTGGTTCAAAAGAGGAAGGGCAGCAAGCTTTTGAACTGGTAATAGTGGGATTGGGTAATCCTGGACCAGAGTACTCTTTAACGAGGCATAATGCTGGTTTCTGGCTAATCGATCGAATCGCTGATCAGATGGGAATCAAAATCCGCAGGCTGCATAAGACCGTTCACGGTGGGGAAGGGAAATTAGGGGAATCCTCAATAGCGTTAGCAAGGCCTCGGACGTTTGTAAATAAGAGTGGTGATGCGGTCAGATATCTTTTGGTGAGGTATCAAATTCCGCCAGAGAAACTTCTGATAGCGTACGATGATATTCATATACCTGTAGGCAAATTGCGGCTGCGGTCAGGGGGGAGTGCCGGAGGACATAACGGGATGAAGTCTGTCATTTCTGCTGTCAACACAACCGAATTTCCCAGAATTAGGATAGGTGTGGGGGAGCCGTCGGAGGGAGAGGACCAAATAGGCTATGTGCTAGGTCGACCTGAACCAACAGACAAACAATTGATTGCTGATTCTATTGATACGGGGATTAGTGCTATAACTCTTATGCTGAACACGGGAATAGACGGTGCTATGAGTGAATTTAACGGATAAATCTCTGTTTGCGCTTGTGGTTATAGCATTTATTCTGCTGCCTAGATTCGTTTCTTGCCAGCCATGGCAGGCTGCATCTCCAAATTCTTTTAATTTGCCCGACACACTCTCCGAAGATGCCGGAAATACTCATGGAACCTGGAGTGAAGTGATGGTCAATCCCGATCCCACCATTTATGAGCTAAATGTGCCAGCAGCCCTTGATGACACTCCTCCTGACCGCGATTTGGTGGATCTCGCCAGAAGGTAC
Organism: uncultured Dehalococcoidia bacterium; assembly: GCA_964409595.1. Classification (GTDB taxonomy): domain Bacteria; phylum Chloroflexota; class Dehalococcoidia; order Lucifugimonadales; family UBA826; genus CAYPDR01. Next base: position 402,964 of record CAYPDR010000018.1, read on the forward strand.
AGATTTGGCGAGGCTCCTGAAGTGCGACTTGAATATATGGAACATAGCAGTTTACCTAAGGCCGTGGGCTTTATTGAGAAATTTATCGCTGTGAATCCCAAGACGGCTGAATCATACGAGCTTGAGGCCGAACTTGTACTTGTTTCTCAAAATACTTACTGGTATGTCGATAGGTCTATTGATCTCACTGAAGGAGTTTTCAATGACGCAGCAGTAAAATGGGAGGAAAAGATACGACCTCAACTCGTCCGGGTATTTGGTGACATAAATTCGCCTGGGTTGGACGGAGATCCAAGACTTACGGTTTTGAATACTTCCCTTGAAGGTGCCGCCGGCTACTTCAGCAGTCAAGATACTCACCCTAGGTGGGTCCATCCCTCTAGCAACGAACGGGAAATGATATTCATGGACCCTTTGAAGCTTTCTCCCGACAGCGCAGAATATTTATCGGTGTTGGCGCATGAGTTCCAACATGTTGTTCATGATAATTGGGATAAAGGGGAGGATTCATGGGTCAATGAAGGACTGTCCGAAGTAGCTGCAACTGTAGCTGGTTTTCACAGCCCCTTTATTCGTCACTTTCTGTCCAGGCCGTCAGCCTCTCTTGTGAACTGGCCGGACGAGCTGGCTATGACTCCGTTCAATTATGGTGCTGCGGCCCTTTTTTTTCTTTTTGCCGCGGGAAGAAATGGTGGCTTGGATTCACTGAGTGAATTGGTGGTAATTCAAAAAGATGGAATCGAAGGGGTAGATGAATGGCTAAAGGATAAGGGAAGTAGTTTTAAGTCGGAATTTAAAGATTGGGTGGTGGCGAATTACCTAGATATAGAAAGTGGGCGATACTCGTATCCGGTCACAGTGCGAAATAGGGTTTTTCATATTGCAAAAATTGATACATCAACCTATGAGGTTGCTCAGTTTGGTTCGCGTTACTTTGAGCTTCCGATACCAGATGTAGATGAAGTGGAACCAATAAAGTTTTGGTTTGATGGGAATGAAAAAGTTCATCAACTTGCGAGAAATTGCGAGAGCAAGTGTTGGTGGTCAAATCGCGGGGATTCAATTAACACCTCATTGACTTTGAAACTGGTTTTAAACGGAGAGAATGATTTGAATGCCACCTTTGATATGGCTTATGACATTGAGGAGAACTGGGATTATGTTTATATGTCAGTTTCGTCAGATGGTGGGGAGACTTGGCAAACCTTAGAAGGAGAGCAGACAACCGATTTTAATCCATCTGGTTCCAGCTATGGGCATGGGTACACTGGGTCAAGCGATTGGAGAAACTTTTCAGTTGATCTCGGAAAGTTCTCTCATGAAGAGGTACTAGTACGCTTCGAATATGTAACTGATGATGCAGTGAACCTTGACGGAATGGTACTAGGAAAATTTGAAATTCCTGCGACCGGAATTTCATTAGAGGCAGGGGATGAAGCTTGGGTATCTTCTGGGTTTGTCTTGATTGGGGAACCGATCGACCAATTGTTTATCGTTCGTATTGTGGAGACACTTGCAGATGGCGGATTTCAAATTCGTGAAGTTAAATTGGACGAACAAAATATGGGTTACTTTGAGGTCAGACACCGTGATGGACAACAAATAGAGAAAGCTATTTTGATAGTGGCTGGTGCAACCGAAAATAGCACCCAACCGGGGATTTTTAAGATCTCGGCAGCATTTTCTGATAGATGAAGATACTTGATCTCCGGTTTCTGTGGTACGGTGCTGATTTTCCTCAAAGTAGAGTGACTATGGATGCATATAGATTACCGTCATAAAAGTTAGCCTGGTTAGATAAGGGTGAGTTTTGGGGGATACACGCAAAGCGATAATTCCAAGTTCGAAGTATAAGTGGGGGTATTCCTCAGTGGATGCGTAGCATTGTTGACAGGTTTGCGTCCAGATTTTCAGAAGAAGTGAAAGCTTTTAGTAAACAGGTAAGTCAAAGACTATTCCTCTCTGATATACTTTCAGCCTAGGTGAGTGAGCTGTGTCTGGTATCGAATATCGTTCCAGATTTTAGCTTCGCATTGGAAGCTGGGCCTTGCGTATAATGTGGGTAACAAGTGGGTGTGCTCTGAAGGGGTTGGCATCATGGTAGGAAATGACTTTTCGTTTGCAACTTTTTCTAAAAACGAATTTTACTCGACTCTTAATGCTCGGCTAGTTGACATGGCTGATGTTGGCTCAGATCGCAGAGTTGTTGATCTCGCTTGCGGCGCAGGAGGAGTAACGCGGTTAATTCTTCAGAGAATCAATCGAACTAAGGATACTGTTGTCATTGCACTGGATCATTCGTCTTTAGCGCTGAGGACGGCTATGGAAGATCTTAAGGACATATCCAACAATGCTGTGAAATTTGTGCAGCTGGGCGTGGAAAATGTCTCAGAAGCAGTGAAAGACTCGGTCGATACTATTGTGTTTTGCAATGCTATTCACTACGTTCCAGATAAAGACGGAGTGGTCTCAGATATTTCTAAGGCACTACGACCCGGGGGGAAATTCGCTTTTAACACCTCTTTTTATGAAGGAGGTCAGCATGAGGATTCATCTGCGTTTTACAGTAAATGGATGCTCAAGGCGATGAGAATTCTGAGAAGGGAATATGGGCTTAGACCACAGAAATCTCAGAAAGTGGAATCTCGAAGACAGCTAACACCTAATGAATACGGGAATTTAATGGAGCGTAATGGTTTAAGGGTGCAGAAACAGGTAGTTGACACAGTTTCGGTGCCTATAGAAGGCTGGTTGGACATAAGTACGTTTTCTGACTTCATTGAGGGCACTATGCCTGGAGTGCCCCTTAAAGAAGCCTCGGAAGCGCTTCAACAGGGTGTTCGGCTGACCTATGAGGAGATGGGGGTTACACACGTTCCCAGGAATTGGCTGGATATCGTTGCAGTGAAAAAGTAGCTTCCTAAGTTAAATTTAAGTGAGAAAAAGATTGCTGATTAGCAACCGCAGGCACCCCCACAGCATCCTCCACCTTGGGAAGGTGTAGTCGCGGTAGGGGTTTCGCCTATAAAATCCGCAATCAAATACGAAACAACTGAAAGTTGTCGGTCCGAGTCACTTCCGCATAGAGGACAGGGCGGAGCGTCATTCATACTTTTGATTCCTTGGAGCTTTTCAAACCGATTAGTGCATGACTTGCAAGCGTATTCGTATATTGGCATTTCACATCCCAGAGTGTAATTATAGAAACGCACGTGTAATAGATAGATGCTAAGGGATAGCTCGAGATTGGGTCAACTCACGCGGTCTCATTGTGTAACTCGTCTATAATTGAAAAACAATGTGGGGGTCAATTCGTGTATGGGCTACGTAGCCGGAAAAGTATGGTGATTAGATGAATCAAAGGCAGAACCTTCCGAATAGTCTAGGTAGATATGGTCAATACGGAGGCCGGTTCGTGCCCGAAACACTTATGCCGGCGATACATGAGTTGGAGAGGTCGTACATAGAAGCTCAATCGGATGAATCCTTCAGAATCGAGCTCGCGCTACTTTTAAAGAGCTTTGTTGGTAGACCGACGGAGCTTTACTTTGCGTCGAATCTTACTGAAAAATTAGGGGGAGCCAAGATATATCTCAAGCGTGAGGATTTGGCTCACACCGGAGCGCACAAAATAAATAACGCATTGGGGCAAGGGTTGCTTGCCAAAAGAATGGGGAAGGAACGCATCATAGCCGAAACGGGAGCAGGTCAGCATGGTGTTGCGGCTGCTACGGTTTGTGCAATGCTGGGACTTGAGTGCGTCGTTTATATGGGAACAGAAGATATACGTAGGCAGGCATTAAATGTTTTTCGGATGAAACTTTTGGGAGCGGAGGTTCGTTCTGTTGATTCGGGGGCAAAAACTTTGAAAGATGCTATCAACGAGGCGATCAGGGATTGGGTTACGAATGTCGATACGACTCATTATATGATAGGGAGTGTTGTAGGTCCGCATCCTTATCCCATGATAGTTCGTGATTTTCAACGTGTTATTGGAGGAGAGGCTAGAGAGCAAATCCTTGCTTTGGAGGGCAAATTGCCGGACTATGCCGTGGCCTGCGTTGGAGGGGGAAGCAATGCTATGGGGCTCTTTTATGACTTTATAACTGATCCGTCGGTGAAGCTGGTAGGGGTAGAAGCTGGTGGGGATGGCATAGCGACCGGACGCCATTCTTCCACAATAAGTGCTGGGAGTGTCGGGGTTTTGCATGGGAGCATGTCTTATCTAATACAAGATGCGGATGGACAGGTGGTTGAGACCCATAGCATCTCTGCCGGATTGGATTATCCTGGTGTCGGTCCCGAACATAGCTGGCTTAATGACGAAGGTAGGGCAGAATATGTGAGTGTTGATGATAGTGAAGCATTGAAGGGGTTTAGGCTGCTCTGTGAAACCGAAGGAATAATTCCCGCTTTAGAGCCTGCCCACGCAATTTACCATATTTCTAGATTAGCCCCATCATTGAGTGGAGAACGTGTAATTTTGCTCGGGCTTTCAGGCAGAGGGGACAAGGATATGGAAACAGTTGCTGGCGCTTTGGGTGTTGATATATAGCGGATGAATCAACAGAAAGGTTTTTCTGGGTTGTTGGTTATCGCGGGAAAAACACGTTTTCAAATTCACTCAATCTTGTGGCGGACTCCTACTATACTTATAGTTCTGGCGGTCTTGGCTCCTATGTTTTGGGTTTTGTTCGACCATCATTTCATGGAGCGCCATCCAGGGCATGCTCACTTGATGCCAAGCCATCAGCACGCACATGTTTATGAGAGTCCTAAGAACCATAGACACGGGCCAGATTCAAGCCAGGTGCAACGTGGAGCCTATTTTTCAGATGATCGAGTAATGTCTGCGAACCTTTGGCATATAGATACACTCCTAGATGACATCCGCGCAGTTAGGCGCTTTACATCAGTTAGGCAGTTTTTGCTAGAAGACTCGCCATTACCTCAAGGGCTGCTTCTGCCGCCTAATACCCCTCCCCCTATTACCTGACGATTATTTCGGTTCAAGCTAGATTTATCCCACCAAAGGCAGCGACTTTATGGAGTATTTTTGCCTACTTTTAAAATTTCCGCTTTGATAGAGCATCGGGTCGTGAATGTGACATCCTTGTTGCTGGCTGTAGCGTTCGCCTCTTCAACGTGGTTCTTCTGGACCAATCTTGGGCTTGAGGCCAACGGATCCGTCAGAAGCTATGAAAAGAAAATCGTAGGTTTTTACGAAATCGGCTTCGGAACAGTCCCGCCTTCACCGAGGCCTGGTGTAATTCATTTTGCAGTATATGTGGAAGACACTGATAACAAGGTTCGATATACTGATGCGACGGTAGTGCTTTATGTGGTGGGTAACAGCTCCGAAGGACAACCAGTTTCGGAGCTCGGGCCGCATCAAATGGTGAATACACTCCTAGATCCTACGTATTATGAACTTAATATGCCCTTAGATACGCAAGGTGTCTGGCATGTAAGGATAGAAGTCATAGCGGATAAGGGGGAAGTGAATACAGTCTTTGAAGTGAAAGTGCTGGAGCCGAATCCTATTATTCCGATTTTAACTCTGGTCGTTCTTTTATTGTTTCTTTTGGTTTTGTCAATGTCTGTTCGCGCTTGGATTAAGGAATACAGACGGAAGAACAACCGATAGTAATTAGTACGTTACGGAGAAAATTATGAAATTATGTCTTCGCCAATTTATAACGTCGGTCATCATATCAGGGGTTCTTGTAATTATGACAATGTCCTTTGCCTGTACGTCTCCCAGCAATTCCGATCCCGTGCTCGATATTAACTTGATCGGAGGGGCAGTTACGGACGGGAGGGATAAAGTCACAGTTAAACAGGGTGACGACGTAAGCCTGATTTTTTCATCTGACAGGAATCTTAAGCTACATCTGCATGGTTATGATGTGGAGGCAACTGTACCTGCAGGTGGAGAAGCGAATATGGAATTTCATGCTACCGCTACCGGGAGATTCGCTGTAACATCGCATCCAGCCGAAAATCACCACAGAGCACATTCAACAAGTGGTGACTCTATGGGAGATTCACATATTGGTCACGGAAATCTCTTTGAATCCGATACACTGAGCACAGGCGGCGTTTTCTCTTACAACATTCCCGAAGATATGGGAAATGGCGAAATACCATATCATGATCATATGAACCATGGGACGGAAGGGTCGATCCTAGTGTCTTCATCGGAAGGTGAAGAGGATACGGTAGAGGTGTCAATAAGAGAAGGGGATCAACCGTTTCAACCAGTTAAAGTTATGGTGAAGCCTGGCGCTACCGTTCGTTGGACGTCGGAAAAAAAGGATAAAGTCAGGTTGACAAGTGGGCAATCCCCCGCAGCAACAGTCGATGAGGCAAATCAGGCAAGCGGACATGGAATGAATATTCACGAGGGCCACTCTACAGAGAATGAAGAAGAAACGATAATTTTTGTTGAGGTTCGTCCCTAGGGAATGCCCATATTGTGGCATGTCACCTAAGCTTATCGCTATATGAAATTAAAGTGCCTTGTTATTACAGCAATTGTGATTCTAGCTTGGACCGGCTATCCGTCCTGGTTAAGTGCCCACGGTTTTGGTGAAAGATACGATCTCCCAATCCCCCTGAATTACTTTTTGATAGGAGCTGCCGCGACCGTCGCATTTTCATTTGTTGTTATAGGCTGGTTTGTACGCCGAAGCGAACGGGACTTTGACTATCGTCGGTTAAATTTGTGGGAGTCTCCTGTCTTTAGGACCATTGCACGGGTGCTATCCACGGTTATGGCGGTGCTCTCTGTAGGGTTACTCCTTGTAGTTGTTGGAGCGGGATTTTACGGTACCTCCGACGCTCTAGATAACTTCGCTCCGACATTTGTTTGGATCATATGGTGGGTTGGTGTGGGTTATTTGGTTGCTCTTGTGGGCAACATTTGGGCAATAGTTAATCCTTGGCAGATCATTTTTGAGTGGTTTGAGATATTGTTCAATAAACCAATTGTTCCAAGTTTTCGCTGGCCGGACTGGCTCGATGCTTGGCCAGCGTTGGTTGGATTCTTGTTATTCGCGTGGGTAGAGAATGTCTATACAGGTGGTTCCCGCCCGTTTAACCTTGCCGTGCTCATATTAATCTACTCGACAGTAACCTGGACAGGAATGATCCTCTTTGGGAAGCATGTTTGGTTAAAACGTGGGGATCCCTTTGCGGTACTGTTTGCGTTGTTTGCCCGATTTTCACCGACGGAGATTCGGGTCAACAGCCACAACTCAGAAGAAGATATTTGCCTTATGTGCCAGTCAGGGTGCTCTTGGAACACGGATTTATCAGAGTGTATCGACTGCTATGAGTGCTGGGAGTTGTCCGATGATTCAGAACGACGCTTCTCGCTCCGCCCCTGGGCGTCCGGTTTAGCAAGGGGAGAGCGTGTTACTACCGCGTTAGTAGCATTCCACATAACAGCTTTATCGACCGTTACATATGATGGTCTTTCCGAGACACCTGCTTGGGTCACTGTCCAGAGTCTCATGTGGCCGCTAGTGGATCCCTTACCCGGTTCTGCCGTGGCGACTATAGATTCTATCGGGACAATAGGACTCCCCTTGCTGTTCGCTTCAATTTATGTGGTTGTGTGCAGAATGGTCTCACGATCTAGTGGTGGTCGGTTGACTCGCTACGATGCAGCACATAGCTTGGTTTTTTCTTTAGTACCAATCGCGCTGGCCTACAATTTGTCGCATTATTTATCGTTCCTTTTGATTGCAGGACAGCAGATTATCCCCCTTTTATCCGATCCAATTGGTTCAGGAATCGATCTTTTTGGAACAGCCGGCTATATTCCGAACATAGCGGTTATTAATGCTCGTGCGGCTTGGATTGTATCTATCGTTTCTCTCGTCTCCGGTCACGTTGTCTCTGTGTATATTGCTCACGTTATTTCCCTGCGGCGACTACGTGAACATACTATTGCTGTGAAGAGCCAGTATCCTATGTTGGTGCTGATGGTTTTCTACACTGCAGTTAGTTTATGGATTATTTCGCAACCCCTGATAGGTTGATAAAGTCTAAATAGTAACTCTAGTCTTTTAGTGGATTCAGCTGGCGACTATCCTGCTGATACCAATCTAGGTACTAGCAATTCTATCGCTACTGCGGATAAAGTAATGCTGGCAATTAAAATGGTTTGTGTGGTGCTATTGAAGTTGTTTTAGAGTCGTGCTGATTGTACTGCCGGAATCAATGGTTATAGCCCTGTTTTTGAGGAAAGCGGGGTTCCTGACCCAACTGATCCTTTCGGTGGCCAACAAATTGCCAACAGCGTTGCGGGACTACACATGCAAAACGATCTGGAAGATCTAGGAGGAGACATGCAAAACGAACCGGAAACTATTACCAGATACGATTGTCCGAAATGCCATAATGAGTCTTACGAGACTGGCACAATACGAACGACAGGTGGGGGATTGTCGAGATTCCTAGATGTTCAGAATCAACAGTTTTCTCACATTACCTGCGAAAATTGTGGCTACACAGAGTTTTTTAAGCGCCGTAGCGGAAGGGCGGGCAACATTCTTGATATGTTCTTGGGCGGGTAACCGACAGTGTCTAATAAAAAAATAACCATTCTTGGTGGAGGTAATACCGCGTTTGCCGTAGCGGCTCGGCTAAGTCACATCGGTAATGAGATATGCATACTCGAGCACCCTGAATTTGCTCAATCAGTAGAGCAAATTAGCTTAACGAAACAAATAGCCCTGGAAGGTGTTATGGAGCAAGGGCCGGCGCCGATCTCTAAAATTACTATTGATCCAAAAGAGGGACTTTCTTTTTCTAATATTTTGCTACTAATCGTACCTGCGTACGCGCATCGCCCATTTGCCGCATTATGTGGACCATTTTTAACGAGTGACCATACGGTTGTTATCATGCCTGGAACTTTCGGATCCTTGGAATTTTCAGCACTTGCTTCTGAATTTGGGGCATCAGGATTAACTGTTGCAGAAGTCGACACGGCTCCGTATGTTTGTAGAAAAAGCTCAGATACAAGTGCGGTGATTTGGGGCGAGGTCACATCGTTGGGTATGGGAGTCTTTCCTGCAACAAACACTCAGAGAGTAGTCGAAACATTAGGGACTTTGTTTTCAGGAATAACCCCATATCGTGACGTTTTGGAATGTGGATTGTCGGCTATGAACCCGGTTGTGCATCCTGCGGGAGTTCTCATGAACGCAGGAAGGGTAGAATATGCTAGGGGAGAATTCTATTTCTATGAGGAAGGAGTGTCCAAATCTGTCGCTGGGGTAATAGAGCAGGTTGATTTTGAAAGGCGTCGAATTGGGAAGGAGCTTGGGTATGACCTCCTACCGGTCGCACAGGCCTTTCACGAGGCCGGATTTGGTCCTAAGGGTTCTATATGGGAGACAATTAACGGAAGTTACATGCTCACCCGGCTAAAGGCGCCAGGTTCTCTGGAAAGTCGATGGTTAACTGAAGACATTCCCTACGGAATAGCATCTTGGAGTAAAATAGGAAGCCAATACGATGTATCTACTCCAATCATGGATTCACTTGTTGAGCTAGGTAGTATTGTAATGGGATTCGACGGTTGGTCTTTAGGGAGAGGGCCCACCGAACTAGGCATATCGGGTATGACTAAGAAGACTCTCAGGGAGTACCTTGACGTTGGTGATGCCTGACGGAATGCTATTGTGGGACGTCATGGTAGCAAACGAAAAAACCCTGCTTAAGAATTGACCATATTCTAGGGACGAGAGCAGTATAAGTTTAATTGACCATGGATTCCCGACGGACGTATAATCTAACCCGTCGGAGGTGGGTTGAGAAAGGGGTGTTTGTCTTTTCTATTTTAGGACGTGATATAAGCGTTCACACATGGACATGACACGTTAGAAACCTACAGGGGGCAGAAGTAATCAAGGCCTATAGCCGCTTTTCTGACCATATCGATGTGTCGACACCGAATTTGATGGGGGTATACCCTTCAAGTAGTGACATCATTACGGAAGCTGATTTCTATTCTGAACGTGTTGATCATGGTGACAATATGAAGGAAGCTTGCGGGGTGGTGGGTGTTTATGCGAGAGGAGAAGAGACCGCTAGGTCCGCGTTTTTTGGTATATACGCTCTTCAGCATCGCGGTCAAGAAAGCGCTGGGATCGCAACAAGTGATGGGCGTACTATCCGCACTCATACCGAAATGGGATTGGTCGGACAAGCGTTCCAAGAATATGATCTTTCCCGTCTACCCGGGTATATTTCCGTAGGACACACCAGATATTCTACAACCGGTTCCAGCAATATTAATAATGCCCAGCCGATCGTCTCAAAGGGCACTGGGGTTGAGATTGCTTTGGGACATAATGGAAATGTCATTAATGCTCTTGAGTTGAGGGCGGAATTGCACGATTGGGGCCTTTCATTTAACTCCTCTGCGGACTCAGAAATAATAGCGCACCTTATTTCGAATGCACCTGCTGATAATTGGTCGGATCGGGCCGCGTATACTATGCGTCGTCTCCAAGGTGCATACTCACTTGTGATGATGACTCATGATCAGTTAATTGGTATGCGTGATCCTCTAGGAGTACGGCCGTTGTGTATAGGGAAACTAAGTGGTGGGTGGGTATTAGCTTCCGAGTCTTGCGCTCTTGACCATATAGGTGCTGACTTTGTTCGTGAAGTTAAACCAGGAGAGGCTATTGTTATCGACGATGAGGGTGTTCATTCAGTTTATACGAAGAAGCCTGAAGGAGTACTCGGCAATTGTATATTTGAACATATTTACTTCGCTAGGCCTGACAGCATTCTTGACGGAAATCTCGTCTACAGTAATCGAATGGCAATGGGGGCTGAGCTGGCGAGAGAATTCCCGGTTGAGGCCGATGTCGTAATAGGAGTCCCAGACTCTGCGACGGCCGCGGCAGTAGGTTATTCTCAGGAGTCGGGGATAGCCTTTAGTGAAGGCTTAGTAAAAAATCGATATGTTGGAAGGACCTTTATTTTACCCGACCAACGTTTGAGGGAGCTTGGAGTTAGGAGAAAACTGAATTACCTACCCCAAATTTTAGAGGGCAAGAAAGTGGTGGTGGTGGACGACAGTATAGTAAGGGGCACGACTACTCCTCATGTAGTGAAACTATTAAAAAGGGGAGGGGCTAAGGAAGTTCATTTCCGAATCTGTGCTCCTCCCATTGTGTCTCCCTGCCATTTTGGCGTTGATATGGCCACAAAGAGTGAACTTCTGGCCGCTACGATGACGGTGGAGGAGGTTAACGAGTTTATTGGCGCCGATTCCCTAGGATATCTCAGCCACGAGGGGTTACTTAAAGCCGTTTCTGGTGAGCGGAATCAATACTGCATGGGTTGCTTCACTGGTAACTATCCCATTCCAGTTCAATTGGAGATGGACAAATTAGTTTTAGAAGCTTAAGCGGGCCAGGTTATTAGGATTAATAAAATTTGTGAGTAATGGCATCTCGCTGGGAGTAATGGCATCACATGGAGGCTCGAATCTCCAGGCCATATTGGATGCCTGCTCAGACGGCCGTCTAAACGGTAATGTTTGTGTCGTGATAAGTAATAACTCTAGATCCCGCTCGCTTCAGAGGGCTAGGCAAGCGGGTGTGCCGGCCTTACATCTGAGTTCTGTGACGCATCCTGATCCTGAAAGACTTGCAACCGCGATTCTGGTGTCGTTGCGAAAGTATGAAGTCGATATCGTCATTTTGGCGGGCTATATGCGGAAAGTTGGGACAACAATATTGAAAGCGTTTCCAAGCAGAGTCTTAAATAGTCACCCTGCCCTCTTACCGAACTATGGCGGGAGAGGGATGTATGGGGACAGAGTACATTCCGCAGTTCTCGAAGCCGGAGATGATGAGAGTGGTATTAGTATTCATCTTGCTGATGACGTATATGATCATGGAAGGTTAGTAGCGCAAGTTAAAATCGAAGTTAAGCCTTCAGATGACTTGAATGCCTTGAGGAAAAGAATACAGATTAGAGAACATAGTTTTTGGGTGGAAACACTTCAAAAAATTTCGACAGGTGAGATCAATTTAGATGAGTCTCCTTTAGAGAGGCTTGCTTAATTAGCATCACAGGCATGAGGAGTTCCCGTTCGCTGTGACTAAAGAAATCGAAAATATTGGAACTACATACGAGAATGCAGGCGTAAATCTCAAAGCTTCTGAATTAATAAAGGAGCGCATCAAATTAGTCGCTGGTCAAACTTACGGACCCAATGTAATTGGAGGCGTGGGTGGATTCGGAGCACTATATAAATTTACCGCCTATAAGGAACCTGTACTTGTGTCTAGTACTGACCCTGTCGGTACAAAGTTGATGGTGGCAGGGATGGTTGGTGACTTCAGCCGTATCGGCGCCGACTTGGTCAACGCCGGTGTGAACGACATTATAGTGGTGGGTGCTGATCCTCTGTTCTTCCTAGACTATATAGCAACTTCCCGTATGGTGCCTGAGACGGTGGAGATGATTGTAGATAGCATAGCCGAAGCGTGTTCTGAAGTGGATTGTGCCCTTATAGGGGGTGAAACTGCGGAGATGCCAGGGGTCTTCTCCGGTGATAATTTCGATTTATCCGGGTTTATTGTTGGGGCAGTTGAACTAGAAGATATGCTTCACCCACTCGATGCGATCATGCCGGGAGATGCACTTATTGGAATTCCTTCTAATGGTCTCCATACTAACGGATACTCGCTGGTACGACATGTGTTTCGGCTAGATCTCGATTTGACCATTTTGAACACTTATGTAGATGAGGTGGGGGAAACACTGGGAGAGGCGTTATTGAAACCGCACCCGTCTTATTACCATTCTTTGAAACCGTTATTTAACGTGTCAAAAGGTATCGCTCACATAACAGGAGGGGGCCTTTATGAAAATGTGCCACGTATGCTTTCAGAAAAAGTAGCTGCGAAACTTTATCCTTTGAACTGGAACACTCCGGCGATTTTTAAAATAATCCAGAATCAAGGATCAATTGATATCGCGGAAATGTACAGGGTGTATAACATGGGGTTGGGTATGGTGGTGGCTTGTGCCCCTGAACATGTTTCTGATTTCACATCCTCAATTGATAATGCCATCATAGTTGGGGAAATCGTGAGGGCGCATGATAGTACAAAACAGGTTGAATTAATTGATATCTAAGATCCGGTCTCCTTGGAGAAAAACATGAAGGCTCTTCTAAGCGTATATGACAAAACTGGAATTGAGGCACTTGGGAAGTCCCTGTTAAAGGGGAAATTTGACCTAATAAGCACTGGTGGTACATATGATCGTCTGTCCGCTCAACATCTGTCCGTAAGAAGCGTATCGGATTTAACAGGCTTCCCGGAGATACTGGACGGAAGAGTAAAAACCCTACATCCAGTTATCTATGGAGGTATTCTAGCAAGGCCAGACGTAGCCGATCACCGCCAGCAGATGCTAGAACATGGCATAGATGAAATTCAGGTAGTAGTAGCAAATCTTTACCCGTTTGTAGCTACCGTATCTGATCCTGCTGTTTCCCTGTTGGAAGCATTGGAAAATATAGATATAGGTGGGCCTGCGATGATTAGGGCGGCCGCAAAAAATTTCCCGAACGTAATAGTGATTGTAGATCCAACGGACTACATGTGGGTCGGCAAAAGGATATCTTCGGGCGAAGAAATCACTTCTGGTGAGAGGCGTGAGTTGGCACGAAAAGCATTTCAGCATGTCGCTATGTACGATACTGCCATTTCGAACTGGCTTAATGAAGGTGCATACGTTGAGTCAAAAGAGGTGACTGTTGGGCTACAAAAACTGAAAGACTTAAGATACGGCGAGAATCCCCATCAGGTAGGGGCAGTTTATCAGACGGTGTTGGGTAGCGGAGGGATTGTGAGATCGGAGCAGCTACATGGTTTACCTATGTCGTACACTAATTTTCTAGATGCTGATAGCGCATGGACAACAGTGAACGATTTTACAGAGAATGCCTGTGTAGTGGTTAAACATACGAATCCATGTGGGATATCAGTCCACCCTGATCAAAGTAAGGCATATCAGCGGGCGTTCGATGGGGATAGTGTTTCCGCTTACGGTGGAATAGTGGGCTTTAATAGAAAGGTAACATCAGAAACTGCTGCAGCAATGCAAGGAGTGCTGTTCGACATAATTGTCGCACCTGACTACGACCAAGCTGCATTAAAAATACTGCAAAAACGTAAAAGGACACGGCTACTGAAAGCTGATATCTCTAGTGGCCCGATGTCAAATATGGATCTAAAGACAATTTCTGGTGGGGGATTACTTCAAACTGCTGATGATATTGTAGAGGACGCGAACTCTTGGAAGGTGGTTACTGATAGGAAGCCCACGGAGCGAGAATGGAGCGACCTAATATTCTCCTGGAAATGCCTGAGACACATCAAGTCAAACACTATTGTGCTGGCGAAAGAAGATACTCTTGTGGGTATGGGCGCAGGGCAACCTAATAGAGTTGTGTCCATCCATCTTGCCTTGCGTATTGCGGGCGGGAAAGCCGTTGGTTCTTCACTGGCATCGGATGCCTTCATGCCATTCGCGGACAATATCGAAATGGCAGCTAATGGGGGCATCACCGCTGTCGCTCAACCCGGAGGTTCGATTCGTGACGAAGAAGTGATCGAAGCGGCAAATGCGGCAGGAATCTCGATGGTGTTTACAGGAATTCGCCATTTTAACCATTGATATCTGAGTCCAGTTGGAAAACAGATCACAGTTAAGGTGTCAGCATGGATTTGGACATAGTGATTCCGGTTCTAAATGAGGAAGTAATCTTGGAAAGTTCTATTAATAGACTTCTAAGATTTTGCGATATGGAAATGTCTTTATATGAATGGAAAATAACAATAGCAGATAATGGGTCTACGGATAGAACGCTGGAAATTGCTCGCAGCATAGCTCATAGCGATAGTAGGGTGACTTGTACCAGACTGGAAGAAAGGGGAAGGGGACGCGCTTTGAAGCATTCATGGTTGAATAGCGATGCAGATATAGTTTCGTATATGGACGTTGACCTTTCTACTGGCCTTGACATATTGCCGTACACAGTATCGCTTGTGGCGACCGGTGAATGTAACGTAGCTGTGGGCTCTCGTCTTTTGAGCGGGTCAGAAGTACTAGGAAGGTCCTTTAAACGTGGATTGATATCTAGATGCTACAGCATTTTGATCCGTCTAATGTTTTTTGTGGCTTTCAAAGACGCCCAGTGTGGCTTTAAAGTTGTGTCAAGTAAATTCGTGAGGGAGGCCTTGCCATTGGTGAGAGATACGGGGTGGTTTTTCGATACAGAGTTATTATTAGTTGCTGAAAAGAATGGATATGCTATCTGTGAAGTTCCGGTAAAATGGACCGACGATCCTGATTCCCGAGTGAGAATAATTAGAACCGCGTGGGAAGATATAAAAGGCCTTATAAGAATGAGATTTGGTGGATTGTCTCAGGCTCGAAGAAAGCTTTTATCCCATTCCTAGATTTCGCTAACATGGCCAGGTACGTAGTAGAACAGACCAAGGCTTTTTGTCGTTTACGCTAGGAATATTTTGATAAATTAAAGTCTTGGGTTTAGGACAATGTGTTTAAGGAGGAGTGAGTTGGCTGAAGTGTTGCTAGTTGTCGATATGCTCGTAGGATTTATGGAAGAAGATCACGATCTATATTGTGGGGACGCTGCGAGAGACATAATTCCCGCCGTCCAGTCCCTTATCGAACAGCATCACAATGAGGATTTTCCGGTTATATTCATATGTGATAGTCATGAGCCCGACGATTTAGAATTCGAAGTTTTTCCTGAACATTGCATTAAGGGATCCGGGGAGGCTGAGATCATTCATGAGCTGCGCGGGTATGATGGATTCCATATATCTAAACGAAGATATAGTGCTTTTTTCGATACGGATCTTGATGCGACGCTGTCAGAGTTAAATCCTGACACGGTTACTATTTGCGGCGTGTGCACGGACATTTGTGTTATGCACACAGCTGCGGATGCTCGTAATAGGGATTACAGGGTGAAAGTATACGCTGATGGAGTTGCGTCTTTTGATCTTGATGCTCACCGAATGGCGTTGAAACACATGGAAGATATTTTAGGTGTTAGCGTGATACGCTGAAAACAAGATTTTAATATTTCGTGGTTGGTACGAGCATTTAGATGACTGAAAAGAGAGAAAAAGTTGTGATATGGCTACCTCTAATTTTGAAATAAGACCTTCGATAATCCGAGGAGACCCGGCTGATGCTTATCTCCATTGGACGAAAGAAGTACTACGGATGGAATCTAAGAATCCTAAGGTGCTTATGGACTTTCAATCTGAAAATGACGGGATTCTATGCGGGATTGAAGAGGTCAAATCACTATTAGTCAGTGTTCTTCCTAAAGTGGATAGTAATGCCGTATCTAATGTCGATAGACTGGAAGAAAATGTGCAAGTGTGGTCGCTTCGTGAAGGCGACAAGATTAGTGCTGGGGAGACCACCTTACGTATCATAGCTCGTTACGCCGCTTTTGGATTATACGAAACTAGTATATGTGGCATGCTCTCATCTGCTACTGGCTGGGCCACTGCCGCCCGCAATTGTGTGGACGCCGCTGGTGAAACGACTGTTGTGTCATATGGTGCGAGGCATATACATCCGAATGTTGCACATATATTGGATTACGCCTCAGTTATTGGCGGATGTTCTTCTGCCTCCACCATATTAGGATCTAGGCAAGCGGGCAGGAACCCTCTCGGCAATATGCCACATACCCTCCCACTAATATTTGGTGACACAGTATCTGCCGCCCAAGCATTTGATGGCCACCTCGGTATGGAGGTACAACGTATTGTGATTGTTGATACATTCAAAGATGAGGCTGAGGAAGCTGTAAATGTAGCCCAGGCTTTGAGAGAACGGCTTAGGGGGATTCGATTGGATACGCCGAGAGAACGCGGAGGAGTGACCCCTATGATGGTGAATGAGGTTCGGAATCGTTTAGACCGAAGCAACTTCTCTCATGTGGAAATCTATGTTAGTGGTGGGCTTAACCCTGAACGCATCCAGAAATTTGAGGAATCCCAGGCACCTATTAACGGATACTTAGTGGGAAGTTACATATCAAGTGCGCCCCCAAATAACTTCACAGGAGATATACGTGAAATAGAAGACAATGCTATTTCCAAACGAGGGAGGTTGCCAGGTAGAACGGAAAATCCTAGGTTGGATCGAATTATTTAGGCATCATTATGCGAATCGTTTTTCAAACAGTAATACATTTCAGAGTCGGGCCCTTGGCTGTATTGGCTGATGAAAATCGAAAGGAGTTTGAGCTTTGAATGAGTTACCTGAACGAAGAACTTATCCGACAAAAGAAAACGAACAAATGTCGGAGCTTGAGACTGATGTTCAAGTAATCTACTTTCAGCAGTTGAGAGCTCAGTTAGCAAGTGACCGATATCGTCCTCTATACCATTTTTCACCGCCCGGAAATGTAATGAATGACCCGAATGGATTGTGTCATTGGAATGGAAATTACCATCTTTTTTATCAGTATCGACCCGGGGGACCAGATGACGTTGTTCACTGGGGGCACACGGTGAGTTCTGATATGGTGCATTGGCGTGATTTGCCGATTGCGCTATACCCAGAAACAGAAAAAGATTGTTTCAGTGGCCAATCGATGGTGGAAAAAGATAGGGTGATCGCGATTTATCACGGTACTGAGGCTGGTAACGCTATAGCCACTTCCTCCGATCCGTTTCTACTCAACTGGGAGAAAAATCCTTCGAATCCGGTGATCCCTATGGTTCCAGTAGACAGTAGGGGTGGTCCATACAGGGTATTTGATCCATGTATTTGGAAACAGGGCGATGGGTATTATTCGCTTTCGGGTACGTACCAGAACGGGGAACGAGGTATTGATTGCACGGCCGTAGACCATCTTTTTAGATCTCCTGACCTGACTACATGGGAATATGTTGGCCCATTCCTAGAAAGTAGTTTTTTCACTGAACCCGGAGAAGATGGGGCGGTCCCCAATTTTTTACCCTTAAGTGATGACAAACATCTATTCTTGTTTTTCAGTCATAAAAGAGCGAGCCAGTACTTTATTGGTAGGTATGATGAAAAAAACCATAAATTCGAACCAGAAGTTCACGGGAGAATGAACTACGGGCCACTCAGTGTTGGGAGATTACATGCACCATCGGCAACCATCGATGATTCCGGTCGACTTTTGTCTATATTTAACGTTAAGGAAGGTATCTCCTATAGGGGTTGGAAGGATATTATGTCTTTGCCTAGGGAACTGTCGCTTTCTGATGGTGGAGAACTATTAATCGATCCGATTACCGAAATAAAGTCGCTAAGGAGTAAGCCTTGTTTCATTAGTAATATAGTTATACCAGCCAACGATGAGTTGGACCTCGAGGGGATTTCAGGCAACTGTATTGAGTTAGAGTTGGAAATTGACCCAGGGCAGTCTAGAGAATGTGGGCTACTGTTGCTCAAATCAAAGGATGGTGAAGAAAAAACGAGAGTGTCGTTTATGAAATCGGACAACTACAATTTTTCTAAAACTGACACCCTCCAAATAGATATTTCTGAGTCATCGATAAGGGCTGATGTTTTAGCTAGTTATCCTGAAACAGGCCCAATTATCCTCAATGAAGGGGAAAACTTGAGACTCAGGATATTTGTTGATAAAAGCATATTGGAGGTTTTTGCAAATGGTAGGCAATGCCTTACAATCCGAGCCTACCCTGACCGAGAGGACAGTGTTGGTGTCGCCCTTTTTGCAAGGGGTGGTGACGCGTATCTAGAGACTCTGAAAAAATGGGATATAAGGTCTATTTGGGTTTAATAATAGCAAGGTCACTGGGAAGAAGAAGCATCAGCTGCTACGTTTCGGTTCGGGAGGCTCGAGACAATCGATGTAAAGATGGCTTCCACACTAAATGAAAAAAAGTGGATTAACTACTCTAGGTTTAAATTCTTAACAAAATCTATTACAGTTTCGTACCTTCCAAACGGTGCCATGCAATAGATACCCGACACTGTGCCAGCTAGATCCCTCGTTGTGTTCCGGCTAATTTCCATCCCAGTGAGTCTGGGTTAGTTAGACATAGTTCTTCGGTTGGTCTATCTAAGAAGACTCCTAGATTGATATATAACATGGTACTCATTGCCCCATCGCCAACGCTTCAATAAATGAATTTTCAGTGTTCATAATCGTTGTCCTAAAGAAGTATTTTTAGATACTAGAGCAATATAAATATGATTTTCCTCGTTTAAGAAACGACCAACGCGAAGTTGGCAATTTAAACTATTGAGAAATATGGCAAATCAGGTAAAGTCACCGCTATATGACTATACATCAGGCAGGCAGCCTCTTGTTTGCGGGTGACTTATCTTTTTGTTCTTGTGAATTCAACCTTTATTGAGAGCGTTCCGGATTCAGCCGATGCCCATTCGGCGGTTCTCCAGCCCACAACCCAAGCTATCTCGCCTTTAATCATTAAAAGAGGGGTTCTATCTCTCCACAAACGTGGAATTCTGGCGTCCACCATAAAATCCTGTAACTTCTTATGATTTCTCATTCCTGATGGCTGGAAAAGGTCACCGGGTTTTCTTGACCTGATAAATAGCGTGTCATTGGGTGAAATTTTAAGCCAGGCAATGCCTCCGCTATTTTTTTCTGGATTTGGGTAGCTTTTCGGCGCCTTTTCCATAGCTGTTTCGACTTTCCACCCGGTAAGTTCTAGCACTCCAGGTACAAGTAGCGCAGTAGGTTGAGTGGGCAGAAGAGGCAGCGGTGTAATATCGTCGTGTGACTTATGCAAGAATAATTTTCCGTAACCCCTTGTCACAATGAGGCCATGGGGGAGATTTACAGAGCGCCCAGCGGAACCGTGGACTAAATTCATCATTGATTCTATGTGGCTTAAAGTAATATCGCTACCGGATCCGTTTACCTTGGTCGCTGATGCTTTTAAGATTCGGGATGCAAGGGATTCGGGCAACTCCCCCAAGGCTTTAGTGTCTAGAGCAATTCCATGTTTTACTGGTAAGGAAATTGAATTATGAACCTCCTTTGCAGCGTCCTCCAAGAAATCAAGGTCTTGAGATACGGTTCGCGATAAACGCAGGAGAGTTTTTTTGATCTCAGGATTGTATTTTTGCAGAGACGGTATCAATTCTAGGCGGATAGCATTTCTTGTGAACTCTTTTGAGAAATTAGTTGTATCTATTCGTGGGCTCAAACGAGATCTAAGGCAATATCTCTCCACGTCCGTACGAGAGATTGATAATAGAGGTCTAAACAACTGGAGAGATACTTGATCAATGATCCTTGTTGATATCTGATCCATACCTCTTAAACCTTTGAGTCCGGACCCCCTTATGAGATGCATTAAAATTGTTTCTGCTTGGTCGTCGGAAGTGTGACCCAGGGCCACCGCAGCGCTACCAAATTGGACACTACTTTGAGATAAAAATATATGTCTGGCTTGACGGGCTGCTTCTTCAATAGAAACTTTTCTATCGGTGGCCATCTTGAGAACATCTATAGTACCAACTACGCATGGGACCCCAATGCTTTGACAGAAAGATTGGACAAAATCTGAGTCTGTTTTCGCGGCTCTATGTCTGAGCTTATGGTTCAAGTGGGCGACGTTCAACTGTATTTTAGTGTGCGATGAGGTTTTGTGAAGTGCGTCGAGCAAGGAAAGGGAGTCGGGTCCGCCTGATACCGCAACAGTAATAGTGGCGCCTGACAGCCCACTGTTTAAGACTGCTTCCGAAACGGTGTTGAGGAACTGTTGGTCGAGGTGGACCATTGGTTAGAGGCTCATTGAGAACAAGAGGTTTGTTTTCGACAAAGACCAAGCATTGCTGATCATAGGAACTCGATATTAGGCCGCCCTAACTTGAGTCGGCCTGGTTGGTGTTGGCTTTATGTATATCAGAATTCTTTTCTGAACGGGGAAGATTATTTGTCCTCGTGTCATCTTTGTTTGAAGTGTTATTTTTTCTGATCAGCACTGAATCTATCTTAAACCTGTCCATTTCTTGGATCCTAAAAAGTAAATTATTATACCTGAATTGGTCGCCCTCTTTGGGGATTTCTCCCAATTGCGCAAGCACGAATCCCGCTAGGGTCTCGTACTCTCCTTTTGGCAGATTAAGGTCCATTTCTTCGTTCGCCTCTTCTATGTCCATTCCTCCGCCGATACGATATACATTCGGACGGATATTTCGATATTCTTCCTCAGGGGATTCCCCTTCTTCGCCCACTCTTCCGACGATCACTTCTGTCAATTGCTTTATAGTGACAAGACCAGCCGTTCCTCCGTATTCATCGAGGCAGATAGCTAGTTGATGCCCAGTTTTACGGAGTTCTTCAAACAATTCAGCAACAAGTTTTGTTTCCGGTACAAAGTAGACGTCACGAACGACGTCCGCTACGGAGTCTTCTTCATTTATACTTTTGGTTGCGAGAACTCTTAGAATATCCTTCGCTGAAATGATGCCGACAATATCCTCCCGGGATTCCTTGTGAACGGGAAACCGGGTGTGAGAATGTTCCACATAGATGTTTAGAAATTCCTTGAGACTGATACTTATTTCGATACTTATGATTTCAGTCCTTGGCGTCATCACTTCTCTTGCTTGTTGGTCACCGAATCGGAACACGTTTTCCAACATTTCGGCTTCCACCGCTTCCACGGTTCCCTCAGCCTCACCAATGTCAATCAATGACAGTATCTCGCCCTCAGTAACTGTCTCACCTGTTTGATTTCTTCCCCCAAATATGTGCTGAGTTGTGTTTGATAGCCACTGGAGAGCGATTACTGTAGGAAAAATGCTGAATTCTATCGCCTTCAATGGTCTCGCATAGAGAAAGGACAAATACTCTGATTTCCTGACGGCAATGCTTTTAGGGATTATTTCCCCAAATACTAAAAGCAGGAATGTACCAACAACGGTCGCTGTTACGATAGCGCTAGGACCGTCTCCTAGGAAATTAACAGCGACTGTTGTAATGATGGCTGTGAAGGCAACGTTAACTAGGTTGTTGCCCAATAAAATAGTAGATAATAGTCTCTCTGTATTGGCGACCATGTCGGAGACTCTTTTGGCACCTGGAGCATTTATATTTAGAAGGTGGGATAGACGTGTTCTTTGTAAGGACAGGAAGGCAGCCTCTGAACTTGAGAAAAATCCAGATAGTATTAAAAATACAACTATAAGCGCGATACTGATAACTGTGTTCGTCTCAGGCAACTACTCCGCCTCCGCTTGTCTCGGACTTGGTATTGCTTTCATTAGCCTGAATGGATTCTTACTTCGATTGTATTCTTTCATGTCGGAATATAATTATAGATCGGAAATAGACCTCTTCTGAGAACTATTGGCGACGAAGCTCACAATTTTTGAAACTCCCAAGATCTTGTAATAGCGTCTTTTGTGATGTCATGGTCGAATCCTCTACGTCTCAGATGACTATACATTTTTCGAATGTACGATTCATATGGTAGGTGAGATAAAGAGCGCGATTTCTTACGAGCGACTTTTAGGGCTCCTTCCTTGTCACATAGGCTGGCCGTGACAGAATTGGTAAGCTCTGGCGATATTCCCTTTGTTTTAAGTTGCTGCCTAATTGCTGACGAACTAAAAGGTCTATTTCCACTTTTACTCTCAGTAAAAACACGCGCGAATCTTTCGTCGTCAAGTAAACTCTCACGATACATTTGTGAAATCGCTTCTTCCACGAGATCATCTTGAAAATCCACGGAAAGTCTGAGTCTGACTTCAGACTCGCTTCTTAGCCTGTAGCTAATGTACTTGCGAGCGACATTGACTGCCCTTTGAAGACCTTTGATATATGGCTGTTTATGTTTCATTGGTTGCTTATCAAACTATATATTTCTTATGTATTGTAGCTTTCAAACGGTTACTTTGCTGGTACGACAATATCGTCAAGACCTTCGGGATTTAAGTGCGCTCTAACGAGCTCATCGATTTCATCGGTTAGTACGGGATTTTCTTTCAGGAAGGTTTTTGAATTCTCTCTACCTCTTCCGATCTGAATCTCTCCGAAGGAGTAAAACGCACCACTTTTCTTGATAATGGAGTTGTCTACTGCTAAATCAAGGAGGTCTCCCTCGCGGCTAATGCCTTCGTTGAACATGATGTCAAATTCGGCCGATTTGAACGGAGCAGCTAATTTGTTTTTAACCACTCGCGCTCTCACTCTGTTGCCCAAAATGTCAGTTCCCTGTTTTATAGATTCAGCACGCCTTAAATCGATACGAACTGAACTGTAGAATTTCAGCGCCCTCCCTCCTGGGGTGGTTTCGGGGCTGCCCCAGAATACTCCTACCTTTTCGCGTATTTGATTTATGAAAACTACGGCGGTATTTGATTTGCTTATTGAAGACGTTAACTTTCTCAAGGCTTGTGACATAAGTCTTGCTTGGAGTCCGACATGGGAGTCTCCCATATCTCCCTCAAGCTCGGCTCTCGGTACCATAGCAGCCACACTGTCTATGACGACAATATCGACTGCGGTGCTTCTAACTAGGTATTCACATATTTCCAAAGCTTGTTCAGCAGTATCTGGCTGAGAGACTAGAAGATTTTCAATATCTACGCCACATCTGCCGGCGTAACTCGGGTCTAAGGCGTGCTCGGCGTCTATGTATGCAGCGGTCCCCCCTAGTCTTTGGGCGGAGGCCATAACATGATATGTAAGAGTGGATTTCCCGGATGATTCGGCACCATATATCTCTGTCACTCGCCCGCGTGGTATCCCGCCAATACCCAACGCGGCATCTAGAGAAGGAGAACAAGTGGAGATTGCGTCTATTTTCACGTCTTGCGCATCACCGAGCTTCATAATAGTTCCCTTGCCAAAGTGCTTGTCTATTTGAGCAATGGCTAGGTCCAAGTCTTCTTTCTTCTGGTTGCTGGTGGACATTTAAGGCTCCTTTTCAAACGTGTATGGAAATCTGAGGTTATTGAATCTT
Organism: uncultured Dehalococcoidia bacterium; assembly: GCA_964409595.1. Taxonomy (GTDB): domain Bacteria; phylum Chloroflexota; class Dehalococcoidia; order Lucifugimonadales; family UBA826; genus CAYPDR01. The sequence continues at coordinate 427,017 of CAYPDR010000018.1, forward strand.
GCAAATATTTTTGTTCTGAGCTGGAAGGGTCGTGATATTAATTGGATGAGCAATGTGGGGCTATAATAACATTGTTTTGTAGCTAAGTAAACACATTTGTTCTAAATTAATTTGGTAATTTAGAACAAATGTGTGAGTGGAAAAGAGAGTAATAATGGAAAGTTGTTGACTCGCTTCACCTAATTTAGAGGGCCCTTGGTGCAAGCGTAATGCGGCGGCGGATCTAACATAATCTATAGTTAGTGGATCAGTTTCTTTAGTGTCTCTCCTATAAATCCAGGTCCAGGCACGATTGAAACTCCCGCCTCCGCGAGGGCTTTCATTTTCTCTTCAGCGGTACCAGCCTCACCAGTAATTATGGCTCCGGCATGTCCCATTCGTTTACCAGCCGGGGCGCTTTGCCCCACTATTAATGCAGCTACGGGCTTTTTAAAGTTATCCTTAATATATTGAGCAGCTTCTTGCTCTTTAGTTCCACCGATTTCTCCGATCATGACAACATTATCTGTATCGGGGTCATCTTGGAATTTCTTGAGTATGTCTACAAATGTAACACCGGATACGGGATCACCACCTATGCCCACACATGTTGATTGCCCGATGCCAAGATTCGTGAGTTGTCCAACGGCTTCGTAAGTTAATGTTCCACTCCGGGAAACTACGCCAGTTCTTCCGGCCATGTGGATGTGGCCCGGCATGATTCCCATCTTGAAATTTTCCCCAGGGGAGATGATACCTGGGCAATTGGGTCCGATCAAAGTGACATCCTTGTCTCGAATATAGCGCAATACTTTGATGCTATCTTGTACCGGAATTCCTTCGGTTATACAGGCAATCACCTTTATCCCAGCATCAACAGCCTCAAGAATAGCGTCTGACGCGAATGCAGGGGGTACGAAGATTAACGAAGCATCAGCCTGCTCGTTGTCAACGGCTTGCTGCACTGTATTAAAGATGGGGACGGTGTCGGTGAAAGTTTGCCCGCCCTTTCCTGGTGTAACCCCTGCTACTAGGTTAGCGCCGTATTCCGCCGAACGTTGAGCGTGATAGCTACCTTCCTTGCCTGTTATGCCTTGAACCAGAAGTCTAGTATTACGATTGACGAGTATGCTCATAAAATTCCCCCAGGAATCGGTCGAGACGCGACGGTTAGTCGCTATGATAGCTTAGTTATCGCATCGGCAGCCTCGCCGAGGGTTTCAACCATGGTTACGTTAAGATTGGACCGTGTCAAAATCTCCCGCCCTTCATCCGAATTTGTACCGAGCATTCTTACGACCATGGGTCGAGCTCGGTCTGGCATTTCTTCGATCGCCATCACGAATCCCTTCGCTGCGACGTCGCATCTAAGAATACCCCCAAATAGATTCACTAAAACGACTCTAACGTTATCGTCTGATAACACTAGCTTTAATGCTTTAGCTACTTTTTTTTCGTCAGCTCCTCCACCTATATCTAGGAAATTAGCTGGAGATGCACCAGCTGAGCTGGTCACATCCATAGTTGCCATGGCGAGACCAGCCCCATTCACTATACAGCCCACGTTACCATCCAATTTAACATAGTTTATGTCGAAGGCCTTGGCCTCAACTTCTAATATGTCTTGCTGTGCAGGATCCGACATTTTCCCAATATTTTTTTGTCTGAAAATAGCGTCGTCATCGATGTCGAACTTGGCATCGGCCGATAAGATATCGCCATCTTCGGTAATCACTAGCGGGTTGATTTCAAGAAGAGACGCGTCGGTTTCGACAAATGCGCTATATAAATTCTGAAAGATTTTCGTAGACCTTAGTACTAAATCGTCGGATAGGCCGAGCCAATAGGCTATTTTTCTGGCTTGGAATGCCTGCATTCCCAAAACAGGGTCGATAGGGATTTGAAGAATCTTCTCAGGCGAGCTTTTCGCTACGTCTTCAATGTCTATGCCACCCGCTTCACTGGCGACTACAACAACGCCTTTAGAAGTTCCATCGATGACCATACCGAGATACAGTTCATTAACTATATTTATGCTTTCCTCAACGAGAACGCTTTCTATAGGTACACCCTCCGGCCCGGTCTGATAGGTGACTAGATTGGTTCCTATCATCTGCTCGGCTGCTTTTTGAGCACCCATTGGAGAATTCACAATTTTTATCCCACCGGCCTTTCCTCTACCACCAGCGTGAACTTGTGCTTTCACGACGACTGTGCCTCCCATGTCGAAGGCAGCCGCAGCTGCTTGGCTAGGTGTTTTAGCAACAGAACCCTGTGGAACAGGAACGCCATATTCTGACAATATCTTTTTTGCTTGGAACTCGTGGAGCTTCATTTTATTCCCCGATGCAGATTTCGTTAATACCCTTTCTGATTTATAGTTCGGCGGAGGGTGTGGGATTCGAACCCACGATACCCGTTAGGGCATGCCAGTTTTCAAGACTGGTGCCTTCGTCCACTCGGCCAACCCTCCTAACATCGATTCGATTCAGCCAAATGGCGAAATATTGATTTTGTGACACGAATAAATCCAATTTCGCCTGAGAATCTCTCCAATATTCTATTGCCTGTGCAAACTAACAGGCAATACAGCGCTGATTATTACAATCCGAATTGTGCCAATAAAACTGCTATTTCGATTAGACAAATGGCCAAGGAACGTTTCGGTAGGGATCTAAAATCGGCAGTGTCGGATTTTCCACCATCGTTGTGAGCCTGCGAGTCAGCGCGTCCACCTCTCCATTAGATGTTTGTTCAGTCAATGTAGTTTTAATCTCGCTTGAAGATTCAAGCCTGTCCGCTAGTTTCTCCAAATCAGCAACTAGATTCGAGGGAATCGGCTTCCCACAATATTCGAGCATAACCGTGCGTAGTTTGAATACCTTGTGGAAGGTTAAACCGTGATCAATAGACCAAATTTTTCCATTGGAATCGATCATGCAATGTCCTGCTTTTCTGTCGGCGTTGTTTGAAAGTAAGTCGAAGACCGCCAGTTCAATAAGCTCCTCGGCAAATGTGTCCCTCATTTCGAAATAGGTGATTCGGGGATCGCAGTCGACGTACAACTGAACAGAGCCAATTCCGTAGGGTCCGTCTCTTAACGTTGTTAGGGGTACGTTTGGCCATCCCAAGTCGGTACTCAATAAATAAGAGGCGTACTCTCGTTTAAAAAGGGTTCCGTGGGGGAAATCGGTGAGGGGCCTTTCTCCATCCTTGGGTTTGTAGATCGCCCTTATGCACTTGGAATCGTCTCCTGCAGCGAGCCATATGAGAAAAGTATAATTTGAACCCCAGGGCATTGTGTGGCCACCAAGAAAATTCCCAGAAGTAAGAATCGGAAGGACTTCGTCCTCAAGGGGATTAATTATTTCAGCTTTTGGTACCGGGAATTGATCTCTTGGATCTTGCTGGTTTTGATCTACCAGTTGGTATTCTCCTCAATTCTACGTGGGTTTACAGACTTTAAACTTCTGTAGAAAGCCTCTAAAGTTGTTCAGCTGCTTCCTTAGAATGACCATTCGAACGCTCACAGTAATGGCCTTGAGGGTTCATTGCTCTGTTGCAAAGTTGGCAAATCGGTCTGCCGGCGGAAACAATTACCAATCCACTTTTTGAAAACTCTATAATCATTTTCCTCGTCACCCAAATGCGCACTGTTGGCTCATCTCCGCTTTCGTCTTCCGGGTCGTGTGCGTCAACTATATAAAATCCACTATCTGGATTGTGCCCAAAGGCTAGCCGATCGGCTTTGAAATCGAGGTTTGTCAGACCAGACGCCTCTATTCCTTTTGGAGGTTCTCCCGATTCCTGACTAACGTTTCGGGTTTCCTGTTCCATTTGCACCATAGCTAAACAGAGTTCTGCCAACTGCTCTTTTTCAAGCCAAACCTTCGCAGTACTACTCGCGCTATCTACATTGATTCTAAATGTTCGCATGCCTGGTTCGCCGAACGTTTCTGGGATGAATTTTGATACGTCGGTGAATTCGTGCGTGGGTCCCGGCATAAGTTTCTCCGTAGTGGTGTTTCAAGTAGGAGGTTGAACTATCCTCAAGAATGGTAGAGCTAAAAGTAGGTAGGTCGCAACTGACCATTATCAGAATGTTTTGGTCGGATATACTTCCTGTGCTATAATTCCCGCCTGCGGTAGGCTAAGAGTGCCGCTTAATTTGAAGTCGAATAAAGCACAAGAAAGTTAGTGTCTATCTTGCAATGAGGTTGATGCTGGGTTTCTAGGCATCTGCAAGAGAGGGAGAACTGATTTGGCATTTGTAACTCTTCGCGACGGCGAAGATTCAGAAGCTCTGTTGAAGCGATTCCAGACTACTATGCAAAGGTCTGGAATACTTAGAGAGTTGCGAAATCGTCGGTTCTTCCGATCAAAAGGGGAGCAGTCCCGCTTAGATAAGCAGAGAAGCTTGAGAAGATTGCGTCGAAGACGAGTGAGGAGATAGTCGACCTTCTCGAATATTCTGAGTCTTGCCAAGGTCGACTCAGCAATTAGGTCGGTGCTCCAAGAATTCGAGTCGTAGGCTAGGAAGTAAAACGAATGACGGTTCTTTACATCACCTCAGAAACGCATTCTGCAGGCAAAACGATGTTTGCTACGGCTTTAGCTGGAATCCTCAATGAATCTGATAAATCAGTTTCTTTAATGAGTTCGCAAGTATTAAATCAAGAGAACTGTAAATCAGATTGTTGCATTTTATCGAGGTTGCGGGCATTGGGTGTATCACTAGAGGAATCCCCCGCGTCATCGTTTTCTGGTGCCATAGATGCGATTGTAAATGCGAACAACAAGTCAGATTTTGTTGTTGTAGATGTGGCCGACCAGGTATCCAATGAAGATCAAATATCCATGGTGGAAAGCACGGGTGCTAGAGTAGTTGTGGTCTCGGATTTTGCAAACGGACTATCATGTTCGAAATTTGCCAAAAACTTTGGCTCGAATTTAGAGGGTATTGTTGTAAATTTTTTGACCTCCTACGGTAGAACGGAGGCGACTGAGCAATTAATACCGAAATTTGAGGAGATGGGAATTTCGATATTAGGTATTTTGCCAGAAGATCGCACGCTTCTCAGCCTAACAGTTGCTCAAGTGTCAGAGGGTTTGGGAGGTAGTTTTTTTTCCGGTTCTGACTTTGGAAATGATCTAGTGGTAAATTTTATGGTTGGTGGATTCGGTATGGATCCTGGCGAGTATTCCTTTTCAACTAAGGGTAAGAAGGCTGTGATTGTTAGAGGAGACCGTCCTGACGTTCAAATGTCAGCTCTTGGTACGGATATGGAATGTTTCATTCTAACTAACGGATTGGAGCCTATCGAATACGTAAAATACGAGGCTGATGAGGAAGAGGTGTCCATCGTGATAGTGGACAGTGACACAATACAGACTATGGAAAATATAGGCTCTCTACAAAGTAATGCTTTATTTGATCACGTTGACAAACTAGAGTCAGCAAAAACAATGGTTTCTAGCTGTATTGACGTTCCCAATTTCTTGGAGTCCTTATAGGACACTCCTAGCGCCATCTATGAATCAGATGCATGGACTATATTCCTCTAGCAGTGGTAGGAAAAACTCCGGTGTACGGAGATGTTCGCCCTTTGTCTACGGCCGGACCCTGTCAACTTCCCAAGAGGCCCCTTGAGAGTTAAGGTTGCGGGGCAGGGTCTATGGACTGGTACCTAACCGGCTCTCTCAATAGCGAGATTAAGGGATCTTATGGTAAGAACCTTCACGAGATGTGCTCTATATTCCCCGGAGGCTTGTATGTCATCATTCATATCAACACCCTTCCCTGCATTCTCGGAAGCCGCAGATATAGTATTTTCGTCTAAGCTACTATCAATCAACTGGCTCTCTACGTGAGAAGCTCGGTATGGGGTAGGTCCTGCCCCGGTTATCCCAATAGCAGCTGAGGTGCATTTACCGTTGGCCAAGGTTACTGCCGAGGCAACGCCGACTATAGCGTAATGGGATGCCTTATTTGCGAATTTTACGTAAGCGGATCCTGAGCTACGTGGCTGAGTAGGAACAAAAACTTCACTAAGTATCTCACTTTCTCTTAACGCTGTTGTGAATAGATCCTGGAAAAAATCTACCACGTCAATAGTTCTGTGTTCCCCTGTTGAACTCGCTGTGATTCGACCATCCAGAGCAAGAATTGCCGCTGGAAGATCGGCAGCTGGATCATTATGAGCGAGACTCCCGCCTATGGTTCCTCTATTTCTGACTTGAACATCGGCGACTTGCCCTGCGGCTTCAGCTAGCGCTTGCGGGACCATGGTTGAAGATGCAATGTCTGCATAAGTCGTCATACCTCCGATGGCAACCCCGCTCCCCTTTTCGTCGATGTAAGACATTGAATCAATTGCACCAAGATCTATGATGATTTCAGGCTGGGAAAGCCGAAGTTTCATCATCGGAAGGAGACTATGACCTCCAGCAAGTATTTTGGCATTTGACCCGTTTTTCTCGAGGAGCTCTGCGGCTTCCGACACTGAGGCGGGTCTTTGGTATTGGAATGATGCGGGAATCATTTTCTCTCTCCTATGACGCTCTTCTCTCAGGAGTTCATTTTTTCGGCGGCGTATTGCACTGCGAGGACTATATTGTGGTACCCAGTACACCTGCAAACGTTGCCAGATAACCCTTCCCTGATTTCTCCCTCGGACGGGTCGGGATTGCTCTCCAATAATGCCACGGACGACATTATCATTCCGGGGGTGCAAAATCCGCATTGAAGGCCATGTTTTTCCCAAAAACCTTCCTGAACAGGGTGAAGTTCATCTCCATTGGCCAATCCCTCTACTGTAGTCACTTCTGATCCATCAGCCTGTACGGCTAAGACAGTGCAAGATTTTACGGACTTACCGTCGAGGAGCACAGTGCAAGCGCCGCAACTGGTTGTGTCACAGCCAATATGAGTACCGGTGAGGTTTAAATTTTCTCTGAGGAGTTGAGCTAGTAACAGTCTCGGTTCAACCTCTGATGTCAACTCTTCACCATTGACAGTTACAGCGATATGCGTGTTCATTAGAGCCTCCCTGGCCGTGAAGGACCATGTGTTGGTCGTTCAAGCAACTATCAAGCAACTAGATACCATCCTTATCCCATGCATTCTACTTCTGATTTTGAAGTGAGTAGGCGAGTTAAGACAAGGTCTTGTGGGTTCTTGCTGGATTATAACAACATGACCATTAGCATGCTACCTACGGCTTTCACCGCGTATCATTGTAGACTTCGGGTCACCATCGTATCTTCGAGTTCTTGATTGTGGGATTCCAATTGCTAACTAGTAGGATTCTAGGTCTTGCACTCTTTATTGTTCGCGCTCTGTCCGCTACTTTTTTAAGGTGGCAGGCTGTGACTTCACATACCTGTAAGGAATGTAATGCATGGAGTATCTGTGCCACGAGTTGTCCTATGCTAAACTCTAGAGGTCGGTTTGTGCCTAATAGAGAGAGAGATACGTATGGTGGATGGGATGGTGACAGAAGGTTATGCCATAAATTGGATTCCGGTCCTTGTAGTGGGTGTCGTTGGCGGGACTGCTGTGATTTTTCTTTTTGCAGCTTCACGACTACTAGCTCCGCGAAGATCGTCAGAATTAAAGGATACGCCATACGAGTGCGGTATCCCAGCTGCCCCATATGCTTGGTCCCAGATACAGATTAGGTACTATATATTTGCTTTATTGTTCATCATATTTGACGTTGAGGCAGTTTTTCTCTTTCCCTGGGCCATAGTTTTTTTGGATGCCCCCCCTGCCGTTTTCTACGAAATGATTATGTTTATCGGAGTACTTTTTTTTGGTATTTTGTACGCATGGCGTAGGAAGGTTCTGGAGTGGCGTTAGAAAGTGGTGGAAGTTCTATGATGAACGAAGAAGAAAAACCGGTTGCTAATTCCAATAGCACTGGTTCTGAGAGGATCATTGTGCCGAGTAAGGGTTACCAGTCAGGCGAAGGAAATGCACCCGTTGAAAGCATTTTTAATCGAGTTCTACCTAATGCTGTAACAGCCAAGTCAGACGAACTTTTTTCCCTGGCGAGGAAGTCTTCTCTTTGGACTTTGTCATTTGGATTAGCATGTTGTGCTATTGAGATGATTAGTGCCCATATGTCCCATCACGACTTGGATCGATTCGGCGTTGTGACGTGGCCTTCGCCTCGGCAGGCTGACGTTATGATTGTTGCAGGAACTGTAGTGAAGAAAATGGCGCAACCAATCAAGTTACTATACGAACAAATGCCCGACCCTAAGTGGGTGATTGCGATGGGTAGTTGCGCCACCAACGGTGGCCCGTACTACAAATCCTACTCGGTAGTAATGGGGGTAGACCATCTTATCCCCGTCGATGTCTACGTGCCAGGGTGTCCCCCGAGACCTGAAGCTCTGATGCATGGGATTATAAATTTGCAAGAGAAAATTGAACTTGACTCTCGGCATAGGCCGGCTCGGTCGGATAGCAATGATTAACGACTTGGAGTTGACTCAAATTCGCAGGTCTTGAAAAGCAATGGTACAAAAGCAACCTAAGAGAACCCAAAGGCGTGAAACGGAACTTGCCCCTGTGGTGCTTGATGAAAGGGCTCAGGAGTTAAAGTGTGCTCTCGGAATTATGCTTCCTCAGGAATATGAGGGCCAATTAGATGCGGAAGTGGATATGATTGTTCTCACACTTCCCGCATCTAGTTTACGAGAAGTTTCCAGACTTCTTAAAGAGACAAGTGAATTGAGATTTGATTACCTTTGTTCTATCACAGTTGTTGATTATGAGGAAATAGAAAATAGGTTTGAAGTTATTTATCATATGGTTTCTTTTCTTAACCACTACAAATTAGCTGTGAAAATATCAGTTTCTACGGAATGCCTCGTTGTTCCTTCTGTGAACGATATTTGGAGGTCTGCGGGGTGGTTTGAACGTGAGGGCCATGACCTGTATGGTGTGGTGTTTGATGGGAATCCGGATCTTTCACCATTGTTGTTGTACGAAGGTTTTGATGGCTATCCTGGAAGAAGAAGCTTTCCTTATCACGACTATCAAGAATGGTAGATACCAAGTGAAGTAAGTCGGGAAGTTTGATGCGAACGCACCAACAACAAAGTGAGCATGCTGACGCGATAGATCTCATGATCAATATGGGTCCACAGCATCCAAGTACCCATGGGGTGTTCCGTCTCATCATATGGGTTGATGGAGAGCGGGTGGTTAGGTGTGAGCCTCATATCGGATATCTTCACAGGGGGTCGGAAAAAATTTGTGAAAGTGAACGCTATAGTCAAATCATCACCCTTTTTGATCGGCTCGATTATGTTGGAAATCTGAATAATGAGCTAGCATTCTGTTTGGCCACAGAAAAAATCATGGCAGTCGAAATCCCGGAGCGAGCTGAATATATTCGCGTCATTCTTTGTGAACTCAACAGAATCGCCAGTCATATGCTTTTTTACGGGGTCTATGGTCTCGATGCTGGTGCGATGACTCCGATGCTTTACGCGTTTCGTGAACGTGAGAGGGTTCAGGAACTTTTTGAGACAGTTACTGGCGCACGGCTAATGCATAATTACATCAAAATCGGAGGTGTCAAACAAGATCTTCCTCCTGACTTTGATACGCGCCTTTCAATTTTGCTCGAGCAATTGAAAAAAGGAATAGAAGAATGTGACCAGCTGCTATCTCAAAACGAGATGTTCTTGGCCAGGACGAAAGGCGTTGGCTCAATTTCTGGTCCGGACGCGATAGATTTCGGCATAAGTGGACCATCGCTGAGAGCAGCTGGCGTACCAGAGGATGTTCGAGTAACGGACCCGTACTCAATTTATGACCGTTTTGACTTTGGGATTCCCGTTGGAAGTCACGGTGATTGTTGGGACCGATTTTATGTGAGAGTGGAGGAGATGCGAGAATCTATAAAAATCATTGAGCAAGCTGCGGACGAAATGCCGAGAGGGAACATCTCTGCTCCATTGCGTCGTATAGTGCGGCCGCCAAAGGGGGAAGTATTTGTGAGGACTGAGTCTCCAAGGGGGGACTTATCCGTTTTTTTGGTGAGTGATGGCACAGATATTCCCTATCGTGTCAAAGTTCGATCTCCTTCCTTCGCAAATCTTCAAGCGCTTGAATATCTTCTCAGGGATGCTTACCTTGCTGATGCTGTTTTGATATTGGGTTCTATCGATATCATCATGGGTGAGGTGGATAGGTGACGTTTGTAGATTTCATAGTGATTGTGTCGAAAGCGTTAATTTTACTAATGGCTATTTCAATTGTTGTCTTAATTCTGACATATGCGGAGCGAAGAGTCTTAGCTAGAATTCAGCAAAGAATAGGGCCAAATCGAGTGGGATTCGAAGGTCTTCTTCAGCCGGTTGCAGATGCTCTCAAATTGCTAGTAAAGGAAGATATATTACCTTCTTGGTCTGATCGTGCAATCTACTGGTTGGCGCCCCTTGCTGTTTTTGTCCCGGCTTTTTTAATGTGGGTGACTATACCCGTAGCCCAGGACGTAGTGGTAGAAAATCTGGATATGGGTCTTTTTTATATAACCGCAGTGTCCGTTTTATCAGTTATGGGATTGGTCATGGCCGGATGGGGCTCCGCGAATAAGTGGGCCGTGATGGGAGGTATGCGGGCGGCTGGTCAGCTGGTTAGCTACGAAATACCGTTCATAATGGCTATCATAGGGGTAGCCATGCTTTCCCAATCCCTTGATCTGGAGCAAATAGTTGACAGGCAGTCGTTTTTGCCATTTGGACTGATACAACCACTGGGCCTATTTCTATTTTTAACTGCCGGGCTTGCTGAACTTGGGAGAACTCCGTTTGATATACATCATGCGGAATCTGAAGTGGTTGGTGGTCCATTTGTCGAGTACAGCGGCGCACATTGGGCAGTTTTCTTTCTTGCTGAGTATATGAACACCTTCACCGTTTCGGCTCTTACAGCCCTTTTATTTTTAGGAGGATGGACGTGGCCTGTTATGCCATTTACTGGCCTTGTCCATACTACCCTCTCCGCCACGTTATTTTTATTGAAAATCGCCCTAGTAATTTGGGTGATTTTTTGGATACGTGGAACGTATCCTAGGTTAAGAATAGACCAGCTAATGTCCTTCGGATGGAAATTATTAGTCCCGCTTTCTTTTTTGAATATAGTGGTAACCGCGATCGTTCTCTTCTATGGATTGCCACTGTGGGTACTTACAACAGTCTCAATGGTAGCGCTGTTGGCGGTATTCTTTTTGATTAGGCGGAATCCTGGCACGGATATGAAGAGGCATACTGTGACGCTTATACCAGCAAGACAGCTTAGGCCCAATAAGACAGCTGAATCATTTTCGGGACACTTAAGTGAGGAGAAGGGTAGGTGAAAGGAAAGTTCGGAGGTTCAAATTGGGTAGTGATAGGATTCATTCAGGGTTTGTTGATTACTTTGAGATCAGCGCTACGATCTCCCGTTACAGCAGAATACCCTTCCCCTGAGAAACGAATGAATCTCGCTGAGAGGTATATGGGATTCCCAGCGCTCACGTGGGATTCTGATGTAGAGGAACCATATTGTACGGGCTGCATGGTTTGTATCAGAGAATGCCCTACGCAGTGTATGAGTGCGACCATGGTAGATAATCTGTCCCATGTCGCTGGTAAAAGTAATCGTCGGAAGATTGTTGGGGAATTTGAAATTAATTTGGGCAGGTGCATTTTGTGCGGAATATGCGTTGATGTTTGCAATTTTGACGCAATTGAGATGTCCCATGAACACGAACTCAGCAAATATGAAAGAAATGGCAATCGTGTTGATCTTTCTGAATTGTTGTCGATGGGAATTAGATACCAGAATATGATTGGTTGGAAACCGCAACAGCCTAAGAAAAATAGCGGTGTGCCAAAATCTGGTTAACAAAAGGATGACTAGGAAAATATTCTAGTTATCGAATCGGAGATAGGTAACAAAAACTTTCAGGGTAAAAACAATATAAATGATCATCAGGAATGGAAATGACTTTCGCTCTTGTCTTGTTTTGTGCCGCATCAGTTTTCGTAATCGTAGGTGCTATTGTGGTGGTGACTACCCGCAACATAGTTTACGCTGCGCTAGGATTACTAGTCACAATGATTGGGACCGCAGGCGTGTTTCTATTGGCATTCGCTGAGTTTTTGGCACTTGTGCAACTGCTCATATATGGCGGTGCAGTAGTAATAGTTGTCTTGTTTGCTTTAATGCTGACCCGAATTGAAGATTTCAGGCATTTATCTAACAACAGACAGCAACCCATTGCAGCCATCATCGCGTTGGGAATTTTTGCGGTATTGGCTACAGCTATTATCAGTACTCCCTTCCCTCATTCCGAAAGAACCGCCCTAAGCGTATATGAGTTGGGTGAGCGGCTTTTTGTTGATTGGGCAGTTCCATTTGAAGTAGCTTCTCTAGTTCTGTTGGTAGCTCTGATAGGCGCGATTGTTCTTGTCAGATCTGACGACTCCGGCCGAGAGATTGAAGAGGAGAATAAGGAGTGATAGAACCAGTCTATTTTCAGATTCTTGCTTCTATGTTGTTCTGTGTCGGTATCTACGGTGTTTTAGCTCGCCGCAGCGCCGTTTTAGTATTGATGTCCATCGAGTTGATGCTTAACGCCGTCAACATAAACTTGATTAGCTACGCTTCATTCAGTGACTTAGGGACTGATCACGCGTCTTTGGGCCAAGTACTCATCATATTTGTGATCACTATCGCTGCAGCTGAGTTCGCCTTGGCAATAGCCATAATATTGCGGCTTTATCGAAATCGAGGAAGCGTCAATGTTGATGAGATAGATTTGATGAAGGGTTGATCGTTGATGAATATGTATAACCTGATGGAAGCGGAGTGGGTCTGGATGATTCCAGCGATGTCTTTGTCTGCCTTCGTAATCATAGTGTTATTTGGAAGGTATCTGCCTAATAAAGGTTCGATAATTTCCATTGGGGCTGTTGGTGTTGGGTTTATCTTGTCTTGTCTGGTGTTGATGGATTTCGTATACGACGACTTTGTACATGTCTCAGTAGAGGTGGATTGGATAAGAATCAGTGATTGGACTATCAGCTGGGGTTTTCTAGTCGACAGAATATCAACCATCATGATTTGTCTTATAACTTTTGTTTCCTTGATGGTCCAGGTCTACTCAATCGGATACATGCGGGGAGACAGTCGCTTTGGATGGTATTTCGCGGTTAATGCTCTTTTCGTCGCAGCGATGCTGGTGTTGGTGTTAGCCGACAACTTGATTTTTCTTTATTTTGCTTGGGAACTTGTTGGTTTAGGGTCCTACCTGTTGATAGGGTTTTGGTATGAGCGTCGCAATGCTGCTGAAGCAGCCAAAAAAGCGTTTATAACCACGAGGATAGGAGATGTCGGGTTGCTGATCGGCATAATATTGCTCTTTAAGGCTACCGGTACTTTTCATATATCTTCTATAATTCACGCGGCTCAAAATGGCGGAATCTCACAGCCATATATTATTAGTGCCTCTGCCTTATTAATTTTAGGCGCGATGGGTAAGTCGGCTCAGTTTCCCTTACATGTTTGGCTACCCGATGCGATGGAAGGTCCTACTCCTGTTTCGGCTTTGATCCACGCCGCTACAATGGTGGCTGCGGGGGTTTATCTAGTAGCCCGGATGTCGCCTTTATTTGGGATAGTACCCGGAGTACTTGAAACTGTTGGGTACATAGGATTATTCACATTCCTATTCGGCGGCACCATTGCCTTAGTGATGACCGATATTAAGCGAATTTTGGCCTACTCTACAATAAGTCATCTCGGGTTGATGATGCTTTCACTAGGTGCAGGTGGCGTAGTAGCTGCTCTGCTTCATCTGGTTTTCCATGGCATTGGGAAAGCTCTTCTTTTCTTGGGTGCAGGGAATGTCATGCACGGTATGAATGGTGATACTCATTCCGGGAGTATGGGTGGTTTAATGAAGAGGATGCCGTTCACCTATATATTTTTCTTGGTGGGGTCTTTGTCGTTGGCAGGTATGGTACCGTTTTCGGGGTTCTTCAGTAAGGATGAGATACTGGCATCCGTGGCGGATAGGTTTGGCCTCCCGTTCCTCATACTAACAACGGCTGGAATCGGTCTCAGCGCTTTATACATTTCCAGGTTGTTTTTCCTCGTTTTTCATGGAGATAACAGGACCGATGAGGCTCGAAGATCTCATGAGTCACCCATTTCGATGTTACTACCTTTGATGCTCCTTGCAGGTGTTGCGTCCGCCGCCGGTCTATTAGTGCTACCAATAGCGGAATATGAAGGATTTGGTTCTTTCATCCAACCTGGGCATGCATTTCACATTGATGGCTATGTTACTGGCATTTCCTTAGCCGTAGGAATGTTGGGGATAGCCATTGGGTGGTTCTTTTATGGAAGCAAATCAAGGGGGTTTTCTGGTGAAAAAATGGCGACTAAGTTCCGATTATTCCATTCCGTATTTTCGAACAAATACTACATTGATGAGATCTATCAGTTTGCCTTTGACAGGTTAGTGTTATCTTTCAGCCGATTCGTTGCTGTGTTTGACCGTGTGATAGTAAATGATGTTGGTATAGATGGAGCGGGGATGTCCGTAAGACTCTCTGCCCTTAGGACAATAATGATTCAGACAGGCAAAGTTTATAACTACGGAGCAGCTATGGCTTTCGGAGTGATCATTGCGTTCATAGTTTGGTGGCTGGCGTAGTGTCCGAGGTATGGGTATAGATACATTAGACTCAATTACACTGTTTTCTCTTATAGTCTTGCCCCTGGCGGGAGCACTGACACTCATGCTGATTCCGGGAAAGAATGAGAGGCTTGTGCGATGGGCTTCCACATTCTTCGCTACTGTGGTCCTTATTTTGTCTATTTATTTATTTATTGGATTTGACCAGTCAGTAGGCGGTTTTCAGTACCAAAACACTTACAAATGGCTAGCTATACCGGGACCGTGGGGGAACGGAAGCCTCGCGATAACGCTCGCACTGGGCATTGACGGTATTGCTGCAACTATGGTGCTTCTCTCAGGGATTGTTATGTTCACCGGGACGCTTATATCTTGGAATGTGGAAGATTCGAACAAAGATTTTTATATTCTCTTTTTTGTTCTACTTTCAGGGGTGTTTGGTGTGTTTGTAACTTTTGACATGTTTTTCTTCTTCTTCTTCTATGAACTTTCCGTACTTCCAATGTACTTACTCATTGGTAAATGGGGCAGTAGCAGTGTTTTTAGTAATTTCACTCGTTCCAAGGAATATAGTGCGATGAAATTGACTATAGTTTTGGTCGGGGGAAGTATCTTAATTTGGCTGGCTATAATCGCGATTTTTTTGCAGGCTGACATAGGCTCCTTCAACATGCTCGAAATCAAGGCTATTGTGGACGAGAAGTTTTCTCCGGAATTTCAAAACTTTATTTTTCCAATGCTCATGATCGGGTTCGGAGTACTGGCCGGAATGTGGCCCTTTCACACTTGGTCTCCGGATGGTCACGTTGCTGCTCCCACGGCAGTTAGTATGGTTCATGCTGGTGTGCTAATGAAGCTTGGGGCATTCGGAATCATAAGGCTAGGGTTGATGCTTGTGCCCGAAGGTGCTCAAACGTGGATGCCTGTGCTCCTATGTCTTGGCACAGTTAACGTCATCTATGGTGCTTTGTGTGCTATGGGTCAAACTGATCTCAAATATGTAATTGGGTACTCCTCTATCAGCCATATGGGCTATGTGCTGATGGGTATTGCAACTCTCCATTTATTAGGGTTGAACGGTGCGGTTTTGCAGATGTTCTCGCATGGAGTCATGACGGCACTATTTTTTGCCGTCGTTGGCATGATTTATGAGAGAACGCATACAAGAGATACTCTTGTTTTGGAGGGTATGGCTAAACGTATGGGTACGATCTCTGTCCTCTTCGCGGTTGCAGGACTCACTTCCTTGGGATTGCCTGGATTGAGCGGATTTGTGGCTGAACTTCTAGTTTTTATGGGGGTTTTTAAAAGCTATGGTGTGTGGGGAATAGGGGTAGGGTCTTTGGCGGTGATAGGAGTTGCGTTAACGGCTGTATACATACTGCGTCTCTTGTCCAAAGTTTTCTTTGGTCCCATTCCTCCACGATGGGAGGAGCAGACAGACTCCAATTTGAGGGAAAAGTTTTCCGCCGGTGTTTTGGTATTGGCGATATTATTGATCGGCCTGTGGCCGTTCCCGGTTATTAGCGTAGTCGATAGTGGAGTGACACCTCTCCTTAGTTATGTAATAGGCGTCGGATGAACGATTTCTCTCTGTTACTTCCTGAATTTCTTTTAACGGGTCTTGCTTTTATAGTTTTGGGAGTCGACCTTTTCTTAGTAGAACGTGACAAGAGATATCTTCCATGGGTTTCCTCCACTGGTATCGTCACCATTTTGCTCATCACTATGGTGTTGGCGGAAAATGGTCAGCTGTACGATGGGACGTTGATATTTGATGACTACACGAAGGTTTTCCGTGTGTTTTTCCTCGTGTCAGGTTTGATAGTTGTTTTAATGTCACGAGATTACGTGAAAACCCATTTGAAATACCAGGGTGAATATTACGCTATCTTAGTTTTCACAATCGTGGCCGCAATGCTGTTAGCTTCATCTGCGGAGCTACTGACGGCCTATATCAGCTTAGAGTTGCTCAGCTTCGGTCTTTATGTCCTCGTTGCCTATGACAGGTACAACCCGAAATCAAATGAGGGGAGTCTGAAGTATATCTTGCTAGGGGCATTTTCATCCGCACTTATATTGTTCGGTATCAGCCAAATTTATGGGTTAACTGGCTCAACTAGATTTGATGAAATTTCTTATGTTCTGTCGAATACTCTCGAATTACCCGCTGGGCTGATGGTAGGTTTGGTATTGGTTATGGCTGGTTTGGGTTTCAAATTGGCTGCGGTTCCGTTTCATATGTGGGCTCCCGATGCTTACGAAGGCGCGCCGTTGCCCGTGACTGCGTGGCTGGCCGTTGGATCTAAAGCAGCGTCTATTGCATTAGTCATGAGGTTTTTCGCACAAGCTTTGATGCCTTCTATCTCTGAATGGCAATACATCGTAATTGTTATGTCAGTGCTTACTATGCTTGTCGGAAACCTTTCTGCACTCGTTCAGAAGAATATTAAACGTCTTCTCGCCTACTCAAGTGTTGGGCACGTGGGTTACATACTCATGGGTATAGCGGCTTTGGGATCGATTGGCGACGATGGATCAATGCAGACACTTCTTTCTCATTTGGTTTCAAATGGACTTATGTTTCACGTAGTTGCTTACGGTATCACGACTCTGGCAGCCTTTTTGTGTTTGACAGTAGTCCATAAACACAACTGCGAGGAAGATATTTCGAGTCTGGCGGGACTTTCTAAGACCCAACCGTTGGTTTCTTTAGTTCTAGTCAGTTCGTTGTTTTCTCTTGCTGGATTACCTGTCTTTATAGGATTCACAAGCAAATTTTATCTTTTTAATGCTGTTGGAGCTCAAGGTTTACTTTGGGTGGTGGCTATAGCCATAATCGCAAGTCTTATATCTCTTTACTACTATCTAATGGTAGCGAGACAATTGTATATTGAGGAACCTAAACTAGGCGCATCGGTTCCCGTATCATTATTCACAAAGGTTTTGCTCGTCAGTGTATTGATCTTAATCGTGGTAGGTGGCGTGTATCCGTCTCCTTTGATGGAAGTAATTCAGTCGGCCACTGATGCTGTAATCTCCGGATCGTTAGTGAAATCCGCATAAAAATTAAAAAAAGATTTATCCACATATGGGCATACCTCCCTCTGGTAGACTGATTAGCGACGTGTTAAATGAAGTTTAGATATAAGAAGCCGTGACAATCGCGGTTAAATATGAGAGGAGATGACATTGGCTCATTCTACTGACTGGCCGAAGGAATATAAAAGAGGGCTTGTTGTCGTAGCACATGCTGATGATGCTGAATATGGTTGTTCTGGTACTGTGGCTAGATTGGTAGCTGAGGGTTGGGATTTCGCCTATGTTTTATGCACAGACGGGAGCAAAGGTAGTAGCGAACCTGGTATGACTGAAGGGAAACTATCAGGCATCAGAAAAAAGGAGCAACAGGCTGCTGGGAAAGTTCTGGGCCTGACAGACGTCAAATTCCTAGGATACCCAGATAGCTATCTAATACCAAGCTTGGATGTCAGGAAAGACATAGCACGAGAGATCCGACGTCATAAACCGGATGTTGTTATATGCCAATATCCGATTCGGATTTTAGATGGTGGTTGGGGCTCTGGGCATCCTGATCATATGGCAGCGGGAGAAAATACTCTCTCTGCGATTTTTCCCACTGCGAGGGATCACATGACGTTTCCAGAACTATTAGAGGAAGGTTTTGAACCACATAAAGTAGCGGAAGCTTGGATTATGGGCCATCCAGAACCAGATTTGTGGGTGGACATAAGTGACTATATGGAGATATCCGCCAAGGCTCTTACTTCACACGTGTCCCAGATGAGTGGACAGTCCTTCCAAGATGTCTTTGATCGGATGATTGAATGGCGCGGTGAACGTGGAAAGGGCCATGGTATGCCTCAAGCCGATGCATTTAAGCGAATTCATTATAGACGGTAGAGAAATATATTCTTTGATACTCGAAATAATAGAATAAAGGAGATATAAATATGGAACCAATAATCAAAAATTTTCGCGATAACAATAATCCGGTTTTAGGCAAAGAAGATGGAGTCCCCAACTATGTGATGTTGTACGTGCAGCATGCTCCCGGGGAGTCTTCTCCCTTACATACTCACTCGTGGGAACATCAGGCCTTTATAACCGAAGGTGCCGGGGTTTTGTTTTTTGGGGGGAATGAGTATCCGATAGTTCAGGGAGATTGCGTGCATGTGCCACAGGATGTTGAGCATCAATTCCGGAATACTGGAGGTGTACCAATGAATAGGGTAACCGTGAATCCGATCAAATCGGTTCAATAGCTTGAATTAGCATTTGTTTATTACAGCCCAACTTTTTCTATAATTGATTTGAGTTCCTTGTGAGTAGTGCTTGCTAGTTGCCCGGCGGGTGAACGCACGGTCGGAGACTTGATGAATCCTCTGTGGTAGAGCCCAGCCTTTCGTATTGCCAAACCTATTCCCTCTTGTTGCTCAAATTGAATGAGAGGAAGGTGCGTATAGAATAGATTTTCTGCTGCCTCGGTATTGCCACTTTTCATTAGCGAACAGATGTCAACAAGTACCTCGGGGAAGGCGAACCCAGTCATCGCACCGATGGAACCTCTTCTTAGTTCATCGAGTAGGAATACCCCCCCAAGACCGCCAAAAATTCCAAGGGCATCTCCGATTTGTTCACGAATCGCACTTATCTTTGTAGGTGTTGGCGGATCTTCTAATTTGAGATACTTCACTAACGGGATTTCATTAGCGACCCTGGAAATGAAACTGATTGGCATATCCACTCCAGAAGTTAGCGGATAGTCTTGCATAACAATTGGGATTGATATGGACTTTGCAATGCGTTCGTAGTGGGAAAACAAAGCGTTTTCGTTAGATTTCAGCATGGAAGGAGCGGAAATCATTACGGCTGTTGCCCCCATTTCTTCCGCCTCTTTGCTGCGATCAATGGCGGCTTTGGTACTATCTGCTGTGGTTCCAAGAGTTACAGGAAGATCATGTGCTGCATCTATTATGGTTTTTGAGACCTTTGTTCGTTCAACGTCGGTTAGTCTCGCTGATTCTCCCATAACGCCTAAACCCACGACGCCGGTGCAGCCAGATTGCTTTGCCTGTGAAACGATATTAAGTATAGATTTGTAGTCTACTTCTTCATCTTCAAAAAACGGTGTGGCTAGCATCCAGTGCATGCCGTAGAAGGTATCTGTCATATTTTCCTTGAATGGTTTCGCCATTTACGTTCAACTTGCATCTGAGTCATCAGGTTCAGTAATTATCTCCGTTTTACCAACCGGATTCTGTGATTTTCGCTGTCAGCTATATACATAGATCCGTCTCTACCTGTTATCGCTCCGTGCGGTCTTGCTAGTCCCGCCTCTAAGGGATCACCACCGTCGCCATGGGGCCCGACAGATCCACCGGCTACAGTCGATATCTTTCCCGTAGATACATCAGCGATCCGCACCGCATGGTTTTCTGTGTCCACGATTATAACGTTGCCAAATTGGTCGCATCTTATCGCCTTTGGTCCGTTGAACTCGGCCTCGATAGATGGTCCATGGTCGCCTGTATAGCCTTTCTCACCCGTTCCCGCAACAGTTGTGATAGTCCCTGATTTATCTACTCTGCGTACGGTGTTACCTTCGCGTTCGCATATGTAGGTATTACCGAGACTGTCGACGCAGATGGCTCTCGCTCCATGTATGCCTGCAGTCGACGCAAGGCCTCCGTCGCCAGTATGTTCTTTTACCCCTGTGCCTGCAAATGTGGTGATCAGACCAGTTTTTAGGTTTAGTTTACGAACTTTTTGATCCTTAACATCTGCTATAAGAAGGGCCCCCTGATGGTCCAAAACACAGTCATTCGGCTCCATTAGTTCTGACTCAGTAGCAATTACATTGTCATCTCCGGACCCTGGTTGTCCGGTGCCAGCCACCGTTGTTATGATTCCTGTACTTCCGTCTATTTTTCTGATGGACGGATTGAATCTCTGGCATATGTAAACATCACCATTGGAGTCAACCTGTACGGCGTAAATTTCATCTATTTCAGCCAATTTTGCGAGGCCTCCGTCTCCAGAGTGTCCTTGAGTCCCAACGCCGGCAAAATTCTCAATAATTCCTGTATGAAGGTTCACCCTGCGGACTCTAAAATTGAAGCAGTCTGCGAAATAAAGAAATTGTTCTGCTCTATCTATCTCTACATGAAATGGATTATCCATAGTAGAGTCTGTCGCCAAGTCTCCATCTCCAGAGTAGCCTTGATTGCCGTTACCTGCCACGCTCGATATCATAGTATCCATGTTACTTCACCTAAGAGCCTATAGATTTTTGGGTATATAGTGAATTTTACAATAATTCAATTACTGTCTATTACGATTTCTACAAATACGGTGAGCAAAATATGATTCTTGTAAAAGACTCACGTACTATTTTATTCATAATGGTGTTTGTGTATGCATTCATCATGCTGAGTGGGTGCGGGAAGTCTAATGTTGGGTCTGAAACTACCCCAATATTGGAGCAACCTTTAAAAGTGGACGCTGTCTCTCCGGTTGCCGTGGGTACTGTTGTTCCCATTCTAGCGTCTCCGGTTCCAGACAAAATTGTTCAACCTGTAGAGACTCCCACATCGGTGATTATCGATGTGAAGAAAGCACCTAGTCCAGTGCCGAAGGTCGCCCCCGGTATTAATCCTGTTTCTCCGGAGGATGTTTTAACTTCACTTGATCTCGCTATTTCTAACGGGTATTCGCGTGAAACTCAATTAGAGATCAATATGACGTTATGGTTTGGAGAGGAAAGTAAGGAATTCCCACTTGTTATGACTGGGGAGGTGGCATCAAATGGGATAGATTTTCGAGGAAGTATAGAAGTTCCGACTGGTAGTGGCACCGAATTTATTGACATAATTGTTTTTGATCACCGAACGTTTGAATTCTATCCAAACCTCGCCCGTTGGGTGGAATTACCGGAAGGCGTAGAACCCGTCACTCCTGTGTCCCTTACGAGCCTTGTTAGAGCCAACTTTGCTGATGTGGTTTATGTAGGTCCGGAGCTTTTAAAAGGTACTCCTTCCCACCATTTGAGGGGGGTCATACCGGCTTCATCGTTGAGCATATCGATACCACCGCTTGAAAATTCAGAAGGAGATCTTGACACTCATTTTTGGGTGGATGTTGAGACATGGAATTTACTATCACTATCCATCCAAGGTCATGTAAAGGCTGGGCCCGAACGTCAACCACTTGATCCCTCACTTGAGGTCGGCAAGTTTGTTGAACAATTTGAGCAGAATGCACTTTCAGCGAGTGAGCGATTCAAGGGTAAGGTAGTAATTATTAAAGGGATAATAGATGCTATAGATTTTGATTCGTCCGGAAATCCTTATGTTGGATTGTCGGCTAAAGCTAAATCTAGTGGATACTCCTTGAGATGTGTGTTGAATATTGGTTCTCCAGTCACGGGACTAATCGTTGGGGAAGTGGCCATAGTTAAAGGAGTTTTTAATACTTGGGACAAAGAGGATTTAGTGTTAAACGATTGTGAAGTCGGATCTGATATTGATGAACTTTTCGTCAGTGTTGACGCAACCGTCTGGGCTTCAAACTTCAATAAGGAAGTCATTGTGAATCTGCCGGACTTACCACCCGATCCCATTATGATGAACTGGGATTCCTCTCCCAAGATGAATTTAGAGGGTGGTCAGGACTATGTCGCTACCATTAAGATTTTTGGGGGAGGTGAAATAGTTATAGATCTTTTCGAGGATAAAGTACCTATGACGGTGAACAACTTCGTTTTCCTAGCAGAGGAAGGTTATTATGACGGAGTTATGTTTCATAGGGTGATTCCAGGCTTCATGGCTCAAACTGGTGATCAAACCGGTACCGGGTCTGGTGGCCCAGGGTATAGTTTCGATAATGAGTTCCATTTTGATGCCCGGCATGACGGACCAGGTATTGTTTCAATGGCTAATAGGGGGGTGATAGACGGTAGTGGGACGAACGGAAGCCAGTTTTTTATAACTTATGTAGATACACCTTCTTTGGATGGACTAGAATTTGATGGGACTTCGAAGGAATGCTCGAAGCAAGGCATCTCTTGTCACGCTGTATTCGGCAGGGTGATAGAAGGCATGAATGTCGTCGAAGGTATCCTCCCACGTGACCCTATGGTAGGTGGGCCGGGTGACGTCATAGAGAGTGTCGAAATAAGTTTCAAGTAGTGGTTCACCGCGGTGGTTAGAATTTTAGATGGGGTTCTCCCGACTTTAGTGCCGTTGTGAACTTTGCAAGATGCGTGGTAGCAGGAAAATTGATGGGAGGGTATGGCTCGTCTTGATTTGGTTGCAAGGTGAGCTGCCACAAACCTACAGTATGCCATGCGCCATCTTTAAATCCGGCATTGGCAAGCAAACCACATTTTTTGAATCCTAACCGCTCGTGGAGATGTATGCTTGGGAGATTTGGTAGTGCAATGACTCCTACGGCTGAACAGTAACCTTGCAAGCGCAGATACTCAATCAGCGAGGTATACAGGGCCAGACCTATGCCTAGGCCATGGGCGGACTCTTTTACATATATCGTGGTCTCGACGATCCAGTCATATGCTGGCCTATCTCTGAACCTGCTCCCGTAACTGTAACCCATGATCTCTTGCCCTTCTTCACAAATAAGCCATGGATATTCCTCCAACACTTTTTCCATCCGTCTAGACATCTCTGATCCGGTTGGAGGATCGGATTCAAACGTTACCGGAGTGTTTATAACGTACGGATAGTAAATAGCTGCTACCTGCCGGGAGTCGCGAGCTGGATCTCCTAATCTAATGGCAGCCATCACGTATACACTATTGTTTTTTCTTGCGGCTCTTATTGTCTCGGAGGCTGTGGTGGAGATGGGTTTACCATATCCATGCCTAATGTGCCTGGAAACATTGCGTCAATCTCTTCAACGGTCCACCTACCATTTTTTCGTAGCGTACGTTCCTCACTAGGGGTGCTCATCAGAGAGATTTGACCTCCTTGACAGTGGAATACATTGCCATTAACCTCCTCGGCTTCGTCTGACACGAGCCAAGCTACCATTGGAGCAACATCTTCTGGGTCTCGATTGAGTTCCAGTGGGGTCACGGCTGAATTTGCCTGCATACCGCTGGCAGCCCGTATATCTCGAGCTGATTGGGGAACGGTTTCCGTCATTCGGGAATTAGCGCCTGGGGATATGCTGTTGACCGTAACACCATATCTCCCCAAGTCTCTGGCGACCGCCCTCGTGAATCCGGCGATCCCGTCTTTGGCCGCTCCATAATTTGCTTGACCAGAGTTGCCATAGAGTCCGGATGTAGATGAGAAGGTTATGATCCTACCGCTTCTTTGCTGTCTGAAAACTATACTCGCAGCCTTTGAAACTGTGAAAGTACCCTTGAGGTGTACGGCTATTACGGCGTCCCACTCCTGTTCGGTCATATTAAAGAGCATTCGATCCCTCAAAATGCCTGCCACAGCAACAACTATGTCTAATTGTCCGAAACTATCTAAAGCGGTTTTGACCATGTTTTCTCCGCCAGCCATCTCTGTGACAGAGTCGTAGTTAGCTACCGCTGCTCCACCTCGAGCCTTTATCTCATTTACCACTTCATCTGCAGGTGTTGTTGAGTCACCAGACCCATCTACCGCCCCTCCAAGGTCGTTGACTACTACCTTTGCCCCCTCCTCCGCCAATTTAAGGGCGATTCCTCTTCCAATACCTCTTCCTGCACCAGTTACAATGGCCACTTTATTTTCGAGAAGGGTTCCCATGTTCTTTAACTCCTCATGCTGTTATCTGATCGCGTTCTCACACCCGATGACCTTACTGTCTGGGAGCCTGTGTCGGCGATGGGTTAATCAAACCTTGTGTTAGGTTCTGAGGGACTAGATCACACAACTCGTCCATAGTCCATCTTCCCTGTTTGAATATAGTCCGCACTCTTCTGGGCAAAGAAAGCTTTGTTATAACGCCACCGTAGACCAGAAACGTTTGGCCGTTGACGTTTGAGGCTTTATCGCTCGATAGGTACGCCACGAAAGGACCGATGTCGTCTGGGTTCATCTCCATCGCTGGCGGGGTCTCTTCACGATCTTGCGGTCTATCTGCTCTTAGTTGGCGCGCGGCGTCAGGCACTGACTGGGTCATTCTGGTATTGGCCCGCGGGCATATTGAGTTTGCTGTTGCTCCGTACCTTCCTAGATCTTTCGCAGCCACTTTTGTAAAGCCTGCTATGCCAGATTTGGCCGCTGCATAGTTTGCCTGCCCCGTGTTTCCAAACAGGCCAGACTCTGATGCAAAAGTGATTATTCTGCCACTACGTTGTTGTCTGTATAAGATCGCTGCGTGTTTGCAAACAGTGAAGGTACCTTTAAGGTGGACTCGTACCACATCATCCCATTCAGCCTCTGTCATGTTGAAGACCATCCGGTCTCGTAGAATACCTGCAACAGTTACAACTATGTCTAGTTGTCCATATGTATCCACTGCTGTCTGTACTATACTTTCACCGCCATCCATCGTTGATATATCGGTGTAATTAGGGACAGCCTCTCCCCCTTCGCCTTTGATTTCATCCACGACTTGTTCGGCGGGGGTATTTGACGTTCCTTCTCCGTCAAGGGTAGCCCCGATGTCATTTACAATAACCTTTGCGCCTTCGCCAGCGAGAGCTTTTGCAACTCCCGCCCCGATGCCCCTACCAGACCCTGTGACTATAGCCACTTTGCCGTCTAGGTAATTCGCCATTAATTTCCTCCTGTGTTAAGCCGGGAGTTCCCTACCCGGAGTAGGCTGGTTCTCCCAACTGAGTTGGGCAGCCTGCCGAAATTTTTTGGTAGCCAACGATCATTTTGCCACAATATTAGTAGGCTTGTCACAAGGGAAGTTTAATGGATCACCACATAACTTGATGGCTGGTAGAATTGACCGAGTGTTAAAATCCCGTTTTCACATAGTGCTTTTCAGACCCGAAATTCCCTACAACACCGGGAATATTATTCGTTTGTGTGCAAATGTTGGGGCGGAATTACACCTTATTCGGCCTCTAGGATTTGAAATGGATGAGGCACATCTTCGGAGGGCTGCCCTTGACTACACAGACTTAGCCATTGTTACTGAATATGATTCCCTTGAAGAATATCTTGTGAAATACTCAGACCGTAGGCTATTTGCTATTTCCGCTAGGGCGGCGCATTACTACACAGAAGTTCAATACAAGAGTACAGACTCGTTCATCTTTGGCCCAGAGTCTGTAGGGTTGCCAGACAGTATTTTGCAGATGTTCCCAAATGAGCAAAAGCTTGTGATACCCATGATGCCCGACAATCGAAGTTTGAATGTCGCCAATGCAGTTTCCATTGTGGCTTATGAGGCGTGGCGTCAACTAGGGTTCGCAGGTAAATCTATTCTTCGAGACTTATAAATGGTCATTTTGAGGATGAAATTCTTCGTGTTACCTTTGCCCTGCAATTAAGATCACTTACTGACGGTGAAAGGAGATGAGATGGGAAGACCAAATTGGCACTATGATCATCCGCCTGCCTGTACTTGCGTTCAGTGCACTGAACGCATATACAAAGATAGGTACAAAGGACCATTTTCTCGCGCCAAAGATAGTTTCTTGGAATTGATATATAAACTTATGAAGTTGTTCGGTGCCGTTTAAGGGGAAGATTCGTTGATTACAATAAAACGGAAATATATTGACGACATGATAGATCACTCCAGACGTGAGTCGCCTAATGAGTGTTGCGGTATATTGGCTGGAAGGAATGGTGAAGTCTCTAAAATATTTCGGGTAAGAAACTCGGCTCCTAGCCCCTACCGTTATATTATGGATCCACGGGAAATGATGGAGGTAATGCGGGAAACAGATCGTCAGGGCATCGATCTCATGGCCTTTTATCACTCACACACCCACAGTCCGGCTTATCCTTCTGATACCGATACAAGAATGGCGCTAGAGTCGGGCTGGGTAGATTTTACTTATGTGTTAGTTTCGCTTGAAGACGAAGATAAACCTGACGTTAGATTCTTTGTGATTGACTCCGATGGGGCCGTTTCCGATCAAAAAGTACAAATGTTGCAGTAAGGGTGTCCATTTAAAAAAATTTTGGAGTGTCCAGTGTCCCTTCAATTAGCACTGGTCCAACACTGTTTATTACCTGACCTTGTACAATTTCCAAGTAGAGTTTTACTCCGGGATTGGGGCTCCCAGGAGTCTCGCCCAGAGGGAAAACCTCAGCTCTAATATTGTTCTCAGAAAGCTCCAGAATACCGACGGTTCCTAATCTTACTTCCTTATGCTGGGGGAACGTGATACTACCGGAGTTGATTAACAGAACTCCATCCCGATATTCCATTCTTTCTTGGTGAGTATGTCCTGAAATCATTATATCGACCGGACTTGGGAAAAGGCGTTGTAGTTCGGAAACTGGTCTGAATTGACCTTCCATGCTGTGTATCATTCCAATTGTCCACCCTTCAATTTCAAGCATCTGGGTTTCATTCATACGAGGATCAGGAATAGGGTCGTTATTACCTGTGGAGCAAATCACTGGGGCATATTTTTCGCACCAGTCCAATACTTTTGGTGAAGTTAGATCTCCGCCATGGAGAATAAGGTCTACCCCGGAAAGAAACTCCGCAGGAAGCGGGCCGAGTTCGTCCAAAGATCGGATTAATCCTGGCAAGTGGGTGTCTGTTATAAGGGCGATTCGCATTATGACAATCTATCTGCCTTGTGGTTTTTCTTCAATACCCTGATCTGTGTTTAAGCTTAGCGAACCAGCCATATCGCCAAGCGAACGCGATAAATATGACGAACAATTGGATTAATATCGGGGCAATTGCATGACCGATGTTTAAGTCGTCTATTTTTAATATAAACAATGCAGGGGTTGGTATCGCACTCTTCTCGAGGCCTACCACTAAGAACGACCATAAGTTATTCGCAGTGTGAAATCCAATAGCTAACTCCAGTCCGTCGTCCAATATTGTGATCAATCCCATGAATGTCCCCAATGCAAAGACGCTGAACAAATAAGGCAACACTCCATATTCCCATGGCTCAGGATTTGCGAGGTGGACGGCTGTGAAAATAGTGGTTGTGGAAAACAATAAAAAGATTTTTGACCTGGATACTAGTGACATTCCCTGAAGCAGATATCCGCGAAAAAAAACCTCTTCCAACCCGGCTTGCACAGGTACAAGAGTGAAGGCGAAGAATGCAAGGGCGGCCCAATCATATGAAATCCGATTGTGTATTAATTCTCCTTCGTTCTCAGGGGCGACGTTTGCAAATAGTTCTAACGCGAGTGAAATAGCTGACATTGTTCCAACAACCGCCATCGCGAAGAGGGTTCTGCTTAGATCAAACCGCTTTCTTCCCGTTAGCAGAGTGGCAAAGCTTTTGTTGTGAAACCATCTAACCACTATGGCCAAGGTTATTGTTCCTATGATGAAAGGAAACATCGTTAATATAAATCCAGGAACATGCGATGGACCTCTGACTATTAATTGGCTGGGAGCGCATTGGAATCCATATATCGAAAAAAGACGGGTGGATATGCAAAAAAAATATAAGGGCATCGTTCCGATGACTTGCCAGGCCATTACCACGGTAAATATGCCTATAACCCAGTGCCACCATTTGTTTCTTCCTTGTAGGTCGGCCTGTAGAAAAATCTCCTTTGTCAGCCCATCCGTGATCCTGTACGGCGCGCCACACGAGAGACAAGTATGCTCTGGTGTTTTCACTAGTTTTACACCGCATTGGGTGCAAAAAATTGGAATCATATTGTTCTTTGTAACCTTATTTGGGTTGTGATTCCCGACTAAGAAAGACTATAAGAGAGGTGCCGTTCGATCAATCGCGATCGAATGCTTCAAGTTTAGTTTTATCAGAATAGTTGAACCAGGGTCATATCCAATTGACGCTCTGATGGCCCTGTGCTAACTTCCCTGACATCTTGAAGGAAATGGAAATGGACGTACACCCGTAGTAAAGGAGCCATTAATGTCTCAAAAACGCGAGGCGGCAATAGTAGGAATCTATGAATATCCCCTGAGAGTAGCGCCGGGAGTTAGTTCCTTGCAGATTAAAGCAGAGTCTGCATCTAAAGCACTAAATGATGCAGGACTCTCTTGGAAAGATGTTGACGCAGTCTATGACACAGGTACTCATCAGAACATTGGTGGCTTGGGCATTTCGGAGTACTTCGGATTTAAGCCAGATCTTATTGACACTACGGCTGTCGGTGGTTCGTCCTACGAATTTCAGACTCACCACGCCGCGACGATGATTGCTGCAGGAAAGGCTAACGTGGCGTTGCTAACTTACGGATCCACAGCCCACTCAGATAGGCGTGCAATCGGTACCTCCGGAGCTACAGGTCTGGGAGCCCCAACACCTTTTAATAACATGGAAGATCCATGGGGAATGACGTTAATTTCTAACTATGGAATGGTGAAAGCACGACACATGCACCAATACGGAAGTACAGATGAGCAATTTGCGAATATATCGGTGGCGACACGATATCACGCAATGCGCAATCCAGAAGCAGTTAAAGCGATGACTGATTTGGAATTTGTGGGCGTGAATGAGATTACTACGCAGGACGTTCTGGATTCGAGACTTATCGCCTGGCCGTTGCACCTTCTCGAATGTTGTATGGTCTCAGACGGTGGAGGTGCAGTTGTAATTGCTTCAAAAGAAGTCGCTGCAAATTGCCGAAAGAAACCAGTCTGGATAATTGGAGGGGCCGAGGCTACAAAGTATCGTGAAAATTCTGGCGACATCACGGTCAGCGCCGGCGCGCAGTCTGGTCCGAAAGCCTTTGGTGAGGCGGGAGTATATCCGCCTGAGATTGATGTATTGATGGCGTACGATTCATTTTCTGTTACTGTCATGTGCATGATCGAAGATCTAGGGTTTTGTAAAAAAGGGGAAGGCGGCGACTATGTTAGTTCCGGAATCCTAAAGTTCAATGAGTCTGGTGGACCCGCGTTGAACACGGATGGAGGCGGTTTATCTTCTAATCACCCGGGAGAGAGAGGGATATTCCTCCTATTTGAGGCTGCAAGGCAACTTAGAGGAGAATCAAACTCACAAGTGGACAAAGCTAAATTGGCTGTAGCAGTAGGAAATGGAGGAGCACTTGGGTCAAGACATTCCACATCGGCGACAATTTTAGCGGCTGACTAACCTAAAAAATAAAGGAAGAATCGGATATGACACAGAACACGCCTCTGAGGCCACAGCCTAGATTTCCTGAGCCAGATACCCAGCCCTTTTGGGACGCAACCAAGGAGAGAAGGCTCACATATCAAACCTGCAATTCATGTGGGGAAGTCATTTTCTATCCAAGGGCGCATTGCAATTCATGTGGCGCCTTGGAAACTTCTTGGAACACATCAAAAGGGGAAGGCGTTGTCTACACTTATAGCGTTATTATGCAGAGTCGACATCCCGCTTTTAAGGATCTAGGACCTTATGCCGTCGCATATGTGGATTTGGATGAAGGATTTAGGATTATGACCAATATTGTAAATGTTGGTGATCCTGTGTCAGAAGTCAGTTGCGGAATGAGAGTCAGGTTGATTTGGCATGATCAAGGGGTGGGGGAGATCTCACTTCCTATGTTTGAGCCAGCGTGAATTTGGACAATTCGTTACCAGCACAGGAGTTGATAGACTCTCTTCCGCCTCCGTGGCAAGTTGATCCTCTGCCGGAAATAAGAGAGGAGATAGAGGAACGGCCTTCAAAAGTTTTTGTTTTGGACGACGATCCCACGGGTCCTCAAACCGTACGTGGCGTAGCTTTACTCACAGAATGGTCAATTAACGAGTTACGATCAGAATTTGATGCCAGTGAAGAGGCGACGTTCATACTCACTAACAGTCGCTCTGTTCCTGAGGTGGAGGCTGTGCGTGTTAATCGGGAGGTTGGTCATAATTTATTGGAGGTATCAGCCGAACTAGGCAGATCAATAACTGTCATATCTCGCTCTGATTCTACCCTCAGAGGGCATTTTCCTTCTGAAGTGGAAGCTCTAGCAGAGGCGCTATACCCCCATCGTGAATATGATGCTCTAATTTTCGTTCCGTTTTTTCAAGAAGGCGGGCGCTACACCATAGGAGACATTCAGTATGCGAGAGAGGGAAATAATTTGATTCCAGTAGCGGATACACCATTTGCCAAAGATACTGCTTTTGGGTATGAATCTTCAAATTTACGCGATTGGATGGAGGAGAAATATAAAGGTAGGGTAAAAGCAAAAAATGTTGTGTCCATCTCCATAGACGAGATAAGGACAGGAGGACCTAAAAAGGTTCAAGTCAGTTTAGAGAAGCTAGAGAATGGTGCAATCTGTGTTATCAATGCGGCCGAAATGCGAGATCTTGATGTGGTTGCATTGGCTGTTTTGAGAGCAGAGAAGGGAGGTAAGAAGTTTCTGTTCAGAACCTCCGCTTCCTTTGTAAGATCGCGAATTGGGCAGCAGCAAAACCCTTTTCTCACCCGAGGCGAAGTGTCGGATTCAGAAGAGGGAGGTGCGCTCATAATCGTAGGTTCTCATGTTGCAGGCAGTACGCGTCAACTGGATAAATTGCTTGAACTCCCTGATATGTATGGAATTGAATTAAGTGTTCAAGGAGTTATAGATGATGATCCTAATTTGGTTCCGAGGATAATATCCCAGGTAGAAAAGTGCCTTTCAAATTCCGAAGATGTAACTGTATATACCAGTAGAGAACTAGTGACTGGTAACTCGCCAGAGGATTATTTGAGAATTGGCGCCGCAGTTACTGATGCAATGTCTAATGTGGTTAGAGGCCTATCAATTAAGCCTCGCTACCTTATATCTAAGGGCGGAATGACATCTTCTAACGTGACAAAAAACGGGTTGAATATGCGTAGGGCGTTGGTGCCGGGACAGATATCCCCTGGCGTTTTGGTTTTGGAGATGGGACCAGAGGCTAAATATCCGGGTACAAGATTCGTTTTATTTCCAGGCAATGTTGGTGAGCCTGAGGCCATTGCAGATGTAGTTAAAAAAATGGCATTACCCAGTCGGGGTAGCTAGAACGACCTTCTATGCTAGTCAGCACAAAGGAAATACTTTCGCAAGCAGAGGCTGGAGAATTCGCGGTCGGTGCGTTTAATGTTTATAACCTAGAAGGTGTTCGGGCCGTTGTGGAGGCCGCTGAAGAGGAATGTCTTCCTGTCATTATTCAAATTCATCCTGAATCTGTAACAAGAGGAGGAAAGCCCCTCGTCGCATTGTGCCTGGCTGCTGCTAAAGAATCGTCGGTTGAAATGTCGGTACATTTGGACCACAGTGAGTCAGAAGGCGAAATAAAGAGTGGTTTGTCTGCTGGAATTCGGTCGGTTATGGTGGACGGTTCTTCGCTTGAATATGAAGAAAATGTAATTTTCACTAGAAAATGGGCTATGAAGATCCACTCAATGGATGGGTTTTTGGAGGCAGAACTTGGTAGGTTATCGGGAACGGAAGACGGCCTTACGGTTCCTGATTATGAGGCGAAATTAACAGATCCCGAATTGGCTGCCGAATTTTGTGCTCTTACCAGTGTGGACGCCTTGGCGGTTTGTATAGGCAATGTTCATGGTAAATACTTCGCAGAACCTAACCTGGATTTTGAACGGCTCTCCGCGGTTCGGGATTCAGTTCAAGTCCCGCTGGTACTTCATGGAGCCTCCGGATTGCCGCAAATGATGGTTTCCCAGGCTATAAAATTGGGAGTACGTAAACTTAATGTAAATACCGAGATACGCAATGCTTATTTGAATTCTCTCCGAGAGAGTTTGATGTCTGGTGGCTTGGACATCACTGAGGTGATGGATGCTGCTGTATCTTCAATGAGTAAAATTGTTGTTGACAGAATACGGCAGTTCTCAGGAAGAATCTGAAAATTTGAGAAATATGGAGCTGATAAATGAGATCTGGTTACTTTACGATGCCCTTACACCCTCCCGGATCCAATATCACAGAGACTCTCGAGGATGATCTCAACCAACTTGTCACCTTAGACCAACTCGGATATCAAGAGGCCTACATAGGTGAGCATTTCACTTTTGAATGGGAGAATATACCCGTCCCAGATCTTCTAATAGCCCAGGCGTTGGGCGTGACCAGACAGATAAAGCTGGGGACTGGCGTACATTGTATGCCCAATCACAATCCGATGATGTTAGCCCATCGGGTGGCTCAGTTAGATCACATGGCGAAAGGGAGATTCATTTGGGGAGTGGGCTCCAGTTCAACTCCTGGTGATTATGAAATGTTCGGGTTTAATCCGGAATCCGATGATCGTAGGGCATACACCGGTGATACTCTTCGAGCTATATTGAATGTTTGGGAAAACCCTAAACCTGGGTTATATAGATCTGACTATTGGGAATTTAGAATTCCAGAGCCAGAAGACAGTATTGGACTTCGATTCCATTTAAGCCCTTTCACTAAGCCTCATCCGCCCATAGCGCTTGGAGGCGGGTCTCCTTATTCCGGAACATTGGCTATAGCCGGAAAGAACGGGTGGATCCCTATCAGCTTAAATCTTGTCCACAACAATGTTGTAAAGACTCACTGGGAAGCGGTGGTGCAAGGAGCCTCAGAATCGAAACTTAGTCCGGATAGAAATGAATGGAGAATTGCACGTGAGGTTTATATTGCAGATACAACAGAGGAGGCCCGCAGGCATGTCATGGAGGGAGTTCTAAGAAGAGATTATGAAGATTACTGGTTCAAATTGAATCCTTCTAAGGACAGAATGAAAGGAGATATCAACATTCCAGATTCTGACGTAGATGTGGAATATTTGCTTGATAATCTTTGGATTGTAGGAAGTCCTGAAGATGCCGAAAAGCAGATTCGGGATCTTTACCATACGGTGGGTGGTTTTGGAGTTCTTCTTGCTATGGGCCATGAATGGGAGCCTAAAGACCAATGGATAAATTCGATGAGTCTTTTGGCGCAGGAAGTGATGCCAAATCTTGATGATCTTTGATCTGACCCTTACCCAAATCGTGCTGTTGCAGGCCCACTATTTATTTCGGTTGATGAAATCCGCAACTCGTTCTCCGATCGTCATGGCGATGACATTTGTATTGGAGCGCGGGCAGTCTGGCACTATTGAAACGTCGGCAATTCGCAAGCCTTCTACACCGTGTACTTTGCCAAACTGGTCAACTACTGCACCTGGATCTTTTGCGAGTCCCATTCTGCAAGTGCCCGAAATGTGGTGCATAGTCTGAACATTCCGCAGCATCCATTCATTCAGTAGATCGTCGTTATAGACGATAGATTCCTCCGGGACTAGTCGTTGCCCTATGTGGTTTGTGAACTCGGGGCTAGATGCAATCTTGTCAGCCATTCTCACTCCAGCTCTCATGCGTTTCAGGTCCGAATTGGTGCTTAACATGTTGTAGTCAAGGTACGGTTGCGTAGTTATGTCTCTTGATTGTAATTGAAGACGTCCGGAGCTATTCGCAAGGTATATTCCTACTGAGATTACCAGTGCACCCACATCCCCGATTTGGTGGTTGTACCGCATGACCATGATCATGTCATTCACAAATTCTGATCCATCTGCTGTATAGCGGAGTGCTACCTTTTGCGGTCCTACTTCTTGGTCTGGAATTTTGAATGAGTTAGAAGGTTTCCACATCGTATGAACCGTAGGGTGGTCCCGAAGGTTCTGACCTACGGCATTAGTTTCGTATATCAGGGGTATATTATGCAAACTCAGCTGGTTATAGTCGCCAATTCCTGATAGTAAGAGTAGTTGCGGAGAGGCTATTGCTCCCGCACAAAGAATGATTTCCTTGCCCTCAACAATGGAAACCTGATTTTCAGTCGTTACCTCAACGCCTGTAGCCTTATTTTTGTCGAATAAGACTCGACGAGTTGTGCAGTTTGCTCTGATTGTGAGGTTCAAGCGATGCCTGCTTTGTGACAGGTATCCTAGTGCGGTGCTGAATCGGACGCCATTCGGGTTATTGAGAGGATATGGTCCCACCCCGGTCGCCTCCGGCAGGTTGTGGTCGGGATTGTCAGGGAATCCCAAACTCTTGCAAGCCAAATAGAAGGCGAGTTGATCGTCAGTCAAACTCGATACAGGGTGTCTGTGTACTACGATTGGACCATCTTTTCCATGGAAATCGCCACCATAGTTGAGGTCCGTTTCAACTTTAATCATGTAAGGGAGTGACTTTTCGTAAGACCATTCGCTGTTGCCTTGGATTGCCCAACTTTTGAAATCATCTGGGATGGGTCTGAGGAAAACTTGACCGTTTATGGCACTTGTACCGCCTGTGACACGACCCCTCGGGACATTCATATCTTGAGATAGAGATGAGGCCCTTCCTTTTAGCTGCCAGTCATGCTCTCCCCCGACAACCAAGTCAGTTCCAGTCCCCCATCCGTACTTTAGGTCTTCGGGCAGGTTTTCAAAATCTGGATAATCTGGACCAGCTTCAAGTAGTAAGACCGACCTGGAAGGTTCTTCCGAAAGTCGAGATGCGAGGACGGCACCG
The DNA here is from genome assembly GCA_964409595.1 of uncultured Dehalococcoidia bacterium. Lineage (GTDB taxonomy): Bacteria > Chloroflexota > Dehalococcoidia > Lucifugimonadales > UBA826 > CAYPDR01. Next base: position 462,279 of record CAYPDR010000018.1, read on the forward strand.
GCTGATCCGGCTCCTACAACGATTGAATCATATTTCATTGGTTGTTGGCTCTTACCTGTTGAGAAATGCGGCTATCAAACTAAGGATCAACGCTGGAATGTAGAATAGGCCGACTGTATCCAAGCTAAGGCAGATAAACGCAAATAATATGATAGATGCTCCCCAAGAGTAAGATCGCCATCGCCAGAGAACTCGTAATTGGTCGGATCTCGTGGAATCCCCCATTATTGTTGAGAGAAGGGTGACTCCTGTTACCACCCATGGAAAACTAGATACAAAGAAGGCCGACATGCCACTTCTTTCTAAGAAGGTTAATTTGACCTCTGCTAGTTGCGTAAATCCACCACTCTCGTTGATGGGCTCAACTCCGGAATAAATCGGTAAAAAAAGTAAAATAAAGGCTATTGGCATGGTATAAATATGAGCGGCAGCCGCAATCAAAATAGATAGCTTAATTCTCATCAGCTATATAAGGTCCTTCTTTATAGCTTCTATTCTAGATACCAAAGCAGGCAAAGTTATACCAGTAGACCCACGTAAAATATGAGTTGCGATTTTTGACAGGGGGGTTTCGTTTCGATTCGCTTCTATGATCACTCCACCAGACGATGAGATATCTTGGGGAAATCTAGCTGCAGGATAAACAGTTGCCGAGGTCCCAATCACTAGGATGCAGTCGCTTTGTGATGCCTTTTCAAAACATTCAAGTAAAATTTCGCTAGGAATTGGCTCTCCAAACATAACCGTATCTGTTTTAACAAAGCCCCCGCAGGTTGGGCAAATAGGAGGAAATTCTTTCGTGGAACATTTTTGTTTAGATAGAACTATCCAGTTTGGAAACAATTCTCTATCCCATCTTTGTTCGCATCCGACGCACCTGAGTTTTTTTCTGTTCCCATGTATCTCTGACACGGACCTTGAACCAGCTTCAAAATGTAGATTGTCAACGTTCTGCGTTATTTGGTGTTTGAGTATACCCATTTGCTCCATCTTCGCGAGGGCGAAGTGTCCTAAATTAGGAGCGGCGGCATCTATAGCATTTCTGAATTTTGTCCTTTCAGGGTCGGCGTATTGATCTAGGTTATGACACCACCAGGCGGAGGGGTCACTAAGAAACGAGTTGTAGCCATTCATCGAGGTTTTTCCTAGCCCGTTGCTAGAACCGTCGGGTCCTCTGAAAGTTGGGATGCCGCTTTCCACAGATAACCCTGCTCCAACGAGAGCAATAACATGGTCTGAATTAATCACAGTGCGGGCAGCTAGTTCCAGAGAGTCTTGTTCTAGGGAGTTCAAGCTGTTGAAATGTGGGGGTTCCATTTATTTGAGTCACATTCTTCATACTGGCTAAAACTGGTAAATGTGCTGATGGTTGCAGCCTAAGTCGTCCCGCCAGAACTTATTATATTTCCTTCACTTACTATCAACTTATTTGACGTTTTTCCGAATTTAATGGGTATTGAGTCTGGTTCTGATGTAGTTATAATGCACTGCTCGTATTGCAGGGTATGTTCTATTACCTGATTTCTACGAATGGAGTCCAATTCTGAAAGGAAATCGTCCATCAATAAGATGGGTTCGTTTCCCCGTCTCTTCAGTAGGAACCTCGCTTCAGCCATTTTAAGGGACAGCACAGCAGTCCTTGCTTGACCCCTGGAGGCATACCGTTCAGCGTCGGTACCGTCGACCAAGGTTCTCATGTCGTCTCTGTGAGGCCCCAACTGTGTGGCGCCCCGGGATATGTCTTTCCCCCTGAAGTTGGCCAGAGACTCCAATAGGGATTTTGATATGTGATCTTTGTTTTCATTGTCAATAATATTGACGGATGGTCTGTATTGGAAGCTCAACATTTCCTCAACACCACTCATGGCGCTATGGATTCCTTGTGCTTCAAACGACAATTCGTTTACCGCTTTGATTCTTTCTGAGATGACAACACTTCCGTCAACGGATAGTTTTTCATCCCAGAATTCGAGTTCCGATATGGAAGATAGATTATTTTTGATCATTCTTAGCAGGTGGTTACGTTGCACAATTGCTTTTTGGTACCGCCGCAGCGATTGAAAATAATTTTTGTTCACTTGTGAGACCAATATATCGAGATAGCGACGTCTGGCTGAAGGTCTACCATAGATAAGATCTAAATCTTCTACAGTAAATAAAACGGCATTTAGGAGACCGATAAGATCTAACGAACGCTTTGGCGTCCCATTGATCCGTATGAACTTTTGGGCTTTAAAACCGTCATCATTCATAGCTGGCTGGCACCGGTAATGAATTTCTAAACGGTCAGTTTTCCCGCCGCTATGTAGGTTCGCTCCGATCATTGCATAACTTAACCCATCCTTGAGTTCGATAAGAGATTGCTTATTAACTATATCTCTTTCCAATATTGTCCTTGGTGATTTAGCGACGGAAAGCGTATAGATTGCCTCAAGAAGATTACTTTTTCCGTGACCATTTTTTCCCTCGAGGACTGTTAGTCCACTCTGGAGGTTGAGGTCTAAATGCGAGTAATTTCGGAAATTTGAGAGGGAAACATTGGAAATGTGAATTTGGAAACCCCCAAGTGAAGGTAGAGTGATTCTAGCATGGCTATTGTATTTTCCCTGAAACAACGATGCTGTGAGATACTTTTGGTTGCCTAGTTTAATTGAGAAACTGGAAGGTCTTACGGGAGGTTCCGGGTTGAACATTCCACGAGTGTTAGCGTTAGCGGGTGGTGTGGGTGGTGCCAAACTGGTCTTTGGTTTGACAAAAATTCTTGAGCCAGGAAGTCTCGACGTGGTTGTAAATACTGGGGACGATGAAGAATTTTATGGTCTTCATGTTTCGCCAGACTTAGATACCGTAATGTACACACTCGGAGGTATTTCAAATACTGGAACTGGTTGGGGAATCGAGGGGGATTCTTTTAGTACGCTTGAGCGGTTGCAAAATTTTGGTGCGGATTCCTGGTTTAAACTTGGAGACTTAGATTTTGCTACCCATATACGTAGAACTCAGCTGCTTCGAGGAGGTGAGACTCTTACTAAAGTAACAAGATTACTTAGCTCCGCACTAGGTATAGAACATATAATTGCGCCAATGACTGATGGACGAGTACGTACGGTTGTGACAACTGAGGTGGGAGAGATGTCTTTCCAAGAGTACTTTGTTCGAAATCGGTGTGAACCTGTTGTAAAGTCTCTCAGGTTTGAGGGCTCCAGTTGTGCTGAACCTTCAAGTACTTTGGAAGCTGGCCTGAATAAAGCAGACGTGATGGTTTTTTGCCCTTCTAATCCCTTCTTGAGTGTGGAACCCATCCTGTCCTTACCTGGAGTGAGGGAAGGGGTGAAGGGATTCGGGGGAACACGCATAGTGGTGAGTCCAATAGTTGGAGGAAAAGCGATTAAAGGGCCAGCGGCCAAGATGCTCGCAGAATTGAGACATGATGTTTCTGCGCTAGGGGTGGCCCAAATGTACGTAGGCCTATGTGACGTTTTTGTATTAGACAACCAAGACAGGGACTTAGCTCAAGAGATCAACAAACTTGGTATGCGGGCTACGGTTGCTGACACAGTGATGAGAACTGACAAAGATAAAATAGATCTTGCAAAAGAAATTTTGAAGACTAGTGGGTGGGAATTAACTGAGTAGAGGTATGGTAAAGGTAGCTGTGCTTATTCCGATGAAAGGGTCAGACAAGGTTAAATCGCGGTTATCTGGCACCTTATCCAGATGTCAAAGAATTACTCTCGCCAATAACCTGTTAAATCGAGTCGTGTCAGCCGCTAAAGGTTCTCAGGTTTCATCTATAACAGTTGTCGGTGGAGGAAGTTTATCTAGAGAGATTGCTAGAAAATTCTCAGTGGATTGGGTGGAAACTCAGGGTATCGATTTGAACCTTGAATTGATGAATTCGGTAGAGGTGAAAAAATCTCAAGGGTTCGCATCAATTTATTTACCAGGTGATCTACCATTTGTGAAGTCGTCCGACGTTAACAAAGTCATCGCAGGGTCCAACTCGGGAAGTCAGATGGTATTTGTTCCTTCTTCTAGTGATGGAGGTACGAATTGTATGCTAATTCCTTCATATTTTGATTTTCCGACTCTACTTGGAGAAGACAGCTTGTTGAAACATTGCCAAGCTGCCCGAGTCAAGGATTTAGGTTTCATCGTTTTAGAATCGACCGGTATGTCTATAGATCTTGACACTGAAGTTGATCTTGAGAGATGTGAGGTGCTAGAGCCAGGATTTAGGGCCCGGTTGGGTGAACCGTTGGTGGGAAGATGAAAGGAGTAGGTTTAGCGTGTCTTCTAAACTTAGAGTAGGAGTTTTGCTGCCCACAAGAGGGATTTTAATGGGGGATGTTCGGCCTCTAGGTATAGAAGATGTTCTTCGTATCGCCGAACGAGCTGATCAAGCGGGGCTGGACTCAGTGTGGGTTGGGGATAGTCTTACAGCAAAGCCTCGCTTGGAGCCTATGAGTACTCTTTCGGCAATAGCGATGCACACTTCTAATGTCCGACTTGGAACTGCTGTTATGCTCGGCCCATTGCGACACCCGGTTTCTCTGGCACATGCCGCGACCACTGTGGACCTCATATCGAAAGGTAGGTTAGTACTCGGTATGGGAGTGGGAGGTGCGTTCAATGAGGCTCAGCGCGTTGAATGGAAAAATGTGGATATATCATCTCGTTCGCGGGCAAGCAGATTTGAAGAATTAATAAAAGTATTTAAACTGCTTACGAAAGGAGAGAATGTAACTTTTAGGGGGAAGCATTTCTCGATTCAAGATGTATCGATCCGACCAGTTTCGCCTCAACAGAACGGAGTTCCGGTTCTCATCGCCGCACATGGTCGTTCGAAACTGAACAGGCAATACGAAAGAGTTTTACTAGGTGACGGACTAATATCAATATCTGATTTCCCTAGTGAATATGAAAATGTACTTGAGAGAGTTCGACATTACTCTGTGCAAAAAGGGCGGAATTTTGATGATCTTGAGAAGTCTTTTTACATGACTGTGAACATGAATTCTGATCATCAGGTGGCGGAGGAAGAGGCCGACAGGTTCCTAAAACTCTATTATGGCATCAATATTTGGGGAGAAAGGTGGGGCCCTTGGGGAAATCCAAAGGAAGTGATCAAACGTATCAGAAGATATTCAGAAGCTGGGGTGGAAACGATAATAGTCAGGTTTGCCTCCTTTAACCAGGACCGTCAAATGGACCTGTTCTTGAACGAGGTTGTTCCATATGTATGATTGCTAAGCATCATCATCGTAAAAAGGACGCTGTTCAATCATCGCCAGAAAATCCTCTTCGCTCAATACAACTATTCCTAGCCTCGCTGCATCTGATAGTTTGGAGCCAGCATCGTCACCAGCTATCAGGTAGTTAGCCCGGTTCGAAACGTTACCGCTCACCGTCCCCCCTAGTTGTTTGATGCAGTTTTGGATCTCAGAACGGCTGAAATTTTCTAACCTGCCTGTAACTACAAATCTGATCCCCGACAAGATCTGGACATCAACAGAGGTATCACTCGAGGAGTCTTTGTTTAGCATATTTAAGCCGGCCGTTTTTAACTTTTCAATAACATCCCTATTAGTTTTTATCTGAAAGTAATTTGATACGCTATGGGCGATTGTAGGCCCGATAGCAGGGATATCTTCTATTTCCTCTGTTGGTGCGTCCATAATTTCGTCGATGGTTTTGTACCTCTTGACGAGTAACTCTGCTACCTCTAAGCCGACATGAGGGATTCCTAGTCCAACCAATACCCGATGGAGCGGTCTTGATCTACTAGCCTCTATCGCTTCCAATAAGTTCGAGGAACTTTTTTCAGCCATTCTGTCTACGGACATTAGATGTTCAATTCCGAGATAGTATAAGTCGGCAACGTCAGAGATTAATTCTTTTTCTACCAAGGAGGCTCCGAGTTTTGCCCCCATTCCGTCTATATCCATCGCATTTTTGCTTACGAAATGCTCAATAAGCCGTACTAGTTGTGCTGAGCACGCAGCGTTGGTGCAATATAAAGCGGCCTCACCTAAGTTTCTAGAAGTGGGACCTTTGCAACTGGGGCATTGGGAAGGCATTTCAAATTTTTCTTCTGAACCCGTTCGTTGCGTAACATCGGTGCTTATTACCTGCGGTATCACTTCTCCTGCGCGTTCTATTATTACCATGTCGCCAATTCTGAGATCTCTTGAAGAGATGTAATCTTCATTGTGTAATGTTGCCTGCCTTACAGTAACCCCCCCTACCTGCACGGGTTCTAGAATTGCGTAAGGATTGATAGTACCTGTTCTCCCAACATTTATTTTTATGTCGACCAATCTAGTCTTAGCTTGAACCGCTGGAAATTTATATGCGACAGCCCAACGAGGTTCGCGGCCTACCGTGCCTAAGTGTTCTTGAAAATCGAGACGATCGATTTTTACAACCACTCCATCGCACTCGTAGTCAATTTTTTCACGTTTGGTAACCCAGTTTCTGTAGTAGTCCATTGCTTCCGCAATGTCAGAAACTGACGAATTGAAGGGGTTAATCCTAAAACCCATTTGTTCTAGGAATTTCAATGTTTCAGAATGAGTAGTTGGCATCATAATGTCTTGTTCGGACCACCCAAGACCGTAGATAAAAATATCCAATGGACGTTTAGCCGTGATAGTAGAATCGAGTTGTCGAAGTGAGCCGGCGGCAGTATTGCGGGGATTGGCGTAACTTTGTAATCCTTGTTCCTCTCGAGCGATATTAAACTGTTGAAATTCAGATCTTGGACAATAAACTTCACCTCTTACTTCGATCCTGGCAGGTGATTCAGTCTTTAATGTTAGAGGTATGTTTCTTATGGTTCTCAAATTTGCCGTGATGTCTTCACCTACCGTACCGTTTCCCCTCGTTGCTCCTTTAGTGAAGGTGCCATTTTCGTAAGTGAGTGCTACAGCAAGACCGTCGAATTTTAGTTCGCAGACCATGTCGAATCGGTTGGTTTCTAACAGAGAGCCCATTCTTGTGTGCCAGGATTTTAGTTCTGTCTCATTAAATGCGTTTCCAAGACTGAGCATGGGAATATCATGCTGTACTTCCTCAAATCCTTTGAGCGGTGGCGACCCTATCCTTTGCGTAGGGGAATCCAGTGTGACGAGGTCAGGGTTATGGGATTCTAGTTCTACTAGTTCCCTCATTAACAAATCGTATTGTGAGTCACTTATTTCAGAAGAATTCTGACCATAATAAATTTCGTTGTGACGCTCAATATTAACCCTTAGTTCTAAAATTCTTTGTAATGTCTCATCGTTGTCCATGTTATTTGTAGGACCCTTAATAAGAAATAATCAGATACGTTATATCGGCGACCATAGCCTCTCAAGATTTTAGACTACATGCTTTTAGAATGTAGCATAATTCGCATGAGAGGGTGACGACCGTGATCTGCTAGACTCCCAAGTAGGCAGAATATATACTCACTATCGTTCTTACTTGAAGATCTTTTGGCAAGTTGCCATTAATATCATGAGACCTTGTGAAAGGCTGGCCGTAGTACGCCAGATAATTTAATTGCCATACTCCCAGGAAATACAGGAATTTGTAGATAGATACCCTGCGCTTAAGGCGATAGGAAACACTCCCTTGGTGAAGCTGGATATTCCAAATTCACTTGGAAATATCGGTGAAGCGTCTATTTATGCCAAATGCGAACAGCTAAACCCAGGTGGTTCCATTAAAGACAGGCCTGTGCTTAGAATGCTAGCTGACGCTATAGTTGCGGGAAGGCTAACTCCGGACAAGATAATTTTAGATGCGACCTCTGGGAATGCTGGGATAGCATATGCAATGATTGGGGCTATTCTAGGCTACAGAGTGGAATTGGTCATGCCTGAGAATGCTAGTGAAGAACGTAAGAAACGATTGATTGCTCATGGGGCCGATTTAGTCTTCACCGACTCCCAAAAAGGCTACGATGAGGCCCTTTATGAGGTTAAGCGAAGGTATGAAGCTAATCGCGAGAAATATTTTTACTGTGACCAATATAGTAATTTAAACAATCCGTTAGCACATTATGAAACGACCGGGAGTGAACTAATAGAGCAGGCCCCATTCATAACTCACTTTGTTGGCGGAGTCGGTACTGGTGGAACAATAAGTGGCATAGGACGTAGACTCAAGGAAGCAAATGAGTCTATTGAAATCATATGTATAGACTTCGATGAATGGCCCGGTGTAGAAGGGCTTAAGCCTTTAAGTGAAGGGCATATTATTCCAGAGACTTTTGACAAGTCTGTCGTGGACAGGATGTTACGAATTGATGTGTTGGAAGGGTACAAGGTGTCGCAATTGATGGCTAGGCGGGGCTTGTTTGCCGGGCAATCATCAGGAGCTTACCTACTTGGGGCGAAGATCCTCGCTGAGGAAACTAAGTCAGGTCATATTGTGACTATCTTTAATGACATAGGAGAGAGGTATTTTTCCACTTCAATGTGGGGATAAAGATCGAACAAATTTTAATAGGCTATAGGAGTTCTGTATTGAAATTACTCACGTCTGACCAGATAGAAAATCTGAAAAGTATTGATACTCCCACGGTTGCTAATGCTGTTGAGACACACAACTCTAGGCTTAACACAGAGGGGTTCATGGGTTGGAATATAAAATGTCAATTTCCTGATTTGGGAATTATGGTTGGTCAGGCAGTCACCGCCACCTTCAACACCACGACTACAGGAAAGGTCAGAAGCCGCTCCGTTTGGTATAAATGTTTGCAGGCCATTAGTGAAATGTCGGTACCTGTTGTCATTGTCGCTAAAGATGTCGGGCCCCGCTATTTTCATGGTTGTCATTTTGGTGATGGAATGGCTAACGTAGCGCAGCGTGTTGGAGCCATTGGCATAGTCACGGATGGAGGAGTCAGAGACGTCGAAACGGTCCGTGATATGGGGTTTCATATGTTTGCGGCAGGCACCGTACCTGCCCACGGAAATTTTGGATTAGATGAGACCTTGGTTCCGGTGGAGGTTGGAGGAGTGCTGGTAAATCATGGAGACGTCGTTCATGCCGATATGAACGGAGTGGTAGTCTTTCCAGTCGATCTTGTTGACCATGTCATAGCTGAGTCAGCGAACGTAAGTCTCAGGGAGTCTACCCAGTTCGACTGGGTAAACAGCAGTGACTTTACCTTGGAGAAGATGATCGAACGAGGATGATTTTTGAATTTTTGAGCTTACATCATCGACTACGGAACCTGGCGAAATCTGGAAGGGTGTTTCGTTTTTGAGGTTCCCATCGAAAAATGTCATCGTAACAGGGGGAGTTTCAGGTAAGGGGCTCTCCATATGTAGTCGTTTAGGTGGTCACTTTTATTACTGGGGCAACTCTGGTCGTTGTGATGGTAGGCAAACGAGTGTCAGATCTTTGTAGGATCCCGTCAGACGTCTAGATTCACTACCTCTAACGCATGAGTTTGAATAAAATTTCTTCTTGGCTCTACTTCGTCTCCCATAAGTATTGTGAAGGTATCATCAGCCATAACCCCGTCTTCAACCGATACCTGAAGCAACGTTCTGCTGTCCGGGTTCATTGTAGTTTGCCAGAGTTGATCTGCATTCATTTCTCCTAGGCCCTTGTAACGCTGGAGATTCACGTTTCGCTTGTTTCCCAACTGCTCCATGACCTCTTCTCGCTGTCCTTCTGTGTAAACGTATTGCTCTTTCCTTCCGACATTAATTTTATATAGAGGAGGCTGGGCTATGTATAAGTGTCCGTGGGTAACCAACTTTGGCATGTGCCTGTAGAAGAAGGTCAGTAAAAGGGTTCGTATATGGGAACCATCAACATCGGCGTCGCACATGATGATTACTCTGTGGTATCTGAGTTTCTCGATGTCAAAGTCATCGTCTAAACCGGCCCCTAGCGCAGTTATCATGGATCTAATTGCATCGTGTGCCACGATTTTGTCAGCTCTAGCCTTTTCAACATTTAGTATTTTGCCCCATAACGGCAGAATGGCTTGAAAGCGGCGGTCTCTGCCCATCTTGGCGGTACCTCCAGCTGAGTCACCTTCGACAAGATATATTTCGCACAATTCAGGGTTTTTCTCCGAACAGTCCGCAAGTTTTCCGGGTAGTCCCCCACCGTCCATAGCGTTTTTACGTATAATGAGTTCCCTTGCTTTTCTGGCAGCTTCTCGTGCCCGCTGGGACGTCATGCATTTATCAATGATTGCCTTTCCATCTTTCGGATTATCTTCTAAAAATATTTGAAGCGCTTCGCCCAAAACAGTTTCCACCTGAGTTCTAGCCTCTGGATTGCCTAGCTTGTTCTTAGTCTGTCCCTCGAATTGCGGATCTTTAAGCTTCACGCTAATTACGGCAGTCACCCCTTCCCTAGTGTCTTCTCCAGAAAGATTTGGCTCCGAATCTTTAATGAGCTTTTGCTTTCGTCCATAGTCATTTAAGACTCGGGTAAGTGCTGATCTAAACCCCGTGACATGGGTTCCGCCATCTTCCGTGTTGATGCAATTCGCGAAGGCATATACAAATTCGCTGAAGGAATCGTTGTATTGCAAGGCAACTTCTACTTTGGTTCCTTCAAAATCCTTCTCAACGTAGATCGGGCTCTCGTGAACTACGCCACGGTTTTGGTTTAATCCTCTGACAAAGCTAGAAATACCGCCATCAAAAAAATAGGTCAATTCATTGTTTGGCCATCTACTTGCATGCCATTCACTCCGGAAACTTATTCGAAGTCCCTTATTCAGATACGCCATCTCCTTAAATCTCGTAGACAGAGTGTTAAAGTCGTATATTAGGTCACCGAATATTTCGCTGTCAGGCATGAATTCTATAGAGGTTCCCGTATGGCCGGTTCTTCCGTTTGAGAGCGGCTCAGAAGTCATCTCACCGACCGTTTGTCCACGAGTATATTCCTGACAATATAAATTGCCGTCTCGGGTCACTGAGGCTCTCACTGATACTGAGAGTGCGTTTACTACTGATGCTCCTACCCCGTGAAGTCCCCCCGAGACAGCGTACGCTTTTCCTCCAAATTTACCACCAGCATGCAGGGTTGTCATAACTGTTTCTAAAGCTGTCATACCCGTAGTTGGATGTTTATCCACGGGGATACCGCGTCCGTTGTCTGTAACTAAGACCGACCCGTCATTTCGTATGATCACGTTTACTGCGGTACAGTGACCAGCCATAAACTCATCGACGCTGTTATCTACAATCTCATAGATAAGATGATGTAATCCCCGTTGGTCGGTGCTACCGATGTACATACCAGGGCGCTTTCGGACGGCCTCCATGCCCTCCAAGACCTGTATATCGCTAGCTGAATACTCGTCATCTCTTTGATTTTTAAGCGTTGCCATGGTTCACACTCCCGATCTTATGTGAGGCAGTGGATGTTCTGCCTTCTGAAAGGACTCGTAAAATAGGCAAGGCTTGAGTGATCTATACTGTCACGACAGATTACTCACCCGCAATTCACCTAATTATCAAAGTAAACACTTGATCCTGAGGAGTACCATAAAGCGGGCGGCCCACCCCATACTTATACTCATTAATCAAGGTAGAATAAAGCAAGATGTTTAGCGTCCATTATTCTACCAAAATGGATGTGTAGTGGCAACAATGGTTTACGCCTAACACAGGCGTAAACCATTGTTGATGGGGACACCGTAACTAAACGCTAAATTCTAGAGATGAGAAACCATTTCATCAAGGGCTTGTATCATCTTGAGTTTAGCGTCATAGAACGAACTATATTTATAAAGCTACACGTATCTCTATTTTGGTTGTTATTTCTGAAGACCGCACATTCTGCTAGAATGCGTGGCCGCAGCCAATCCGTCGCAAAGGATGGTGAGCTTCAATAGAATACTTTGCTTAAGTCGGGCCTTGTGGAAAGGGCTCTTGTAGCAGCATATATGATGAGGCCTCCCCGTTCTGAATTAAGGATAAAAAGGGGTGGCTTTTTTGTTTGAGGAATGGATTAATGAATTTCTCCATAACTGATGTGCCAGGTATTACAGTGGGTCATTGGACGGACAACATTGCATCTACGGGATGTACGGTAATTCTTTGCAATGAGCGGACAGTTGGTGGTGTCGACGTAAGAGGGTCATCTCCTGGCACGAGAGAGACAGACATACTTGGATTGGGCAAGCGGGTAGAAGTAGTGCACGCGGTTATGCTAAGTGGAGGAAGTGCTTTTGGGTTGGCAGCAGCAGAAGGAGCTATGAAATACCTGGAAGAGCAAGGGATAGGTGTTCTCGTCGGGTCAAACGTTGTTCCTATAGTTTCTTCCGCAATTATATTTGACCTTGGATTAGGTGATGGTCAAGTACGACCCGACTTAGCATCTGGGTACTTCGCCTGCAAAGAAGCATCTTCGGATCCTGTTGAACAGGGTTCTGTGGGAGCAGGGGCTGGAGCCTCTGTCGGAAAAGTGTTGGGTCCTGACCAGGCCACCAAAGGAGGGATCGGTACTTCATCTATAGATTTGGGTAATGGATTGATTGTGGGTGCAATAGTTGTTGTTAATGCAATTGGCAGTGTTCATGATCCAGAAACGGGGGAGCTTTTAGCGGGTCCCAGACTTGAGGGAGGGGAAATGGCCTCGTCTATGGAGATTCTTATTTCCGGTGAGGACCATAAAACTACAGGAGCTTCGTCTAATACAACGATAGGAGCAGTAGCCACAAATGCAAAGTTGTCCAAATCTCAGGCCAATAGGCTTGCTTCCAGTGCTCATAATGGGCTTGCTCTGGCTGTACGGCCATCTCATCTGATAGGAGATGGCGATACAATGTTTGGCCTTGCAACCTGTGAAAAACCTTTTGAAGAAGGATCCTTAACAACTTCCCATGAAGAATTCAATCGAATAATTGCTGCAAGTGTGCGGTGCACTTCGGAAGCCATAGTTAATGCTGTCCAGTTCGCCAAGGGTGTTGATTCATGCCCTTCAATAAATGAACTGGATCCGAAAAGGAAGATATGATGGACTTTGGAAGGAAATCTCGGATTGCTATTGTGGGTTCTGGTTTCGTTGGTGGTTCGATTGCAATAGCACTGTCCCGAGTCGGGTACCCTGTTGTTGCTGTGGCTAGCAGGACATTCGCGTCAGCCATGGTAATAGAATCCAAAGTAGAGGGCTGTCAAGCCGTGCGAACTGTCCAGGAGGCGGCCGACTTAGGGGATGTCGTGTTCATAACAACTCCTGACGATTCTATCGCGGCTACTGCTCGTTCGATAACATGGAGGATGGGACAAGGGGTTGTCCATTGCAGCGGAGCAGCCTCTCTCGATGTGTTTGATGGTGTTACTGGACTGGGGGTTGTTCCAGGTGCACTACACCCGTTACAGGCGTTTTCATCAATGGATACGGGCGCTGGAAGCATTTCAGGGATAACTTTTGGTATTGAGGGTGGGGACGATATGAAGTCATATCTTAGTACGATGGCCCTCGATCTCGATGCCACCCCGATATTTCTCAAGTCTGAGGATAAACCTCTCTACCATCTGACCGGTGTCGTCATGGGTAATCTGTTAACGGAATACGTTGCGCTGGCATCGCAGCTTTGGGAGCATATAGGGGCAAGTCGTGAAAATGGGCTAAAGGCCCTTTTACCTATGATGAAGCAGGTTGCCAACAATCTTGAACATTTTGGAGTTCCTGCTGCCGTCGCGGGCCCTTACGTTAGAGGAGATGTCGGGACTGTTCACAAACATATTCAGGCTCTACGTGAGAGTGAACCCAAATTACTTTCCTTCTATTGCGAATTGGCATTGGCCGGGTTTCGTTTCGCGGAAGAGAAAGGAACTTTAGACGATAGAACTAGTTCTGAAATACGTAGGGTGTTAAATGAGGCACTTCGAGATAGATAAGGATTGAGAGATGCGTACCACGATCCGTGATTTGCAAAAGATGAAAGACAAAGATACCAGAATCCCGATGATTACTGCGTATGATTATACTTCGGCTGCCATCGCTGAAAGTGCTGGCGTGCCGATCATTTTAGTAGGAGATAGTCTCGGTATGGTAGTGCTGGGACATGACTCTACAATACCCGTGACTATGGACGATATGATCAGTCATATTCAAATGGTTGTTCGTGGAACTGGTAAAGCTCACATAGTTGGTGATCTGCCATTTATGAGCTATCAAGTTAGTACTGACGACGCCCTTAGAAACGCTGGACGGCTGCTTAAAGAAGGGGGATGCCAATCAGTTAAGATGGAAGGAGGGCTCGCGATAGCCGAATCTGTTCAATGCGTGGTTCAGTCTGGTATCCCAGTGATGGGACATTTGGGATTAACTCCCCAATCTGTCAATCAGTTGGGAGGGTATCATGTGCAAGGGAGAACCGAAGAAAAGGCTGTGGCAATGCTTAATGATGCCTTAGCTCTTGAGGAGGCTGGTGCTTATGCCGTTGTTCTAGAGTTAGTGCCAGGGAATGTCTCAGCAACAATCACGGAGCGGTTGAGAATACCTACAATCGGGATTGGGGCAGGGATTCACTGCAGTGGTCAAGTACAAGTTTTTCATGATCTCCTTGGACTTTTTCCCGACTTTTCCCCGAAACACTCCAGAAGGTATGCTGAGTTGGGCCTGGCAGCAACAGAAGCGATATCCGGATACGTAATTGATGTTAAGGCTAGGGAATTCCCGTCAGAGACAGAAAGTTTTTGATCAGATATGAGAAATAAGAGCGGGAGCCTTTTGAATTGAAAGTGGCAGATACCATCTCAGGTTGCAGAAAGTTTTTTGAGGCAAATTCGAATATTGTAGGGTTAGTTCCCACGATGGGATATCTGCACGATGGGCATATTTCTTTAGTGAGACGAGCTAGAGATGAGAACGAAGTTGTTGCTGTTTCCATATTTGTTAATCCGGCGCAGTTTGGACCGGCAGAGGATTTCGAAGATTATCCTCGTGATATGGATTCTGATCTTAGGCTGCTTGAGTCAGAAAATGTGGATTTTGTTTTTGCTCCCTCCGTCGGAGAAATGTACCCAGAGGGGTTCATGACTTATATCGATGTAGGAGATGTAGCGAAGAGATTGGAAGGAGAACATCGTCCAGGGCACTTCCGTGGAGTCGCGACTGTAGTTTGCAAGTTATTGATGATATGCAAGCCGCAACGAGCGTATTTCGGTCAGAAAGATGCACAACAATGTGCTGTGTTGAAGAAGCTAAATCTCGACCTCAACCTTGGATGTGAGATCAAAGTATCTCCTACGGTTAGAGATCGGAGTGGATTGGCTTTGAGTAGTAGAAACGCCTATCTTTCCTCCGATGAATACAAGGTGGCTTTGCTTGTTAACCAGGGATTATTTAGAGCGAAGACACTTTGGGAATCTGGTAACACTGATGCTGGTGAGTTGATTTGTTCTGCCCGCGAAATCATGGAGTCTTCTCCTTATATATCGGTCGAATACCTCAGTCTTGTTCAGCCAGAGACTTTTGTAGAAATAGATGAGGCTACTGAGGGGTCACTGCTTTGCGTGGCGATACGCTTGGGCGAAACTCGCTTGATAGATAACGTGATATTTACTTTTTGATCGGGATATATATCTGTTCGTTAGAGAAGGCTAATCGCTTTCTCGTATCGTTGATATTTTCGTCCAAGATGACTATACGGTCTCGGATTAAGTCCCAAGTAGAATGGTAGTAAAGAAAGGTGGGGCCTACATTTGCTAGCGAAAAAACGGAATGGATCGTAGATTTTTTGGAAAAAGGGTCGATGTTGTTACTGATGAAGGTTCTCCAAATCCTACTGAGTTAGCATTTGAAGGTGAAATTCATGCGGTTAGTGAGATATTACTGATGTGGCGTGATTATAGTTTTCCGAGCAATTTTCGGAGGCATAGTTAGTGGCAACGAAGGCACAGAAATTACTATCGTCTTCGGACAAATCAGGAACGTATTTTTGGACTTTACTTTGACCGAGGAACTGGCAAGAAAAGTGATGGTCCAGTTAGGCGTTGCTACATCACTAGGGAATTCAGACAACAGTAGGTTTCAATTAACCAAAACCACCTGCAGTAGGAGGATGTATTGAACATACTTTTAACAAACGATGATGGCATTAACTCCCCCGGATTGTGGGCCATCGCCGAAAAACTGGTGAATATTGGAAATGTTACTGTGGCGGTTCCGGACAGGAACCAGAGCGGAACAGGGGCATCCATGACATTGACGGAGCCTATCAGAATGGAGAAGGTGAGGTCGCCTGTGGCTGGGGTCGTAGATACTTATTCAATTGAAGGTACGCCTGCAGATTGTGTGATTATGGGAGTAGAGTACATCTGTAAAGGTAAAGTAGATCTAGTGGTTTCTGGTATTAATGAGGGAGCGAACTTGGGGCTTGATATATTGAATTCTGGTACTTTCGGCGCTGCTCTCCATGGGTATTTTAGAGGTATTAATTCTGTTGCTCTATCTGCTAAATATGTGGGTGAAGTTATTTATGGTCCTGCTGCCATAATCGGGGCCACAGTTTCTCAATTGTTGTTGGAAAGAGATGATCCAGATCCACTCCTTTTAAACGTGAATTTGCCTCCACAAGAGTTTGAAGACATTAAAGGGATCAGATCGACTATTTTGGGTACGAAAGCGTATCTTGAAAATGTTGAGGAATTTAAGAATGGTAGGAGAACATACTACTGGATAAAACACAACAGAGAGACTGAATTGGTTTCCGATGAAAATACAGACATATGGGTAGTAAATAACGATTATGTCTCTATCACTTCGGTGAACCCATATCTTCTCTCTGGTAGAGATAACAAAGTGATTGACGATATTGTTAAAGTTACCGCAATGTCCGCAGGGCATGGTTAAAGCATGTTGGGAGAATATCGAAGCTATCCAGTTTGTGACTTTTTGGTTTGCGCCGTCGTCGGGAGTTGCGTCACGAATCTCCATATCCTGGCAAAGCATGGGACTTCAAGAATTCTTCGTCCAGGTTGATGCCAAGTCCCGGTTTATCTGATAAGTATAAATTCCCCTCGCGAATGTCCAAGGGAGCATCAATGAGAGGGTTATAGCCGCTCAAGTCATAGCGCATTGTCTCTAGCTTGTAGAAGTTTGGTATCGTTGCTGAAACGTGTGCCCCCGCCATTATGTTTATTGGACCACTGGCGTCATGAGGTGATACAGGTATATAGAAGGCCTCTGCCATGGTGGATATCTTTTTTAGTTCACTAATTCCGCCAGTCCAAGTTACATCGGGCATCACGTAATCAGCCAGGTTATTTTCAAAAATCGGCACGAACTCGAATCTGGTATGCAGTCTCTCCCCAACGCTGATTCTCACGTTAGTGCTCTCCCTCACTTGTTGTAGTGCATGGTAGCTTTCTACTGGTACGGGTTCTTCAAACCAGTGAATGCCGTACGGTTCCAATTTATTAGCTAGGTTGATTGCGGTCGGCACATTGAACCTTCCATGGGCGTCTATTAGTATTTCAATATCCGGTCCCACAGCATCTCTAACCTCCGCGGTTATGTGCTCTGCTCTTTCGGCACCCTCTGGACTTATTTCTCCGTCCAGAAAACCTATATTGCCTCCATGTAGGGAATGCATCATGGGGTCCATCTTTAACGCTGTATGGCCGGAAGAGACAATTTCCAAAGCGGCACTCCGCGCTTTTTCTATGTCATGTCCGGGTTCGGGTGGATGTGTATATAAAGGAATGCTTTCCCTTACTGCTCCCCCTAAAAGTTTGTAGATTGGCATTCCCAACGACTTTGCAAAAATGTCCCACAGGGCGATATCGATCCCACTGATAGCGGCTGTGGTGGCTCCTCTAGTACCAGTATAAGTAAATAGTCGAAACGTTCGAGCCCAGATTTCCTCGATCCGCGTGGGATCTTTGCCGACAAGGAAGTCTTTTATCTCAGCGGTGTACCTTTGAATTGCCCTGTTGCCTACGCTGCCGGGGTAGTTAGTAATCTCTCCCCAACCTGTAATGCCTTCATCAGTGTCTATTTGAACAAACACGAACTCACGTTCCACCATGTTTCTCGGCGTATCATTGCCGGGGTTATCGTCCCAATCGATCTTCACGACGTAGCTTTTTAAGTTTGTGATTTTCATAGCGATCCTCCGGAGAATCTAACGGTCATTCTATCCCAGTTAAAATCATTTTCATCTTGCTTACCGGATCAGAGAACCTGAGAATGAACTCCGTACATGAATAATCTTTTTAATAGTCGAGTTTTTCGATATATGGTTGAAAGAAACAACCACCACTTGGGGTGGGTTCGGGTTACTTCGTTTCCTTTCTTCTATGGGTGGGTCATTGTTGCTGTAGCGGGTTTAACTCACTTCACCGCCGCTCCAGGTCAAACCTATGTGATTTCAATATTTTTGGAACCAATGATTGAAGATATGGAATGGTCTAGGACCATTTTCTCTAGCCTGTACACGGTAGGATCAATGACTGCCGCTTTATTTATGGTCGGAGTCGGTCGTGCCCTGGATAGATTTGGTGCGCGCCGGACCCTAGTAATACTTTGTTTCTTTATGGGGTTGGCGACGTTCTGGATGAGTTCTGTGGACGCAATGTGGGAACTCTTTATAGGTTTTGCTTTGTTGAGGACGATAGGACAAGGTTCATTTGGATTAGTTGCAACAACGATGATATCCACTTGGTTTATTAGACTTCGTGGACGTGCAACAGCTATAGCCTCCTTGGGTGGTGCTACCAGTATGGCAGCCTTTCCAGTCCTCGTACACATATTGATCGAGTATTTCGAATGGAGACAAACTTGGGTTGTGCTGGGAATTTTAGTTTGGACACTGCTGCTGCTGCCGGCGTTAGTTTTTATCAGACGTTCTCCGGAAGACGTAGGAATCTTGCCTGATGGGAACGGAGAATACGTTACCGCGGACGTTGATTCTTTAGGGAAAACTCTGGCATGTCGAGGCAGGAATATTTCTGAGGGCGTGGAAGTACCTTCAGGAGAGGTACACTTCAGCCTAGGTGAGGCGATGAGAACTAGATCGTTGTGGATGCTTGTGTTCTCATCCGTAGCACAGCCATTAATAATGACGGGGCTGATGTTTCACCACGTTTCTATTTTGGGTACCAAAGGGTTGTCCCCAGGATTAGCGGCGGCCAGTATGGGTCTTTTTGGACCGCTCATGTTGTTCTCTAATTTAGTATGCGGATACTTAGCTGACAGGATAGCTAATAGGATTTTGCTTACAGCAGGGCAGGCTATTTTGATAATATCTATGCTCTGGCTTGTTACTACGAATTCGGCCTGGGAAGCGGTTGTCTATATAGTGCTTTCTTCTTTGAGCGTAGGACTAATTGGGACTACAGGCACTGTGATTTGGGCCAATTACTTTGGCAGGAAGCATCTTGGTTCGATAAGGGGATTTGCAACTACGGTAATGGTTGGATTTTCAGCGTTAGGAGCGCTTCCTTTTGGCATTCTATACGACAGGTCGGGATCCTATGACTCAGCAATATTGGTGTTGTTGGTTCTTCCAGTGATAGCGTGCGTGTCTTCTTTCTTAGCCTTTCCTCCACAAAAGTCAAGTTCAACACCAAATATACGGTGACTTGACATGGTTTCATATTCAGAAAGGGGAGTTGGGTTGTTTAAGGCACGGAGAAACGGCACCCGTTATATCCGTCATAGTCGGATGCAGCAATACCTCCATTCGAAGAAATTAGAAATTTCTTTCGATGTGGTAACAAGTCAATCGATTTCCCCCAGTGCCCACGATTTAACGAGGTGATGTGCTATAGCTATGTTCATTGGCACTTTAAGTTGAGCGCTCTTCCCTTCTAAAGCCTTTAACACTTCGCTGCGGGAAAACCATTTCACGTCAGTCATTTCCTGAGGATCCATATTAATATCCAGCGTTTCCGCTTCCGCATGACATCCAATCATGAGGGAATATGGCATTGGCCAAGGTTGTGATGAATGGTACTTCACATTTCTGACCCGAATGCCGGCCTCCTCCATGACTTCTCTTGCCACTGCCTCTTCAATAGCCTCTCCTTGATCCACGAATCCGGCCAATGCCGAATAAGTGTTCATTCTCTGCAGCCGTCCTCGTGATTGACCTAGGAGGCAACGATCCCCATCGTGGACCACTACGATAATCACAGGATCTGTACGGGGGAAGTGCTCGGCCCTGCAGCCCGTGCAGATTCTAGATTGTCCACCACGTTTCATGAGAGTCTCTGAGCCACATGCGGAACAGAAACGGTATTTTTTGTGCCAATCTATTTGTATCCTAGCTTGGGCCGCTATACCCGCATCTTCAGCTCCCAACGTCTGACCACAAGTTCGGACATCGATGAATCTGAGATCCGGGTCTATCAGCCTCATCGTATCATCTGAAAAGGATTCAATAGATACCCTGATAGCGTAGTGATATCTCCCGTTACGGATGCCAAGGAACACGGGAGTCGGGTCTGAGCTATATTCGTGCAGGTTGTCCCTACCTATCCAATGCAACCTAGGTTGCGGAGATGTGTTCACAAGAAGATCAAGGTTTCTGAGTGGAAGGAATAGGCTGCTCGGGTCTAGAGACATATTCATCAGACCATCTTCATCTCTTCTTTCTTTCTCTCCTCTGTCGAGAGGATTGCGGGCAAATACATGTCCGTATCCTTGAATTTCTGATTCGTCTGACATAGAGAGCGACATACTTATCTCCTCAAAATAAATTAATCATATTAGACCATATCGGAGATACACTTATTGACACTTCGGTATCTGGAGTTTGAGAATTGGCGTACTTTCAAATGAGGTGCTGCAATGATTTACGAAACACGCGTATATGAGACTCATCCCGGTAGGTTGCCTGCTCTTAATGCTAGATTCCGAAACCACACGATGGAAATATTCGAGAGGCACGGTATTAAAAATATAGGATATTGGACTTCAGAAGTCGGGGAATATAGCGACCGTTTGACCTACATAGTTGCTTTTGACGATGCGGGTGCTAGAGAGAAAGCTTGGGAATCTTTCAGGCAAGATCCTGAGTGGAACAAAGTTCGAGAGGACTCAGAAAAAGACGGCCCAATCGTTAAACGTGTCTTTAACAACTTGTTGAATCCCACGGATTATTCGCCTTTGCAGTAAGAGCAAACCAAGTGATTTGTTCCTATATATCTGACTCTTTTACAGACAAATGAAACGTTTTCAGGGTGCGGCATTTTCATACAGGGACTTCAGATATCTATTCCTTGCCACAGGCTGCCAATCTGTGGGATTTGGGATGGAAAATGTTGCCTTAGGCTGGATAGTTTTTGAGTTCACCTCATCCCCCTTATTGGTGGGGTTTGCTATGGCCCTTCGCATGATTCCATTTTTTCTATTGGGTATAGTTTCCGGTGTTGTTGCGGATAAATCAGATAGGAGGGTCTTGCTTAGACTGGCCTCAACCATGGGCGGGTTAGTTATGGGTATCCTAGGAGCTTTGTTGGTCCTAGGTTTTGAGAACGTGTGGCTAGTTGTTATTCTTGCTACCGTGGGAGGGGCCGCCCAAGCTTTCATGCTTACATTGAGGCAGTCATATACATATGACATAGTAGGTCATCAGAACGCACTTAGTGGACTCTCCATGCTCCAGATAGGGCAAACAACAGGAGCGCTGATAGGCTCTTTGTTAGCAGGTTTGTTAATAGAGCTCATTGGTGCAGGTTGGCAGTTTATTGCTATGGCTGGGACTTACTTTGTTTCAGTGGTTGTCCTTTTTGGTGCGCAATCACCTGGCCAATTATTTGTGGAACGAACAGTGCCTGCCGGATCTAGCATCGCAGATTACTTTAAGCTGTTGCGTGATTACCCTACGCTAATGATCCTTATGTGTTTGGCAGCAATAACGGAAATATTCGGATTTAGCCATATGACTCTTATACCTGTTTTTGCAAAGGATGTTCTCAATGTTGGTTCGGTGGGGCTAGGCGTACTCACTTCTGTTCGGCAGTTTGGTGGGTTCTTAGGTCTATTTGCCCTCGCCATATTGGGAGACTTCCAAAAAAAAGGCTTGTTGATGTTCGTAATCGTTATAGCCTTTGGGCTTTGTCAAGTGACTGTTTTTACTTCCAATGGAGCAATCATGTTTGGTGTGACTCTGATGATTTTAAATGGTTGTGCTATGGCAGTCGACACCCTCTACAAAACATTGATGCAACAGAATGTTCCAAATGAGCACAGAGGTAAGGCCATGGGAACATGGGTACTAAGTATAGGCACGGGGCCTTTGGGACATCTTGGCGTTGGGGCTCTAGCGGGCTCTTATGGAGCCCCAATAGCGATACTTTTTAATGGAGTAGTGCTTTCCTCTGCTGGGATAATAACCGCAATAGCGTTGCCTAAGATAAGAAGGTTGCCATGATCAAGAGACAAGCGATGGATTAACACTCACGATGGAAATTTTCTGCCATTTGGCAACAGATGTCGACGGAATTTACGATAGCGTCTGTCACAACAGGCAGAGTAACTTACGTTAACCGCAGGTTGTCCTTCCCCATAAAGGAAGTCGACCTTCAGACTTAATTAATTATTCGGTTGTAAACGGTCACGCGTTGTCTGGCCAAAGATTACAGATGACATAACGAGCGTTTTTTAAAATCTAGACAACAAAAGCCCTTGGAGTAATCCCCGGAAGCCTTTGTTATGCTTGGAAAAGGCAGGCTTTAACTAGATAACTAACCCCATAGGGTTTTCCAAAAGGTTTTTCACCTCAATGAGAAATTGTGCTCCCTCGACTCCGTCTACGATCCGATGATCAGCAGATAGAGTGGCAGTCATTATCTGGGCTATTGATACTTCTCCGTTTAGAACCACAGGTTTTTCTGATACTGTTCCCACAGCCAATACTGCACTCTGGGGAGGATGGATGATCGCGACGAAACTCGTTACATCAAACATCCCTAGATTACTAATTGCGAAAGTTCCCCCTGTGTACTCTTGGGTACTGAGCGTGCCGTTTGATGCTCTCTCAGCTAGGTCCTTCACCATTTGCGATAATTGACGTAGTGACTTTTCGCCGCAATCTAGGATGGCAGGTACTATCAAACCTTCTTCTTCAGCAATAGCCACGGCAATGTTCACGGTGTTGTTGTATTGAATGCCATCTGACTCATAATAGGCGTTAAACTTCGGATGTTCTTTTAATGAGTCAACACAAGCCTTAACGATTAGGTCATTGACGGAGATTCTCACTCCCTCATCTGCGAGCTGTCCATTTATCTGACTGCGAAGTGCCATGGCTTTTGTCATATTCACTTCGGCGGACACATAGAAATGGGGCTTTTCAGACTTGCTTTTAACCGTGACCCTGGCGATCTGTTGTCTCATACGAGAGAGGGGTTCTTTCACAGTTGAGGATATAGTTGTTATGTCACCTGATGTCATTTGTGACTCATGTTTAAGTTCAGTCGCAGGTGTCGTCGCTGTTGGAGCTTTATGAGAATCTACGGCAGCGTCCGTATCGTTCGTCTTAGGCGCCGACGAGTTGAAACTTTCAACATCTTTTTTTGTTATTCGACCTCCGGGTCCCGTTCCCGTTATGGTTTTTAGGTCTATATCAAGTTCATCGGCCATTCTCCTCGCAACTGGAGTTGCAAGGATTCTGTCCTTTTGAGTGGATGATTCTACTGACCTAGAACCTGGGTTTACTGCCTCAAGATGTTCAGGTTCTGGTTCACCGGTTGGAGTACTAGGTTCCTGTACCGTAGTTCTAGATGTTTGTTCTCCTTCTCTTCCCACAACGGCAATCGGTTGGCCAACGGCTATCACAGAACCTTCTGAGGCTAATATCTTGAGGAGGACGCCCTCAGCTTCAGATTCGAATTCAACTACTGCCTTATCCGTCTCTATTTCGGCAACGGCCTCATTTCTTTCAACCGCTGCCCCCTCTTCTTTCAACCATCGTACGACGGTACCTTCCTCCATGTCATAGCCCATTTGAGGCATTCTGAGTTCAGTTGCCATCAGTTATCTCCTCAAGTAATTATCTTCAGCAAAAAATTAGAGTCCAAAATTGTATTTCACAGCCTCCACTACCCAGTCCGCGCTGGGTATCATGGCCTGTTCGATGTTTCTGGCGTAGGGCGCAGGTACATCGGGTCCATTGATTCTCAGTACTGGCCCATCGAGGTCATCAAAAGCGGCTTCTTGAATATTACTTGCTATTGTTCCCGAAAAGCCCCCAGTCTTCCACGTTTCCTCTATGATCGCCACTCTGTTTGTTTTCCGAACCGATTTTATTACGGAGTCAATATCTAGCGGAGATAGTGTTCTTAGATCAATAACCTCAGCCGCTATGCCTTGTTCGGCCAATTTATCAGCTGATTGTTCTGCTACTCGCACCATGCCTGAATAAGCAACCAACGTAATGTCCTCTCCGAATCTAGCTACCCGTGCTTGCCCTAACGGCACTTCATAATAATCGTCAGGAACATCTCCCCGTACTCTGTAAAGTAAGGAGTGCTCTGCGAATATCACGGGGTTATTGTCTTTTCTCGACGATCGGAAAAGTCCTAAGGCGTCATAAGGCGTTGCTGGCACCACCACCCTCAAGCCTGGAACGGAGGCATACCAGTTTTCAAAACTTTGCGAATGGGTCGCTCCTAGCTGTCCCCCTCCCCCTGTGACAGTTCTAATTATCAGTGGAACACTGATCTGGCCATCTGACATATATGAAAGTTTTGCTGCATGGTTCACTATTTGATCGATGGCAACCAATGAAAAATTGATAGTCATAACTTCCACTATAGGTCTCATTCCGATCATAGCGGCTCCAGTACCGGCTCCAACGAATACGGCCTCTGATATTGGGGTATCTCGTATCCTTTCTTCACCGTAATCTTGTAAGAATCCTCTTGTGACCGCATAAGGTCCGCCGTAGGCTCCGATGTCCTCACCCATGAGGAAGGTTCTTTCGTCTGTATCAAGTGCCTCCCTCAGAGCTTTGGACATAGCGTCTCTTAGAATCATCTCTCCCATATGATTAGTCCTTATCTGGTTCGGCGTAGATATTAGTAAAAAGAGCTTCAGGCTTTGGTTGAGCACTCTCTTCCGCGAATTGAACCGATGCTTGAATAGTTGTGTCAACACTGTCACCGATTTCTGAAGCTTCTTGCTCAGTTAATAGTCCGATTTCAATGCATACCTGTTTGAATCTATCTATGGGGTCACGGGTTCGGTGCTCTTCGACTTCTGAGTTATCCCGGTAATTCGATGGGTCAGCCATTGAATGACCGTGGAATCGGTAAGCCATTGACTCTATAAAAACTGGTCCATTGCCTTCTCTTACCCTACTAATACCTTCGATGACGGTCTCCCGCACTTGTAGCAAGTCCATGCCATCGATTTGTACAGCTTGCATTTGGTATGAAGCTGCAGTGTTGAATATATCTTGTCCCGCGGCATTAGATCGGTTGACTTCGGTTCCCATTCCATAAAGATTGTTTTCTAGCATAAAGACCACGGGAAGTTTCCAAAGAGAGGCTAGGTTCATCGCTTCATGGAATTCGCCTTCTTGAACTGCGCCATCGCCAAAGAAACACATGACCACGCTGTCCAACCCCTTCTTCATTTTTATGCCAAGTGCCATGCCTACAGCTAGCGGAAACTGCCCACCGACAATGGCGTGGCCACCCATAAGATGTTTTTCAACATCAAATAAGTGCATGGAACCTCCTTTACCTCCACTAGAACCTGTCGCCTTTCCACACAGTTCAGCCATAGCCGTTTTTGGATCGAGTCCCCTTGCCAAAGCGTGACCGTGGTCTCGGTAGTGACCTATAATGTAGTCATCTTCTCTGAGATTGGGGATTGCTCCTACCGCTATCGCCTCTTCTCCTATGTACGTGTGTAGGAATCCGCGTATCAAGCCTCTTTGGTATAGCCTTTCAGCTGCTTCCTCAAATCTTCGAATCAAAAGCATCATTGAATAGAATTCAAGAGCCTGGTCTTTTTCAAGATTGACGGCTGCTTTCATACGCTCTTCATTGTTCTCTGTTACAGTCATTTAATTGAGTTTCGTCCCCGGTTAGATATGGATTGCTTCTCCCATCGTGTCTAGTGCAGCCTCCTTCAACATTTCCGAGATTGTAGGGTGAGGATGAACTAACCATCCCAGTTCGGTGGAGGTGCCTTCCAACATTTTGGCGATGGAAACTTCCCCTAGTAACTCTGTGACCTCCGACCCGATCATGTGCACTCCTATGATCTCTCCGATCTCTTCATCCACTATAAGTTTGACTATACCCTCAGTTTCATCAAGGGCAAGAGCCTTTCCGCTAGCGGCAAACGGAAATTTTCCTACTCTTACCTGAATGCCCTGTTCAAGAGCCTGTTTTTCTGTTAGTCCGAAACTTGCAACCTGAGGTTTGCAATAAATTGCACGAGGCATCAAAGAGTAATCCAGTTGAGGAGGTTCAAGACCGGCCAAGTATTCCACTACAGTGACAGCTTGTGCTGAGGCAACGTGAGCAAGCAACATTTTCCCGGTCACATCACCTATGGCATAAATGTCTGGCACGTTGGTTTCCATGTTTTCATCCGCCGAAATGAAACCATTTTCTGTTTCTATACCAATGTTTTCTAATCCCATCCCTTCGATGTTCCCTTGCACACCAACGGCTACAAGTACCTTTTCGCATTCGATATTTGACTTCACGCCGTCTTCAATAATTGTGACTGTTGCAGTGGTTCCATTGGAAGTTATAGATTCGACCTGTGCACTGGTTTTGTAACTAATACCTTGGTCGTGGAACGCTTTTTCAAGGCCCTCGCTTATCTCTTCATCTTCGCTCGGAATCAAGCGACTCATCAGTTCGACGATTGTTACTTCTGCCCCGTATGAGGCGTATACGTGAGAGAACTCGGCTCCCGTAGCTCCACCTCCTACTACTACCACTCGACTGGGAACCTCCCTTAATTCGAGAGCGTCGCGACTTGTGATGACAACCTCGTGGTCGATTGGCATTGTTTGTATCTCTTTCTGACTGGCTCCAGTGGCTATTATGATGTGTTCCGCCGTGATTCTGCGTGAGCCATTATTGGACTCTTCCACTTGGAGGGTATTTCTATCCAAGAAAAACGCTGAGCCTTCAATCAGCTCTACGTTGTTCTTTCTGAGAAGATAACCGACTCCCGCGGTGAGTCGTTCCACGACCTGCCTGCTTCTGTCTATAGCACTGCCGAAGTCATGAGACAAGTTGTCATAGTTAATCCCAAAACGTTGTGAGTTTCTGACTATGTTGAGAACTTCCGCATTTTTCAGTAGCGACTTGCTAGGAATACATCCCCAATTCAGACATATTCCGCCCACAGCGTCACGCTCCACAATCGCCGTTTGAAACCCTAGCTGGGCTGCCCTTATCGCAGCTACGTATCCGCCTGGGCCTGCCCCGATTACAACTACTTCAAAGTCTGCCAATAAATCACCTCTACAGGCACGAGGGCGAGACTCCTGCCCCAGTTTATCAAGCACGTATTGTACACCATGGCATCAGCCCTGAATTATGCTTTGGGATTAATGAAAGTCTACAAACTCTGATGGTAAGTTAAACTCTGACCACAGAGGTGTTAGCAAAATGCCATTGCATGGGGAAGTGACTATAACGAAGGTTGTTCGAAGGCTTCACAACGAGTCAGTCAATTTCTTGACACTGAACAATGCCAACAATAGTATTTACTTCCGGCTTACTCGTGAGATGAAATGAGCCGAGGTAGCTCAGTAGGTAGAGCACAGCACTGAAAATGCTGGTGTCGGCAGTTCGATTCTGCCCCTCGGCACACCTACTGTACGAAGGTTCATTGTATGTTGGGCGATGATTTCAAACGGGCGGAAGTGGCTCAGCGGTAGAGCATCTCCTTGCCAAGGAGAAGGTCGCGGGTTCGAATCCCGTCTTCCGCTCCAGTGATCCAGCTAGCGGAGATGTGTCTACCGGCGAATGTGTTGATTAATCCGAAGTCTTTAAGGGTTGCGTCTGTGACTCTTTATCATTCCCTAATACGGGTATTGTAGGATTTTTGGTGGAGGATTCTTACCAGACTATATATTGGATAATTCTCGCTCCATTTGTGCTAGCCCCATACCTCCAAGTCTCAATGCTGCAGTATGCCAATTCTTTAGGTTGAAATTTGAAGAGGCTTTGGCCTTAGCCTTTTCCCGCGCCTGAAGCCAGATGCGCTCTCCCACTTTGTAGCTTATCGCTTGTCCAGGGAGACCCAAATATCGGTCTATTTCGCTGGCTACAAAGTTTTTTGGAAAGTGGCTACGTTGCTCTATGAATTCTAGACCAAGTATGGGTGACCATGTTTCCCCTGGATGGAAATCGGAGTCTTTAGGTATTTTCAGGGTGAGATGCATTCCAATGTCAATTATGACTCTGACTGAACGTAGTGCTTGCGCTCTCAGCATGCCGAGATAATAGTCCGGATTCTCCAAATAGCCTAATTCCCCCATTAGTCGTTCTGCATAAAGAGCCCATCCTTCAATGTACCCAGAGGTACCCCCCAACTGCCTTTGATAACGTGAGAGAGTATCTTCCAAGAACACCGAAGTTCCCAGCTGGAAGTGGTGTCCAGGTACTCCTTCGTGATATGCAATAGAGACTTCCCCCCAAAGTGGGAATCTAGTTTTCCCACCGGTGGGATACCATGTTCGGCCAGGTCTACTAAAGTCTCCTGATGGTTGAGTGTAGTACATAGCCAGAGCTCCCCCGGGAGGAGCTATAAGAGCCTCTATTTTGCGAACAGGATTTGGGATATCGAAGTGGGTGCCATCTAGCTGATCAACCGTTTGGTCTTGAAGTTCTTGCATCCACGATTTGAATTCATTTTCTCCTTCAATTGCACGTTTAGGATCTGCCTCCAGAAGATTTTTTGCAGCCTCTATGCCTTCTCCAGGGAGTATTTTTTCAGCAGTAATTCTCATTTCGGATTCGACCCATCTCAACTGCTCCCAACCCCAGTCGTATATTTCTTTAAGGTCCAGGGCTATTCCATTGTATTGCCGTGCGGATATTGCGTACCTTTCCTTGCCTACTCCGTCTAATTTGTCAGCATAGGGTAGATATTCTTCTGATAGAAAATTTCCAAACTCTCCATAAGCCGTTAATGCCAAGTTGACGCCATTATTGATGTCAGATTCCAAGGTTCCTAATGACAATTTGAGATTATAGTAAGATTTAATAAGGCTGGAAAAGAACGATGGATGATTTGATTTTCCGCTCTGGATCTTCGACTGAGCGATACATCCTCGCGTTTGGCGAGTTGTGGAAACCAGGTTGCGTTTCACACCTTCTTTCAAGGTGTTTTGGTAGCCGTGGAGGGCATCGGGAACCTTCTTCAACCTTGAAGCGATATTTGCCCAGTCCTCTTCAGATTCCTTAGGCATATGATCGAATACCATTCGAATACTTTGTAAAGGGCTGGCTAAAATATTTAATTTCCGAAAATGCTCGCCTCTTTCGTGAGCTTCGAGCTCCGCTACTATATCCTCCAGCATCACTTCTTTTGCCCTTCTGTCACTATCGTTCAGGACAATGGCAGAATTAATCTCTTGGAGAGTAGTTCTACTCAGGTCCGCGGAAGAGTCGGCCCCCGCAGGTGAGAAGTCATCTAGCTCCGTTTCGTAGCCGGCAACCCCTAGAGATGTTGCCAATATAGGGTGTGAAGCGGCCAATTTTTCTACGTATCGATCCGATATTTCGTATATTTCTGACATGTGTAAACCTCTTTTGCAATATCTGTGACAGGGGCTTGATACTCTTGGCTGCGAAACAAAAAATTCGTTGGGGGCGGTTTCCTTAATTGGATATTGTTGCCGTTGCCTTGGTCCCCATTGGAGGAAGCGATACGATCAAGAGCGTACCAAGTGTCCTACGTGATTTGAAATTTCAACAGGGTATACTCATCGCTTACGTCTTCGAAAACCGCGGAAACTTCCATGCCAACAAAAACATCTTCTGGGGCACAACCGACTATATTCGATGGTATCTTCGGACCCTCATCTAGCTCTATGATAGCGTATATGTGACCGTGTTCCGATTGAAAAGATGGATGCACAGCCTGTCTTACACGGGTGTAGGTATAAACTTTTCCTTTGCCGCCTAATTTTGTCCAACCAAGGTCCATTGAAGTGCAGTTTGGACAAGCCTCTCTCGGATAGAAAAATATTTTAGAGCATGTTTTGCATATTGGCATGGCGATTTCATGTCTTTTTGTCGCCTCCCAGAAAGGCTCAGACAGCCCTTTATGAAAAGGTATCGGAAGAGGCTTATCGTATACGGAAGCCATATTAACTACCTCAAGTTATTGTTCTAAGTTAGAGTGTGTCCTCGGACCCGAGGACCAGCGAGCACATTTCACTCGCTGTTCCCCCTCAACCGTTTACCAGACAGAGATCATCTTTTTGGACCTGCCTGCTCCCGGCTTTTTGCATGACTTGGCGGGCACCCTCTACTACGTGTCTGAATCCTCCTGCAAGGCCAGGCTGGCCTCCGGACAGTTGGCCGCCATCGGTGTTGATGGGGAAATTACCCTTATAAGTTGTGTCGGTTGATTGATAGAAAGGCCCAATCTCCCCCTTTCCAACGATGCCGGCGTCTTCGAGGCACACGGCCGCGAGTATTGTGTATCAATCGTAAAATTCTGCGAACTCTATATCGCTGGGCCTGTAGCCTGCCATTTCCAGAGCCCTTTTTGCTGACGCGACAGTGGGGGTTTCAGTAAATTTTTCCCGCTGCCAAATGTTAGCTTCTCCTTGTTGTAGCCCAACCCCTAAAATGTAGGCTGGCTTATTTTTCATTCTTCTGGCTCGCTCTGGAGAAGTGACGATCAAAGCCGCGGCGCCGTCACAGGGCATCACAGACTCCAGTAACTTTAACGGTTCATTAATATAGCGTGAGTTTAGTACGTCTTCTTTAGAGATTGGTTGCCCATGAAAAACAGCATTCTCGTTATCTTGGGCGTTATATCTTTGATCAGCTGCCATTTTTGCCATCTGTTCTTCCGTAGTACCGTATTCGTGCATATGTCTACGGTATATAAGACCATATCCTGTGTTTGCTCCCGGAGCCATGCCATATGGTTCTTCCCACTCAGACCTTACGCTTGGACCAGGTGTTCCCCTCCCCGCTGCGCGCCCTTGCCGTGAGGCTTCTTCCCGAGAATTTCCCATCACTACTAATACGGTTTTACATATTCCGCTGTTTATAGCTGAGGCGGCGACCATTGTTGCTGTGGCCCCACTTGCCCCCTGCATGGAGACTCCAGTAGCGAAGCTCGGTCTGATCCCGATATATTCTGCAGTGTTCGGCGGGAGAGCAACACCGTCTGTTACCAGACCATCAATGTCATCCTTATCAAGGCCTGCGTCCTTCAGTGCGATCGAGGCTGCTTCGGCGCACAGGCCGTACATAGATCTTCCCTCGTGAACGCGTCTGGTTGGCACTTCCCCTATACCTACAATCGCCGCCCTTCCTCGGAGACTCATATATTCACCTCAAGTTGGGATTTTGATTCTCTGTCGCGGCCTGCCCTACGGATTACTCACATGTTCGGAAGAAACGAGCTTCCTGAGGATATTACTACAGTGTTATGAATGGTGAAAGGTAGCCTATTTATTGTCGATGGGTATTGACGATACAAATTTCCAGCTAGCAGGTTTTCAAAAAGTTTATGCTAGTTTCTGAGAGTTACTTTTCTTTTCTGGCGTAACTGTGACCAGCGCCCTATAGGACATTGATAAAGATGCCCTCTCCCCGTTCTTTACTGAGTTCTCTAAGGCCCTTATAGGCCGACCTGCAGACTGCCAATTCTTGTGGGTCTCCTATGGTGGCTTCTAGGTCTCCAAATATGAAATTAGTAGGGACCTCTAGCGAATGAACGTGAGAACTTCCTCTGTAACGATCATGTTGATGGATTCTCGCCCAATTATGTGTAAAGAGGGTTGTAATAATTGATTCCATACTCGAGGAAGATTATTAGAGCAGAGATATTATCGTCCAGGCATGAATCTGGCTCTATGTAAGATCCTGCAAGTGGGATGTCGTGAGGGGTTTGAGTATAGACGATTTCAACTTTAGCTTTCTGTATGGTAGGTTATGCTAACCAGTTACTCAAGTTGAGGTTACAACTGCCACCCCGACCAATTTAGGACCGGCGTGAGTGCCTATAACTGGCCCAACTCGAACGATTAAAGGAGATCTTCCGTCGGGAAGAATATCGGAAATTTTATTTGCGATCCCGACCGCGTCGCTCTCCTCGGTGCTGTAAATCACGGCCACCTCTTCGCCATCTCCAACTGACCGAACTGCCTGTTCCAGTTTTGATAGTCCAGATTTCCTCGATCGAGATTTACCGTAGGGCTCGATGAGCCCGTCGTTCAGCGTGAGTATAGGCTTGATGTTTAATAAGCTGCCGAGCATCGACTGTGCTTTGCCGATCCGGCCACCTTTAGCCAAAAATTCCAATGTGTCAAACAGTACGAAAAATTTGCTCCTTGACGCTACTGATTCAGCTGCTGAAGCCGCGGCATTTCCTGATCCACCATCTTTTGCTACGTTAGCCGCAGCTATCGCGGCGAGCCCTACAGTGATCGCTGCCTGCTTGGTATCTACTACATGAATTTTCATTTCTCCTTCGAGCATTCTTGATGCTTGCTCCGCCGAGTTACATGTCCCGCTGAGTTTTGACGAGATATGTATGGATACTATCTCGTCTCCCGGCTTTCCGATCCGTTTGTATGTTTCTACGAATTCCCCAATAGAGGGCTGCGACGTGGATGGGAAAATGGACTCATTAAGCAACTTGTCAAAGAATTGGTCAGTTGTTATTTCAATGCCGTCCTTGAACACTTCGTCGCCGAAATGTACGTTTAAGGGCACTATCTCTATATCGTGCTTTTTTGCCTCAGCTGGTGTTAGGTCGGATGTACTATCAGTGACGACTTTGACGCTCATTGTCTATTCTCCTTGTAAGCTATTCAAATGATTCGCGTGCTCGGTATCGAGCGGGTTGTTTACTGACACATATGCTCCCGAGGACGAAACAATTTGAACTTTTGCAGGCATAAAATTCCCAGTATAGTGGCCAAAATTTTTTGCAGTAATCTTATCCATGGAACACGCCCCTACGATTATCGTAAGGTCGTAGGGAGATTATAGCCCGGTATTTTCTTGTTCAGCTAGCCGCAAATACCTTTCCATGACTTGTATAATATCCGGAGGATGTGATTAAAGGTTCGTATGACTGGAAATTCAATTAAAGCGTTGCGACACTCGCACGACTGAGAAATGTAAGAGGAGAAACAATGGAATTTAAGGACTTTCTTGATCAGTGCAGGTCAGATGATTTAGCGCACGCTTTAAGGGGGCTAGGACTTCCTGTGACGGGAAATAAACCTGTCAGGGTTGCCCGCCTTGTTGATCATTACCGGGACGGTACATCCGCTAAAGACATTCTCGCTGCGTTTAGAGTGGATGACGTACGTAGAGCCGCGAAATCTGTAGGTATAGAAGGAGCCTAGCATCCATCTACACAATGGTGCCTACAATGTGTGACCAATTCAAGTGAATGCATAATTTGGTTGGTTCAATGCGGGCGTGCTCAATATTGTTCTAGGTGTGGATCCCCATTTGCGGTTCCTGAGTTAAAGATTTCCCCATGGATATACGTGAAAGGGTTTATTGAGGCCGTAACCGCCGACCCCTGAGACACCGAGATTCTTGAGGTATACCCGCCTCACCAGAAACCTATATTTTGAGAGAGACCATTGTTCCATGAACTTGGTTATGCAATAATAATACTTAATACAGCAAAAATACGTTTTAAAAGGCTTATGCGATTGGTGATGTAAGTCTACTGTTATACGATCTGTGGTTTTCTGACTAAATGCAATATAAATATCATAGACAGCAATAATGGGTAGGCCATTTGCGAGCTACACAGATGTTTCACATGCTTTGGAGTTGTACGCAAGGGGTTCGGGATTGACTCAAATGCAAGAGGTTATATCTCGAGGGGAGGGTAGTCCCAGCATGCGCACAGTAAGTTACTGGATTGCTCGCTTTAGAAAGATTCCTGGTTGCCAGCTGGATTTAGATCGACCTTTTGATTGGCATCACATGGAAAATTATGAAATTCCTTGGGAGGCGGCGGAGCTGATTTCCCGTATATTTCCCGGTGATTTTCCTCTCTCGGTTCGAAGGAGTAGATGGGTATGGAGGATTCACTTAGCCAATTCACGTTTGCTTGATGTTCAGGTACGAGATTTGGTTTCCCGATGCGTAGTATTGGAACATATGGACTTGCTCGCAATCGGGGGTAATTTGGACGATGAATGGCGGTCGATATGGAGGAAGCTAGGGGACGGAGATTCCGCAGGAGTTGGTTCAGGAAGAAGCCTTTACCTGTTGGACGGAATGTACGCGGTCTGTAATATGGATGTGGATATGGTCTTGCCTGAATGGATTGGTGGTCAGGGTTTTGTCTCAATAACTCGTACTCAAATTGGTATGTCAGTGGTTTGCTTGCAAGATCCGATTCCTTCTGACCAGATAGATGGGATGTCTATTAGTAGGGGGTGGACATGCTTACGTTTGCCTGACGGAGAGGTACCGAAGTTTGGAGAGATTTCTTGGATGGTTATAACTACCGCCACTGAAATTTATCTTCTTGTGAAAGAAAGTGAGATAACTCAACTGATGGACCTCGCCTCCAAGGCAGGCTACCGGTTGAGTGCAGACCGGGGGTTTAGGTAAGAATCGTGATGGCTAATATGATGACAATAATTCCTAGTGCGATTGGCAGTACGGCCTTTTGGAACTCTCGGTGTAAGAAACACAACCAGGTGTTTAATAAAGTTAATGCTAGCGCAGGAGCCGTTCCCAAAAGAGCGATAAATGTTATCTCGTCGCGAGCGACGATAGCTGGTACAAGAAACATCAGTGCTGTTGCTATTTCTAGCCACCCAATTTTCCTTATATAGCTTAACTGAACATTTGACACCCATCGATACCGCTCTACGGCCTTATTTCTTGGAGTGAGAGCCTTCTTGGAGCCCATTCCAACTATCGCTATGCCAAGGATTGCCGCGAGCGGCCAAGCGTACCAATCCATAAGAAACATATAGCGGCCTAGGTTTCGGAATCTTTGGAGTTTGTTGGAGAATCTTCTGTATCGGTTTGACTTTCACTAGGTGCAGTTGGGCTTTTTTGTTCTATTGTTCCGGTAGTTTCAGTTGTTGTCGTGGATTCCACGGCCCTAACAGGTGTTTCTTCATCTACCTCTATAGAATCGTCTCTGATTGTCTGGAAATTCGGACTTTCTGAAATATGAGACATAAACTCAGAATAGTCCGACATATATGCGAGACGAGCCATGCGATTGTCATTAAAAGTTATACCTACTTCAGCGTATCCTAAGGTTCTACCGAAGTACCCAAATTTTGTATTCATTTCAGACATAGTCTCAAATCCGAGTTTGAATATCCGCTGCTTTTGGATGATAGGCAATCCGACCATGGTTAGGTAAAGAGCTTCATTTGAAAGATAATACGTGGTCTGTCTCCACCTTAAATATCGGGGTCCGGCTATTCCAATGGCCAATAACAAGGGTATTGCACCCATCGTTAAGAAATCAAAAAACACGACTATTAAAAGCAAGCCTATCCAAATAACTGATGGCATTAACCATGCCCAGTGGGATTGCTTGAAAGCCGTTACGTCTTCAGGAACGATATCTACTTCGATTGTTTCAGCGCTTGTTTGAGTTTTTGATTCAGCCTCAATTTTTTCTTCTTCGCTCACGTTTCCTCCGGTACCTTCCAATGAGTATAAGATTCAGTTTTTATACACGGTTGCTTGATTAAGCAGCCATTATAAGAATCTAGTCTGGATGTGATTATAGGGTTATTTTGGATATTAATCAGACAGGTCCTATCCTCTTGAAGTCTGTCTCTGTACGGGTTTAGTGTTCACACCATGAGAGTGGCTCCGCAGGCTGGATTCGAACAAGCGACCGATCGGTTAACAGACGATTGCTCAACCACTGAGCTACTGCGGATGGCATTCTCAGGCTTCGCAGCAGGAGTGACTCTTTTTTTCGGTGCCACGAACATCCGGCTAAAACCGGATCTTGACCATTCCTCTCAACGCCCCAGCATTCTGAACAATTGTCTGGTAAGGATCGAAGGTAGTCAAGGGTTGGATGTCGGTCTTTAAACAGTTAAACAAACCTGAGGTTTTTATACCGGAAGCCCTTTTGTAGGAGCTGTTACGCAAAGCTAGGTGTTTAATAGCGAACGCCGTGGCCACCCGGACTTACAAACCTAAGCTGATTTAGAAAATTAGTGATATCTGGCAGATCCTGAAATAAGATGCAGTCCAACCCAGAGTCATCTAGGACTTTTTCAAGAAAGAGCCATTCGTTCCTCCGGGGTAGCAATTTTGAAAATGGTCCAATGGCGTATCTGAGCTATATCGTCACCGCTGTTAGCTTGAAGAAGTACGTCGAAATTGACAAAGTGATGGGCCTTACTCTCATATATGTCGACTACGTACGCTCCCCCGATCACATCAGTACCGACCGGAATGACTGCATGGTGTTTTATCCGGCTCTTCGTGTGCATAGAACTTGGTATGTCAAAACTATGCCTCATAAGCCGCTCAGCCCAACCTGCGGTCCACGAAGGATGAGCTATTGTTTTATTGCTCCTGCTCGCAAGGAACAAGGGGTTTTTGGTATGTTGCTTGGCGGATATGAATTCTGTAGCAAGTGATTGGTTGAAATTTTCCTTTAGAGGGTACCAAGAGCGGCCGATCTGCGTTGAAGATAGGGTTAGATAATCTCTATTCGGTGATGAGACCGGTGTCATTCGAGAAGGCCTCACAAATTCCCCAGCCCATGAAACTTCGCCTGTCCCCACTTGCCCTATGACGCATTTAACACCAGACTGGTTTGTTATTTCAACCTCCCAAGAACATCCGTCAAGATGTGTTTTTAGATTTATATTTTGAGTTAGTTTTATATGTAATAGATCTCCCGGAAATACAGGTTGCCTGAATGAATATTCAGCCCAACCTTCCTCCAGCCAAGCCTCTCCCAACGCCTCAAGTATCGCATCTGTCGCCCATCCCCATACGGTCACCCCTCCGACCAAAGGTCCGTCAAAACCGTAAACTTTCGCAATTTCTGTGGAGTGAATTGGGTTCGAGATTTCCGGACTATCTTCAGTGTCCAAGTATGCTTCAACTACACTTTCAATCACTTTTGCCGACATTTTTGACTCCCCGCACAATAGAAGAGATTTAATCTCTCAGAAGGCCATACAGTTTTGAAGGTTCTACTAGTACGACTACCGCCTTTTGAGTCACCATTGCTTTATCGTACTCTTCCCAGTCTGGGTGTGGGGAATCGCTGCATGCCATGTATACAGCCCGAAGCATTGGGCGTAGTTTTTCACTTTCGGTGTTGCTATAGTCAAAAAGCTCTGCTGCCCCCTCAACCACAACATATTCTCGCCAGTTCTCTGTTACGGAGAGAACGGTACATCTCGGGTTACGACGCAGGTTTATAATTTTTTGGGAGTTCGGGTATACAGAGACGAAGGCAGCTTTATTTTTGTAGGCCCCGCAGACTACTATGCTTGAATGTGTCGAACCGTTGGGTCGGGTGGTTGCCACTACACCCCTGTGATGCTTGTTGAGGAAAGGTACGACATCCCTTATAAATTCCATTTCGTATACCTATTCTTGATTGATGTGCACTTTTATCGAGCCTTGAGTTTTGTCGTATGCGGTTTGAAATCCGTTTTGGATGTTCTCCAAACTATAGGTATGGGTGACTATCTTATTCAGCTTGAATTCCCTATTGCTAAATATTTCGATCGAGCGTTCGAAATCGTGAACGCCGTCGACAATCCCGTAGCAA
The DNA here is from genome assembly GCA_964409595.1 of uncultured Dehalococcoidia bacterium. Taxonomy (GTDB): domain Bacteria; phylum Chloroflexota; class Dehalococcoidia; order Lucifugimonadales; family UBA826; genus CAYPDR01. Next base: position 500,196 of record CAYPDR010000018.1, read on the forward strand.
ATTGAACCTTGTATGGTTTGCTCCTTCAATACAGGCTTATTCCAGTCAACTGACTGGTCGCCATAAAAAACTCCCAAAATTATGATTGTGCCTTGCCTTCTTGTAACTTCAAAGGATTGCCTAAGAGTCTCGTTCCCACTCCCTCCTACTGTTTCTACTGTCAGGTCTGCGCCTCTACCATCGGTGGCGTTCAGAACCATTTCCTCAAACTCATTACCTTCAGAATTTGCTACCCCGTCTGCCCCGAGAGTTTTTGCCATATTGGCTTGTTGCGGATGTCGGTATGTTGCATATATCTTTCCTGCTCCTAATTGTCGCGCAGCTGCAATCGTTGTAAGACCGATGGTGCCTGAACCTATGACAGCTACTGTTTCATTGCCTTTTAATCGCCCCATACGAAGCCCGTGTACAGATACCGCTAGTGGCTCGACAAGTGCTCCGTCCGTCCAACTCATCTCGTCAGATATCTGGTAGCAACCCCTTGCTTTTCTGACCAAGTATTCTGAAAATCCTCCTCCGACCGAGCCCCCTCTGTCATTGCAGTGTATATATTGTCCTTGCCTACAATACCAGCAGCTATTGCAAGACCGACCGCTTCCTAGAACTTCCACGGCCACCCGACTGCCGATCATTTTTTTGCTCACATCCTCACCGGTTTCAATTATCTCTCCTGCCACTTCATGTCCAGCCGGAACTTCATCTGCTTTAGTTTTAGCTTTGTTCATGTTGAGGTCTGAACCGCATATTCCTGTTGCCATCACCCTTATCATGACTTCGCCTGGGCCGACTTTAGGGGTCGGATAGTCTTTCACTTCCATGATGCCGTGTCCGTTATAGAATGCAGCTTTCATTAGTGTCTCCCTTGTGATGTTTTAACGTTATCAGAAGAAGTTTGCACCCATTCTGAAAGAAAAGAAAAGTATCAAGAAGATTATTGTCAATGGGATGAGACATCCGAGACATCCCATCTGCCATCTCAACTGAAAAGACTTTATGTCACCGTCTAGGTTGTGAGGGACGATGGGGCTGTCTCGGGGTGGTTCTCTTCTACTCCTCCCTTCTATAATCTCACCTTGTAGTGGGTGGGGTGGGATTTCTTCTTGAGATGATTCGACTGAATCCTGATATTTAGGTTTTTCATACGTTAAGCAATTCATCTTGCTTTGGCATCAAATTTTCGAGTCGTAATCACATTTTGTTTAGATAGGCTTTCTATCTTCTCTCTTGAGTACCCAAGGTCTTGTGAAAGTATGGAGTTGGTATGTTCGCCTATAATCGGAGGTCTTGTTGCATCCCAAGGCGTTTCTTTGAGATCATAGGGTCTTCCTACGTATTTAAAAGTCACTCCTTCTCCTAGTTCGTCATGGGCAATTTCTGTGAACATTCCTCGGTCCTCGGCAAAATGAGGATCCTCTAAATTTTCTTCTGGAGATCTCACGGGTCCCCAGGGAAACTTACGAATCTGAGCTTCCCTATATATCTCCTCTGCTGTATGAAGTGATATAAATTTACGGACTATTTCAAATGCGTGGTCTGCATCCTTGGTTCCCCTAGCCCTGTGACGAGCCATATCTTTAAATCTCTCGTCCCCTAAATCTTCGGCCATGTTTTCTTTTTGCATCCATTTGACTAATGAAAGCCACGAATTCAAGTTGTTAAACAATTGGAATACGATCAGATATTTACCGTCAGACGTTTTACAAAGGGTTTTGCCAGTAGGATCCGCCCCGTGGTGTCTGCCGGTTTGTCGAAAGACGACCTTTTTCTGGTAGAGGTACATTGGTAATGCATATTCAGTGGTTGAGGCGCAGGCTTCGTGAGCGGACACATCTATATACTGGCCTTCTCCCGTGAAGTTCCTATGGAACAAAGCGGACAAGGTTCCTATAAGACCGTAGTGTGATGAAATCTTATTCCCATGGTCACCACTGGGCCTTATGGGAGGGGAATCTGGGACGTCGTCGTATCCACAAGAGTGCATGATGCCTCCCATGGCGAGCGAAACTATGTCAGAGGATTTATAATCTTTGTATGGGCCGTCTTGGCCAAAACCAGTTAGAGAAGTCATTATCAGCTGGGAGTTCATAGAGGAGAGGTCGTCGTAACCCAACCCCAGAGAAGGAAGATATCCAGGAGGAAAGTCTTCAAGGAGAACGTCAGCTTTCGAGGCCAACTGCTCTACCACCATCTTACCAACTTCTGATTCAATCTCTACTGCTAGACTTTCTTTAGAAGTATTATGAGCCCAGAAAAACAGGCTTCTATCAGGGTGGGGATCATCATCTTTGAATGGTCCTATGCATCGCTCGGCAACCCCTGAGAGCGGTTCTATCTTTATTACTCTTGCACCCATGTCTCCCATGAGTTTGCCCATCAGCTGGCCTCTTTCTCCACATAGTTCAATTACCGTTATGCCATTGAGAGGCCCCTTCCCTTTGTTCACGCTATACCCTCCTCGTAAAATGAATTAAGTTCATCAGGCGTGACTCCAAGAAGATCCATGTAGATTTCTGCGGAATGCTCTCCGAGGAGGGGAGACGCACTATCTAGCTTCCATGGAGTGTGGGACATCTTCATCGGCATGGATTCGACACGAGTCATTCCCAATTCATCGTGTTCCACCTCGGCAAGGAATCCTCTGTGCCTTAGCTGCGGGTCCAAGTCTGTTCTTTCCGGAGGCGTCTGGACAGCTCCAGCTGGAACTCCGGCTTTTTGAAGGGTTTCGAATACCTCGTGCGGAGTGAACTCGGATGTCCACCGTTCGATATTTGCATCAAGCTCCTCCTGATTCTCGAACCTCGAGGTCATATTTGAGAATCTCGTGTCTTCGGTCCATGGAGGATTCCCCATCGCATTTACCATAGCTTTCCATTCTTTTTCTTCGCCCACGCTTATTACACACCAACGATCCTCTCCTTTGCAGCGATAGGAGTTATGTGGTGCTATCTGTCGTTCTGGAGCTCGATTGCCTGGGGGCATTCCTTCTCTTCGGAAGGGGCGTCCGTTGACTGTGAAGTCAAGAATTGCGGCACCTGTCATGCTTATGCCAGCTTCTACCTGGGACAAATCAAGGTGTTGACCCTCCCCTGTTTGGTTTCGATGTAAAAGAGCCATCAGAATGGCTGTAGCACCGTAAAAACCCCCAGTATGATCCATATATGAAAAGCCCCATCCGGCCGACTCGTGTCCAGGTAACCCAGACATATACGTAAGACCAGATAGTGCCTGAGCAGTAGGTCCCCAGGTAACATAGTCTCGATCTCTTCCGCTGTGTCCGAACCCAGACATACTGCAGTAAATAATATCTGGGCGTAATTTTCTCTGTTCAACGTAACCTAGACCCCATTTCTCAAGGACTCTAGAGCTGAAGTTTTCGACGATGACGTCAGATACGGAAATAAGATCTCGCAAAACTTCCATACCACGAGGATGCATAACGTTTAACGTTAGACTGCGCTTATTTCTGTTGAGTGTATTAAAAAGTCCACTTTTATTGGGAGAATCCGAGCCCATAAGTGGAGGTATTCCGCGGGTGTAGTCAAGACTAGATTCATTTTCTACCTTGATGACTTCGGCTCCGAAGTCGGCAAGTATGCGTGTGCATTGAGGGCCGGCTACTATCCAGGTGAAATCAATAACGCGGATTCCTTGAAGGGCGTTTTCTCTTAGGGACGAAGGTCCATTCTGTGAAGCCAACTTGTTCGCTCCTGAGGTAGAATCTTTAATGCGTATGCAGGCTTGAAATACACTCACGGCATTATACATAGCTATTAAATATTTGATCATAGGTGGGTGCGGGTTGGTTAATTCCGCACCGATGGTTCTCTTTGCGATGCCCCGCTGTTGTATAATGCCGACGCTCACATGTTCCATTGTATTAGGTCTACAGTGAGTAGAGGGGGTATAACTCCAGAGGTTATGAAAGTCGGCGAATTCGAACTTGTTGATCCTGTGCCAGAAATGCGGAATACTATCGCTGTAAGTATGCTTCGTCCTTGGATTGACGTTGGTAGAGTGGGTACCTTATCTCTTCGCAAGCTTCAACAATATCTCGGAGCACGTGAACTTGGCCGGCTGGCTCGACCGGGAAAGTTTTTCGATTTCACTCGTTATAGGCCACGCATGAGAACTGTGAACGGAAAAAGGGTATTCACAAAGCCCAACACTATTGTTCACTACGCTCATGACAAATATAGTGACAGGGACTATATATTTGTACATGTGAGGGAGCCTCACAATTTCGGTGAGGACTATACAGATTCTATTGTGGAACTGCTCAAATTTTGTAATGTCACTGAATACTGCCGGGTGGGAGGAATGTACGATTCGGTTCCACACACGCGCCCTATACTGGTCACTGGTTCAATGAAAGAGGATCAAGAAAATAGAGCTGCGGGGCTCAATCCCAGAAGAAGCAACTACCAAGGTCCAACGTCTATTGTTAATCAGGTGAATGAAGATCTGAATGAACTTGACATAGCTAATACGACGCTCATGGCACACCTTCCCCAATATGTCCAGCTAGATGAAGACCATCTGGGGGCATCGCGTCTCCTCGAAGTGATCTGCTCTGTCTATGGTTTTCCTATGGAGTTGGCTGATAAAGCACAAGGTGAGCAGCAATATAAAGACATTAATAATGCCATTGATTACAAAGGGGAAGTTGGGAATCTTATAAAACAACTTGAAACTTACTATGATCGAGTTTTGTCTCAACCAACTGACAGATCTTCTAAATCTGGTGAAGTAGATAAGTCGTTAGAGGAAGGAAATCGCGACATTAGCGACATTAGCCTATCTAGGGATGTCGAGGAGTTCTTGAATCAGATGGGTGAGAGATTTGAGAATAGTCCTGGCAGGGGCGGTCAGCGGCTGGAGGATGTCGCTGATGCCGATGAAGGTGACGGCGATGTTGCTGATCGACACGACGAACCCGCAGGTGACGAGCCTGAGGGAAAAGAATAGCTATAGCGAACTTCTTAGTATGAAAATCTATTCAGAGGTGGTTTCTTTCAGCAGTACGTGTCTTCTGTTAAAGGTGTGATGTCTCACCTCCGTAGCCCACCGTCCCTTGTCAACGGCTTTTGACCAGTCTGATGATAGTAGGACTTCCGGGCTTTCTACCTCGTAGATTGCCGTATGTTTGGGTTGGTTTTCAATGATGATTTCTCTTTCTTCCCCGCCCATAATCATCCGAAGTGGTTGGGTGGTAAAGCGTGCGATTGAAATAACTCCCGCAACTTCCGACAGATATGGAATATGTTCTGTGTCGTAAACCTCGTTGAATAATTCCTCCTTATCATTCGGAATGTCCATAGCTGCTGTGAAAAAATATCTTGAACCCATGGTATGACTCCTCTGCTGATCTGTTCGTATGAGTTTATAAACGATCTGTCTTCTGTGAAACGAATTGATCTCCCACTTTAATTCTTCCTGATTCTATGATCTCTGCGGCCATTAGTTTAGGCTCTCGGTTTACCTGTACCCTTCCAATGGACAGACTACCTCCATTGGCGCACACGGTGAAAGACTCGGAGTTAGTAGCAGTTACTGTTCCTGCCGGTAATTCCGTGGGCTCCCCGGATTTGGATATCGATGTTTTGAAGAACGCCACTGTGTCATTTCCTAACCGAGTGTTTGCCCCAGGACTTGGGTCAGAACCCCGAATCAGGTTGTAAATCTCTCCCAAAGATGAACTCCAATCAATGACCGTGTTTTCTGAACGACACCATCCCTCATAGGTTGCCTTGCGGTGATCCTGTTCTATTCTCGGGGCCCCTCCTTTCTTTACCATTTGAATAGCCTCTACCATAGCTTCAACTCCCATAGGATATAATCTGCCAAAGTAGACTGACCCTAACGTATCATCCGCTTCGATGTCGGTTTCTTTCTGAAGCAGAATAGGCCCAGTATCCAACCCTTCGTCAGGCCAGAAGATCGTGATGCCTGTTTTAGGTTTCCCCTCTATTATTGGCCAGTTAATTGAACTTGGACCCCTGTGTTCAGGCAAAAGAGATGGATGATATTGTATAGTTCCGTGAGTAGGAGCTTCTAATATCTCTGTAGGAACGATATCAGTGACAAATGCCATGACGCATAGGTCTATATTGAGAGATATAAATTCATCAATTGCTTCCTGGTTTCTCATTCGGGCATATTGGTACACTGATATGTTGTGATTCGCAGCGGTTTCTTTCACTGGATCTAATGGTCGACCTTCACGATCAGGAGGACAAAGTACGGCAACTACGTCCTCTTTGTTTTGCACTAATGCATCCAATACGTCTTTACCGAAAGCGGCCTGCCCTATTAAAGCTATTCGCATCAGATTTCTCCTCGATCGACTCAGACTTTGTGAATTACCGATTGTTCGAGTGTCGGCTAATTGGGAGACCTTTATATCACATCAAGTTGATTGAGGTTGTCGGCTGAGGTTGGGGAAAATCAAGAAAAAAAGCCCACAACCTTAGTACATATTACAGTTGACCCTGTCGTTTGGGGACTCTACTATCGTAACTATAGGGGTTATCAAATTTCCGATGGATTTGATAAAGACTTCGGCAAATTACTGGAGTCGAAAATTGGCAAGGAGGCAGTTGCCTATGGAATCCAGCTTGGTCAGAAAGATCGAGAAGGCTAGAGATTATGCTCATCAGACTCATCGCATCACATTGAGTTCCTACACAGCTGAATTTCGAGGTGAAAATGGGAAGTATTCCATCACCTATGATGCTGGGAAATGGGCCTGTGACTGCGACTATTTTCCGGGAAGAGAGACCTGCGCGCACACTATGGCTCTTGAAATAGTTCTAGATGGAATGACTACTTAGTAAATAGAGTACACGTCCAGAGGAATTTGAGACCCTATTTCCATTTCTGGAATTCCAAATTATTCACTATATAGGTGTCTTTTGGTCTTTGAACCCCTGCTTTGTAACATGAGTTCGATTGACCCTGCTTCTGTCCTTGCTTAACATAACTCCGCCGCTAAGGACTCATTGACCATACCATAAATCATGCGACTAGGAGAGTTTACCCTTGCCTTACGATGCCAATGCCATGGAACCTCTTTCTGGAATTCGTGTTCTCGGAGTAACTGTTTATCTGGCTGGACCCTACACACTTGTAAATCTTGCCCGCCTAGGCGCTGAGTCAATAAAGGTAGAGATGCCAGGCTCTGGAGATCCAACTAGGGGCAACGGGCCGTTTGCTTCTCCTGAAGGATATTCTGCTACCAAGGAATCTGAGGATCATTTGTCCACCAGGTTCATAAAGCGGTCGCAGGGAGTTAAAAGTGTTACTTTGAATCTCAAACATCCAGAAGGTAGACAGATGTTTCTTGACTTGGCAGAGCGTTCTGATGTCGTTGTAGAGAATCTATCTCCGGGTGCTATGCGCAGGTTGGGGCTAGGTTATGAGGACGTGGCCGCTGTAAATCCTGGCATTGTGTACGCTTCGATATCCGGTTATGGGCAAACTGGACCACATTCTCATAGAAAGGCTCATGACCCTGAAATTCAAGGGATGAGTGGGATCATGGATATAAATGGTGAGCCAGCAGGGCCGCCTATGCGAATAGGTTTTTACATTGCCGATCTCGTTACACCCATATTCACTTGCTATTCCATAGTCGCTGCTTTGAGAGAACGGGATCGAACTGGTAAGGGTCAACACCTAGATGTGTCTATGATGGATACCCTTACATCTTTAATGTTTGTCGAGAATATTGAGGAGGCCGTCAACGCTGGTGAGCCTCTAAGGATGGGAAATGGTATCCGGGGTGGCCCGATGGGTTTATACAATACGAAGGATGGTGACATCATAGTCACTGTAGCTAGTGACGATCAATGGCAGCGTCTAGCTCGCGCATTGGACGCACCTGAGTTGATGAGCGATAGTCGTTTTGCGAAATTCCTAGATAGAGGGAGAAATGTTACTGAGGCTCGTAAAGCGGTGCAAGACATACTTATCAAATTTACAAAGGATGAAGCCCTTCATCTCCTAGAGAGTAGTAACGTTCCCTGCAGTGATGTGAGAGGTGTGGTAGATGTTATGAGAGATCCTCACTTTAGGGAGAGAGGGACTTTGCGGCCCATGAGAAGTCAAACATTCGATGACGATCTTCCCGGAATTGTATCTGGATTTCCGGTTGTCTTTTCTGGCGGTAACCTACCTCAGACAAAAGGAGCGCCAGGGCTTGGGCAACAAAACTCAGAGATATATGGAAATCTGTTGGGAGCTGATGCATCCAAGTTGTCCTCGTTGAGGGAAAATGGGGTTATTTAGTGTTCCAGGCCATTTTTGTCGAGGTAAATAAAGCATGAAGGCAACCGCGAAGCCACTTCGCAGCATGATGTACGTTCCTGGTAATAAAGAGGATTGGATACTTAAAGCCCCTAAATATGGCGCTGATGCCCTGATATTAGATCTAGAGGATTCTGTTCCGAATGAGGAAAAGACATTGGCTCGTGGAATAGTGTCTCGATTGGTCCCACAACTTGCTGCAGAAGGGCACACGCTGTTTGTTAGGGTGAACGGTATGGAAACCGGTTTGACTGAGCAAGATATATCTTTTGCAATCCAGAAGGGAATATACGCGATAACGTTGCCTATGACTCGTGGTCCGAAAGATGTCAAGTCACTCGACAAAATGATCGCGTTAGAAGAAGAAAGGAAAGGCCTTGAGTCGGGAACAGTACTGATAGATCCTGGGCTTGAGACTGCCTCTGGTATCCGTTTCGCATATGAAGTTGGGGTGTCCTCTCCTAGGATCGTCCACATGGGTGTAGGTGGAGGCAGGGGTGGGGATGTAGCTAGATCGATCGGATATAGATGGACCCGCGAAGGTATGGAGACTTTGTTTATACGATCAAAGGTCCTACTCGATTCGCGTGCTGCTGGGATTCCATATCCTATGACCGGTCTTTGGCAAGACATCGATGACCATGAGGGATTGCTAGGTTTCGCGCGACATTCCAAAGATCTTGGTTATAGTGGTATGTCAGTCATACATCCGTCACATGTTTCCTTAGTTAATGAAGTGTTCTCGCCAACTCAAGAAGAGATTGAGGAATGGAAAGGGATTGTCGATGCGATGGCTAAAGCCCGTGAGTCAGGTGGAGCTGCTGTTTCTTATCGCGGAGGCATGGTTGATATAGCTCACGAGAAAACCGCTTTGGGGATGTTGGCCTTTTCGAAAAAACTTGGTTTGTTATGACTGAGCAATTCTGCACTCATTGAATAGCCTTACAAATTTGATCCATTGATTCGGAGATTAACGTATTTCATTAGTCACTTGGTTCGTGGTCTTCTTTCCAATGATCCGACCAAACGTAAATGGGTTCGGCATTTTTGACGTTTAGATATTATAGACAGGGATATACTTAGGGAAGTCAATTTGAAAATGCTTACAAGGAGTCGGGACATGGAAGAAAAAAATGATGAACATGTTGACCCCAGAGACGATGAGCTATACCGGGATAAACTGTCGCCACTTCAGTTTGAAGTGACCAGAAATAAAGCTACTGAACAACCCTTCACAGGTCAATATTGGAACACTACGGATGAAGGTACTTACACCTGTGTTTGCTGCGGAGCTGAACTTTTTTCTTCCGATAGTAAGTTTGATTCTATGTGCGGGTGGCCGAGCTTTTATGCTCCCTTAGTACTAGATCAAATTGAGGAGGAGACAGATACTTCGTTTGGAATGGTTCGGACGGAAGTTATGTGTCAATCATGCGGAGCGCATCTCGGACATGTTTTTCCGGATGGGCCTCAGCCGACCGGTCTGCGTTATTGCATCAACTCAGCCTCTATAGATCTGTCTCAAAAAAGTAAAGATTGTGGCTAACTTTACATTCTGCCGCGCAATACGTTCGGGTTCTATACCATCCGGTCGAAAATTGGACGAAGTGTAGATCTGGCGGCTGATTGTTCTTGAGTATCCTCGGACTCGTAAATGGGGAGGTCTTCATCTATGTCGTCCATTAAATTGTAAAGTTCTCCCGTCTCATAAAGTTTCCATTTATGATTACGTATGAACCTAATTTGTCCCGTATTATTGCGGGCGTTCATTGGTTCAAAATGAAAGAAAATCCACTCTCTCGGCGTTCCGGTCTCACCCTTCAACTGAGGATAGAACGATCTGCCATCTATAACATACCCTGCAGGAAACTCCAGTCCAGCTGCCTCAAAGACGGTGGGAAGGAAATCAGTACTCTCCACCAAGTCTACTTGGACGGTTCCCGCTGGTATTGTGCGTGGCATACTACAAATGAGGGGTACATGTGTACCTCGATCGTTAGTTTTTCCCTTTCCCCCACAAATTTCGTTATGCTGGTGAACCATTGAGCAGACGTCGTGGGGACTACCATTGTCGCCCAGATAGATAATCAAAGTATCTTCCCTTAAACTTTGCTCATCGAGGTAGTGTATGAGCCTACCTATCACCTTGTCATGATATTCAACCATGTCTTTGTAAAATCTGGGTTCATCCTCCCATGATCCGTCTTCTAAAGTGGCCCAGGTTTTGGCACCAATGGACTTGTTGGACGGAGGTTCAAAATCATCCCATTCTGGACTGTCGGGAGTCGGTTCATGGGGTTTGTGGGTAGCGGCCATTGGCCAGTACACAAAAAAAGGTTTATCTTCTTCCTTTTTCCTTCCTATGTAGTCGATTATGTAATCACAGAAGATGTCCTCTCCATATTTGTTCTTGGTGTCTTCTCGGAATTTTCCATTTTCATAGATAATGGGATCCTTGTAACGAGACCCCTTCTCCTCAGTGTGGTGAGGATGCCACACACAGAATTCGTCGAATCCTGCATCCTCGATTTGTTGTCCCCTAGAGCGCATTTCTGGGCTTTCGTCTGGAGGATTGTAGGAGTAGAGTTGCCATTTGCCGGAGATGCAGGTGTTATATCCGGCATCCGACAGCAGATGTCCAAAAGTGACTTCGTCCGGCTTGATAAGACCGAATCCAATGTAATTTCTAAAATTGTATTTTCCCGTCATTAGAGAAAGCCTTGTTGGTGTGCATAACGGCATTACGTGGGCGTTTTCAAAACGCATACCCTCTGATGAAAGGTGATCTAGGCACGGTGTTTGATAAGAGGATCCCCCGTTCGCCCCTAACACCTCATAACCTAGATCGTCGGACATGATGATGATGATATTGGGTTGCTTTTTTGTCATTTGTTCCCCCCTGCCCTTAATAGGAAACATATTATTTGATCTTTATTCAGATGTTTGTTATCAATATCTTATTCGTTAGCTTTACAGTCGTATTCTCGCTAAGAGGTCTACGTTCTTTATCTTGTTGAAGTTTTATTCATTTCGGATGATCTGACCTCTCAACAGTCTGTTCAATTACACGCATTGCACGCCATTTTCCGGTTCTGTACCGCAGCGAAAAAACAATCCCTAAGGATATGATGTAGGCCACTCCGAATGCCCACGCCGATTTAAGTCCGAAATCGAACACTTCGATTGTCATGTAGGTCGGCAATACTAGTATACCTAACGATAGCCCTACGATGGATATCATGATGAATTTTGTATCTCCAGCCCCTTTCAATGTTGATGAAATAATTATTCCCACTGAATCGAAAATTGACCATGCTGCAACGAATTTCATTGCGGTCATCGCGTGAATTCGTATCTCCTGGAATTGTGAAGGATCAGCATTTGCTGCGAATGGGTAAATAAATATCCCTGGAAGAACCAAGTAGAAGATAGCGATCGTCCCCATGTAAAATAAAGACATCTGCATGGCAGAGAATGTTGCCCTGTCTGCCATATCAGGATTGTCTGATCCTAGGGCCTGTCCCACTAAGACGGACACTGCTATTCCCATACCAATCATGGGCATAAAAGCCAACATACTTACGTTCAAAGCTATATTTGTTGCGGCCAGTTCCGCTGTCCCGAGTCTGCCGATTATTAATATGAACGCAGAGAAAGCGGCAATATCCAAAAAAAACTGCACTCCTACCGGTAGACCGAACTTGATGAGACGCTGAAATAGGTCTCTATCAAATCTCCAGCCAGAAATGGTGTGGTATCGCCTGTTGTTCTCCTTGGAAAATGCCAATGTTAGTAACAAAATGAAATTGAAAAACTGAGAAATTATGGTGGATAGTCCGGCGCCCGCAATACCCATTTCCGGCAAGCCCATGTTTCCGAAAATAAGAAGGTAGTTCAAAAATATGTTTATACAAGTGGCTGCAATACTTGACCACATAACGGGGTATGTTTTTCCTCTCCCACTGAAGAATGCGGACACCGCAGCTAGCCCGATTGGGAAAAACCCACCAACCATCAGATATTTCCAGTACAGGATTTCGAGATTTTTTACTTCTGGATCGTGTCCCACTAGGTTGAAAAGTGGACCGCCTAAGAAAATTGTGCATGCTACTATCACCCCCCCTATTAAGGAGTAATAGATTCCCTGCCACATCGCAGCCCCCACCCTATTGGGTCTTCCAGCACCTATGTATTGAGCGATGAATGTGCTTACGTAGCCTGACGTGCCAAGGAAAAAACAAATAATAGTGAAGGAAAGGATCCCAGTCGGCATGGCCGCAGCAAGAGATTCAGCCGAGTACCATGAGAGGAACATGCGGTCCACAAACTGTTGTACGGACCAAGAACCTGTACTCAGGATAAGAGGAAATGCTATAAGCAATACCTGTTTGTACCCATTGGGTCTTCTCCAACGGAGCAAAAACGGATTGGTGGTAGTGTCTGATGCCAAAGACTGCTCCGCAAAGAGGGGTGTCCGACTCATAAAAACGCCTTCTATTCTAGTATTCGGTGGGCGGATATGGAAGGGACAAAAATACTTGTGTTGAGTTCAAATTGGGATTCTGTAGAAAATAGGTGTTGGTATTGGGTGTTGATTGCAAATCCACAGCATGATTTTGTTAAACTTTCCCGCTTTTGTGAGTAACAGTTATGGAATCCCCTGTTAATATAAACGTCCGAGTATTGAGAGCTAAAGATAATTTGCAGGAGAATCATATGAGACAAATTGTTTTCATGACCCTTGCGTCTGACGACCGGGTCTCCTGCTGGGATATAGAGAGCTCTACCGGAAAGCTGTCTTTGTTGTCTCAAACTACTGTGGACGGGAGGCCCGCTCCACTGGCTGTGGATACGCAGAGTCGATTTTTGTACATCGGTAGAAGAGATATACCAAGAGTATCGTCTTACAGATTTGATCCTGAAAATGGCAATATTGAGCACCATGCCGATGGTCCTGTTTTGCAGGGAGATCCTTGCTATCTGTCATTAGACAAAACGTCAAAGTATCTTCTGAGCGCATACTACAGTGCCGGTGCGGTAAGCGTTCATGAATTAAAAAATGGTGCTTTTGAAGGCTGGTCTGACTGGATTCCAACGGGAAACGGTGCTCATTGTGTGATGACTGATTCATCTAACACTTTTGCCATGCTCCCTCACATCGCAGGAGAACATGGAATCAATACGATCCGATTGTTTAAGTTCAATGATAGTACTGGTGAACTTTCTCCCAACGATCCTTCCGAAATGGGTCAGCCAGATAATCGAGGTCCCCGGCACTATACATTTCATCCCAGTGGTAGATTTGTGTATTTTTCTAATGAGCAAGAATGTAGTGTCACTGCTTATTCTTTCGACTCCTCATCAGGTGCCATAAAAGAGGTGCAAACGGAATCGACATTGCCAATGCATTATGGTGGGGTAAATAGCTGTGCTCAGATTCGAGTTACGCCAGATGGAAGATACCTTTATGCACCAAATCGTGGACACAATTCGCTAGCAGGGTTCTCTGTAGATTCTTGCTACGGGAATTTGCGGCAGATAGGTAGAACATCGACAGAGGCAATTCCAAGGGTACTAGACATTGATACAACCGGAAAATACCTTTACTCTGCAGGATTGGAAACCGGTCATGTGTCTGCCTTCAGGATAATGGATAATGGATCTTTGGAACTAATTGATAGGTATCAGGTTGGCAACGAGCCGATGTGGATACAAGTGGTTCCAGCCGAATGAACGCGGTATGATTTTTTGGTGAATTCCTATCTGACTTTAATCTCGCTCAATGTCAATGGAGACAACCACTCGATTGAAGTAGATCATCGATGGACCCTTCTATATGTTCTAAGAGACATTCTCGGGCTCACGGGTACTAAACGAGGATGTGATATGGGAGAATGCGGTGCCTGTACCGTGTTGATGTTTGGGAAACCTGTGAACGCGTGTCAGATTCTTTCGGTTAGGGCAGATGGGGCGCAAATCACGACTATAGAAGGATTGTCCAGAGGAAAAACCCTTCATCCTTTGCAACAAGGATTTCTAGAAAATGATGGTGCTCAATGTGGATTCTGCACCCCTGGATTTATTATGTCCGCGATGGCCTTGCTTCAATCCAAGCAAAATCCTACAGAACAGGAAATCAAGGACAATCTAGGAGGGAATCTTTGTAGATGTAATGCCTACGCTTCCATAGTCAAATCTGTCCAAGCTGCTGCTCGGGAAATTTAAATGGATGAACCGCTGTTGTCAGTTGGAAGATCCTCTAGAAGGAGGGATATCCACGCAAAGGTAACGGGTGAAGCGAAATACGCTGCTGATTTGATGCTGCCAAACATGCTACACGCTCGAATATTGAGGAGCCCTCATCCCCACGCGCGGATCAAGAGGGTCAATATAAATGGTGCAAATTCGCATCCAGGTGTACACGCCACAGTGACTCCTTACGATGTACCTGCCGGAAAAATAGCACCCGATTTGCCTATCTTAGACAGCAAAGTTAGGTACGTGGGAGACGAAGTCGCAGCTGTCGCTGCTGAGGACATATTTGCCGCTGATGAGGCTGTCCAACTTATCGATGTGGAATATGAAATCCTCTCCTTTTCTACGAACACTGATCAATCACTTGCGAAAGGGGCGGAACCCATACATGGTGGTAGCAATTTGATAAACGGTGGTCCGATTGTAGAACAACGGGGTAATGTCGACGATGGATTTAGAGAGGCCGATTTGATAGTAGAGGAATCGTTTACTACCCCTGGGCACAGCCCAGCTCCACTTGAGCCCCGGGCGGCTTTAACATCGTGGGATGGAAAAGTTCTCACTGTGTGGAAATCTAGCAGGGGCATTCATGCGGATAGGACGAATATTGCAAACGCCCTAGGATTGCAAGAATCAGCAGTCAGGGTAATAGGGCCTCATATGGGTGGCGGGTATGGTGGGAAAGATGAAACCAGAACAGCGGTTATAGCCGCGGTATTAGCAATTAAGTCGGGACGTCCCGTTCGTATAGAGTTGTCTCGCAAAGAAGAATTTCTCGCTGGCAGACGAAGGCATTCGACTAAATCCTCTGTGAAGATGGGATTGAAACTCGACGGTACAATCACAGCAATTCACGCGGTTACAGTTATGGATACAGGTGCTTATCTATCCTCTGGTCCGGGTGTTGCTCGTAGGGCAGGCCAGGGCGCTCTTTATCTCTATCGATGCTCAAACGTTCGGTATGATGGATACATTGTTTACACGAATCGACCTACTGCAGGGTCGTATAGGGCTCTCGGGGCTCCGCAGGGGCATTTCGCCTTGGAATCGGTTGTAGATAAGGCTGCCGAAGCGCTGAATATGAACCCACTCGAATTCCGGCTCAAGAATCATGTCGGCATAGAAGGCCAGCCTGGTGAAAGAACAACCCCAAAAAACATTATAGTCGACGCTCAACCTGTGGAAGGTGGAATACGTTTTTCATCAAACGGCTTAGGCCAATGTATAAGACTTGGGTCTAAAGCAGTAGGTTGGGATGGCTCGAGCAATGTTGAGCGCAATGACAGTGTCGTCAAGTATGGCGTCGGCATGTCAATATTCTTATACAGGGGAGGTCCCGGTGGAAGGTCGAGGGCATCAATCAATGTGAATTCGAATGGGGAATATACACTTTTCACGGGGGTGATGGATGTAGGTGAAGGGAGTGCAACAGTACTGTCTCAGATAGCCGCGGAGATTCTGAGAACCGGTAGTGAAAGTATCAGCTTGGCTATGGGGGATACAGATATCACACCAACAGCTGGACTTACCGCAGGGTCATCTGTGACTTTTTCAAGCGGATTGGCTGTACAAAAGGCCGCCGAGGACTTAAAAGGGCGACTCTTATATTCGGCATCTGCCTACTGTGGAGAAAATGTGAACGACTTGCGCCTTGATGAGCGGGGAGTAATTTCTAATTCGAATCTAATTATTCCTTTTGAGGAATTTATTGAGCATGGTTGTTTGGTGACTGGTAGTGGTGTAGTTGACCCAGGAAGCGAAGATTGCATCATTAACTCCTTTGGTGCCCATTTTGCGAAAGTCGCTGTTGATACCCAGACTGGAACCGTGACCATACTGAAATATGTAGCTGCTCATGACTCAGGGCGTATCATTAATCCCGCCATGGCGGAGAACCAAGTTCGTGGTGGAGTCGCTCAGATGCTTGGGTTTACTTTCCTGGAGGATATGGAAACTGATCCTGGGACAGGAATAACTTTGAATCCGAGCTTCTTGGAACATAAAAGTCCGACCATATTAGATTGTCCAGATGTAGAAGTGATCTTTGCAGATGTTGTTGACCCAATAGGTCCGTTTGGAGCTAAGTCGCTTGGGGAACCCCCATGCATTGCCCCGGCACCCACGATTGCAAACGCTATCTACAATGCAGTAGGAATACGAATGACTGATCTGCCGATTACTTCGAGACGAATACTTTCTGCAATAGATATGACCAAATAATCTGGTATGTATCCTTTCAATTACTATAGTCCTGCGACAATCACAGAGGCCAGTTCTGCGTTGAAAAAAGATCCAGGTTCGATGGTCGTGGCTGGGAGTACTGATCTCTTGTCGGAGATGAAGGAAGGCGTTGTTAGGCCCTCCAGCCTCATATCTCTTACGGAGATCTCTTCGCTCAGAGATGTGACATGGAATGAAAATGGCCTTTCCATAGGAGCGATGGTGACTCTAACAGAGATTGCTTCGGATCCAATGATTAGAAGGAGGTGTTCAGTATTGTCTGAGGCTTCCGAAACTGTTGCCACTTTGCAAATACGGAACATTGGCACGCTGGGTGGAAATCTCTGTCAGCGTCCGCGTTGCTGGTATTACCGAAGTCCTCAATTCAATTGTCTCAAGAAAGGTGGGGATCAATGTTTTGCTTTAGGAGGAATCGATAGATACCACGCGATTCTAGGAGGATCTAGGTGTTTCATTGTGCATCCTTCAGATGTTGCTACCGGCCTTTTGTCAGTATCTGCTTCGGTAACAATTTACTCTGAGGGATCCATGCACACCCTGCCGCTATCCGAATTTTTTGTTGGCCCAGAGTCGGATGTTACCCGTGAAAATATACTTTCCCAGGGAGACCTAATGATCGCGGTGAATATTCCATCATTTGCCCTTGATAGGATAGGTGTTTATCTGAAGTCCAAAGAGCGTCAGTCCATGGATTTCGCTTTGGCCAGTGCCGCGGTTTCAATTGAAAACCGAGATGATTTAATCGTTGATGCTGGTGTTGCTGTGGGAGGAATAGCACCTGTTCCACTTACTTTGGCGGAAGTGGAAGGGCATCTCATCAACTCTCGAGTGGGTAACATTGACCTAAGAGATACTTTAGATCAAGTTTTCTCCGATGCCCGTCCTATGTCGACTAATGGCTATAAGATCAGTCTGGCGAAAAACTATCTGAGAAGGGCCATTACTCAGGTATTTGAGAGAATGTGATTGAAAGAGGTCTCGTCACTATGTTGATGTAGGTCAGGTTTATTGAGGATAAAAGATGAGTAACTATAAACAACTTAGCTTCGAAACAATTAACCACACTGGTCTTGTGACCCTGAGAAGACCGGATGTGATGAACGCCTTAAACAAAGAGTTGACATTAGAGCTCCACCATGTTTTGGAAAAGATATCTGGGCTTTTTCCAAGTATTAGAGTCGTCGTTCTAACAGGGGAAGGCAAGGGGTTCTGTTCTGGTGCGGATCTCTCTCGGATGGCATTAGAAGGCTCCGAAAATCGTAGGGGTTCTGTTTCCAGCGGAAGAGGTGGCAGGAGAATTCAAGAACTAGCTGCAACGATCGCAGGCATTCCACAGCCAGTGATAGCTGCTGTAAACGGTGCAGCAGTTGGGGCGGGTCTGTCGATAGCATTGGCAAGTGACATAAGAATCGCCTCTGAAGATGCAAGGTTTTCTGCTATATTCGTTCGAAGGGGCTTGGTACCGGATACGGCAGCGTCCGCCACGATCATGTCTATCGCGGGACATGGTGTGGCCGCGGAGATGGCTTTGACGGGAAAGGTATATGACGCACAGTGGGCTAGTTCACATGGTCTTGTTAATAGAATAGTTCCACCTGGGAAGTTGATTGAAGACGCACTTTCCACCGCCGAAGAGATATCATCCAACCCACCCCTAGCCGTAAAAAATACAAAAAAATTGATGCGGGAAGTTATGTTGGATTGGGAGGAAGTAATTTCCAATGAAGACGTCGCAGGGGACCCCCTCTATGGCACTGAGGACCAACGTGAAGCGGTGGATGCTTTCTTAGAAAAGAGGACTCCAAACTACAGGGGAAAATAGTAGAAATGCGTAAGCTAAACACACAAAACTGGTTGATTTAAAAGCTGAACCAATAGAAACGGAGGACCCTTCCAGTGTACCCTGTTACAACGGCACTGTCGTCCCTATGCGCATAAAGATGATGGAGGCTCGGGATGAGCATGGAGACTATCTCGCATCGGTTGCCTCTTTGTGGGAAGGATTTTAGGCCCATGACCCTTTTGCCATAATGCCTCCGTCGATATTTACGAATGTACCCGTCATAAATGCGGCTTTATCACTGGCCAAAAATGCAACCACTCTGGCAATGTCTTCAGGCATTCCCAATCTTCCTATCGGGTGAGTTTTTCCAGAACTGGCGATCGCGTCCTCGATGCTCACATCGGAATTTACAATAGACTCTCTCCACAGTGGCGTATCCACGCCGCCTGGGCAGACCGAAAGGACGCGGATATTGTCTTGAGCGTAATCTAAAGCCATTTGCCTGGTTAGTGAAAGATCACCTCCCTTAGTAGCGGCGTAGGCAGGTACAAGATTGGCAGACTGCTGACCCTGTACGCTGGCAGTACTAATTATCACTCCTCCTCCCCGGTTTCTCATTTCGGGAATGGAGTACTTCGCCATAAGAAAGCGACTTTTTAAGTTAACTTCTAGAACGCGATCCCACATTTCTTCCGTCGTGTTCTCAACGTTTGCATAGGAAGCAACTGGCTGGATTCCCACATTGTTAAATAAAATGTCCAATCCACCAAATTCAGACACACATTCAGATACTGTCCTCTTGCAGTCTGAAGATTGGGAGGCGTCAGCGATTACTACTAACGCAGTTCCGTTTCTCGATCTTATTTCCGTTGCAGTCGATTCGGCCGCTTTTTGATCTATGTCCATGATGGTCACGCATGCTCCCTGTGCGGCCAATTCTTTTGCTCCAGCTGAACCTATTCCGAGCCCGCCGCCAGTTACTATCGCGGACTTCCCTTTGAGGTCACCCATATTCTTTCCTCCTGATACGCTTTTCCCATTTGATTATGTGAACCGATTGACCACTCTTTCAAATCGTGGATAATCCTACTCCACGATACATTAAATACGTTGGAAATTAATAACAAGGTGAGCTATATGAAAAGTCTTTTCTTTACTGGAGATTCGGTTGTTGAATCAATTGAAATCGATAAACCGTCACCTGGGAACAACGACGTTCTTTTGGAAATGAAGGCGTCTGGCATATGCGGGAGTGATCTGGGGAATCTCAGAATGTCTAAGAGTGAAAAACCTGATATATCTGAGTTGAAAACACCTGGTCATGAGCCTGTGGGAGTGGTAGCTGAGCTGGGGTCTTCCGTGAAGGGGATGTCAGTAGGGGACAGGGTTATGATGCACCACTATGCGGGATGTTTGAAATGTTCTATGTGTCGAATAGGGTACACGCAGATGTGCCTTGTACATCATGAGGTTTATGGTGCCACAGACCATGGAGGTCATCGTGAATACATGGTGGTTCCGGATTATACTTGCCTCCCGATTCCGGAAGGCTTAGATTTTGCAGCGGCAGCAGCCTGTTCCTGTGGGACAGGAACAGCCTTTCACGCAGTGAAACGATTAAGTCCTTCCGGGCTGGATACTGTAGCGGTTTTTGGCCAGGGTCCGGTTGGTCTTTCAAGCACAATGTTCGCGGCCCAGATGGGAGCGAGGGTTATAGCAATTGACATCTCACCTTATAGGTTGGATCTCGCAAGAGAGCTAGGGGCAGAGGAAACCATAAATTCGTCTGGGGTAGATCCAGTGGAAATTGTCAGAGATTTGACAAGCGGTGAAGGCGCTGACTCTACTCTAGATGCAACCGGTCTTCCAGAAGTACGTATCCAAGCAGTTGAAAGCGCACGCTACTGGGGTAAAGTTTGTTTTGTTGGAGAGGGAAACACTACCACTTTTGACGTTAGTAAACAGATTATTCACAAGCAACTTACCATCTATGGGTCCTGGACCTTCAGTCAAGCCGGGTTGTCTGAGGTGGCCCGCTTCGTTGTTGAGCGAAACTCTCCAGTGGATAAACTTATAACCCACACATTTGGGTTGGATGAAGCCCAGAAGGCTTACGATCTTTTCGTTTCTGGCAGGACCGGCAAAGTTATTTTAACTATGTGAAATACTGTCCATGCTACTTTACTGAAGTTAGGAGTTTCTCCATGTTTGGCCAAGGCTGTAGACGGATCTGCATCGATGAAACTAGGTTAAGCGTCATGACTGTATCTATTATGGACTTGCAGGCAATCGTATTGTCGGGCAAACTCACTGGTTCAAGGCGCTAGCGATGGGGGATCTAGTCGCAAAATTAAACTATGGTCAGATTTCAAGTTTTCTATCTGAGCGGATCACATCTTTCCTGACGACACTGAACCCAGATTAGTCTTACCATACCTCTCCGATCCAGCATTCTACTCGAAATTCGGAGGTGTAGTTCAGGTGGTCGGAAGACCATAGTGATCCGAAACTTTGTGAGGCCACGTCTAGAGCTCCGTGTAGATCGGAGATATATTCTCTGGTTCTTATTGTTTCGTACCCTCTATCGCCAGACGGGGGATTGTATCCGAATTCCATTTTTGGTTTATGCCTCATGTGCCTATCTATTTTCCTACAAGTTATTCTCACAAATCGGCGCGAAGCATAACACCAGTTTTTCATACTACGCGTTGAATCTGTTATTGTCGTGGCAAATCCTTTTATAAAGTGGGATTCTAAAGATGTATTAGTGTTTGGAAGTAGGCAGTATTCATTATCAGTCCTTTCGGAGTTTTCGATCTAAATGGCAGAAATCAATGAACAAGAGGTTTTGCACATTGCCAACGGCGGGGGCAGTCTTTCAGAAAAAGATCTAACCGGACTAAACTTGCATCGGGCTCCCTTGGCAGGATCAGATTTTTCTGGATCCGACGTTAGAGGTACAAATCTCCGTGGAGCAAATTTAAGTGGTGCTGACTTTTCAAATGCGAAACTCACAGAGGCAAACTTGTCTGAAGCCAATTTAAGACAGGCAAATATGTCTTCTTCCGATATGAGTGACGTCTTCCTGATAGAGGCAAGACTATTCGCCACAGACTTCACCAATGCTAATCTTACCGGGTCAAATATGAGGGGTGCTCATATGACCGGAGGGGTGTGTCTCGACGGAGCTTCTTTAGTAGGTGTCAATATGAGGGGTGCCAATCTGGAAAAAGGTACCTTGAGAAACGCGGATCTAACTGTAGCCATTATGAATAGGGTTAATATGACAGACGCCGATCTGTCCGGAGCAGATTTAAGTGCGGCCACTTTGAATGGAGGGATTTTTACTCGGGCCAACATGAAAAGTGTGAAATTAAGGGATGCGATCCTTGATGCTTCCAACTTAGAAAATGCTAGGCTCGACAGCGCAGATCTCACAGGAGCTAGTCTGAAAAGATGTTTATTCATGGGAGCAAGCTTGCAAATGGCGTGCCTCCGCGACGCAACCCTTGTCTCATCTGATTTGCAGGGTGCGGATCTCACGCTTGCTGATCTCACAGGGGCTGACCTCAGAGGGTCTGTTTTCTTGGAAGCGAATATGCATTGGACCGATTTTAGCGGAACTGAATTTGATGACGGAGTTTAAAATGCCCTCTGTTGACTGTCATCTTCTGATACTACAGTGCGTCGGTTGGCGTTGTTTCAACTGTTATTACCTTTGTGGACATCAAGTGAACCATATCCAAAGAGGCCAAGAGTGAACCAGAACTATTGACTGAGGCACCCCATTTTACCCCTAACACTAGGGTTGATGAAGCAGGTGCAGCTTGTCAACCGAGTCTACGTTGGAGACCTAGCTTAGACGAACTCTCAACCAGCTGACTAATATGTCCAATTTGAAGGTACGTTTACTGCTGACGGTTTGATTTCCGAAATGTTCCGATACCCACAATATGACAACGCTCTGTCGAATTCTGACTTAAGTATTTCTAGCATAAGTTTTACGCCTTCTGCGCCCGCGTAAGAAAGGCCCCAGAAAAGAGGCCTGCCGACGAATACTCCTCTAGCTCCAAGTGCCATGGCCATCAGTACGTCCGACCCTCTTCTGATTCCCGAGTCTAAGTAAACCTCTACTCTGTCTCCGACTGCTTGCGATATGGAAGACAATGTTTCAATTGACGACAAAGTTCTGTCAAACTGTCTCGCTCCATGGTTGGAAACTACGATCCCGTCCACGCCGTTTTCTGCACACATCACGGCATCACTGACAGTTCTTATACCCTTCACGACTAGCGGGAGATCAGTGAGGGATTTTAGCCAGTCCAATCTTTCAAACGTAAGCCCTTTGAACTCGTTGAGATTCCAATCGGCGAAATCCCTGGGGCCAAGGTCTCGTCTATTCATATAATCTGGATGATCTCTTAGACTACCATTGTGGAGATCATCGTTTCTCCTGAAATCATTTCTGAGGTCCTTCTCTTTAGCGCCATTGGTAGGCACATCGACTGTTAGGCAGATAGCCTTGTATCCGGAATTCTTAGCCCTTTTGAGCAAGTATTCTGTAACTTCATCGTCTGAGTGGTATAGCTGGAACCACAGAGGACCTGTTGCGACATCAGCCACTTCCTCGATACTGTACCCGGATCCTGTAGGGAGAGTGTAAAGTGTCCCTGCCATACCAGCACCCTTTGAGGTGGCCAGTTCCCCTTCAGGATGGTGTTGTCTTTGACCTCCTGCCGGTGCAATCATAATTGGGAATTCAATTTTTTCTCCCAATATCGTCGTTGACAGGTCTCTTTCTGACACGTCTACGAGGAAACTTGGGTTTAGAGTCAGTTCTTCAAATTTGGACTCGTTTCTTCTTTTACTCACTTCGTCGAACGCGGCGCCATCAATGAAGTCCCACATGTCCTTTACGGTGCGCTCACGGGATATTCTCTCTAGATCTCTTAAACTTACAACTTCCATTTGATCCCTTCCAATAGTTCCTAAATATGCCATTATGATTTGTGGAAAGCGTGGTCATTACTGTGAATACTTGCGAATTTATAGTGCTATTTCCTTGGCAAGTCAAGACCTATGAGCATGTACTATTTTCTACGGTTCAATGATCGTAATCGTTTTCATAGCGTCCCCCTGTTCTGTCGCAGAGCCAGGATCTCTCGTTTTAATCCTTTCCACGACATCCATTCCGTCAACAACTTTTCCAAATACGCTGTGGTGGTCATCTAGGTGAGGGGTTGCAGCGAGAGTTATAAAGAACTGACTCCCGTTGGTTCCCATACCGTTGACCACCCCTCTGTTCGCCATCGACAAAATTCCCGGCCCATCATGCCTTGCACCCTTATGAAATTCATCGTCGAAGTTGTACCCTGGACCACCGGATCCAGTTCCCGTAGGGTCACCAGCTTGAGCCATGAATCCGGGTATTACCCTATGGAACGTGACTCCCTCATAATATCCATCGCGAGCTAGGAAGACGAAATTATTAACCGTTTTTGGCGCCTTATCCGCCATTAGGTCAATGGATATTTCACCACCACTCTCCATTTCAATGATGGCTTGATATTTCTTACTATTGTCAATGGCCATTTCGGGCGGATTGTTATATTGTTTTGCTGTCAATTTTCATTCTCCTGATCGCATGGT
>CAYPDR010000019.1:0-29831 GCA_964409595.1 uncultured Dehalococcoidia bacterium
ATATGAATTTTTGATAATGTTCAATTAGTCTATCCAGACGGAGATCGACCTAAGAAACTCGGATAAGGAGGTTGCCGTGGTAAAACCTAAACAATTGGGACATCTCGTGCTGAGGGTTCGCGACCTAGAAAAATGCGAGAAGTTCTACACGGACGTGTTGGGCTTACACGTGACAAATAAGCGAGCGGGTAAGATGGTCTTTATGTCTTCAAGTAACGCAACGTCCCACGAACTTGCGTTGGTTCCTGTCAACGCCGAGGCTCCGGGCCCCGATGATAACAGGGTTGGACTCTACCATTTTGCCTGGGAAATGGACTCGTTTGAGGATCTTAAGGAGTTGTACCAGGAGATGAAACAAAAGGGGGTTAAGATCGGAGGCGTAGGTGATCATGGAATTTCCATAGGAGTTTACTTTTTTGATCCGGACGGCAATGAAATTGAAGTTTTTTACGAATTACCCTCAGACCGTTGGCCTACTAAAGGCGATTTATTTGAAGGGAAATTCCCCCAGAATTTAGAGAATGAACCAGCCATTGTTTCTGACTAGGGGGGGTGAACTTTAGCCACTGTGTCGATTCAGCTGGTGTTCGGCGAAATATGAGAGTAAGTCGGGTTCTTCTTTATCTCATCGCCTAAACTCTACGAATCTAACTCGTACCATAGTTCAAAACGCTCCCTCCTTGATCGGTACAGATTGGGAGGCAGATTAAAGTAGGAGGTCTCTGTGCCAGCAAGAACCGGTCAAGAGTATATCGCGGGATTACAGGATCGTCCGAGGGATGTATGGATTAACGGTGAAAAAGTAGTGGATGTGACAACGCATCCCAGTTTTCGGAATAACGTTCTTTCCGTTGCCGCTCTTTATGATTTGCAGTCCGACTCGGCATTGAGTGATGAGATGACTTATATGTCGCCCAAGACGAGTGAGCAAGTGGGCTTGTCGTTCATTATGCCCAACAACGTTGAAGATCTACAACGACGGGGCCGTATGATGTACCAGTGGGCGCGGTCTCATGGGGGAATGATGGGTCGAACTCCTGATTATCTCAACGTCTGTATCGTCGCGATGGCAGCGGCTGCTGAATATTTTGCTGAAAATCAGCCACTCTTCGGGGAAAACGTCCGCAAGTACTATGAGTTCGTGCGGGAAAATGATTTTTGTCTTACGCATACTTTACTTAATCCGCAACGGTCACGTTTACGCAATACCTCCGGACCTGTCCAAAACCTACAAGATCACGTGGAGGAGGATGCGGCCCTCAAAGTGGTGGATGAAACGGATGCAGGGGTTGTGGTAAATGGTGCTCGGATGATGGCTACACTCGGTCCCATATCTGACGAGATCGCCGTTTACCCTTCTCGTGCTCACCCGGCTGCGGAACAGGAGCATGCTGAAAAATATGCTATGTCATTCTCTATACCATCCGACTCTCCAGGTTTGAAGTTTGTCTGTCGAGAAAGTTTTGATTATGGGAGGTCCCACTTTGATCATCCTCTTGGGTCACGCTTTGACGAGATGGATGCCATGGTATTTTTTGACAACGTTTTGGTTCCTTGGGATCGAGTTTTCCTGTTGAAAGATGTTCAGCGTTGTAACGAGATGGCCCCTAGAACAGGTTGGATCGTTCATGCATTTCATCAAACAGTAACTAGGATGGTAGCTAAGTCAGAATTCATTTTGGGAGTATCCTCCTTAATGGTTGAAACCCTAGGGTCGGGCAGCCAGCCGCATGTCCAAGAACGCCTTGCTGAGTTGGTGATGTATTTGGAGATTATGAAATCTCTTCTTAGAACATCTGAGGCGGAGGCTGTACCGAACGAATGGGGTCTCATTTCTCCAAGCCGGACTTCATTGAGTGTGGCCCATCTTATGTATTCTGGTAGCCTTTACCCACGTATGGTGGAAATCACCCAACTGCTTGGCTCTAGTAGCCTAATAGCATTGGCCTCATCTGCAGACTTCGAAAACGACGCATTACGTGCCCAACTTGACCAGTATGTAGCTACGGATACTGCCTCAGCTATAGACAGAACCAAGTTGTTTCATCTTGCTTGGGACATGTCATGCAGCGCGTTTGGATCTCGCCAACTGCACTATGAACGATTTTTTGCTGGGGATTCAGTGCGTAACTCACAGATACTTCTGAGTTTTTATGATCGTAACCCGGCAATGAACTATGTTAGTGACTTTCTAGCACGGAGTGATAGCTAATTCCTTGGGAGTTCTCGACTCTTATTGCGACTGTTCTATTATTCCCGTTCCTCTTGATAATAGGTTGCTTCTTTAGAAAAGTGTGGTACGACTCGTTGGGATGGACTCGATTTAACCATTGAGTTTTAGTTGAGCGAAAATATAAGGGGATATTAAGGGAGCTAAAATGAAGACGAGATATTGGCTAATGAAGTCTGAGCCTTCCGACTATTCATTTGATGATCTGAAATTGGAAGTTGATTCAACGGCGGAGTGGGATGGTGTGCGGAATTACCAAGCTCGAAACTTACTTAGGGACGAGATCAAGGTTGGTGACAGAGTTATCTTCTACCATTCCAATTCGAAGCCTCCAGGCGCAGTTGGTACCGCGGTGGTAGTTAAAAATGGTTACCCAGATCATACTGCCTGGGACCCTGAATCTGACCATCCTGATCCGAGGAGCAGTCTAGAGAATCCTGTTTGGTTCATGGTTGATATAAAAGCGGACCAAACTTTTCAGAGGGTCGTTTCGTTGAGAGAGATAAAGGCGACTGCTGCTCTTTCCGATATGGTTTTGGTCAAGAACTCCAGACTGTCGGTGCAACCTGTAGCAAGTGATGAATTTAACCTCATAGTTTCAATGGGTATGGGGAATGGATGATGAGAGTTACTCGAGAAGATGTAGTTCGGCTGATACAGCTGCAAAAAGATGCTTGGGAGTCTTTAGATAACTTGCTTAGCTCAATATCAAGCGCTGATTGGGACACGCCTACTGATTGTCCAGGTTGGTCTATCAAAGATTGTCTGTCTCATATAGTTGGAATCGAGCATAGACTTCTTGGGCGAAATGTCCCGAAGCATGTTCCTAGTCATGTTAGCCATGTTAGGAATGATCTGGGTTTCCGAAACGAAGTAGATGTTGACCTGAGAAGAGACGTTGACCCTCGAGTCATACTGGAAGAGTTTTCTGAGATTCAGGCGGAAAGGCTAGCAACAATGCTGTCTCAGGAAGATTATTCTTCCATTATGAATTCTCCCCTCGGCAGCCAATCGCCCGCTGACCTTATTTCGATAAGAATTTTTGATTGTTGGGTTCATGAACAAGACATTCGGCGAGCTGTGGGCCGACCAGGAAATTTGTCAGGGGCGATAGCTAGTCATTCCTTTGGCAGAATCGACAACGTGATGCCTTATATAGTTGGTAAAAAAGTAGGTGCCACAGAAGGACAGTCGGTGAAGTTTAAAGTAATAGGATGTTCTCCGAAAAGCTTTACAATTGAGGTGAATGGTGGGCGCGCTGGCTTTTCTACAAAAGTTAGTAATCCGACTGCTTCTTTGCAGATGGACAGCGAGATTTATCTTACTCTTGCCTGTGGACGAATTGACCCTGAAGAAACTCTATTTTCAGGCTCAGTGGATATAAAAGGACAAGAGTCTTTAGGGCGCCGTATTGTCAACCATATGAATTTCATGGTTTGATTCGGGCTTTATCTTTATATCGTCATTTGCCTTTCAAGAGGATTTCTGCGATCCGTGGAGCTAATTCCAGCGCACGTTTTTTCAATACCTCTTGGTCCAGGCTTCCCAAAGGGTGTTCAGTTACAGCGAAAGGGTATTCGGGTATCCCCCCAAGTTTAGCCATGGCAACACCGCTTGTAACAAAAGGTTCTGTGCAGATAACAGCTGCGGGTATTCCTCTCTTCTCAAACTCGATTCCGTCGTGCACACTGCACGATGAGCATGATCCTCAATCTCCGGACGCGGTGATTACTACGTCACAGACTTCTGATAGCTCAGCTAACAAATTTGGAGGACATGGCCGCGAAGCATTGCCTTTGTTATCAGGCACTGCGCGCTTTAGTTTAAAACTTTCCGACAGAACTTCGTAGACTTGCTCTAATAGTTCTTCGGAATTTCTCTTACCGTTAGCAAGAAGTCCTACTGTGGACCCATCAAGAGATTCTGGTCTTTCTGCAAGCATACTGTCTGGTATGTCTGGCAACACTCTTGGGTCTAGAACGTATACTTGTCCTGAATTAGCCATGGATTCTCCTTAAACACTCCTAGGTTCTAAATGAGTTTGCACTACCGGTGGACGCTTAAATCATATTACGCCGTTGTTTCTAAAATTGGCTTAGTCACAGATTGAGAATTACTTCCTCCTCCCCACAATGGTATTACGCTGGAGAAAGCTCCGGCGAAGCCGCCAGCGACAATTATAGTATAACTGTCTGGCGCTTCAGCGGAGTGCGTCAATTTTAGTCCTTTGAGTGTGCCTCCGGGTGGTATTGAGCCACTTCCCCATTCATCGTCTGTACGTACTGCCATCTGATACATATAATCTCTGATTTGCATCTTGCCCCAACCGGCCTGACTCAAATGTTTAGTATGTTCTGGGCATAAAGTGATCACTATCTCGCCTTGGGAGGGTCCGGCAGCGAAAAGAGCGTCTTTGAAACTCCTTAATATTGACTCCGGTTCTTGAGTGGAATGGTTGCTAACCTGAGTAGGGGAAAGACCGGAAAAGACTGTCACAACGTTGGATTTTTTGTTGAAACCCCTATCTTCCCCGAGCGTGGACCAAGGTGAAGCCTCTATATTTTCCGTTATGCACCAAGTGTACTTCCCTGCGTGTCCTAGAGTAGCCTTGTCAATCTCCCCAGATTTAGACCCAGTCGCGTTGATGATGCACAGCCGGATCGCTCTCCCTATCGTGGCGTTAGCCCTATGACCAGGCCCGAACACGCTAGTACTACCGTTTATCCCTACTGATTCTGCTATTGGGCCATTCACAACAGCCAATATTCCTGCCCCCATCGTGCTTGCTGTAATGCCATGAAGGTTAAATTCCGGCTCTAAAGCCGCCTCTATGGCAGAGAGGACCACTGGAAAGTATTGTGGAAGGCAACCAGCCATTACTGAATTGATGGCAACCTTGCCGACGGTAACCGTTCTACCTTTCACCGGTTCTCTTCCAAGAGGCTCTTCTGAATCCCTGCCTGAATATTCCAAGAAAGAATTAACTCTCTCTAGGGAGGGAGGTATGATAGGGAGTCCATCTGTCCAGCCGCGCTCGATAAATGCTTCCACAGCCTGATTTTCACTATCGAATCTCAATTCGTCGGAATTCAAAAGTATTTCTCCAAATGAATAAGGTCCCAGGACTCAATTGTGTACTAGTTCTTCTTTAGATACCTTTTAAATTATAATGCTAAACATGTAGTGATTTTCCAGAAAAGCTATAATACATATTGAACTAGTAGTGCATATATAGGTATGATCTGCACTAGCTACAATATGTATTGTTGATGGAATCCGGATTGGACGGTTTAGATATTTAAATTTTGGTCTACGGTTGAGGGAGTTTTTAGATTATGGTGACATCGAAAGAAAAATCTGTTGTGGTGGTCCAATTGAGTGGTGGGAACGACTATTTGAATACGATTGTTCCTTATGGCGATGAAGAGTACTACGACTTTCGAAAAACTGTGAACATTGAGCAAGGCTCGGTTCTCCCCATAGACTCTATGTATGGGTTCAACCCTAATATGGGCCCGCTCAAGCGCTTATATGATGAAGGGAACGTAGCCGTAATTAATGGTATCGGTTATGACAATCCGAATCGATCGCACTTCAGATCTATGGATATATGGCATACAGCCTTGCCCGACGAGATTGGTACGGAGGGCTGGCTTGGAAGAGTGATCAGGGAGATTGACCCAGAGGGAGAAAATGTTCTTACTGGCGTGAATTTTGGCAGAGGGCTTCCCCGTGCACTAGGTGTCCGGGGCGTCCCTGTCGCCTCTGTAGGGAATCTAGAGACATACGGACTGTTCACAGACATAGAAGATGAATCCACAAGAGCGCTTGCTCTTCGAGCCTTCGCTCACATGTACGGTGGCGTGCAAGGCAAAGATCCTGTTTTGGACTTTTTAGGACAGACTGGAACTGATGCCCTAAAGGGTGCCGACATTCTTCGTACAGCACCTCAGCTCTATTCGTCTTCCGTCGAATATGGGGCGAATCCTATAGCTCAGAGTCTTCGGAGTGTAGCCCAGGTGCTATTTGCAGATTTTGGCACAAGGGTTTTTTATACTCAACATGGTAGCTTTGACACTCATTCTGGCGAGCTCGTATCGCACGCTAAGCTTTGGGATGAAGTATCCGGTGCTATCGGTGATTTTTACGATGATCTCAAGGAGCATGGCAGAGAGGATGAGGTGATCGTATTTGTTTTTTCCGAGTTTGGTCGCCGAATCAAGGACAATGGATCTGGAACGGATCATGGTTCAGGAGGTGTCGCTTTTATAATCGGAAGCGATGTCAAAGGCGGTATGTATGGGCAATATCCGTCCATCAAAGAGGCTGACCAACTGGAAGGAGACCTTCATTTCAATAACGACTTCAGGTCTACGTATTCGACGATAGTTGAAAGATGGTTTGGGATGGATGCCGTGCCCATCGTAAATGGCAACTTTGAGAAGTTTGATTTTATATAAAAGTCTGTTTGGGCTAAATAACGTACTTGCTTAGTTGAGAGGAGTGTCAGTATGGGTGAACTAGCAACCTTTAACCGTAGTTGCCTGATCACCTTGAGAATCGATGCTATGTCTCGTTTCTAACAGAACTTTTTAGCCCCCCGGTGTCAGTTGTCACCGGCGACCAGCGTAGATTGTATGTCGTAGAGTCCAACAGACAAAGCATACGGGTTTATGCGTGTCAATGAACTCGGGCGTCATTGTTTAAATTCTAGCCAATTGCCTTCCGGGTCTTGGCAGTAGCAAATGCCGTTTCTGGAGCCGTCGTCATTCTCTGTGAATATTGGATCGGTAACGAATTTTATTCCTTTTGAGGTGAGGTTCCTGTGCAAACTTTCAAGGTCTTCTACAATAAAACATATATGTGCCGAGCCAAGTTGGTTGCGTTTCAGGTGCCCAGCGGGACTTTTGGGGTCCTTGTAATGCACTAGTTCCAAGGAGTGTTCTCCGTTTGATCCTACGAAAACCAAAGTCCGATGCGCTCCTGGTATACCAGTGTGGTTGCCTTCGGGAGGGGCCTTACTGTCTACCTCTTTCTCTACTCGTAACCCCAAGTCATCTCTATAGAAGGCTACCATCGCATTAATATCATGTACTACAAACCCTGAGTGATCAAAGCCAGTGACCATGTTTAACAACTCCTTTGCCGTTTTATTGAAACTGAAAGATAGGACGATTCATATTATCATTGCAAACAAGGATACTGCGGTGTATCGTTCTCCCAGTTAAAATGTCTTTTTTAAATGTTTTAAGGATTCCGTTCGTCTGGGGATTTTTCGGGTTGGCTGTTGGTGCGATATTCGGCGCCGAAAACCTGTCGGTGTGGATTATAGCTCTAATGTTGCCGGCGTTTTTCCTATTTATGAAATTCACTGGTCCTGCCAGTGATGAGGATGAAGGGTCTTTGTTCGCAGGTGGCAGTCTGCTTATGGTGGCATGGATTGTGGGATTCATGATTAGGGGAGTGTTTCTACAATAAGCGGTTTGTGAGTGGTAGATGCTATTATTCTTTCAGCCTACTAGCTTCCTGAAAGGGCATGCCATATGAAGCTTAGCCGATCTGTCACAATTTTCGCGACTTGTATTGTTAATTATTTGTATCCTGACGTAGCTGATAGTGCAGCAAGATTTCTCAAACGGTTGGGTGTCACTGTTAGTGTAGAAAAGGGTCAGGTGTGTTGTGGACAACCTTTCTTCAATTCAGGACATCGGCGGGACGCAACCAAGTTAGCCAAGAAATTTCTCAACACTTATGGAGAAACTAATCAAGATATTGTAGTCCCGTCTGGCTCATGTGTAAGCATGATCAAAAACCATTACGCTGATCTTTTTGAAGGTGATTCTGATGCCACCCTGGAAATTAAGACAATATCTGCGAGGACATTTGAATTCACTGAATACGTTGATATTCTGTTCAAGGAATTTGGCATATGTGACTTAGATAATTTCAACGATTCCTCTGAGAAGTCCAAAGTGACTTATCATGATGCTTGTCATCTTCGTCGAGAACTAGGTATCTCGCAAACTCCGAGGAGATTGCTTGAGATGATCCCAGGAATAGAGTTTATAGAGATGGAGCGACCTGAAGTATGTTGTGGGTTCGGAGGAATATTCGCTGTTAAATATTCCGATATATCGTCTGCGATGTTAGATGACAAGCTGGATACAATTATTAAAACTCAAGCTGATGTGGTAACAGCATGTGATTCTAGCTGTCTAATGAATATAGCAGGAGGACTAGAACGGAGGAACACACCTATCATGTCCATGCATATAGCGGAGTTGCTAGACCGTATGACACAAGAAAGAGGCGAACTTGGTGAAAAGAGAGTATGAAGGCAACAACAGAGCAGTTCCGCCAGAAATCGTATGAGGCCCTCCAGGATGTCAAAATACAGGAGAATTTGGCTGGATTGTATTCAGGCTTTCATAATGCGCGATTAGATGCCTCTTCAGCTACGTATGATTGGGACCGTCTTCAAGAGAAAGGGAGAAGCATCAAGGCTCATACTTTAGATAATCTGGATTTTTATCTTGAATTGTTAGAAAAAAATGTAACAGCTGGAGGCGGCCAAGTTTTCTTTGCAGATACTGCTGAGTCTGCTGCTGACTACGTAATCTCCCTTTCAAAGGACCAGAACGTCAAAACAGTTGTTAAAAGTAAGTCCATGATTTCGGAAGAGATGTCCCTCAATCAGCGTTTAGAGGAAAATGGTATTGAGTCTGTCGAGACAGACCTTGGGGAGTACATAGTACAACTGGCGAAAGAGGCCCCGTACCATATCATTGCCCCTGCGATTCACAAGTCTAGCAAAGAAGTATCCAATTTATTTGAAGAAAAGCTGGGTACGAGTGGAAATCTCGGCATAGAGGATCTGACTAAGGTAGCCAGGGAAAAACTAAGGCAAAAATTCATATCGGCTGATATGGGTATCACTGGCGGCAACTTTATGGTTGCTGATACAGGCACCCTAGTTCTTGTTACTAACGAGGGTAACGGCAGGATGTGTACATCAATGCCTCGCATTCATGTAGCAATCGTTGGGATGGAAAAAGTAATCCCCTCTATTGGAGACTTAGGTACATTTTTGAGGTTGTTAATACGTTCTGCTACTGGTCAATGGATTTCTAGTTACGTGACTACGGTCTCAGGACCAAGGGGAACGTATGATATTGATGGCCCGGAAGAATTCCACCTCGTGATTGTAGATAATGGCAGATCAAAAATGTTGGCGGACTCAAAGTTGCGCGAAGCGCTTTATTGTTTGAGGTGTGGGGCATGCCTGAATGCTTGTCCCGTTTATAGAAAAGTTGGGGGACATTCCTACGGGTGGGTCTATCCAGGTCCGATAGGGGCAATAGTTTCGCCAGTCATCACCGGCTTGTCGAAGGGTAAGGACCTTCCCTTTGCATCAACCCTTTGTGGTGCATGCAAAGAGGCGTGCCCTGTGAAAATTGACATTCCTAGGATGTTGCTTTATTTACGAAGCGAAATTTCAGAGGGGGGCACAAATACAGACAGAAAGGCGATTAAATTCCTTGAGCCATTAACTTCTTATATTGCCTCCAGTATATTATCAAACAGATTTTCTAGCACAATGAGTGTAAGAATTTTGGGGATTTTGTCTAAGCTTTTTCCGAAAAAGGGATTTCCATTTCCAAGAGGATGGACAAAACATAGAAGTCCACCAGATATTCCGAATCGGAATTTTGTGGAGACTTGGGCGGAATCGTTGGGTGATGAAAGCACGAAGTTGGGTGGTTTCAAGTAAATGGATAAGGACATATTTTTAGGCAGAGTTAGGTCTGCTCTCAGCACCGGAAGCAAGGAGCATAAAGCTTCCGCTCCGAGATCCGATGCTTTTTTTCGGGATGATGATTTTTTTCGAGACGCTGTTGCTGAAATCGAACGACGGTCTGATGTTGATTGGGAACAATTGTATCTAGAATTGCAACCGACGGCGGAAAGAATGGGATGGAAGGTGAATAGGGTGGCTGGGCCGGAAGATGTGTTGGAATATATGGAAAGTCTAATTACTAAGCTTGATGCTAAGAAACTCGCGATTACGGTTCAGGATTCGATCTCAGATATTGATGTGCAAAAACTTTCGGATGCCCGCCATGTCTCTTTAACGAAGGTTACCAAGCAACTTGGTATCGATGATCAGGCTCTACGTGACAGGGTGATAGAAGCAGATATTGGAATAACAGGGGTTGAATATGCCGTAGTGGAAACGGGGACATGCGTAATTTCTGCAGATAGCCAGACAGGTAGGTTAGTAGGACTTACCCCACCAGTGCATGTAGTTCTAGTTAGACGGGGCCAAGTGCTTGCATCGTTGGACGACTTATTTGCTATAAGGCGATTACAGTTCGTGGAGGAGAGAATGCCGGCCTACACGAACCTAATATCGGGCCCTAGTCGAACCGCTGATATAGAGCATACGTTGGTTACAGGAGTTCACGGGCCCGGTGACGTCCACATGATTCTTATGGAATAGGTATTTCCCCATGGTTATCCCGATTGAAATCAACCGAAGACTCTGTTCTACGGCCTCCGATATAAGGTTTGCGGCGTTGGCAGAAGCTGCTTCTAAAGTGATTGGTCCGTTTACTATCGATAATGCCGCATCGATTCCGTAATCATGGACGACATGGAAGTCTCGCCCGAGCATTCCTGATATTCCTATAGTAGGAATTCCATGCTTTTTTGCCATTCTGGCTACTCCGATAGGAGCCTTATCATATACGGTCTGATAATCCATCCCACCTTCACCCGTGATAACGAGGTCTGCAGATTCCAGCTTTGAATCAAGGGATACGGTCTCTAAAATTATGTCGACCCCTGATCTCAGCTCGCCGTTGAGGAACGCCATCATACCCGCTCCGACCCCACCCGCCGCGCCTGCACCGGGTATATTTGAAATATCTCGCCCAAAGGTTTGTTCCGCTATTTTTGCAAATACAGCTAAGGAGTCATCAAGTTGATCAACTAGTTCAGGCGTGGCACCTTTTTGCGGCCCGTAAATCGCGGAAGCCCCTTCCGGTCCAGTCAAAGGATTATTTACGTCACAAGCCACTAGAAACACTGATTCGGATACCCTGGGATCCATTTTGGACAAATCTATAGCATGTAGCCTTTTGAGAGATCCACCACCGGCTGGAAGTTCAATTCCATTTTTATCTAGTAAACTCACGCCCAAGGCTTGCGCCATACCAGCACCCGCATCGTTGGTCGCACTGCCTCCGATGCCTATGATGAACTTTCTGAAACCTTGTGATAATGCTTCAGATATAATTTCTCCAAGACCATAAGTTGTTGCATTCAGAGGATCTAACTCCTCTAATTTGAGCAATGCGAGTCCCGACGATCTGGCCATTTCTATGACGGCTGTACGTCCGTCTCCCATCGCTCCCCACTCCGCCTCGGTTTGTCTTCCTGTTGGTCCTGTCACCGTGATTGACTTAATCTGTCCCAAAGATCCTTCGACAAGTGTTTCTAGGGTTCCGTCACCGCCATCCGCGACGGGGCAGATAATTACTTCAGCTTTTGGAAAAGCTTTTAGAGCGCCTTGCTCGGCAGCTTTAGCGGCGTCAAGAGCGCCTATGCTTCCCTTAAATGCCTGTGGAGCTATGACAATTTTCACTGTTGTATTCCTCCAACTATTTAAATAATGTATATCGTTCTATTGTTAAGTGATTTGTTTACCATATATTGTTATATTTATCTAATCCGCTGACACGCTATGTTCAGTGGTTGCGGTTCTTTATTAAGTGTTAAAGGTAGCACAATGGCGAGAAGAAAAATCGAGGGTCCGACTAGGCAGTTGTTTGCTAGTGTCAGGGAGGATATATATTTACTGGCGAAAGCTAAGGCTGCTGAGAAGAGGGTCTCCATGCGTGTCCTTCTTGAAGAGTCACTGGAAATGTATTTGGGGATCGATGGAAGTCCTAGTGAGTACCGAGAGGTGGTAGAAGATTCTTCCATATGGAATGATGAATACTTGAAAATGCAGTCAGAACGACCAGTTGGGACTCCTGTGGAGTTGTCGGCAGATGAGGCAAAAAAAATCGCTAGAGAGGCATTCTTATAATGCATAATATTGATTTCCTCATAGATTCTACTGTTCTGAAGTCGTACAAAGATGGGGATGAGAACGCTAGGCGATTTATATATAAAGCAATCGATGGAGATGCATCTGTAGGTATTTGTTCTTATTCCTTGACTATGTTGTGGGGGAGTCCTTTTTTCGATAGAAAGTCTGAGATAGGATTCACGAGCCTTTTGGAGTTCGTCAACGTAATTGATCTCGATGTAGAGTCGGCAATAAAAGCGGGACATCTGCTACGGCAGTCATCATCGGTCGAGGTTGGGGGATTTACAATGGAATTTTTGGAGTGTGTGATCGTGGAGTCAGTTGCCTTGTTTTCGGGATGTCCCGTGGTAACAGAGTCCGATGTCCGGATTGGAACTGACCCTTCGATGTATATCAAGTTGAATGATGTTGCATTAAACCAAATATAAACAGAAAAACGGCTAGATATACTCCTTTATTTGCCTCGCCATTTTCAGAGTTATCCCCGGAGTAGCGGCGATGTCGACTAGAGGTGCATTACGTAAATTTTTCACCGATCCGAATTTACGTAGCAATTGGCGTCGTCTTTTTGGCCCAACTCCCGGTACCAAGTCAAGTGAAGACCTTATGGTATCTTTGGATCGTTTTTTACGGTGGTAGGTGACGGCGAATCTGTGAGCTTCATCTCGCGCCCTCTGAACTAGAAATAAACCGTAGGAATTTCTGGGTAATATAATGGGTTCTGGAGTCTCCGGAACGAAAATCTCCTCATTTTCCTTCGCTAAGCTGGCTAGAGGTATACTTTTTATACCCAATTCTAAAAATACTTGCAGGGCGGCCCCTAAATGACCTTTACCCCCATCTATTAGGACTAAGTCGGGCGATTTCATCCATTCTTGACCAACTCTCTTTGTTGACTCACTTACGGTTTCTTGAGTATTTGAACGAACTAATCGCTTAAATCTTCTTGTTAGCATTTCTCTCATCATTGAGTAATCGTCGATCCCTTGAACTGTTTTAATTTGAAATCTTCGATAGTCCGTTGTTTTTGGGCGCCCATTTTCGAATACAACCATACTTCCAACAGCGTTGGTACCTTGTATATTCGATATGTCATAGCACTCTATCCTTTTAGGATTGTTTGGCAGGTTTAACGCCTCTCGCAATTCGCGCATTGCCGTGTCGTCTCGCCCAGATTCGGTGAATCTTGTAATTTTGAGCTGCTCCATACCTCTTTCTGCGTTATCTACGACCATGTCAACAAGCCGCTTCCGCTCACCTCTTTTTGGAGTCAAAATATGAGTGGGACCTTGACGTTTCTGAGATAAAAATGTACTTAAAGGTTCAAAATCTTCAGAAATTGGAAACTGAGTCAGTATCGTGGGTGGTATATAAGGGTTGACTTCGTAGAATTGTTTGATAAAAGCCGTTTGAACCGATACCAGGTCGTCTTTTTCTCCTACGTTCATTAGGTAATTATCTCGGCCGATTAGCTTTCCTTGGCGGATAAAGAAAACTTCGACCCATGCATCTGATGTCCACTGTGCGCAACCCACAATGTCCATGTTTTGGGATCTTAGCTTGAGGACTTTTTGCCCCTCGTGCACTTTATTTATAGAGTTGACTTGGTCACGTAACGCGGCTGCCTTCTCAAATTCGAGGTTTTTGGCAGCCTCAATCATCTTTCTATCAAGGGCGGACACGATAGTTTTAGTATTGCCTTCGAGAAACATCACCACTTGGTCGATGACTTCGGAATACTGCTCTTTACTAGCGGCTCCTATGCAAGGCCCTACGCACCTTTTTATATGGTAGTCGAGACAGGCCCTACTATCAGTACCCGTTATAGATTTCGTACACGATCTGTAAGGAAATAATTTCTTTAAAAGCGCCAAAGTTCTACGAACGCTGCCGGCATTGGCAAATGGCCCATAATACTTTGCTTTCGATTCTTTTTGGATATTGCGCGTAATATAAACTTGAGGGAAATCCTCCGATGTATCTATTTTGATAAACGGATAGCTTTTGTCGTCCTTAAGCCTGGAATTAAATCTAGGTTGGTGTTCTTTAATAAGATTACATTCTAGAATTAATGCTTCTTGCTCTGACTCAGTCACAATAAAATCGAAATTGGTTAGCTCTTTCACAAGAGCCTTTACCTTCGGTTGTGTGTTGGATGTTTTTGTGAAGTAGGAGCGTAGCCGGTTTCTAAGGTTAGAGGCTTTTCCAACGTAAAGAATTTCCCCTGACTGGCCGCTCATTTGGTAGACCCCGGGAGTTGTAGGTGTTCTTCTTAGTCGCTCATGGAACCGTATCGAAGACATTGTTGACCTCTGTGTTGGAGGCCGCTTGTTAGGGAAATTTGATTATCCAAGCGGTATAAACGTAAATGCAATCAGCAATAAGAGCACTATCGACGCGACGATTCCGACTTGCCGTATTTCACCAGGAAGATATGGGTACTCTAGTGGGGTTGCGGCACTTGCTGTGACTTTCGAGCTTCGCGGAGATGGCGACTCATTGATCTCAGTAGGTGATAATGTTGACTGGGAATTAGCGCTAAAACTAGAAGGTCGTGTGTTGGTGGAGGCTGCTGATTCTTTAGAACCGTCCGTGCGCGAATCGACCACTCTTGAGCGTCCTTTTCTCCTCTTACTTTTAATTTGAGTTTGCCTCGAGGCTCTCTGTCTGCCTTTGCTGGGCATTATCTTCTCCTATATTCTCGTGGATTCAATGGAATGATTTTACAAAGTTTGGTTTGCGTTTGGCCCTTGGGTGAGTGGATTCGTATTCCTCTCTCATGAATTCGGTAGTTAAGTGAGTATAGATCTGCGTTGTGGAAATACTAGCATGTCCTAGTAGTTCCTGTACGTGCCTAATAGGTGCTCCACCTTGTAACATGTGAGTCGCGAAACTATGTCTCAAAGTGTGGGGAGTAATTTTAGTCGGGATAGCTGCTAACTTTGAGTATTTCCTAAGGATGCCCCAAAACCCTTGTCGAGTTATACGAAAACCGCGTTGATTTAAGAATAGAGCCTTTTTTGTCTGATACTTCACGATGTTGTGCCTGCTTGACCTTAAATATTCTTCAATACGTTTTGCGGCTTGATCGTGAAACGGAACGACTCGCTCCTTTCTACCTTTTCCTAGACATCTCACTCTTTTATGTTCCATATCCAGGTCGTCAGTATCTAAATTGACGAGCTCAGTCACTCTGAGCCCACTTGCGTAAGCGAGTTGCAGCATCGCTTCGTCTCTGACAGCTATGTGAGACGACACTCTGGATGTTGGAGTGCTAACTAGTCTAATTGCCTGTTCTATAGTGATGACGTGTGGCAGAGATCTGCCAAGTTTAAGAAGCGAAATCTCTTGGGCAGGGTTTGAATCAATGAGACCCTCATCATGTAGGAAAGTAAAAAAGGAGCGAACCGAGGCTATTTTTCTTGACCGGGTGCTTGCTTTTAGTCCAATGGAACCTAAATTTAGGGCAAATTTCCTGATGCCGGCTGGGCTCACAGTGCCCGAATTATCCTTATTTGATGTTTCACTTAACTGGGTGACGAAATTTGAAAACTGCAACAAATCTGTCTTGTACGAGGAAATAGTGTTTTCAGAAGCCCCTCGTTCGACAGACATAAAATTTAAGAAGGAATCTATCTTATTATTTAGCAAATTCTAAACTCCAATCCATCCCTTTGTAACAAATCTCATTTGCATATCCGTCCAATCTTACCTTGACACTCTTCTCAGTGTAGATAATATTTCACCAGTCATATTGTGCAATTTGAGGTATCTAGTTCTTATGATAGAAATTGGTAGCGGTCCCTTTCTTTTCCAGTTTGGCTCATTTGCTCTGAGCTGGCATGGAATGTTTAGTTTTATAGCAGTTGCTGGGGCGGTGTACCTTGTAGGCCGCTGGGCGCCTCTTCGAGGAATTGATCCCGATGATATTTACTCAGTAGCTGTCTGGGCTATACTCGGAGGTATAGTGGGGGCCCGCTTGGTTCACGTAATAGACAATTTGCATATTTATTCTGAAAATCCCCTGCAAATGATTGCAATTTGGTCGGGTGGCATTGGTCTCTGGGGAGGAATTCTGGGTGGATTTATAGGAGGGGCTGCGTATGCAGCTATATCGAAATTACCAGTGGGAATTTTGGCGGACTTGACGGCCCCAGCAATGTTATTTGTCCAATCCATAGGTCGACTCGGAGATATAGTAAATGGTGAGCATTGCGCGAGGGCTACAACTCAATTTTTCGGCTTTGTATGGACCGATATTGGGAGTGCGGCAAGACATTGTGCGAACGGTTTAGGACAGCCTGTTCAACCTGTTATAGGGCTTGAAATCTTTTGGAATTTGGCAAGCTTGGTTTTGATTTGGAATCTTCGTAACCGCATTAGACCTGCCGGTATGCTTTTTGCACTGTATTTGGCCATTTATGCATTGGGTCGATTCTTGATAACATTTCTTAGAGAAGACAGGATATGGTTCGCTGGTTTACAAGAGGCTCATCTGATTGCGTTGATTGTCCTGATCATTACTGTTCCTCTTTTGGGTTTCAAGGCACGTCTAGGGAGACCGGAAGAGGTGAAAGCTGAATTCCTTTCTGCTGCCCCTAGAGCAAGTAGGGCGGTGCGGAGGCGAGGTCGTTAGGAACTTACACCTGGTAAGAGACGAAGTTAAACGGCAAGCCTGAAATCCTCTATATTTAATTGTATGATCTCATTCCCATTCCAATAGTTAAGATTTCCGCTATACGCTACGTCTATATCTCCCCTAGCTTCTTTAATTCGGTGGCCCTGTCGGAAGGCGATAGCCTCCAACACGGTTCCACAGTGTTCGACTGTTAGTTTCAAGTGGCTTTTGTCTTTGCCAACCGTTTTAGCATCTAATACAGCGACGCCTTTGGTCATGAATATCGGGGCAGGATTATTTAGTCCATAAGGTTCTAGAGAATGGAGGAAACTTATGGATTGCCTATTCAACCATGACAACGGTATTTCGTGTTCTATTTCCAGTGTTGTTTCACGTGGTAGCCCGTCTAGCAATTCGGCAGCTATAGAGGACATTTTTTCTCTGAAAGTGCGTAGGTTTTCTCTGTTTATAGTGAAACCAGCTGCCATTGGATGACCCCCATACTTTTCGAAAATTGGACCACAAGATCTAAGCGCTTCTATCATGTTGAATTGAGGGATGCTTCGGGCACTGGCTCTAAAGTAGTTTTTTTCTCCAGAGGCTACCACAGCAGGTCTTCGATATTCCTCAGCGAGCCTGCCCGCTATCAGACCAAGAATTCCAGCAGGCCATGTTTGTTTTCCGGCGAATATGATAGATAAGTCCCCACCCCTTCGATCCTTCTCCACTTGCTTTCGTGCTTCTGAGAACGCCCTCTCTGTAACTCGTTGTCTTTCCCTGTTGAGAGTTTCCAATTTGTCGGCTATGAGATTCGATTCAGTAGAATCTTTGCTAAGTAGTAGCTGTAGGCTGACTTTAGCGTGACCGAGTCGGCCGGCAACGTTTAACCGAGGTATAATTCCAAAGGATAGATCTTCCGTAGATAGCCGTTTTTTAAACAGGCCGGATTTTTCAATTAATGAATCTATTCCAGGAATAGGGTGATTTCGCATTACTCCAATTCCTTTTCTACACATAGACCTGTTTTCGTCTCTCATATTGCCTACGTCAGAAATAGTTCCCAAGGCAACAAGAGCAAACAAGTTGTCGTCCAGTTCAGTTTCAACCGATTTGTAAAGGGCTTCAAGAACTTTAAAAGCCGTCCCAACCCCTGTGAGGTAAGGAAAGGGGTATGGGGAATTGGGTAGAGATGGATTAATTATGGCGACCGCGTTCGGTGTCTGGTGTTCCGGCGCATGATGATCTGTGACTATCGTTTCTATGCCAGACTCCGATGCTATGGATATTTCTTCAAAAGAAGTCACGCCGCAATCCACGGTTACCAAGAGGCCAACATTTCTTTCTTTGAAATATTCTATGGATTCTAAGCTTATTCCATGTCCCTCGTCAGTTCTGTGAGGTATGTAGGGGTAAACTTGAGCTCCGAGTTTTCGCAATCCTTTCGTCAGGAGTGCGGTACCGGTTAGACCGTCAGTATCGAAATCTCCAAAAACTCCAATGATTTCTTTATGGTTCAAAGCATATCTCAACCGTTGAACACATTCGTTCATCCCTAACAATAGATTTGGGTCATGCAACGTTGAGAGAGGAGGATTCAAAAAATTTTGGGCACCGCGAGCCGTGTTTATTCCTCTGTGTGATAGTAGAGTCGATTCTACGTTCGGGTATCCTATATTCCTGATTTCAAACTTGTCAGCGCTTGGTAAAATTGACCACTTCGAAAAATTCAAGTTGTTCTTGCTTTTTTACTCCGTACTTATCTATTTTTTTGGAACACAAGGGAAGCATTGTGTCCACCGAATCCAAATGAGTTACTCATTGCGGAATCAACAGGGAGTTCACGTGCTTCGTTAGGTGTGTAGTCCAGATCACAGTCAGGATCTGGGTTTTTGAAATTAATGGTTGGTGGAATTTGTGATTTTGAGATTGCCATAACTGAAATAACGGCTTCGAGAGCTCCGCTGGCTCCTAGCAAATGACCGGTCATTGATTTTGTCGAACTTATGGGAGTTTTGTAGGCGTTTTTATTGAATACTGATTTAATTGCCATAGTTTCAAATCTATCGTTCAAAGGGGTGGATGTTCCATGAGCATTAATATAGCTAATGTCTTTGGGATCCATGTGAGCCTGCTCTAGAGCCTTTTTCATGGCCCTCGCACCACCTTCACCATTCGGGCCAGGCTGAGTTATGTGGTTGGCATCGGCAGTTGCTCCATAACCGACAAGCTCAGCTATTGGTGACCCTCCTCTTGATGATATCGAAGAATCATTTTCCAGAATTAAAACACCTGCCCCTTCTCCTAGTACGAATCCGTCTCTTTCAGCATCAAAAGGTCTCGATGCTTGTTGGGGATTGTCGTTTCTCTTGGAAAGAGCTTGACAAGCGTTAAAACCGGCTACTCCAACTGGGCATATGGCTGCCTCTGCTGCTCCCGTGATCACGGCATCAACATCACCTCTTCGTATAGCCTCAAAGGCCATACCGATAGAATCAGCTCCACTAGCGCATGCAGAAACTGTGCTGTAGTTGGCACCTTTGGCACCTGTCAATAT
Source organism: uncultured Dehalococcoidia bacterium (assembly GCA_964409595.1). GTDB lineage: Bacteria > Chloroflexota > Dehalococcoidia > Lucifugimonadales > UBA826 > CAYPDR01. Next base: position 19,499 of record CAYPDR010000019.1, read on the forward strand.
TGATATCTGCCCTGATGCCATGTCTGGTAGCATCATAGGGACAAGAAAGGGACTGACTCTGTTCGGACCACGGCTGTTAAGGACGCCTATCTGCTCGGAAAGAGTTATTATTCCTCCAATGCCACTAGCTACCATGACTGAAACTCGATCACAATTATCCGAGGTGATTTTTAACCCGCTTTCTTCTAGTGCCTCGAGCGCTGCAGCGGCACCGAGTTGGACAAATCTATCCATGCGCCTTGCATGTTTTCGTCCTACAAATTGCTCAGGATCAAATTCGGGGATCTCAGCGGCAAAAGTGGTCTCATAACCTTCGGTGTCAAAGGTCGAGATATAACTTACGCCTGAAATCCCTTTGCATAGGTTGTTCCAGGTTTCATTACTTGATAGTCCGACGGGGCTGACGGCTCCGTAACCAGTAACAAACACTCGCTCTGACATCATTCACTCCATTTAGGATATCGACCGCTCGAACTAGGATTAGATGTAAATTTTACTCAAGTTGAACAAAATTGGCCGCTACCCATTTCTAGAGGATATATGTGGCAACACGCCGTTGATTGGTTAATTCCTCGATTATAACAATCGTGAATGAGTTTCTGCATCATATTTTAACCTTCTCTAGAACCGATTATTCTAACCCCACAGGTTTTGATAATATAAATTTCGGAGGCCGTTTTTTTAGTGGTGAAGCATGAGTTTCTTTGTTCTTAAAATCATCAGTTGGGACAAATGTTGTTTGAATAGCGTAATAGATTGGCTTTGGTTGCCGCTTAGCGAATCAAAAAGAGACTTTCCCTCCATAAGTTCTAAAGAGGAAAAATTCCATATTTTGCCCGCCGCTAAAATAGGTGGTTTGGCACAACAATGGGCGTACGGCCATGACTGGTTATGGATATATTGCTTACCTTTTACCAAATCTCCTCTTCGCTGTATAAGAAATGTGATTTGAGAGTTCTGCCAGGGGGCATCAGCGAATATCTTCGCTTTATTAACAATCGTTTTGGTTATATCGATGTTTTGGGTTAACAGGTCTTCGCCTGCGTTGTCCTAAGGTTTCCGTGGCCTTTTTTGCACCTGAATTTACAAGTACAATTCAGAGACGAGTTAATTAATTGTGGAGAGTATAGATGCCATCTGTTGCGATTGAAACCCAAGGTTGCAAATTAAATCAGGCAGATTCTATGAAGTTAGCTTCCCAATTTCAAGCAGCTGGTTTTTCGATGGTGAACATTAATTCCAAATGCGACGTTTATGTATTAAATACATGCACGGTCACCCATGTTGCTGATCGTAAAGCCAGACATGCTGTCAGGCTCGCCAAGAGAAAGAACCCTGATGCGGCTCTGGTAGTGACAGGCTGCTATGTCGAGAGAGATCGGGAAGTGATTGAAAATATGGATGAAGTAGACTTAGCGCTAGGGAACGCGACCAAGGAGCAAATAGTACGAACCATTGCCGAGGCATTTCCAAGCCTAATTCCCCCTGAAGGCGAACTTTTGGATTATCAGATACCAGATAAAACCAATAGAAATAGGGCGATGTTAAAAATACAAGAAGGATGTAATCAGATCTGTTCCTATTGCATAGTCCCGAGGGTGAGGGGAAGAGAGCGAAGCATTACAGTGTCTAGTTTGGTTGAAAGCGTTGAAAGGTTTGTTGCTGAAGGGTTTTCCGAAGTTGTTCTTACCGGAACTCAACTTGGCAGCTATGGGTTTGATCTTAACGGTATTTCCTTAGCGGAAATGATCTCCGAAATTCTTACTAAAACAGCAATACCTAGGTTGAGAGTTTCATCTTTGCAAGCTCAAGAACTTTCTCCAGAGTTGCTTGGTTTATGGAGAGACGAGAGACTTTGTCCCCACTTTCACGTTCCTTTGCAAAGTGGGAACGACTTTATCCTACATAAAATGAGGCGGCGATATGATTCGTTTTCTTACCAACAGTCCATTGAAAGAATAAGAAAATTTATACCAGGTGCTGGGATAACTACCGATGTGATTATCGGGTATCCCGGGGAGTCAGAACGGGCGTACGCGGACACCAAAGAATTAGTGAAATCAATAGGATTTTCCGATGCCCATGTTTTTAAATTTTCAAGAAGACCTGGAACTACAGCATTTTTTTTGGAAGATGATGTGATACCCCTAGAGAAATCTAGAAGGTCGTCTGAAATAATAGAGATCACAAAAGAATCTTTCGCGAAATTCAGGAGGGGCCATCATGGTAGGAGGATGAATGTTCTTTGGGAAACAACCACTTCCAATCCTGAACAAGGAGATGTGATTTCTGGGTTGACGGAGAACTATATTAGGGTTCGATCAGCTCACCGTAAGACCCGTAAGACTTTGGAGACGGTGGAGGTGACTTTTGACGCCGAACAACCGTATGGGGCTATGGTAGTTGATGATCAGCTTTGAATTTAAGGCAGATTGTTTTTATACTTCTTTGGGTAGTAAGTGAGGTTTCCCATTCCACTCCTCTACGTATCCGGATCGATTTTCTTGACCATGACCGAACACTATGATCCATCCATCCTTCATCGCCATTTCCAGGAGTTCCTTTTTTTGCACCAAAGTGTCGTTGGGAAACTCGTCGGTCGCTGCAATAAAGTTGGGTTGTATATGATGCGGGGTGGGAATTAAGTCCCCAGCAAAAACCACTCTTTCACTTCCAGTGTCCACGAGAACCATCTGGTGCCCCCTTGAGGGACCGTTCGCTACCTTGAGCGTTACTCCCGGAGCTATCTCTGAATCGCCGTCAATCATGTCTATCAGACCTTTTTCCTCCAAGGGTAAAAAGTCGTCTTCGTAAAAGCTAGATTGATACCTTTCGTTAGGCGAAATGGCCTCATTCCAACAACTTTTTTGAATTATGTGCCTAGCTTTAGGATATATCGGAACTGCCGACCCCGACCTATTAAGCTTGGTACATCCCCCCGAATGATCAAAATGAAGATGTGTTAGGACAACGATGTCTATGTCTCGGGCATTGAGACCAATTTGTTTGAGATTCCGTGTTAGTTTATTTCCGTTGATATGATGTGATTCTTTTAGCTGGTCGGTCCGTTTGCTCCCTGCACCGGTATCAACCAGTATGTTACAGGTTGGTGTTTTAATCACCATGCTATTCATGCTGAATCTAATCCTGTTGCGACGGTCAGGTTTAATTTGAGTCTCCCACTCGGTTCGTGGTACCTGCCCGAAAGCAGAGCCACCATCTACCATGAGAGTTCCGTCACTGACTATATACACGGAATTACTACCGTAGTTCATTAGCACCATCCTTGCGCCCATCACCCGCCTGGAACAGTTGGACTGTTCCAGTTTCCGGTGACTCAACGAGCCCCACGTTGTTAGTCCACCGATGGTTATTTGTCTATCAAGCCGTGCTAATTCAGATATTAAACCGGAATCCCAGTCAAGCTAAATCAGAAAGACAAATCCTCTACACTTGAAAGTAGAGAATCACCCCCTCATTAGTCAATGAGAATCCAGGGGCTTTTTTGAGATGTTTTAGGCTGAGGCCTTTTGGATAAAACTAGCATTTATTTTTGGGCCATTGATATAGCAGCTGATTGAAATGCCGCAATTGTTTCAGCGTTATCTGTCTCGTCGTGTTCGGTGGAGAAATAGAATTTCGTAGTTCCTTTGAATATTCCATTCTTCAACATCAGGCTGTTGAATTTATTAAGCATGCCGGGATCACCTTGGAGGCTAGTTCTATAGTCAAAAACGGGTTCTTTAGTGAAGAACACGTCAAAAAGCACTGGTTCACCAATAACTGTTGCCTCGATCTCCTCATTGTCAAAAACTGACTGGAGTGCTGACATGGTTTTGGCACCATTATTGAAAATGGAATCATATGTTCCGGGCTCTTTCAATATTGACAATGTTGCGAGGCCCGCGGCACACGCAATTGGGTTACCACTGAGTGTTCCTATTTGTGGGAGGAAGTTATCTTTTGACACTAGGTTGGAGTCTAGTTGGCTCATTATCTCATCCCTTCCGGCTACAGCGGTTAAGGGGAATCCACCGGCCACGGCTTTACCTAGAGTACAGAGATCCGGCGTGACTCCATAATATTCTTGGGCGCCCCCATAAGCGAAACGGAATCCGGTCACAATTTCATCGAATATTAAAGGTATCTCATAGTGAGAAGTAATTTCCCTAAGCTCCTGTAGAAATCCCTCTTTTGGTGGTACCAGTCGCTGGAATGGCTCGACAATCACACCTCCGATAGTATCTCTATACTTTTGAATTATTGTGGACGTTACCTCGATGTTGTTAAAAGGTGCGACTAACATTTCCTGGGCGAGACTTTTTGGTATGCCTGCGGAATCGGGTTCCGCTTTAGGGAAATCCAGCAATTTCGTTGGAGACATACTCATCAAGGCGTAGTCATTCATTCCATGGAAACCACCCTCGAACTTCAATATCTTATCCCTACCCCGAAAGGCTCGAGCGATTCTCATCGCATAGAGAGTTGCTTCGCTACCTGTGCTACAGAACCGTACCTTTTCAGCGCAGGGAACCGCCTTTACAATCTCTTCAGCAAGCTCGACCGATTTTTCGTTTGTAGCAAAGAAGGTAGTTCCCTTCTCAAGTTGCTCTAGTACCGCTGATTGGACTAAAGGGTTCCCATGTCCCACGATCATAGGTCCAGATCCTAATAAGTAGTCTATGTATTCGTTACCGCTTTCATCCCATATGTGGCTACCTTTACCTCGATCAATTATTAGCTCGTAGTGTAGATTCCCAAGCGATCCTTGGGGCATGACGGACGCCGCTCTTCTTAGAATATCGATCTCATGACTAGAACTGTTTTGCTTAGGCATTTGCATACTCCCTACTTAGGACGGTTGTGTATTCCTTTGACAATCACTGTATGTTATTAAATTATTGATTAGATTGCTTTGTAGGAGTTTTCGATTCCCAAATTATACCAACCGTCATGTTCGGTCAGGGCAAATTCAATGACCTATGTAGATCGTATTTGAGGTAGCATCTGACTAAATAACATGGGTTTTATATAGACGAAATTGGAGTTCTGCTCACTTTAACGCGCTAGAAACACTTACAGGTGTATTAGTTAGGAGAGATAAATGGATGTCATTTTAGAGTCGCTGAGACCACTAGGGACCGATTCTGATTGCCTTTTGATAGGTGTTTTTGAAGGGGAGGAGAATCAAAATGGATTAATTAAGGAAATTTGTGAAGGAGAAATAGGCGAAGGTTTAGATCTCATCATCTCCGAAGGTGAACTTACAGGAAAAAGAGGAAATTTCACTTTAATTCACACGTTAGGTAAACTTACGCCAACACGCCTTTTATTTTGTGGATTGGGCAGTAGGGCCGATATTGACAGCCTTTCGCTGCGTGATTCTATATCTTCTGCGCTCAGAATGGCCTGTCAAAAACGCTCGCAATTAGTTTCTATCGCGGCAGATTCCTTTACCGATGAAAAGGTGACACTGAAGAGGTTGTTGGAAACCATTGCTGCTTGTTCCCAAACAGGTTTATACGTATATGACAGATTCAAAACAGCTCAATCTACTAGGAAGGTGGAAAGTATACGTGTTTTGCTTAACCAGAGTAACTTTAAACAGGTTTCCCAAAATTGGTTGGATGAAGGGTTGGCAGTCGGAGAGGCAGTAAATTTGGCGCGGGACCTCTCAAACGCCCCCCCAAATTTCATGACTCCAGCTGACCTGTCTAATTCCGCTCGATCGGTAGCTTTGGAATCCGGGCTTACCTTTGAAGTGGTTGAAAGGGAAGAGATGGAAAATTTGGGTATGGGGGCGATTATTGGAGTAGCGCAAGGTAGTGTAGAAGCCCCAAAATTGATTGTATTAAGGTACGACGGAGATCCCCTCAATCCCAACAATTCGTTGGCTTTACTGGGGAAAGGGATTACCTTCGATAGTGGCGGATTAAATCTTAAGTCCGGGTCCGGCATGAGAACAATGAAGGGAGACATGGCAGGAGGTGCTGCAGTTATTGGCGCGATGAAGGCCATAGCGGTTACGAATCCAACTTTGAACGTGGTAGGGATTATTGCCGCGGCTGAAAACATGCCTGGAGGGCGTGCTCAACGCCCTGGAGATGTGGTCACGGTCATGGATGGCACAACTCTGGAAATTGATAATACAGACGCGGAAGGTAGACTTGTTTTGGCTGATGCGGTGTGCTATGCGAAATGGCTTGGCATTAATAGAATAGTTGACGTAGCCACTTTAACTGGAGCAGTTAGGACCGCACTGGGTGAACAATGTATAGGCGTGTTTGGAAATGACCCTTCTTTTACTAATAAAATTATAGAGGCTGGATTTGAATGCGGGGAGCGTATGTGGGAATTGCCAACGTTTCAAGAGTACAGTGGACAGTTCGAAAGTGATATTGCAGATATCAAGAATTCTGGTGGATCTGCGGCGGGCGCAATTACCGGTGCTATGATTATCGGCCGGTTTGCCGGGAACGCAAGCTGGGTACACTTGGATATCGCCGCGATGAGTAGAGTTAGTTCCACAGCGGGAGATCAAGTTAAGGGTGCAACAGGCTCTGGAGTTCGTGCTTTAGTGGCATTGTGTCAGTCGCTATCATGAGGTTTGACTAAAAGTTCATTTACCACGTTCCTTCTTGTAACAAATGAACTACTGTGGTAGATTCGAGTCTCCGAAAAGTTCCTCTTAGGGAGACATTGACATGGAACAGACACAAAGTCCTAAATGGACGTTCATCACAAATCATGGTCTGGTCCTAAGCTATATTTTTCATAATACGACCAGCACAGCTAGAGAGATTGCCAACCACATTGGTGTGACCGAAAGAACAACGCATAAGATAATATCTGATTTGGAATACGCGGGATATATCAGGCGTCAGAAGATCGGGAGACGCAACCTGTACAATGTTGATCCTCAGTTGCCGCTTCGGCATCATACAAAAACTGACATAATGGTAGAAGATCTTTTGGAGTCCCTCACGGCTGAGCAAGATAGGATAGCCCGGTCCTAATTCCTTTCTTGTTATCTACATCCCGTTGACCCTGTTTCTTGACCGATGCTAGACTTTTCATCGTTATGGTGAGCGTGGCCAAGTTGGTTAAGGCGCCAGGTTGTGGCCCTGGAGATCGAGGGTTCGAATCCCTTCGCTCACCCCATCAAGCTAAAATAGCCGCGTGGCATTTAATATGCCAGAAAGAGATTGTTGTTGCCAGATCTACCATCTAATTTGTCAGTTGTAAGAAGTGGGAAGTCCAATGGCGAACAATGGGTATTTCGCATTACCACAGATGCCGGAAGGGAAATCTTTGCGATCGCGGTTAGCCCTAAAATAGGTTCGAGAACTGGTCCTACTTGGTCTTATGTTTTTGAAGATGGAGGATTTAGATCGGTAGATTTAGGTTCGCCAGGGTCACTCCAGAGTCTGGTTGATGGGTATAAAGCTGCCGGGATCAAGCTAGCCGACGTTTCAAGTGTGATCGTCACACACGGTCACTCAGACCACGACGGGACTGTCCCAGAATTCTTGGATATGAGTGGGGCGGAATTGTGGGCGCACGAAACTTATGGAATCCTGAAGTCATTCAATGCTTGGGACATCCAAGATTTTGGAGCCTCAGCTCTACAGGTTGAACTGCGCAGAATCGGAAAAGAGAGAATAGCCTTAGATCATATTGAAGCAAGATTAAATCGGGACCACGCCTACTACGAAGGTAGAAAATCGACGGAAGTGTCGGTCCACATTACTGACGGTTATGAATTTGGTGACTTGTCTGCGTTCTCGACCCCGGGGCATTCACCTGACCAAATTTGTTTGAAAATAGATGATGTTCTGTTCACCGGCGACCATGTACTGCCGGAAATAACTCCTCACCCGACATCTAAAATGGTCCTGAAAAAAAAGTTTCAAGAAATGTTCTCACCGAAAATAATAGATTCATCGAGGCTTTATGGGTTGGGTGTGTATCTTAAATCTCTAGCCAGAATGTTGGCGTTTAGAGGGGAAGTTACTGTTTTGCCAGCCCACCGCCTATACAATCGGGGACAATACAATTGTATAGGTGTAGATAGGGCTGGAGACATAATGGATCATCATAAGAGAAGATTGACCCGTCTTCTTCAGGCAGTAACGAGGGGTGAATCTAATCTAGAGGATATTACCGAAGGCATATTTAGCAGAAGTAAACTACTCGGAGTGAATTTAATGGCGGCCATATCAGAAGTTGTTGCTCACCTAGAGTTTCTTGAGGAAACGGAAGACATTTTAGTCACTGAAGACGGACATATATCTAGGGTTGGACCAGAAAGCCCAAACTATATTTCATCTATTGAGAGCTTTCGGAAGGCTGAGTTGTGGAGTTAAATCTTTAGTCATCCTAGTGGTGGACCAACGAATGCCAAGTTATATTTGGCAGCGACTTCTAAAGCTCGTTCAGTAGTTTCATCCACAGCTATTTCTTCGTCACGCATGACTTCAAAAAAAGAATTCTTTAAATCTTGACAGCGAAATCGTGACAGGGAATTTTACGGGGCCGGAAGTCGTTCTCCGGAAGGTGTGTATTAATTTTCTTGGTTCCGAGACAAAAGATTCCTCACTTGATTCGATCATGTCGCTGTAAAATTTGATATTTAACTTGTTTTCAACAGGATAAAATTATTCCTTCTCTTGGGCCAAGCAAAATTTCCCCACCAACGAAAGACGAAGTATTCTCCTTCAAATAAACTGCATCACATTTGATGGTCCTGCTATTTTTATTAATTGGGGGGCAGGGTAAGCCTGAAAATATTGAACTGTGTTTTGTCTTTCATTTGGTACAACCGTCCTTCAGGTGCGCCTGCAGCTCAGTGGATAGAGCACCGGTCTTCGGAAAATGACAGCTACCGTCTTTATCAGTTCTTGTTGTCCTTCTAGGCGTGTATCGTCCTATCTTCATACCTCAACATACCGCCCAGTGGGCTAGACTCTCCGATTTTCAACGCTAACAATTTGCATCGGAATCCGATCAGTATATGAGAACGGATTGCTAAACGAGGAGAGATATTCTTGCGATGCAAAAGGAGCATCAGTCGCTAAACGGCAATCGGTTAACATATGGGCAGCGTGTTAACACTGGCTTAACGGACGGGTTTGGATATGAGAAAGCTACTTCTTTCGTTGCGAACTTGTTCGTCGTAACAGTTAACAAGTGCCTAGAATAGAAACATGTCGAATTTTTGCGAGCTAATGGAACATCTTGTCACTTGCTACCCTAAGGCATATGACAGCGGTAGAGAGTTTGAGTATGTTTGCAAATGGTTTCTCCAAAATGACTCTTTGTACAGGCAGTATTTTCGAAAAATTTGGTTGTGGGACGACTGGCCAGGTCTATGTCCGCGTCCCCCATTCGTACCTAACCCCCCGTCGGACTCCTAGCTGTTAGGCAGCTCGCACCTCGCGTAACCCTGCTTCTGTGGCAGTATAGCCGAAGGAGTTGAGGGAGACGATTAGGCAGCATGGGGGGCAGCCTACCGGGTAGAGGATTTGGCGTGGGGGCCAGTGTTCTGTCCTTGGCCGCCGGAGGCATTGGAATTGTGGAACTGAGAAGGGGGCGTACGAGACCAAGCAGCGTGGAATCAGTAATTGAGCCAGCGAGAATGTTTAGTTTAGGCTTAACGGGTGGGCTGTTCGAGGGCTGGCACGGGCCTATCTACCCTGTTGCAGTCGGGCCACGTGTTCATGGCCTTCCGATGGAGGTTGTTACGGCTATTCTGGAAAGTTGTATTTAGAAGTACCTTGTTTTTGTACGGTTTATTGTAGATAACCTATACTCTGACATATGTTAGCTATAGCTAAAAAGATACTCATGGTATAGATGATTTTAAGGACTACATATGATTAACAATAATAATATATTGCGAGAGTTAATTGATAATGACCAGCCTACCATTGGTACGCACATGTATTCCCCGTGGCCGGGGATGGTGGAAGTGATTGGACATGCTGGAACTATTGACTATATAGAATTTTCCGGTACTTATGCTCCATATGATTTGTTTTCGCTTGAAAGTTTTGCCAGAGCAACTGATTTATTTGAACATATGACGGGCATGGTAAAACTTGATCAGGAACCCAGGACATATTTAGCAGAAAGAGCGGTCGGAGCAGGAATACCAAATTTATTGTTTGCTGATCTTAGAACGGTGGAAGACGCTCAGGAAGCTGCTGATGCAATGCAACCTGAAAGCCCCATAACAAAAAAAGGATCTGGAATTGTAGGTGCGAATGCTAGACGAGATACCGGATATGGGTCCGCTTATTACCATGGAAAAGCTTCTTCATTACAAGGGTAT
>CAYPDR010000020.1:0-31936 GCA_964409595.1 uncultured Dehalococcoidia bacterium
TTTTGGTAGCCCTATTATGCATGCATTTTCAGGAGCCATGCAATAAGCCCCATTTCGGAGCATTCCCTTTTCCTGTTAGCCGCATTTCCCTCTGTAGATGAAAAGTTCTGGCGTTAATTGGTCGGGCACAAGCCAACTTTCTATGGGCGCAGTAAGCTTGGCTCACTGCTTTCACCACTGTTGAACAATCCTATATCGACCTCAGTCGTGAGCCTTCCGTCTTCGTCAATGGAGGATAAGGAAATCGTGGCTATGGGCAATGCCCCCCAGAATTGTTCTGAAGGGCATTTGTGTTCCTGGTGGAGACGGGGGAGGGTCGAACTCCCCGTCCAAAAGACACCCCGACTGAGATGTACTACAGGTTTAGCCGTTCTTTAAGTTCGTAAAGTCCTGCGTCGACCGGCTAACACTAGGACTAGACTAGCCGATTGTCTTTAGCCAGCAATATCGGCGTCTGACTGGCTGCACCCCGCCTGTTGGCGCCCTTTTCCTCCCCTTCGGGGGTCGGGTAGGAAGGACGTGACCGCTTAAGCGGCCAGTGCTAGCTCTTTATCGCCAGTTACTTTTGTGCCATCTTGTTAACGAGGGTGAAGGCGCCTCGACCTGCAATCTCGCGGTGACATCCTCTGTCGAATCCGCGCGTCCCCAAATTAGATAGGCTTTAATGCTAGCACAGAAACCTCGATTAGAAGTCGAACGCGGTCTACCTGAAAGTGGATAAGAGATATACAATCGTCAGTAGGGCGTCTCTTGGCAATCTTAGACAATATAACCTTTTAACATAAGTACATGGAGTGAGAAAATAGAAATTCTAAAACTAGCCGCAAATCTGAGTATGATGTTTTCGGAAGTAGGCTTCACAGATCGATTCTCTGTTGCTTCCAAGGCTGGCTTCAAGGGAGTTGAATATCTTTTTCCGTATGAGTACGACAAAGAAGAATTAATTAACAGGCTCGGCGAAAACGAACTGGTGCAGGTACTGCACAATCTACCTGCGGGAAACTGGGATGCAGGAGATCGTGGAATAGCCTGTGACCCAAGGAGGGTAGAAGAATTCCGGGAAGGTGTTGAATTGGCAGCCGAATACGCCTCCGCCTTGAATTGCCCACAGGTTAATTGCTTGGCAGGTATTAAGCCTCAAGCTCTGTCCAAGGAGGAGGCCCACCAAGTCTTGGTTAGCAATTTGAAATTTGCTGCTCCTATCCTTGGAAACGTTGGCGTGAAACTCATTATTGAGAGTATAAACACAATAGATATTCCGGGTTTTTTCTTAAATGGAACGAAGCAGGCTTTGGGAGTCTTAAAGGAAGTTGGCTCAAATAATCTTTCTCTTCAATATGATATTTACCACATGCAGATCATGGAAGGTGATCTAGCAAGAACCATCGAAAACAATATCGATTCGATCAGTCATATGCAGCTTGCGGATAATCCCGGGAGGCATGAACCTGGAACTGGTGAGATCAACTACCCGTTCTTATTTGATTTCATTGATGGGTTGAATTACGCGGGGTGGATCGGATGTGAATATGTACCCGACTCAGATACCCTAGGCGGCCTCTCTTGGGCTAAAGATTACTTATAAGCGGTCTTATTTAGCTCCTCTATTGATATAGATCGGAGCCAATATATTGGTGCTATACTCAGTTGGCAGAATATAGTCAATAAGGTTTCGCAAGTTTAGGGCCTGTCTATACATGGTTGCCAATACCCAGCTAGGAGCATCCACGGATCAAGAGAAGGACAAAGTTCTTTCTCTGGTGGAAGACCATGTGATTTGGAATGCTATGCAGTTAGTGCATCATGCTAATAATGTTAGGCCAAATCCGGACGGAACCAAAGTTGGGGGACACCAGTCCTCCAGTGCTTCCATTGCGACTATTATGACGGCATTGTTTTTCGAGCATATGGGGAAGGGAGATAGGATTTCGGTCAAACCTCATGGGTCTCCTGTTTTTCACGCGATACAGTACCTGTTGGGCAATCTGGACATCTCTTATATGACCGAATTGAGGGCATTCCACGGACTACAGGCCTACCCGAGCCAAACGAAGGATCCTGATGGTGTTGACTTCAGCACGGGTTCGGTAGGTTTCGGCCCAGTCGCTCCTAACTTCGCCTCCATCGCCAGGTCTTACGCGAGGTCGCATGGATTCTTGGGCAATGGGGACTTGACGAGTAGTCCGCGTTATATATCAGTTGTAGGAGACGCAGAACTTGATGAAGGATCTATATGGGAATCTATAGCGGAACCTGAAATGGGTCAAGCTTCCAATATATTGTGGGTAGTCGACTTGAACAGGCAGAGTCTGGATAGGGTAATTCCTGGTATCAGAGTTAGGGCCTGGAGGGACATGTTTTTTGCCAACGGATGGACGGTCATTGACGCCAAATACGGTAAGTTGCTACAAACTGCGTTTTCACAACCTAATGGTGAACTTCTCCGCATCGCTATTGACGAGATGAGCAATCAGGTTTACCAACGGCTGCTTCGAGTGGGACCTGGCATATTACGGGAATGGTTGCCGACTTATAGCCGATATTCAGACGATATGCGACGACTTCTAGCTAGGTGGGACGACCAGGAATTGCACCGGCTTTTTCATAACTTGGGTGGACATGATTTTTCAATGTTAAGGGAAGCTTTCGGAAAAGCTGATGAAACCCAGGGCCCTAATGTGGTTTTTGCATATACTTTGAAAGGATACAAGCTGCCGTCGGTCGGAGATCCCCAGAACCATTCTGTTACTTTGTCAGAAACTCAGATGAGTGAACTACGTAATACACTGGGAATCTCAGACAGTGAAACATGGCCCAAATTAGAACCAGATACCCCGGCCGGTAAACTAGCGAGTTCAGCAGCTGACACTCTCAAGAATGATGAGTTTGGAACGGCAGTGCCTGACAACCATATACCGTGGGATTTTGGGCGACGTTATTCCGGAAGAATGTCTACTCAACAGGTTTTCGGATTAGTTCTTACAGACATGTCAAGGAATCTGGGAGATATTTCAAGCCGGATAGTTACCGTCAGTCCGGATGTTGCTAGTTCTACGAACCTTGGCGGATGGATTAACAGGGTAGGGGTTTGGAAAACCGGAGAGTCTGAAAATCTCCCAGAAGAAGGAGTTGTCAGAGCTCTTAGGTGGGAAGAGTCTAAAGAGGGGCAGCACATTGAGCTAGGTATTTCAGAAAACAACTTGTTTATGATGCTGGGTCAATTAGGTATGTCTTATGAAGCGGATGGGGAGATGCTCTTTCCTATTGGTACCCTTTATGACCCGTTCATTCGGAGAGGTCTTGACGCCTTTGTTTACAGTGTCTACTCAGGAGGTAAATTCATAGTTGTAGGAACACCTTCCGGACTTAGTCTAGCTCCTGAAGGCGGGGCACATCAATCAATGATGACACCTTCCATCGGGGCTGAAATGCCAATGCTGGATGCCTATGAGCCCTGCTTCGGACAGGAACTTGAATGGATGATGCTGGCAGCACTACATCAGATCCGGAAACGGGGCCGATGTACCTATTTACGCCTGACAAGTAAGCCAGTTGATCAAACGTTAATGGCGTTGCCAGTTGAACCCGAGGAGCTAGAAAAACTCAGGTTGCAAGTTTTGAAAGGAGCATATTGTCTTCGAGACATGAGCAAACAAAATGGGTTTGATCCTAATGCCAATGTAGTAAACCTTGTGGTTTCCGGGGCTATGGTACCGGAAGCATATGAAGCCAGTGAATTGTTATTAGAAGAAGGAATATACGCTTCCATAATCAATGTTACGGGTCCTGGTCCTTTGTATAGACATTACAGGGAGGCCACAATGTCGGCTTTGCGCGCTGGGCACCCGATTTCTAATAGCGTTACTGAACTATTCCCGGGAGCAATAGAGGGGGCCCCAGTCGTGACGTTAGCCGATGCCCATCCACATTCACTTGCCTGGGTAGGTGCTGCTCTGGGGAGCGTTACGATACCCCTTGGAGTTGATGAATGGGGACAATCAGGTAATCGGGAGGATCTTTATAGGGAATATGGCACAGACGTCGATTCGGTCGTCGCTGCCTGCCTCACCTCGCTCGGGACTTAGTTTTAGGAACAATTCTATCAAGACTTATTAAAATTCATATACTGGATGGTGGCGCATCTTTTATTTGACATAAACAATGGAGTAAATCGAGATGACAAAAATTCTTGTTGTTCACGGAGCTGGAATCAACATGAGGGGTAAGTTTCAAGTCGAGATATTCGGAGAGGCCACGATGGACGATTACAGCAAACAGATAAGAGAGTACGCCTCGCAGCTAAACGTCGAAGTAGACATCTTCCACTCCAACATTGAAGGGGAGGTTATCAACAAGTTTTATCAAGCCCATGAAGATGGTTATGATGCTGCGATCATCAACCCGGCGGGCTATTCATCGGGTCACCCTGCACTGGCTGCAGCAATCACTCAAGTACAATATCCAACGATAGAAGTCCATATATCAAACCCCGCGGCAAGAGGAGGAGCCTCTCAGATTGCCCCTTCCTGCAAAGGTGTAATCACTGGATTTGGGTTGTTCGGCTATTTCATAGCCATCAAAGCCATTTTAGAATCCGCAAAGAATTGACTACGTGAATTCCTCTTAAAGTAAGGCAAATTTAATTAACCAATTAAAGGAGGCGGGAGAGTGGCTATATTAACGAGGCACATCGGTTTTGTGGCGATATGTTTGGCGTTATTACCGGTTCTTGCGTGCGGCGGAGATGCTGAGGAAAGTCCAGTTAGCTCGGACCTGTCAGATCCCAAAGTAGCTGTTCCCAAGACTTATAGCGCCCCTCCATCTATGAGTATAGATCAATCAAAAGACTACTCTGCTATTTTCAAGATGAAAAAGGGAGGGGAATTTACTGTTGATCTATACGAAAAGCTTGCACCGATAACGGTTAACAATTTTGTTTTTCTTGCCAAAGATGGATTTTATGACGGAGTTACGTTTCATCGAGTGATTCCTGACTTTATGGCTCAAGGGGGTGATCCCACAGGTGGAAATCCTGGGAATCCGGGTTACTATTTTGATAATGAGTTACACCCTGATGCTCTGCATGATGGTCCCGGTATTCTCTCTATGGCAAATAAAACGGTCCAGAATGGAAAAGGCACCAACGGAAGTCAGTTTTTCATAACGTTCAAGGAAACGCACTTTTTAGATGGATTCAATTCAGACGGTTCAAGAAAAGATTGCGCATTGCCGAATACATCCTGTCATTCTGTTTTTGGAAAAGTTGTGAACGGGATGGACGTAGTGGGTTCGATTTCCCCTCGAGACCCGTCATCGGCAAGTCAGCCTGGAGATGTGATAACGACTATTGAAATAGTAGCCGAGTAAATCTATTTACCGGATTTTGGGCAAATGAGTCGTTACATTGGGGTTTCTTGATCAGTCATCCCCATAGCTCGATTCAGTCAGGGCGGGTTCATTACTTCTCAAAAAGTTGAATAACCTGCCTTGTATGCCAATCCAGGATTTATCTGGCAAGGTCAGTTCCCCTACTATTGGGCGGTTATCAACTCTCACAGTAGGGGAGACTCCAAAGCTGCGAATTTCCACTTCATCTCCCTTGAATTTGAAGGTTATTCCGTATAGTTCCTTGATACCTGTTTCCCTTCCTGACACGGAGCTAGGAAGCATTACCCTTCTCAATTTAGACCGATTCAGCGTAGCGAAGTCTAATATAGGTTCGCCATATTCATTATTGATTTTACCGAAGGGGCGGGTGAGTGACTTGTGGTACAAACCCGCTGCCATCAATAGCGCTAATATAGCTATCGGGATACCGATCAATTCTATTGGTAACCCGCTACTAATTTCTGCTTTTTCCATTGAGGACAATGCTGGTGTTTTTGACTGTGACTGAGAGTAATCAGACGGTGCTGGTTGAGGGATGTTTTTCGATGTCAACATCAGAGAGCCCGTTACATAGCTATGTAGTCTTCCTGCATATTCCATATCCAGATTTAGGACCAGTGAAGTTAGTCCGTCAGAGGTGGGTGTGAATAAAATGTCGTACATCCAAGCCCTGCCGTCTGGAGTTACGTTTCTCGGGACTAATTCAAATTCCTCTAGGTTTGCTGAATCTCCTCCGATTCTCGGTGTTAACGAAGAGGGTAGTACGGCGAATGGTTGTCCGGCTATATTGACAAGTATGTTCGCAACTGTCACCCGCTGGCCTGGAGATATTTGATCTATGTTGAGGGGGGTGAGATTAATTGAAGGAAAGGATTGCGCTTTGAAATTCGTCGACTCTGTTATCGTGTTAGGTTGATCGGTCCATCCCAGTTCCAGGGTTACCTCGTATTGTCCTTCTGTTTGAAGAGACGGGATAGTAATTGAATAGAAATTGTCGCCTGCAGTGGCGTCTCCTTCTTTTCCGAGGTCATTAAGCTGGTGAATGATTTCTGTTCCACTTGGGTTAGTAATTACTGCTGACAAATACGCGCCTTCTCCTGGAGAAACCATGTGATCGCCATCGGTTACGTAGGCGACAATATTTGCAGACTTACTAACTGGGATTGAGCCGTCCTCGAGCAAATTGAGCCTAAATTTATTCTTTGATATGTGCCAAGAGGACAAAGTACCTTCCATCCCTCTCACATCTACGGTCCAGTTTCCTGGCACAGGGTCTTTTAATTTCCATATGACCATATAGGGAGTGTCCATGACAGAAGAAGACGTACGATCGCCTACTGACGCTTCTATACCATCGGGATTATTGAGCCTGAGGGACCCGAAAGGATGCTCTTTAAAAAAGAGCAACTTCAATTCCTGTGTACCTGGAGCTACTCCTATAGTGGTTGTCATGGCACCATTTTCTGCAAGTACTTTGTTACTTGAGAGCATAAGGGTGCCAAGAGAGTCATCGCTCATGATTTGGTCAGCAAAGCTTTTGAGGCCGACAGCAGGAGTGATTTCTAGACTGAGTGCTCCGGTTTTGGATGAGATTCTATCCATGGCCGAGACAACATCTTGATTCGAGTTGGGCATCGTAAGTCCGCTTATCAACCATCTATTGGCAGCAAACATTTCGGAAAGAGGATCTAAAAATCTGGAAACGTAGTCGTTCTCAGTTGGAATTTCACTCGGGCCCACCAAGTAGAGCGCAGATCCCTGCGGGGCATTTTCGACGCCCATAAGTTCGTAGGTTTCGGCAATAGTCGTGGCTATGTCCGCCGATTGGGTCGGTCCTGCATTTAAGACGAGGTCGTTGAGTGCCGACTCATATTCGTAAAAATCTATTTGCCCAAACGTATAGGGACCGATGTATGAACCGGGTTTGTTCATTACGGAAAGGTAAAAGTCGTCTCCATGTCGCAAATCAGATAGAAGGGCGATAAGTGATTTTGTCAAACCTGAGCCTGTTTTGTCCGTCACGACATTTGAGTCGATGGACAAGACTACTAATCTGGGAACTGGAGTATCATTTCCATCGTCAGCAAGAAGTGGTTCACTACTAAGCAAAAGTGTTGTAAAGAAAATAGTTACAAAAGCTGCCCTAATAAATGATCTCATTTGTCGACTCCCCCTTATGGAATAAACCTATTGAGAAGAAAGAGCAGGGTCAATCTAAATTAAGTTCAGTTTTTCTCAGAAATCTCGTGGAGACCGACAGTATTGATTGGAATTTTTCTCAGAAATAGAAGCAACATTGGAATTTCTTTGATTTTCTCCCTGCTCGTATTGGGATTAGGATTTGCATCTTGTGTTAAATCTGAACCTGTCGTAGAAACGGAGACTCAGTTAGGACTTGTATCTGGTGTTGCCGCAAAAAATTTGAAAGAGGTTGAATGGTTTGAAATAGAATCCCGGGATGGCACAGTAATGCGATTTAAAGTTATAGGGCTGCTTCCGGGCTTTACCCCATCCCACTTTAGGTACCACATGGTGACGGGTCAGACTGTCGAAGTCGTATATAGAATTGAGTTGGGAGATAAAATAGCAGTTATCGTTCGAGATGGTTATTCCGGCAAGTAGAAACCTAGTTGGTAGGGGGATCCCGCCGTCTGTACTTAAGAGAAAGGATGAGCGTGCCTAGCACCAACACGGTAAAAATAAAGATGAAAAAGAAGCCGGCACCAGTTCCTGACACGATGCTTTCTCCACTCACGTCAACGTTGAAATAGAGACTTGATTCTTTTCCCGGTGTCGTTTCGATTTTCACCTCGACTTCCCATTCACCTTCCTTGAAAAATGTAATATTAGCGTCATACATGGCAGGCGAGGAGGGGGAATTAACCGCTCTGGACTGAAAAGCCTCGTCATCGAGTCTGACTATCAGGGTTATTAGTGCTTGCGCGATTACTTCCCCAGTAACGGAATTTTTGGGTTCTATACTGAAATGAGCTTGCCCAACCATAAGATCGTGCGGGATTGTTTTGACTGTAATGTCATAGCCTTCTGTTGTTCCCGTATAAATCACCTTCATATCCCCGTGAGCCGTGGTATTGTGTACCGGATTCAGAATGACAGCTGATAACATGACAAAAAGTGTCAATATTACATATTTCATCTGGAAGATATTGACTCCAGTGATGTGGTGGGCCCGGCAGGGATCGAACCTGCGGCCAATCGGTTATGAGCCGACCGCTCTAACCACTGAGCTACGGGCCCACGATTAGTGTCTACAAAAAGAGATATAACTTAATCGCGCCGCACTCAGCTTAGCGTGCTATCGGACTCTTTGCGAACTTATATATAAGGGAAATCTATTTATAGTAATTGTCTTGCACGATTGAGCGCTAGTCAAGGAATTGTAATAGCGGGGTTTGATACCAGGCTCGGATATTTTATTTGCAACAATCCTATTAGTTAACGCTTTCCCGTAGTGGGAGAGAATGTATGACTACTCCGTACATAAGTCTCGTGTTTACTCGATCAATATTTTTTTAGAGCCGTCTTGTTCCATTTTAAGTAGAGTGACTTCAAGTACTCCATCTTTATATGAAGAAGTCACATTATCTATGTCCACCTGGCTTGGTAACTGTACGACGCGTATAAAAGAGCTGTGGTGTCTCTCCTTTAAAATAAATTGTTTATCATATTGATTGGATTCTTTTACAGTTGTTTCAATAAAAAGAGAATCTTTTTTTAACTCTACGTTTAGTTCATTTTTGTGCCTCCCAGGAATATCAGCTCTCACCACAATTGAATCTCCAATATCTTGTACGTCTATCGGGACAATTGGTCTCCTATCAAAAAGGTCGCGCCTGCCGCCGTAGTTTGTCCGAGGGTAGGTTCGATTGAATGGGTCTAGGAACGTATTTAAGTCAGTGTTCCGGAACGTTGGGCCGAGTATCTCTAACATGGTGGACTCCTCCTGATATTTATTAACCAATACATATAATAAAGATTGATACGATACGTGTCAATAAGACTAATGTTAACCCGGGCAACCTTTGACTACGTCAATTTTCTAATTAAACAAATGTTATTTTCATGGGTACTTTTTTTATTAGACACCGCATATGGCTGAAATTATGATAGGTCCTAGAAAGACAAAAACTCATGTATAGGATTATGTATAGAAATAGGAGAACGACGTGGATACAAGCAGGTTTGAAGTCGGCCAGTCCACTGAAAAACAAGTGACGATAGGAAAAGATATGACTACCAACCGCACCGGCAATGCAGGCGATGATGTGTTATCTACACCGGCGTTGTTAGGTCTGATGGAAGGAGCATGTATCGATCAGTCTCAGTCGTTGTTAGAGAAGAATTCAACAACAGTGGGATACGCGGTCGATGGGTTAAGGCACATCGCTAGAACGGACGTTGGTGAAGTAGTGGATATAACGACTTCTCTAACGGACATAGATCGGGAGAAAGGTAGGCTGACCTACGAAATTTCAGTAACTCAGAATGGGAAACCAGTGGGTAAAGCTACACATAAAAGGGCGATAATTTCGTCAGGATAAGAGATTGTGAAAACAATTCTTCAAGTCGAAGAATCTTTTCTGTCAGCTGCCTATACCCACTAA
Source organism: uncultured Dehalococcoidia bacterium (assembly GCA_964409595.1). Classification (GTDB taxonomy): domain Bacteria; phylum Chloroflexota; class Dehalococcoidia; order Lucifugimonadales; family UBA826; genus CAYPDR01. The sequence continues at coordinate 10,014 of CAYPDR010000020.1, forward strand.
TATAACCCCGAGAACTACAAGCCCGGCCGCTACGAATGTCCTGCGTGTTACCTCCTCTAAGTCTTTTAGGAAAATGATTGCGAGGGAAATAGTTACTAGAGGGTAGACAGCGACAACTGGAGCAACAACTACTACTGGGGCAGATGCTAGGGCAAGATACCAGCAAGATACTCCAAAGGCAGAGGCAGTGCCAGCGCCCAGAATGGAAACCCACCCGACCTTGGGAAGAGAGGTAGCTTCTCTAACGATTCCCTGGCCAAACAACAGACCGGTGATTATTAATCCGAAAAACAATGAAAAGCTACTTGCCACTAGTGGTGAGCTGAAATCAGTGGCTATTTTTTTCCCTAACACGGCCATGCCCCCGTATATAGCGGCGGCGGCTATACCACATACGTAACCAATGTATGGCCTTAACCTAGGTGACCTGGCGACGTCACTGATTATCTTAACGCTGTGATTCATCTCTTGGTCACCACTAACATTATTCCGGCTATGATAAAAAATGTGCCGATAGCAACTAGTACGTTAATAGATTCGTTACTGAACACTATTGCAATTGCGCCCGCAAAAAGCGGGGATGTCGAGATAATCACCGCTGACTTTGAGGCTCCAATTAAGCGTATAGAAGTGAAATTCATTAACCTGCCTCCCGGAAAATTTATTGTCCCTGCCAAAAGAAACCACAGGAAGACTCCGATTGGTAAAGTCAATATTTCAGGAGTGTGAAAAGTAAAAGCGACCAAAACCGCTATGAGAGTGGAAGAAACGAGAGAGATGAAGGTCGCGGTTGACGACCCAACGTGTCGCATTCCAGATCTTGCAAGTACCGCACTGGTTCCGAAACCTAATGCTGCGCAGAGCGATAGGACGATACCAAGTATCAATTTGTCACTTAGGTTATATCTCTACGTTGTATGAATGATGTGGATTCTTCGCTTCTATCACTGAAACAAGGTATCAAAGCTGGTTTCATAAAGGCTAGTGCAAATTACGTGAATATTCCAGGCATAGCTTTAAGTGGATTAGGGATCAAGCGCTGTGTATACATTGGAGCGGGATCCTTTTTAAAGGGACATCTTTGGCTACATTGTTTCCATTTTAAGGTTCTCGATATATATTGGGGTACATTAGGTTTGCGACACGGAGAAATGTAGAAGATGAAGGCGTTTGCGAAAGGATTATTACTTGGTGTTGCGGCCATAATAATTCTTTGGGTATCGAAGCAAATATTTTGAGGATATAGGTTTTATGAATAGATTAGATGGCAAAGTAGCTCTTATATCCGGAGGTGCTAGAGGGCAGGGTTCAGATGAGGCAAAACTTTTTGCACAAGAGGGAGCAGCTGTAGTCATTGGCGATATCCTCGATGAAGAGGGACATAAACTGGAGGCAGAGATTAACGAGTCAGGGGGGTCTGTGATGTATGTACATCTCGACGTCACAAATGAATTAAATTGGAGAAGTGCTGTAGATGCAGCAGTTGCAAATTACGGGAGCCTTGACATTTTGGTCAACAATGCTGGAATTATCAAAAGAAAAGGGTTGGAGGAAACTCATGTTTCGGAATGGGAGGCTGTTCACAATGTCAATTCCAAAGGAGTGTTCCTCGGATCAAAAGCTTCTATACCTTCGATGAAGAATTCTGGTGGCGGATCGATTGTGAATATATCATCTATAGCCGGATTAACAGGATCGCGAAATACAGCTTATGGTGCGAGCAAAGGTGCAGTTAGGTTACTCACTAAGTCAACGGCGGTAGAGTATGGGCCTGTAGGAATAAGGTGTAATTCTGTTCATCCTGGAATCATTGCGACCGATATGACATCGGATATGATATCGAGTGAAGACGGTCGTTTATATTGGCTTAGGCGCACGCCCTTGGGTATCATAGCGACCTCTCGGGACGTATCGTTTGGAGTCTTATATCTCGCCTCTGACGAGTCCCGTTATGTGACGGGTTCTGAGTTGGTAATCGACGGCGGAATTACGGCTCAGTAATAATTGACTATCTTGTATTCTGAACGAAAGACCATTGTTTTCACCTTATCTGTCATTTTGCTCTTTGTGATTGTGTCCTGTTCTTCATCCGAAGGAAATATTTCTGAGTTTGCTGCAGAGGCAATTTTACCCACTTACACTCCCTATCCCACTTACACTCCCTATCCCACCTATACCCCACAACCTGTCTCCAGGATTTCGGATCCAACCTCTATAACTCATGTCGCAACGGCAACTGCATCCCCATTGACAACTAAAGCTTCGGCCATCCCGGGAAGCGCATACACTCACGCCAGTTTCTACGATAATGTGGTTTTGGAAGTAGAAGGGAGACCTTTACCGTTCCTTGGCAAAGAGTTCGATCCTGCTATTGGTCTTCCAGCTCCTAGGGTTGAGGGTATAACATTAGAGGGATCCTCAATTTCTGTCGGCGGTGAAGGGCCGACCACAATATTCATAATCCTTGCGCATTGGTGTCCTCATTGCCGAAACGAAGTTAGAGAACTTTCTAGATACTTTGACGAACATGGGCTACCAGATTCAATTAGGTTACTATCGCTTGCCACTCAGATAGACGAATCAAGAGCTAACTACCCTCCACATGAATGGTTTGCCAACGAAGATTGGCCTGTGCCAGTGTTAGTTGATAATTCTGAGTCGGACATTGCGTATTACTACGGGGTAAGTTCGTTTCCTTTCTTTGTTGTAATAGACGATTCGGGGATAGTAATTCTTAGAATACCTGGACGGCTTGGAGTAGAAACGCTGGAGCAACTTTTAGATGCAATCTCCCAACTAGGTGTCCGAAATTGAGTCCTATCTTTAATAAACAATATTGGCGATAACGAGGTCGATATGGCTGTTTCCAACAAAATAAAAAATTTCATGGATCAGGGTTCTTGGATAAGGAGAATGTTTGAGGAAGGTATAGAACTCAAACAACGATATGGGGAAGATAATGTATTTGATCTTTCTTTGGGGAATCCAGTATTAGATCCGCCCGCTGAATTTTTTGATGAGTTAAAGCGGTTTGCATCTGATCCCGTACCTGGGATGCACAGATATATGCCAAATGCTGGCTTGTTAGAAACAAGGACCGCTGTTTCAAATCAACTATCTCGGGAAACCGGTTTGGGATTCTCTGCAAAGGAAATTGTGATGACATGCGGTGCAGGAGGTGGATTAAACGTTGTCATGAAGACATTGATGGACCCGGGAGATGAATTTGTTATATTCTCCCCGTTCTTTGTTGAATATCATTTTTATGCAGACAATCATGGCGGGAGCTGCAGAGTTGTGCCGCCTGACGAAAATTTCCTACCAGATATGGATGAATTTCAAGATGCGGTCACGCATAAGACCCGTGGAGTTTTGATCAATTCCCCTAACAATCCTACGGGAGTCTTGTACAGCTCGGAAGTGCTGGAGCAGATATCCGAAATTATAGATGAGAAAGAAAAAGAGTTTGGGACAGAGATATATTTAGTAAGCGATGAGCCGTACAGGAAACTACTCTTTGATGATCTGGAGTACCCTCATATTTTCAATCATCGGGTTCGTAGCATTGTAGCCACCTCACATTCCAAGGACTTGGCTCTGCCAGGAGAAAGAATCGGATACATAGCAGTAAATCCTGCATTGGAAGACAGAGAAGAACTTATTGACGGGTTGGTTTTCTGTAACCGTACACTCGGGTTCGTAAATGCTCCCGCACTAATTCAGTATATAGTCGCATCGCTTCAATCTATCACTGTTGATGTAAGTATATATGAGAAGAAAAGAGATTATTTGCATGAGGCATTGGTTCGAATGGGGTATTCTGTGGTCAGGCCCCAAGGAGCTTTTTATATGTTTCCCCGTTCTCCTATAGAAGATGACGTGCGATTTGTAGAAGAGTTGAAAAAGCACAAGGTATTGGCTGTTCCAGGCAGAGGGTTTGGTCTGCCCGGTTATTTCCGACTCTCTTATTGCCTTGAGGACAGTACTATTGAAGGTGCTCTTCCTGGGCTACAACTCGCTCTGTCAAAATTCTTGTAAGTCCGTCAGGAAGGGTCCTTGTCTTTCATTCCAAATCCTGTCACGGGAATCAGTACTCGCGACGCCGACTCGATAACACCCATTTCTAATAGTTTCTGTGCTCCAGCGAAGGCTGCTGCTGAAGTTGGCTCTGCGTAGATACCTTCGCTCTTGGGAAGTCCTGTGTGCCACGAGGTAATTTCGTCTTCGTCGACGGCTATTGACGACCCATTTGATTTCTTAAGGACGTCTAATACCTGATGGAGTCTTGGTGGAGAACCTACAGCTATTCCTCCTGCTTTCGTCAGGCCGAATTTTGCTTTGTCCCAGAACTCGCCATTGTGTGCCGCCACTATTGGCATTACAGCCCGTGCTTGGACACAGTGCAGTCTAGGTATTTTGGTGATCAACCCTTTTTCATGTAGTTCGGTTATGCCTTTCCACATACCTAAGTACAGGGAACCGTTTCCTACTGGCATAATGATATCGTCAGGCATTTCATTAGCAAGTTGATCAAATAATTCGTATGCGAAAATCTTTGTGCCCTCTATGAAGTATGGACTTAAATTATGTGAGGCATATATATGAGAGAATTTCTCGGCGAATTCTCTTGCCGCAAAGGTGGCATCTTCCCTTGTCCCGGGAATGGAATACGTTTCAGCACCATAAATTTGGATTTGGGTCATCTTTGATAATGGGGTCGTTTCTGGGGCGAAGATGTGCGCCCTGATATTGCTATTCGCTGAATAGGCGGAAATAGATGCACCGGCGTTTCCTGAAGAGTCCTCAACTAATTCAGTGACCCCCATGGTGTTTAAAACCGACAACATGATAGCGGTTCCTCGATCCTTGAATGAGCCGGTCGGATTTTGATACTCCAGCTTGGCATAAACATTCTCGGGGAGAACCCCATTTGAATTTTTCAGTTTTACTATGGGGGTATTTCCCTCACCTAGAGTTATGTAGTCAGATTGTTGCACGACAGGAAGTGGTATGTCGGGACCTGTCCAACCTGCAGGACAAGCCGAATGTGACAACTCTTCGTAGTAAAGTACGTTTAAAGGAGCTTCGCAACTGCGACAAGAGAGGGTATTTGGGGATGGTTCGTATGTGCATTCACAGGATGAACAAGAAAGGATGTGATTTAAAGGTATATTCATCTCCAGTCTTCATCCAGATGGGCCTCTATGAATTCTTCGTCTAGTTCTATCCCTAGTCCAGGCCGCTTCGGCATTATCAATTTTCCCTCTGCGACATTAAGAGGTTCATTTATCATTGAGTTCAAGGTGTTCAAGGTAGCGTGATTTATCTCAAGTTTATAGAAATTTGGCACGGTCATCATCACATGGGCACCGGCAAGAATATTTATTGGACCGCTGGCATCATGCGGGCTCACTGGAATATAGAATGATTCGGCCAGCATGGAAATTTTGTAGAACTCGGTTATTCCTCCCGTCCACAAGATGTCCGGCATTAAATATTCCGCTAGCCTTTCTTTGAGTATAGGAACAAAATCCCATCGAGTGTAAAGTCTTTCTCCCACGCATATCGGCACCCCAATCGATTCTTTAACATGCCTTAATGCCTCATTACTATTGGGTTGAACGGGTTCTTCAAACCATCCTATGTTGTATGGTTCTAATAACTTAGCCATAGCGATAGCGGTGGGGACATTAAAATTTCCGTGGCAGTCAATGAGAATATCAACCTTGTTTCCCACTGCTTCTCTTATGGCTGCGATCGTGTTTACTGCTAAGTCAGCTCCCTCCGGGGAGATGGTTCCCTGTAGGTACCTGCGGTGGTGTTTAGCCATTTCTGGCATGAAAGGGTCGGTTTTCATCGTGTCAAACCCTTGTAAAACTATGTTTTTGGCTTGATCTGCAGCCTTTTCAGGATTGCCAGGAGTGACATGAGTATACAATTCGATATCGTTCCTCAGCTGCCCTCCCCCGAGTATTTCATAGATGGGCTTCCCTTGCACCTTGCCCCTTATGTCCCAGAGAGCGATGTCCACCCCGCTGAGCATTGTGGTAACGAAGCCGCCTGATCCACCGCCGCCAGTGAATCGCCGGTACAACTTATGCCAAATTAGGTCAACCTGTTCGGGATTTTCACCGATCAGAGTTTCGCGAAAGTCTTGTTTCAAAGTTGAGTTTTTTAAGAAATTAAGCATATTACCAACGACAATACTCCCACCTCCTCCTGAACTAGTGGCTTCTCCTATTCCTGAAATGCCTTCGTCTGTATCCACCCTTAGGAAGACGTAACTTCGACCGTTCTTTTCAGGGATAGTTACCCATACTTTCAAGTCTGTTATCTTCATGTTGTTGGCCTCCTCACTAAATGGTTTTTTGAATTTGACGTTGGTTAGGAAAAGTGAAAGCCCTACCTCAAGGCGCCCATCGCGGATATTATCGCCTGACCATAATAAGAGCGTTACAGACAAATGAAGTTGCACTAACCATGTTAATGACGGATTGTAAGGGATTGATGGGTGAGAATACCTTGTGAAGATTCTTCTTGCCCGTTAGTCTCTTAAAGTCAGTTTTAGAGAAAACAAAAACGCCTTATAGGTGTGTGTTCCTTTATGGGTTGTTAACCTACTGTATTTTCCCCAAAGAATAGCTTGGATCGTATCAAGGCATCTCTGATAATATTTTCAGGATGTCGGCTTCACAACATTTCTTTCATAATTCTCTTTTCGGTCGTAAGAAGAGAGATCCCTCTAGAACCAGAATTTTCTATGGCTGGTGGCTTGTAGGGGTCGGAACGTTTCTGTTGACTCTAATGTCTTTAAGTGTTTTTCGTGGCATGGGCGTCATGATGGTTGTGTTGCAGAAAGAATTTCAATGGACTCGAACCCAGATATCCATTGGCACTCTTCTTAGCCGTGTGGAAGGAGCTGCTTTAGGACCGATAGAAGGATTCTTAATTGACAGGATTGGAGCCCGGCGGATGGTACTTATCGGTTTCATCATTATGGCGTTCGGGTTCGTACTATTCTCCTTTATCCAGAGCTTATGGCAATTTTACGGTGTATTCATTCTGATAACTTTGGGTTCAGGAATTGGTGGTTGGTTGGCGGTAGTCTCGGTTCTTAACAGCTGGTTCGACAAAAGAAGATCTATCGCTATGGCTGGTGCCATGTCAGGTGTTCATGTGGCCGGTTTTTTCCTTCCCATTTACGCTATCGCAATGGCTGCAAGTTTTCGTAATACCGCATTGATTTTAGGGATATTACTTGTTGCGGTGGCGTTGCCAGCGGTTCGAATTATCCGTAACAAGCCTGAAGACATGGGATTGTTACCCGACGGGGCCTCCGCCGAAAATTTCACGATTGACAAAGAGTTAGAGACAGAGGATTCTCGAACTAAGACGGCTGTTGCGCCGGAAGAAATAACTGAGTTCACCGTGAGTCAAGCTCTAAAGTCCAGTGCTTTTTGGATTTTAACTGTTTCCCACGTCTCGTCTACAATCTCAATAGCTACGTTATCACTTCATCTGACTCCACGTTTAACTGATATGGGACTCAGCCTAACTACTGCGAGTGCTATTGAGACCATTTATTCTGTTGTGGCCCTTCCGAGTCTTTTTATATCGGGTTGGCTCGGAGACAGGATGTCGAAAAAGTACCTGATATTTGTGTTTCTATTCTTGCAGGGAATGGCGATGTTGGTTCTTGCTTTAGCAAGTGGGCTTAAAATGGCAATTCTTTTTGCGTTGATTTACGGCATAGCTTTTGGGGGACGAATTCCACTCATGACAGCCATTCGAGGGGACTACTTTGGCAGGAAATCGTTCGCCACAATTATGGGTTGGTCCATGCTTCCCAATGGTATATTGATGTCAGTTGCGCCGGTTTGGGCCGGCTGGATGTTTGATACCAGTGGTAGTTACATGGTGCCATTCGTTGCATATGCATCCATTAATCTCGCAGGTGCTTTTATTATGTTATTTGCAAAGAAACCATCAGTGGTAGGGGACGATTCATAGTCATCCTGTATATTCGATCTCAATTTAGGTAGTGTGTAATCCCTTTGGTGAGAAGAGGTTACGATCTGCTAACCTTGAATCTACTTGCCATTGAGTTGCAACCTACTGGCTATTAAGGGTTTCAATATTCATATAAAAAGAGATTATTCTAATGCCCGACGGGTCTCCCAATAGATCATCGCGTGTCAGGCGAGATCTAACCAAGGGTAGCATCCCTCGCAATCTTTGGTACATGTCTTGGCCTCAGATGACTGAGAGCTTTTTCAGCGTTGTCGACCAGTTAGCAGACTTGTTCTGGGCTGGTCGTGTTGGCTATAAGGCGATTGCCGGTTTAGGGATTTCGCAGACTTACATTTTAATGTTAATGACAGCACGTATGGGTCTTGACGCCAGCATGAGAGCAATGATCTCGCGGGCCATAGGAGCTGGCGATGTCAATTACGCAAATCACGTTTTGACTCATTCAATCATCCTGACCGTGATCTGGAGTTTGGTAGTAGGTATTCCGGGTATATTATTTACGGATTTTTTATTAGGGCTTATAGGTGTTAGTGATGATGTAGTCTTGATGACATCCGGCTACATGAAACTGCAATTTGTTGCGATGTCGTTTATGTCTTTTCAGAGACTCGCGGGAGGCGCTCTTCAAGCTGCCGGGGATAGCATAACCCCGATGAAGGCGGCCACTGTGAGTAGGGTTATTCATCTAATACTATCTCCGTTTCTAATATTTGGTTGGTTTATTTTCCCGCAGATGGATTTGGCAGGCGCCGGAATGGCTAACGTGGTTGCTCAACTGTTTGGTGTCGCAATTAACTTCGCCGTATTGTTTAGAGGTACATCCCGTCTTAAACTGAGCTTTGTTGGATACAGAAATGATTTTTCTCTCATGTGGCGTCTTATTCGAGTAGGTGCCCCGGCAGCGGTAACTGGAATGCAGAGGTCATCCTCTCAACTCATCCTCCTAGTCGTTGTCGCTTCCTTTGGAGACGGCCCGGCGGCAGCGTTTGCACTTTCTCGACGGGCGGAGAATGTGGTGAATCATGCCAGTAGAGGGCTTGGTAGGGCTGCGGGGGCGTTATCTGGACAAAATCTCGGAGCGGGGTATGCGGACCGGGCGAAAAGCTCTATTGGATGGGCTATTGTTTATTCCGCGGTTATGAGCGTCTTGGCGATTACATTATTCATATCGTTTCCCGAGCAAATAGCTTCGTTCTTTAGCGATTCCCCGGAATTTGTTGCGCACACTTCAACATGGATTTTCATTCTAGCCTTTGCCACGTTTCCGATGAGTTCTGTACAGGTTTTCACCCAGGGAATAACTAGTACTGGAGCCACTGTGGCTCCAATGGTTATTACATTGCTTACAATGTGGTTAGTCGAAGTTCCAATTGCAATAATGCTCTCTTTTTACACTCCGCTGGGGTCAATCGGCGCGCCTTGGGGAGTTGTTGTGGGGAATATGGCTAGAGCCGCAGCTTTTTTCGTCTATTTCTCAAAAGGTAGATGGCTCAAGACGGGAATACTTTAACTTTCCCCGGATATGGTATTCTCGTACAACTTGATGAGTTTTAAGGTCAAGTTGATTTTAATTCCAATTATGAGGTTTTAATGCCGTGGTATAAAGACTGGTTCTTTTATTTTTTGTTGGGCGGAATCTTTTTTATAGACCAAGTGACTAAGCATTTCATCCGTTCTTATATCGCGCTGGGAGGGTCGTGGCCTGACGAAGGTTTTGTTCGGTTAGTTCATGGTATAAATACTGGTTCGGCCTTTGGCCTATTTGCAGGTTTTACGAATTTCTTAATCGTTGCTTCTTTAATTGGTATATTTTTGATCCTATATCTATTTTATAGGCAAAACAATAATACAATTTGGATGAGGATTTCCATAGGAATGATCGTTGGCGGCGCTATTGGGAATTTGTTTGACCGGGTAAAAGATGGTGGGGTAGTTGACTTCATTAGTGTCGGTTGGTGGCCTGCTTTTAATATCGCAGATTCGGCTATATGTATTGGTATGGCGATTCTTGTTTCTATAATGTTATTCGGTGAGAAACTAGGCTGGGGCAGGCGTGGACAAGATGAAGATAAAGGTTTGTGACAGGTTTGACTGAAACTCTCAAATCTAATGGGAAAAATGCCGGTCAGCGCCTCGACCAATTCGTAGCGAACGGTATTGAGGGGATTTCTAGGAATCGCGCCTCTAATCTTATATCTAGTGGCTATGTCTTGCTTGATGGTAATCAGGCAAAACCTTCAACCAGAATCAAAAGCGGCCAAAGCGTGGCTGTTACAATTCCGCCACCTTTTACAAGGGGATTGAAGCCTCAACAGATATCTATCGGCGTAATTTACGAAGATGAAGATGTACTCATCGTTGATAAACCTTCTGGAATTCCGGTTCACCCCGGTCCTGGTCATCCCGATGGTACTCTCATGAACGGAGTTTTTGCCCGATGCCCAGATGTTAAGGATATTGATGACACTTTGAGGCCAGGAATGGTGCATCGGTTGGACAAAGACACCTCTGGTCTGATGGTCTTCGCGAAAAGTAGCTTCGCTCAAACTAATATTTCTAGACAAATGAGTAATAGAAGTGTAAACAAGCTATACACTGTTCTCGTGAAGGGTAGGCTTGATAAGCAAGAGGCCTTTATTGATGCCCCCATTGGCCGCGACCCGTTTAATAGACAAAAAATGGCTGTCGTTGAACATGGGAAGGAGGCAAGAAGTAAATATAAACTTTTGACTCGCTTTCTAGACTTCGATCTTATACAAGTTAAGTTATTGACTGGTAGAACCCATCAAATAAGGGTGCATTTGTCGGCTATAGGTCACCCGGTCGCGGGAGATCAGAGATACGGCGGTCAAGTTGGAGGATTGTCTAGGCAGTTTTTGCATGCTTCTGTTTTGGGATTTTCACATCCCTCTCGATTGAATTATGTCGAATATAGCTCACCGTTGCCTGAAGATCTCAAGTCGTTTATGGAGTCACTGTACCAGTCATAACCGCTATTTGGATTCTTGGGTTGGCGTTGGCATTTTAGTGGTAATTGCGGTCTAATAAATTACCCCCAACGCTTCCGCGGTGATAAGAAAAATTTCTGGGTAGATAAATGGTTGTTGAGAAAGTAAGAGTTAGATACGCTCCAAGTCCTACGGGGGAGCCACATGTCGGCAATATAAGAACTGCCCTTTTTGATTGGCTCTTGGCAAGGAAAACGGGCGGGGAATTTATTGTCAGAGTGGAAGATACTGATCAGGGCCGAAAGGTAGAAGGTTCTATAGAGCTTCAAAAAAACTCCTTATTATGGCTTGGCCTCGATTGGGACGAAGGCTTGGACAAAGAGGGTCCATACGGCCCATACATTCAATCAGAGAGGTTGGATTATTATTCAGCTGCCGCAGATTCTCTAATTGCGTCAGGAAACGCGTATAGATGCTACTGCACACCGGAGCGGTTGTCCGCACTGCGCACTAAACAGGTGAACCAAAAACTTTCTAAGTTAGGTTATGACCGTAAATGCCGGAGTCTCGAAGATGATGAACGTGACTTACTGGAGAATACGAAGTTTCCCAGTGTTGTCAGGTTTGCAATGCCAGACACAGGCATCTCTGAGATTGTTGATATGGTTCGTGGCCGGATTGCCTTTGAAAACAATTTACTCGAAGATTTTGTCATAATAAAAGCAGATGGTTTTCCAACCTACCACCTCGCCTCGGTGGTGGACGATCATCACATGATGATCACACATGTCTTGAGGGGTGAGGAGTGGGTATCAAGTATACCCAGACATGTACAACTGTACGATGCCCTCGGGTGGAAACAGCCTAAATTTGCTCATTTGCCGGCCATACTTGCACCGGACAAAACTAAGCTTAGTAAGCGTCACGGGGCAACCTCCGTCTTGGAATATCGTGAAATGGGGTACCTACCAGATGCCTTGGTGAATTTTTTGAGTTTGTTAGGGTGGTCTATTGACGGAGAAACGAGTCTTATCGACAGAAATGACTTGGTAGAAAATTTCGACCCCAGCAGGATTAATGTGTCAGGGGCAGTGTTTGATTCTGAAAAATTGGATTGGATGAATGGGCAGTACATTAAGCGCATGGATCTTGACCGGCTTGGACACATATTATTTGGGTACTGGAATGACTTTCCTCCCGAAGAATTCGATCATTTTCCTACACTCGAAGAAAGTAAATCTGTGGCACCACTAGTGCAGGACCGATTAAAAACTCTTAGAGATGCCGCCCCGCTTATTACATTTGTGTTCAAGGATACAATTGAATACGGTCTGGAGAATCTTGTGCAAAATGGTATGGACAACTCAGGTACTTTTCGACTGTTGAGTTCTTCAGAGAAAACCTTGTCAGAGCTGGAGGTGTTTTCAGCAGCTTCTATCGAGTTAGCGCTTAGAGGGTTGGCTGATGACTTGGGAGTAAAAGTCGGTCAATTGTTGGGAACTTTAAGGGTAGCGACGTCTGGACAGAAAGTTTCCCCGCCTCTTTTCGACTCTTTAGAGGTGCTTGGTAGGGATAAAGTGCTTAGTCTCCTAGAAAACGGGAAGGTTATCGCTGACAGCTCATAGTCTTCTTGACGCTCGATAAGTGTAAATCTATACTCGTTTTGTACCTACTTTAATAATTACTTGGAGTTCAAACTGCTTATGTCCCTAAGACAGAGATTGGATTCAGATCTTAAAGATGCGATGCGAAAAAAAGATGCAATTCGGCGAACCGTTTTGCGTACTATATTGTCGGAAATCCGTAATGCGGAAATAGCCTCACGTAATGAATTGGATGACCTAGGTATTCAAAGCGTAATAACAAAACAAGCCCAACAAAGGCGTGACAGTATCGAAGCATATGCTGCTGCTGGTAGGGATGACTTGGCGCAACAAGAATCTGTTGAACTGTCGATAATCTCAGGATATCTCCCCGAACAATTGACAGAGGACGAAGTAAATGTGGTCATATCCGAGGTCTTAGATCAAGTAAATGCTCAGGGGCTTTCTGATATGGGGAAGGTTATGGGGATTTTAATGCCAAAGATACGGGGCAGGGCGGATGGCAGGCTGGTGAATTCGATAGTTTCTGCTCGGCTCAAAGAGTTGTAAGTCTGTTGAAATTTGGAATAGTTGTATTTCCAGGAACATGGAGTGAGGTTGATTGCTACACGGTTGTGGAAGAGGTTCTCGATCAACCCGTGGAATATATTTGGCACCAGAAAGTCGATCTATCGTCTTTTGATTGTGTAATTTTACCGGGTGGGTTTTCTTACGGGGATTATCTCAGGTGTGGGGCCATAGCTCGCTTCTCACCTGTTATGGAGGCGGTGGAAAATTTTGCTGGAGCCGGAGGTATGGTTTTTGGTATATGCAACGGATTCCAAATATTGTGTGAATCAGGGTTGCTCCCAGGGATTCTACTACGGAACAACCATTTGCAATTCAGGTGCCAATGGACAGATCTCAGAATAGAAAGGGCGGATACTGCTTTTACAAACGCAGCAATTGAAGGTGAAGTGATAAGAGTACCCATATCTCATGGTGAAGGAAATTTCTATGCCGACGATCAAACTCTTAAGTCAATAGAAGGAAATGGGCAAGTCTTGTTTCGTTATTCCAGTTCTAATGGTGATATAACGGCATCTAGCAACCCAAATGGTTCTGTAAATAACATAGCTGGGATTACCAATCTCGATGGAAATGTACTAGGAATGATGCCGCATCCCGAACGGTGTTGTGATTTGTTATTAGGCGGAGAAGACGGACAGAAGATTTTCCGATCGATCCTCAACTCAAAAATGCAGAACCGGTCATGATCTTTCAGTGAATGGTGCGAATGTGGGTGGCACTTATCTGATACGACCAGATGTATTCCAAGCCGAGCCAGGTTACAACGCTGGTGTTGGGTAAAATAATATGGTATTTGACAAGAAAATTCTTGAAGATTTAGCCTTGTCGGAACTTGAATATTCGATGATTGCTGACAGGATAGGCCGAGAGCCTAATCAATTGGAATTAGGTCTTTTTGGGTCTTTGTGGAGTGAACACTGTGGATACAAACATTCCAAGTTATTACTGAAACAATTCGTTTCGAATAATCCGAGAATACTTGTAAAATTAGGTGACGAAAACGCGGGTGTAATTGATATTGGTGACGGATTAGCTATCGTGTTCAAGATCGAGTCCCACAATCATCCTTCCGCTATAGAACCATACGAGGGTGCGGCTACTGGAGTTGGAGGGATTGTGAGAGATATTTTCGCGATGGGTGCAAGACCGATTGCCCTTCTCAATTCGCTAAGATTTGGAGCTATTGCAGATTCTAGGACACAATATCTTTTCGATGGTGTCGTAGGTGGTATATCTGGATATGGTAACTGTATTGGTATTCCCAATATTGGTGGAGAGGTCGGTTTCTCCGACAGCTACTCTGGCAATCCTCTGGTAAATGCGATGTGTATGGGTCTTTTAAAGACGGATGAGCTAACTAAAGCCACGGCGGGGGAAGATGGATCTCTTCTGGTCTTAGTCGGCTCGGGTACAGGAAGAGACGGTATTCACGGCGCGTCCGGTCTAGCCTCGAGAACATTTGATGATGATAGAGAACTCAGGCCCACTGTTCAGGTGGGCAATCCATTTTTGGAAAAAGTTTTGATAGAGGCTTGTTTGGAGGTTGCGCATTCGGGAAAAATAGAAGGTTTACAAGACCTTGGGGCTGCGGGGTTAACCAGTGCTGCGGTGGAATGTGCTGCTAGTGGGAATGCTGGGATAGAAATCTATGTCGATAAAGTTCCCCTAAGAGATTCTGGAATGGAACCCTACGAAATAATGTTATCTGAAACTCAGGAGAGAATGCTTATTTCCTTACACCCCAACAACTTTGAGTACGTGAAAAATGTGTTCACTCGATGGGATGTAGATTGTACGGTAATAGGAAGTACCACTAAGGATGGTAGAGTGAAAGTTTTTGAAAGAGGGAGTTTGAAAGCCGACCTGCCCGTTGGAGTGCTTACTGACCCACCACTTTATCGTTTGGATGTAGAGAGACCAGTTTACCTGGATAGCGTGAACCATTTTGACCTACGTTCAGTTGAATTGCCCGAAAAGGAACCTGCTGATGTTCTTCTTGCGTTACTAGCTTCACCAAATGTAGCTAGCAAATACGCAGTATTTCGCAGGTATGATCACCAGGTTCAAACCAACACAGTTATACCTCCTGGAAACGACGGAGCTTTGTTACGGATTAAGGGGACTAGTAAAGGGTTAGCCGCTGCTACAGATGGAAATGGCAGGTTGTGTTATCTGGACCCATATATAGGGGGTATGATAGCAGTGGCAGAGGCATGCCGGAACGTATCCTGCACTGGTGCTGAACCAATTGCTTTGACCAATTGTTTAAACTTTGGAAATCCTGAGAAATCAGAAGTGTACTTCCAATTGGAACAGAGTATTCGTGGTATTGCAAAAGCGAGCGAAACATTTGGAATTCCTGTGATAAGTGGTAATGTCAGTCTTTACAATGAGACTAGAAATGAACCAATATACCCCACCCCGATAGTTGGAGCAGTTGGGTTGACAGAAAATGTAAACAAACATTGTGATATAGCATTTCAACAACCAGGTGACATTGTGATCCTTCTCGGAGTACCTAGTGTAAGCACATGTATGGAAGAATTGTCGGGAAGCGAATACCTATCAGAAATTCATCACAAGGTTGCCGGTAAACCTAGCATCGACATTAAAAAGGAAGTGGCGGTCCAGAAAACCTGTCGAGAGCTCATATCAAGTAGTATTGCTAAATCCGCGCACGATTGTTCAGAAGGTGGGCTAGCCATCACTCTTGCTGAATCAGCAATTGCTGGCGAACTGGGTTTTGAAGGCAAGTTTGACCTAAGCGAAAGATGGGATGTTGGGTTGTTTGGAGAAGGTCAATCGAGGATAGTTGTTTCTATTGATAGTGCTGACATTGATTCTTTCTCGTCAATATGTAGAGAAAATCAAGTGGAGTATTGTGTAATTGGAGAAGTAGGTAGCGGAACATTCGTGATAAACGAAATCATAGAATTAGAGATGCAACTTTTGCAGGATAGATTGGGATCACTTGAACGACTCTTAACTTAGGCTTGAAGGTTATATTTCGGTTAACCTGTATGAAATAATGCTGGAGTTTGACACCTAAAATGCCCGATGCTAGATTGAATGTTAAAATGAGCAGTCCGGTCAAGACTGCTTTTTCTTTTGCAGTTACAACTATTGGAGGATAGATTGCCAACGTACGACTATAACTGTGAAGAGTGTGGTGCGAACTTCGAGTTGAGACTTAAATTCAGTGACGAAGTCGATCAACCCTGTGGGAACTGTGGGGCAATAGCTAAGAGGCAGTTTTCTGCTGTTCCCATAGTTTTCAAGGGCAGTGGTTGGTATGTGAACGATTATGGTAAGAAAAGTAGCTCAGCAGGTAAGGGTTCAGATGGGGCATCCACCGACTCCAAGGAAAGCTCCAAGAGTTCCGATTCCAAGCAGAATAAGAATAATGAAACTAAAGCTTCTGAGAAGAGTTCGCCTTCTAAAGCGCCCAAATCTTCTTCTACAAAACCAACAACTACTTCAAAGCCGTCTTCCAACGACTGATTAGTGAGAGCCCTTATACAGCGGGTCGCATCTGCAAGTGTCCAAGTGGGCGAGTCTCAAGTTTCACAGATAGGAGAAGGCCTTCTCTTGCTAGTCGGAATCTATGACGGTGACGGTGAGGAAGACGTCGATTATGTAGTTGGTAAGACGTTAAATATGAGACTGTTTCCGAATTGTGAGAAAAATTTTGATCGTTCCGTAATGGACACAGAAGGATCATTATTATTAGTCAGCCAGTTTACGTTATGTGCCGATACGAGAAAGGGACGTAGACCTGGGTTTAGTCGGGCCATGGTTCCTGACAGAGCAGCGATGATGTTTGCCAAAGTTGTGAACGGGTTTCGGAATTCAGGTTTGAAAGTGGAAGAGGGAGTCTTTCAGTCTCATATGGACGTGGCCTTGATAAATGACGGTCCTGTCACGATCCTGGTAGACTCACGGGATCGTTAATCCCAGAATCAGATTTGAAACTAGCGAATGTCTAGGCTAAGGTCTAGGTCCGGAGCGGAATGAGTTAACGCGCCGACGGAAATTAAGTCCACACCCGACTCTGCGATTGATTTAACGCTCGAAAGATTAATCCCCCCCGAAGCTTCAGTGATGGCCTTGCCGCGGCATAATAATACTGCTTCTCTCATCTCATCGAGTGACATGTTGTCGAGGAGTATTATTTCCGCTCCTGCGTCCAAAGCTTCTTTGACCTGATCTAGATTTTCCACCTCCACTTCCACCTTTATTGTGTGGGAAGCGTTAGAATGGGCCTTTCTAATTACCCCACCCAATCCCAGTCCGTCATGCTCCAATGTACGTACATGGTTATCTTTGATCAGAATGCCATCCCCGAGATTCTGCCTATGGTTATGTCCACCACCCGTTCGCACTGCATATTTTTGTAGTGATCTGAATCCAGGAGTAGTTTTCCTGGTATCGACTATTTGAGCGTTTGTTCCTCGAACTGCAGCAACGTATTTCGATGTTTCAGTCGCCACTCCGCTCAGTTTTCTGAGAAAATTCAGTGCGGTCCGTTCAGCGGTCAAGATCGATCCTAGTGGACCTGAAATTTCAGCGATTTTGGTTCCGTTTCTTAGTAAAGTCCCATCACACAACGTAGGCTTTGCAGAAAGATCAGGTGAAAATTTATGGAAGACCGCTATTGCGACTTCTATACCTGCCAGTATTCCTTCTTCATCGGAAACTATAGTTGCGCTACCTTTCAATTTTGGAGAGATTAGTGCTTCGGTTGTTGCGTCCCCTGCTGAGTAATCTTCCATGATTGCAAGTTCGATTAGGGCATGAGTATGGGGGGTTATCTTCATTCGTATTCCGACGATATTGTGCTACTTTTTACATGATATTTGGTGAAGGCAGCATCGTACCTATCAAATATCAAACCACGGCAAGCATCCGGTCCAAAGCTACTTTAGAGTATCTTCGAGTTTTGTCATCAACCTCAATTTGATTTACAGTCACTCCTTCCAGCAGTCCGTCGAGCACCCACGACAGATAGGCGGGGTGAATTCTGTACATTGTGGAGCATGGGCAAACTACGGAATCTAGGCAAAAAACTGTCTTGTCTGGGTTTTCGGACGCGATTCTGTTAACAAGGCTGATTTCTGTGCCTATGGCCCATACTGTCCCCGGCTTGGAGTCCGATACTAAAGTTTTAATGTGTTCAGTTGAACCTACTGAGTCGGCTGCCTCGACGACGTCTAGGGTGCATTCTGGGTGAGCCACCACAGTCACGTCAGGATGTTTCTCGCGAGCTTGGGATATTTGGTCCACAGTAAATCGCGTATGCACTGAGCAGTGTCCCTGCCATAGGATTAGCTTTGCTTTTCTTATATCTTCTTCGCTGTTACCTCCCAGAGGTTTGAACGGATTCCACAAGATCATCTCATCTGTTGAAATACCCATTTTTACCCCGGTGTTACGTCCCAGATGTTGATCTGGAAGAAAGAGAACCTTTTCCCCTCGGGCATACGCCCAATCAAAAGTTGCTGAGGCGTTTGACGAGGTGCACACTATGCCGCCATTTTCGCCGCACAATGATTTAATGCTGGCGGTAGAGTTCATGTAAGTTATTGGCACCAAATTACCATTTCCGAGAACTTCTGTGAGGTCGTCCCAGCAGTCGAGAACGTCGTCTGTCTGTGCCATATCCGCCATGGAACAACCGGCCGTCAAATTGGGAAGGATGACCTTTTGTTCTGGCGAACTCAGTATGTCGGCTGTTTCAGCCATGAAATGAACACCGCAAAATAATATAAACTCAGCCTCACTATGCTCGGCAGCGTATTGAGAAAGTTTGAAGGAATCCCCTCTCATGTCCGCAAACTGTATTACTTCGTCTCT
Source organism: uncultured Dehalococcoidia bacterium (assembly GCA_964409595.1). Taxonomy (GTDB): domain Bacteria; phylum Chloroflexota; class Dehalococcoidia; order Lucifugimonadales; family UBA826; genus CAYPDR01. The sequence goes on from CAYPDR010000020.1 coordinate 29,020, forward strand.
TTGATAATGGTGTCCCAAGATTACCATCCGTTCCGCTAGTTTTTTCTTAGCAGACCAAATATTTGACACCAATTCTTCTGCATCGGTGCGCATGTAGCTTAACGGCAATTTCTGCCATCTGACTCCGGCTCCGAACTCTTCCTCCAGAGTTTTGGATGTTAGCTTGTCCTCAGTCGTGCAGAATGCTGACTGTTCTATCTCAGTGATTGGTATAGTCTGATTCTTTCCTAACTCTGTCACCATCTCCTACTTGCCCCCCTTTCCTTCTCGAAACGCTACTAAGTGTATCTTTTCTATATTGTGGTGCCTCGTAAAAACCATGGACTGGTTTCGGTTATTTTGATAGACACAAGATCGCCCGCTGACACATTTTCTGCGTAAAAAAATACCAACTTGTCATTTCGGTTTCTACCAAATAATCTATCATCTTTTGTTCCTTCGACAAGCACTTCTTGTATTTTTCCTATATATCCTAAGTTTAACTCGGTTGCTATCTTCTCTTGTTCTGAGTTAATAATCTTCAGGCGTTCTTTTTTTGTCTCTTCAGGGATGTTATCTTCCATTTGTCTGTGCGCGATCGTTCCATGCCGGGTTGAATAGGCAGCAGCATGAACCTTGTCGAACTTAACGTCGCGTATAAGTTCTAAGGTGTTTTGGAATTGGCCGTCGGTCTCCCCGCAGAATCCCACGATTAGGTCAGTACTGAGGGTTACTTTTGAGACACGTTCTCTTATCTTATAAATGAGTTCCCGATACTCTGAATTGGTATAGCCTCTTCGCATCCTACGAAGAACTTCATCGTCTCCGGCCTGGAAGGGCAGGTTGATGTGTTCGCAAACTTTTTCCAGATTTTTTACCGCGTCTATTATACTGTCTGCCATATCATTAGGGTGGGATGTCAAAAATCTGATTCTCTCCAGCCCGGTTACATCGTTAACAGAGGACAACAAATCACTCAGGTTGACGGTTTCTGGAAGGTCATGGCCGTATGAGTCAACGTTTTGACCTAGGAGAGTTACCTCTTTCACTCCTCTAGCTACCAACTTTTCACATTCATAGACTATTTCTGTAATGGACCGGCTTGTTTCTCTTCCCCTTCTGTAAGGAATGATGCAGAAAGAACAGAATTTGTCACATCCGTGAATTATAGGTATGAAAGTAGAGATTGAGGGCGTTGCCGACAGAGGACCTATACAGCCTACTGGGTCGATATTTAACCGTTTACCTAACAGGTCAATGAGTGGGTCGAATTGCTGAGGTTGCATGAATACATCGACATAGGGAAACTGTTTCGCGAGCCCAGCAGAGTTTGGTCCTACCATACATCCCATAAGTGCGATGATCTTTTTCGGATCTGATTCCTTCGATGGCTTAAGGCTTGTCAAAGTTCCAACTGCCTTATCTTCGGCATTCTGCCTAACAACACATGTATTTAATACAACCACGTCGGCATCGCTTCGTGACTCAGTTGAATTCAAGCCTAACTGGTCAAGCGCATCCCCTAGCCGATCGGAATCCGCTTTATTCATTTGGCATCCGGTTGTCCAGATATGGTAAGTTTGCATCTATAGCTTTCTTATAAGGTGACGAACTGGCGGAGGGAATGGGATTCGAACCCATGAGAGGACTTTCATCCCCTAACCGCTTAGCAGGCGGCCGCACTAGACCACTATGCGATCCCTCCATCTTGTTTATGAAAAATCAATTATAGTTTGCATGTCCCGACAGGGCAATCACGCCTTTTGTGAGTTTTGGCACTGTAATTGTCTTTGTGCCGTAATAGGCAATAATGAATGCCCCTTTATTACCGATACCGTACCGATAGCCAATTTAATTACTGTGTCTGCCAGGTTGATTATTCCTCATGTCCATTTCTGGATACGTTAAATTACTTCGACGTCCTCCATGGGCCTAAACCCCTCAGAATCACCGATCCAGACATCGCCACCTTCAAAATATTCCTTCTTCCAAATAGGCACTATCTGCTTTATTCTGTCAACTGAAAACTCTGCAGCGTTGTATGCTGCTTTCCTGTGAGGTGAGCCAACTGCCACTATGAGACTCGCTTCCCCTATGTCGACACGTCCAAGCCTATGTTGGATTGATACTTTGACGTCCCAGTTCTCGCACATTTCCCGTGCGACTTCTTCCAGCTTACTTTTCGCCATCGGAAGGTAGGCTTCGTATTCTAAGTACAAGACTTTCCTTGGTCCTGTATGATCTCGAGTGATGCCATGAAACACAACCGTAGCACCGTGGTTGTCAGCTGAAACGAAATTCTCAGAGTCATAAGGGTCAAGAGGTTCACTCTTGATGACAGTTCTGTAAAGGTTATTTTCCTTCATTTATGCCCCTACTTCTTATTAAGGTGAACTCAATCACCCTTTAATTCGGATGAGACCAAACATATTTCTATTTATATCTACTATTAGGATACAAAAGTGATAGCTATAGGCTCCACTGTCTTTTTACACTCTTGGTATAGGATAAATATGGGGACACAAAACTCTTCATTCATCGCCCAAAGGCTTTCTCTGTGACCATAGTGTCGCATATTTGTCATTCCATGCACACATAGGAACCTCCTTTGGATAAGGAATATAAAAATGGGATAACATTCAAATTTGCTCCCTATATCTTAGGCACTTTTATCTCATATATTTATTCGGAGTATCCGGCAAAGTGTTCGATCGCCCCAGTATTAAACTCGTAGATAATAACAGCCTCATCTCCTTCAACTCGTGCGTCATGTCCGGGTTCTATTACATAGGCGTCCCCTTCACACAGCTTCATTTCTGTACCGTCGTCGTGAGTAGCAACCATGCAGCCGCTAAAAACAACACCAACGTGTCTAGTGGCACAACTTTCAGTGCCAACCACAGGCTTCATACAACTAGACCAACTCCATCCTGGCTGT
>CAYPDR010000021.1:0-83715 GCA_964409595.1 uncultured Dehalococcoidia bacterium
AGATCCCCAGAATGAAACCATCCACCTTCAAAAGCGGTAGAAGTAGCGGATTCATCAGAGAAGTATCCTGACATCACATTGTTCCCTCGCATCACAACTTCTCCCATCTGGCTACCGTCTCGTTTCACGTCGTTCATCTCAGCATCAACTACCCTCAGACCCGTGTCTGCTACGATAAACGCTACTCCCTGGCGAGCCTTTAGATTTGCCAATTCTTCAGGATCTATATCATCCCAAGAAGGTTGAATCGCACAAATAGTGTGAGGACCGTAGGTTTCGGTTAATCCATAGGCGTGCAATACTTCAGCACCCATTTGTTCCATACTTCTTATTACCTGTGGTGCCGGCGGGGCACCAGCTGTCATTATGGTCACAGCAGATAGATCTTGACCTTCGGCTTCAGTACTAGAATACATGGACGTAAGAACGGTTGGAGCACAACACATGTGAGAAACTTTCTCTTCACGGATCTGCCTATATACCTCACTTGGTTCCACCCTCCTCAAACATAGATGGTTGCCACCTACTGCTGTCACCCCCCAGGTATAACACCACCCGTTGCAATGAAACATTGGAAGAGTCCATAGATAATTGGACCGAAATGTCATTCCACTTTCCAACACCTCCCCCAGGGCTGCCAAATAAGCACCTCGAGAATGATATTGCACACCTTTAGGCATACCGGTTGTCCCGGAAGTGTAATTGATTGCAATAGCATCTTTTTCTGAATCTAGCGGACGCCGATGTTCCCCTTCCGGTGCAGAAGAAAGAAACTCCTCGTATTCCTGACCCGGAATCCTCTCATTCTTCGGAATTGAATCAACTACTTGTACATAGCTAGTCACCTTGGGTATATCATCCAGAATATTTTCAACAACATCACCGAATTCTGAGTCAAATACCAACACCTTCGCTCCGGAGTGATTCAGAATATACGATATCTCCCTTGACGATAGGCGAATGTTAATGGCTACTAACACCGCCCCAATTTTCAGGGGCCCGTAGTGTCCTTCCAACATTGGCGGGATATTGGGAACCAAAAAGGCAACCCTATCCCCTCTTTCTATACCCTCCCGTTTTAATGCTCCAGCCAGCCTATTCACTCGGTCGGCAAACTGCCGATAAGTGTATACAGTTTGACCGTAGGTCACAGCGGGTTTATTCGGGTAAACATCCACACTTCTATCCAAAAAAGATATTGGGTTCAAATCCTTGTAGTGAACATTGTCCGGCATCAGATCCCTCCCATTTAAAGCATAAATTCCTCAATTACCATAGCTGGAATCGACATTGTATATATATCTTGGTTAGATTGTGTATGCATTCACCTTGCGGGGGGCCCCAATTTCAGTGAGATATTAGATAGTTTCTCAAATAAGCCGTTTCATTATCCTGTTCATCACGAAAGATATAAATCCCAGAATTAGAAGGAGCCACATGAGATGAAGGCCATCGATATGCATATCCATATTCCAAGACAACCCGGCCTTCCTGAATCGGCTATGGAGCAAACTCTGAAAAACTATTTCAAGCTTTCTGAATCCCCAGATGCCGTAGAAGCAATGGCCAACAAATACGAAACGATGGACATCAAAGGGGTACTTTTGTCTATAAATTCCAAAACAACCACGGGTGAGGAACCTGACTCAAATGATTACATTTCAGAAATCGTGAAATCGTTTCCAAACAGATTTATTGGATTTGCCGCTATCGACCCATGGCAGGGTATGTCAGCTGTTGAGGAACTAGAAAGGTCAGTGAAAGATTTAGGACTTAAAGGGCTTAAACTTCATCCAATTCAGCAAGCATTTCATCCCAACAGTCAACAATTCTATCCCCTGTATGAGAAATGCTCCGAACTCAAAGTCCCAGTACTTTTTCATAGTGGAATGGCCGCCTCTGGTTGGGGCATGCCTGGAGGAGGAGGGTTAAAGCTTAAGTTCAGCGCTCCTATACCTGGCATGGATGACGTTGCCGCTGACTTCCCAAATCTCACAGTAATTATGGCCCATCCAGGGTGGCCGTGGATCGATCAACAAATCGCTGTAGCTCTGCACAAACCTAACGCATATATTGACCTCTCGGGGTGGCTTCCCCGTTACATACCTAACCAACTAATAAACGAGGCCAACACTAGGCTCCAAGACAAAGTGTTGTTCGGGTCAGACTATCCATATATATCGCCGGATCGGTGGCTTGCGGATTGGTCAAAACTGCCAATCAAGGACGACGTTCGTCAGAAAATTCTCATTGACAATGCCAAAAAGGTTTTATGCATCGACTAGAGACAACTTCGAAGTATCTATATATGCGGGGACGTTAGGGATTCATCAGCCTAGGTCGGGAGGCCAAATACTTGGATACGATGGCGGTTGCTTTCAGTTACATACAGGTTTCTATCAGGTCCAATAGTTAACGACATTGGGGACCAGAAATACTCTTCTATATGCGAAGAGATCTCATGCCTATCCATTGGATTGGAGAAGGGAATATTGTCCTTGTGAAGATTAGCTCTAGATCTCGCCTCCCCCTCCTCTGAATTGGCGGTTAAGTAGGTCTGGGCCCAGGGAGACAGGTCGGATTCGCCAAGCGTGAGTTGGAGGAACCCTCCGTCAGCGCCCAGGACTTGTACTCTCTCATTTCCCCAATCACACACGTATATTCTACCGTGTGAGTCGACCACCACATCTGCGGGTCTGACAAATTGGCCTTCTTCTTTGCCTCTTTTTCCGTACGAATTGAGGAATTCTCCGTCCTGGGAAAAAACACATACTCTGTCATTACCCCAATCAGCAACATACAGGTTCTGATCCGGTCCAATGCTCATGCGCCAAGGCATGTTCAGCGATTCAGAGTTTCCAAATGACCTGATGAATTTCCCAGAAAGTGTAAACACCTGAATTCTGTGATTGTACGTATCAGAAACAAATAACTCTTCTTGATCGTTTAATGCGAATGCAGAAGGGGAATCTAGCTTGCCTTCCGTCGATCCCAATTCCCCCCATTCTTTTAGATAACCCCCATCTTCCGAGAAAACGATCACTTTATTAAGGTATTCGTCGGAGACCAATATACTCCCTTCAGAGGTAACGCATATGGCAGACGGCCACATAAATTCTCCAGGACCTTTCCCAAACACTCCCCAGTCCCCGTAATATTCATCATTAACGTCACATATGGTAACGCGCATACCACGTCCACCTCCCCTTCCTTCTATCGACCGATTCAGAACATACATTTTCCCATTAGGGCTAAAGACCATGTCACTCGGATAATAGAAGCCCTTCCCCTCCATCGTAGTCATACCAATGGTTCGTTGGTAGTTGAAAATATTAACTTGCCGGCGCGTTGCCATCACAACACCTCCATAGGGCAATACTTAACCATCGGTCTAGCATTTTTGAAATTCAGGAGAGGCGGCTATGATCCTTATTAATTGACGCGCATCATCTGAACTTTCATTCTCTTCCCCATTAAGGGACCTCAAGACATCCATCACATTTTCACTGACTTCAAAGTACCCTAACGCATCAAGGCATCTCTGGGGAAGAGAATCCCCGTTGTCCTGACTGATTAAAGCAGAGTCAATCATTTGCGAAACACCAGGGTATGAAAAATTTCCCATCTGCTCAGACGCGAAATTAACTCTCTCCAAAATGGTCCCCGTCTCAATCCATTCATCCCCCTCATGCCACCCTTCAACGCTAGGCGGGTTGTGCAAATGCTGTCCCATAAATAGCATCTTCAATGCGTGGTCCATGATTTCACGCCGAGGACGATCCAGTTGACCTGTGAGTTTTAAAACACCCGCCACAAGTTCGGCGGGGCTTTTCATCCTCTTGTATCTAACCGAGTGGGACTTGAAAAAGTTTGAATTGAACAGAGTTGTTAGCATCTCTGAGATGGAATGGTCACTGTCAAAGTAAGCTTTCACTAAAATATCCATAGCTTCTGGGTTCTTTGGGGAGGTGTGATCCCATGAAGGTACCGGAGATTCGTCTTCCACGAAGAAGCTGTACATATGTCTGGCTATAAATCGAGCTGTCGCTTCTTGTTCACATATGATCCTAATAATATCCGCACCGTCAAAATTGCCTCTCTCTCCCAGAAAATCCTTTGTACCAGAATCGTGGTCTCTTTCGTCAAATTCGAAATGCCACGCGATACGGCCGTACGGCATATCAGAGTCTCTTTCAGACCTCAATACCATGTACTCCGTATTTCCTATAGTCCAGCCAGTGAAGGCTCGGGAAGCCTCCTTGATATCTTGTTCGCTGTAATTACCTACTCCCATGGAAAATAGTTCAAGCAATTCTCTCCCGTAGTTTTCGTTTATGGCCCCGTCATGATTTTCTTGGTTGTCCAACCACACAATCATTGCGGGGTCTCTCGATAGTTCTACAAGTAAATCATCAAGCCTCCCCATTCCGTTCCGACGTAGCATATCGATTTGATTAGAGAGCACCTTGCCGTGGATAACTTTAGGATACCCGGTGGCAAAAATTCCATGCCAAAACAAGGTCACCTTTTCAATTAATGGAGCCTTTGTGGTAACCATCCGATAAAGCCAGTACTCACCTGGGCCATAACTCGCCATCATTGCTGACTGCTCATGATGGAAACGCCTTATTAGATGTTCTCCCATCCAAGAAGTCTCTTCAGGGTGGACAAGATTTTCAACCACCTCATGGTAAGGCATAGCTGATAGTCGATCTATCTCCGCACACGTACCTCCAAATCCGGCCCTGCGCATGAGGTGGGCGACAAGCCTCTGATTGTCCCTGTTCTCCAACTTATTCACGATAAAACTCCTCATGTTTTTCATATTCTGGGACACTACGTCTCAAATATTGGAGATTACTCGAGCTTCTGTGATTCGGTTGCATGAGTGCTCTACCCTATTTCACCCGGACGGGTTTGAGATTTCCTGTGCTATTTTTTCTGCCATCATTATTACCGTTGCGTTCGTGTTTGCCCGCACAACGTCGGGCATTATCGAGGCATCCACCACGCGAAGCGACGAGATACCGTGGACCCTTCCTGTTCGGTCAACAACAGCTGAGGGGTCGTCAGACGTTCCCATCTTGCAAGTACCGGAGGAATGATGCTGGGTACCAACTACGGACAGGAGCCATCGGTCTATCAAAAGGTCGTTGCTTATCTCTTCGTCAGTAGGTTGTAACCTATCTTTCAATATGCCATCAAATTCATCCCTTTCGGCTATATCGACACATAGCTTCACGGCTTCTCTCATCCTACGCATGTCCTCGGGGTGAGACAGATATCTGTAATCCAAGATTGGATGTTCGGTAGGAGAACTTGACTTAAGCCTAATTTCACCACTGCCCAAAGCTTTTTGTAGGGCGATACTGAAACCAATGTAATTTTTGCCATCCTCAATTTGCACAGTGGCAGGCCTATGCTCACTCGTCATAAGTATTGGTGTCATCTGCATATCATTTTCAAGATCGCTCCCAGGCGTCGTGTATCTCATCCCTATCTGCAATGCCGGGGAGTCATCGGCAAGGTCCGATAGGTAAGAATCGTATAATAGAAAAGCAGAGGGATGATCCCTGAGATTCTGCCCAACTCCGGGAAAATCTTTTAACACTTCTATTCCCATTTCTTTCAGGTGACTGCTAGGTCCTATTCCTGAGAGCATCAAAAGTTGAGGTGAATTGATCGCGCCACCACAAAGAACTATTTCGGCACCATCAACCCGGAAAATTTCTCCTCCGCTCTCTATTTCCACTCCTACTGCGCGATCTCCCTCAATGACTACCTTGTGGACAAGTACATCCCCTCTAATAGTTAAATTCAAACGGTGTCTAGCAGTGGCCAGATAGGTAAGTGCTGCACTCATCCTCACCCCATTGACGTTATTAAACGCCCTGGGTCCAACCCCTGTTGATTCAGGGTGGTTTTGGTCTTCACTATACGGGAAGCCCTTAGCTTGGCATGCTTCCAAAAATGCTTTGGGAGCTGGCATCAATTCATCAGGGCTAAATCTGCGGACGGGTATTGGCCCATCGTTCCCATGAAAATCGTCAGAGCCGAAGGTCAGATCGTTCTCTGATTTTCGAAAATAAGGCAAAACATCTAGATAGGACCATCCTCCGTTACCTTTTCGTTCCCAATCGTCGTAGTCATCAGGCACCCCACGATAAAAAACTTGTCCGTTGACCGAACTAGATCCCCCGATCACTTTTCCTCTTGGAAGGGGAAAAGGGTCTCTGCCAGGTGTGGCCAAACCTTCATAGCCCCAAACATGGGCTTCAGGACCATAAGCTGCGGGCCATACGGTATTACCAAATTTAATTACGTCAGGGGTGGATTCAAAGTCTTTGTAATCAGGACCCGCTTCCAACAAAAGGACGGACCTCGAGCTATCTTCAGAAAGTCTAGTAGCTAGCACAGAGCCCGCAGATCCTGCGCCAACAATGATAAAATCATATTTCATTATTGAATTACATCTCCAAAACTTATATTTTATACGTTACACTTTGAGTCTTTATCCTGAAACCACCCATTCCTAGTCAGAGCCATGAGGGATATAGGCATTACCCACTATAGTGACAGTGCCATCTTCCTTTTCCATCCAGACGTTGACCTCAGATCGCCCAGTCCCGTCAGGAGCTAAATTATCTGTTATAACTCCCCTCGCTGTGACCTCATCTCCGGGCCAAGTTATATTGGTAAATTTAACATCCAAGCTCCCCCCTTCATACCACTTATCACCGAAGTTACGGTCCAGCATATCCCCAATGTATGAAATGGTCATCTTTCCACCGACGACGACCTCTTCAAACCCTAGTTCCTCCGAAGCTTGGTTGTCAGTGTGGTAGTTTTTATTACCATGAAAAAAAATTCCGCACATCTCCAGATCTATCACACTGCTTACAGAATCAATCTCTTCTCCTTCGGGAACGTTGAATTTTCTGACTCCTTCCTTGTCCGAGGGCTTTCGCAACACAACGCGACCTGAGGTCTGTCCCAAAAGGTAACTCTGATGATGCCTCGTAGCACCAACAAGCTTGCCCTCCTTGTTAAATATCTCAAATTCCTGGAGAACCACTGTACGATTTCTCCAATCGTATATATCGACAACCTTTGATTTGACTACCATTTCAGTGTCTTGGGGCAGTGGACCATGAAAATCTAACTGTTGACGCATCCACAAATTCCCGAAATTGTTCCTTAACCCAGCCCCTTGAATAAACTCAGCCTCTATCATCACCATGGACGGTACGATCGGACCTTCATAAGGGGAGCCTCTTCTATACCAAGAATCATCGACTTTAAGGCCTTCGAAGTAATCCGCTACATCAGCCGAAGATATACTAAATTGACGAGGTCCGAAACTTTTTCCAACGAATGCCTCTTCATCGTTTTTTTGTTCAGAGCTCGTCATATCCGCTCCCTATTATCATCCTGTTAACCTGCTCCCCCTGGGCTCAACCAATCTCCCGTCAGTACTGCCGTTTCTCTCTTGATCTACATCCCATGGTGCCATAATTCATTCGTGCCGAAAGTCTCCTTTCAGAGCGGTAGGATAACTCTCGACACCAATACATCTTCAGGAATTTATGGCCGTACTCCAGTAACTCCTCCGTCTATAACAAGCTCACTCGCGGTCATAAATGAAGACTCATCGGAGGCTAGGAAAAGAGCCCCGTAGGCCACGTCTTCAGGTTGTCCGAGGCGTCCCAACGGAATTTCACCCACCCTGGACTCTGGGCGCACCGAATTTGTTACAGACCGGATCATATCGGTGTCAATAGGACCTGGATGGATCGAATTAGCTCTTATACCATCCGCCGCAAACCTCCCCGCAGTCGATTTCGTAAACACTCTGACGGCACCTTTTGACGCTGCGTAAGCTGGGGAGGCCAAGGGTCTACCTGCTATCCCCGCAATGGATGAAATGTTTATGATCGACCCACCGTCGGATCGCTGCATTAAAGGGATGGAATATTTAGTTCCCAAGAACACTCCTTTGGCATTCACTTCCATGGTAAAGTCCCATTCCTCTCCGGTGAGGTCGAGTCCATCATGTCTAGGAGCTATTCCAGCATTGTTTACAAGAATGTCGAGTCTTCCATATTTATCTTCAACAGATTTAACAATTACTTCCCAGTCATCCTCCGATGTCACATCGAGATGCAGGTATGTCGCTTCTCCACCAAATTCAGCAACTTCACTTTCTACCCTACGCCCTTGGTCGTCGAGTATGTCGCCAAACACAACCTTTGCACCCTCAGAGGCAAAGAGCTTTGTTTCAACCTCTCCCTGGCCTTTAGCTCCACCCGATATTAAAGCAACTTTCCCGTCTAACCTTCCCATTGTTTACCTCCTTTCAAACCATGTTTGAATCCGTATTCGAAATTTCCTAACTCTAGATACCCTGCCAAACATGCCTTCCATCGCGTGATTTTATCCGACCAAAGTGCTCTTCGGGGTTAAAATGGCCAGCAGCTATTAGATAGCCTCCAGACACCGCTCGGTTTATCAGTTCCCTTCGACTTGCCTCGCTTGCAGCCTTGTCAGTATCTACTCCTACACACCATGAGGGTTCTTGAATCTGGACCTTGCTGTGGATCGCATCTCCAATAATGGCACCTTTCTCTCCAGCCGAATCTATAAGGAAAACCATATGTCCTGGTGTATGCCCGGGCGTGATTAGAGTTGTGATCTCATCGGTCACGTTGAACCCATTTCCAAACAGATCCATAAGCGAAAGTTTTTGCAATGGTATGACATTTTCTGAAACCCAAGGAGCTTGGGGAAGATTCTCAGGACTCGTAAAATGCTCCCAATCTATGGAGGGCACCAGATACCGAGCTTTTGGAAAAAACGGTGTGGGTGGATCAGTAGATTGATCCAAATTCCATCCAACGTGGTCGATATGCAAGTGGCTATGAATCACTAAGTCAATCTCGTCAGGTTGCACCCCAACCCGGGCTATATCCGCCATCAAATTGCCCTTCCTGTTATCCCGGCTAGGATGGGGCCCCGGTCCAATTCCAGTGTCTACCAAGATGTTTTTACTCCCTGATCTAACCAAAAAGCAGCCATAGTAAAGCTGAATCATCCCGTTTTCCAACACACTTTCGTACTGAACCCATTCAGTATCAGGCGTTCCAGGGAAAAAATCCGAAGGATGCCGAGGGGGCGGCACCATATCAATCAATGCTATTATCTCGACATTGCCTACCTTAACTTTCTCTTGCATCAACCCTCCTCACTTTTGAATATTTACCGCTTTTCCCTAGGCGTCCCTTTTGAATAAGTCATGGGGCAGGAGTGCCCTCATAGCTGATATCCTCTCAGCAATGTAGGTCGGGCGACAGACTCGAATTCCAGCGTTAGGGTAACTTAAATAGCTACCACGATGGTAGAGAGGGAGAATTTTATGACCGGAAAAACCATAGGATTTATCGGACTCGGTAATATGGGCAGTGGAATGTCTATGAACATATCTGAAGCTGGCTATAGCATGGTGGTGCATGACTTGAACCAAGACTTGGCAACCCAGTTGCTGGAAAATGGGGCTAGGTGGGCCCAAAGCCCCAAAGAACTAGCGGAATCTTGTGACGTTATATTTACCTCTTTGCCGGGCCCCAAGGAGGTGGAGGCAGTTGCAACAGGAGATGAAGGGTTGGTCGAGGGTATAAGAAAGGGATCAGTATGGCTGGACCTGAGTACGAGCTCCCCTACCTTGATACGGAGGTTGGCTGGGGTCTTCTCCGAGAAAGGCGCTACCGTTATGGACGCTCCCGTTAGTGGTGGGGTAAGGGGGGCGATGGAAGGAAAGCTTGCAGTTATGGTCGGCGGGGATGAAAAAATATTCCAACAGCTTTCCCCAATATTGGAATCATTCGGGGACAGGGTGACCTACACTGGAGAGATAGGGACCGGGAGCATCTGTAAGCTGATGCACAACTCCATAGGCTACGGTATGCAAATGATCCTCTCCGAGTGTCTCACCCTCGGAGTTAAAGCGGGTGTCGACCCAGAGAAGCTTGTTGAGTGCATCAGAAACGGTAGCGTAGGCAGAGGAAATCTATTGAATGTCACTCTACCAGAAACGTATTTCAAAGGTATTTTCGACCCACCAAACTTTGCCTTAAGGTTGGCGCGAAAAGATGTGTCACTTGCCCTTGAACTGGGTAGAGAATACGACGTTCCAATGGAAGCAGCCAGCCACGCGTACAATGAACTTACTGCCGCCCTAAACCGAGGTTGGGGAGAAAAGGATTCTCGTATCAGTCTCCTCCTCCAAGAAGAACGCGCAGGAAACATCGAGGTTCGTATTAAAACCGAATAGTCTCAGCTATTGTTCGCACCTAACTGTTCGATTGCAAATCATTCAACGACAAGTAGAATATGATCTTAGTAATTTGTTAGTCTGATTTGGAGTATATAGAGCATGATCCGATTCCAATGCACAGTCCAAGAAGGGTATGTTCCTTTAGAACTGAGAGGTAAATTGGCCAATTCCATTGAGGATTGCTGTTTAACTGTCCTCGGTTCATCACAAGGACCAGTGACTGTTAATTGGATTGAGATCCCAAAAGGTTTTGGATTTCGAGGAGGCCAACCATCGTCGACATCACAGGTCAGGGGACAGATACCAGACGGATGCAACCCTGACACTAGGGCCCTACTCCTAAAGAAAATCGGAGAAGAGTGGTGTGCTATCACCGGAGCGGGACAAGACGAATTAATAGTCTCAGCACGGGATGAAAGCTGGGCAGGGTGAAAAACTAACCCAAAAACAGGACAGGAGCAATTGAAATGCCAATGTACAGATGCATGATCCCCAAGGGGTCACTAAATTACAGTCAGAGAAGTGAGATTGCCACAGCGTTCACAGACGTTCATTGCGGCATATCCAACGCTCCTAGAAATTTTGTACACGTCCAATTCTTTGAAATCGACGAAGGGACATCTGTGCAAGATAGCCACGGAGCTGGAGACCTGAAATTCGACACTCCGTTCTTTATTGCGGGAGGCAATCGAGCAGGCCGTCCCCCGGCAGTACGATCCCAGATTCTTGACGGACTCATAAACCGATTCTGCGAAATCGCCTCGGTTCCCAAAAGTGACGTGAGTGGCTACATCAGCGAAGCTCCAGCTTCCTGGAGCATGGAAGATGGGCAAATTCTCCCAGAACCAGGCCAGGAACCTGCTGAGTGGTACGCCCATGACGCTGTCGCCGATTAATTATCGGAATTTCGTGCCCAAGGATAGGTAGCCCGTGAATAAGGTAAAAATAGGAATAGTGGGCTGCGGAACAATATCTAGGCTGAATGTGCCTGGGTATATCGAACATCCAAACTGTGATGTAGTAGCGTTGTGCGACCCGGTGTCAGAGAGGGCAGAATCTAAAGCCAAAGAATGGGGGATAGCACCAAAGATTTTTACTGATTATGACCGGCTCTTGTCTGAAAGCGGTGTCGACGCTGTCGAACTCCTTACCCCAACGCACCTCCACGCTGATCAGATAATCAAGGCCCTTGAAAATGGAAAGCACGTCTCTTGCCAGAAACCGTTGGCCACAAGTCTTGCAGAAGCCACACGCATATCAAACGCTATCGATAAAAACGACCGGATTTTCAGAGTAACCGAAAACTTTCTATATTACCCACCGATATTGAAGGCTAAAGAACTGATTCTATCAGGAGCGATTGGGGAACCTTCTCTAGTAAGAATACGAACAATTAGAGCGGGAATGTCTGATCAGGAAGGCACTAAATTACCAGTTGAAAGCAACACTTACACTTGGCGCAGGGATTCATCTCTCATCCCAGGGGGCATGCTTTATGACGATGGCTGGCACAAATACGCAACAGCTGTATCCTGGGTGGGTGCCGTAGAAAAGGTAACTAGCATAGTAACTCATAATGAGGATTACCTGGACAACACCCCAAGCGCCGCGGTTATGAAAGTCAAGGGTCGAAATTGTTTAATAACAATAGATTACTCAAGCGCCGCTGAAATGCCCATAAGGACAAAATATTATCCCGCTGATGAATTTTTTGAGATAGTCGGTCCTAAGGGAACTATATGGGTCACAAGGTGTACGGGGGAGATGTTAGACATGTCCCCTGTAATGCTTTTGAAAGGGGACTCTACCATTTCTTATGATGTCCCTTCAGATTGGATTGAAGGATTCAAAGGAGCTGCTCGTAGTTTCATCGATTCAATTCTTAATGGAAACTCTATCGACATGGATATCAGATTTTCTACAGATGTTTTGAATATAGCGTTATCCATTTACAAATCATCTGAACTGGAATCAACGATCTATTTAGACAATAACTCATAGGATTTATAGGATCCACGGTGGGTGGGATCCCTTCCAAGAACCACATAAAATCTCGATTCTAACTAGGAGACAAAACCATAATGAGAATCGGAACGGTATTTCCACAAACTGAAGCAGGAACTGATCCAGGAGCAATTCGAGAATATGTTCAATCTGTAGAATCTCTAGGGTTTGACCATATTTTAGCTTTTGACCACGTCCTAGGCGCCAACGCGAATAGTAGACCTGGATGGTCTGGGGCATATAGACATACAGATTCATTTTATGAACCGCTTGTTCTATTTGGCCACATCGCCGGGATGACTGAAAAAATCGAACTCGTAACCGGCGTTATCATTCTTCCCCAAAGGCAGACAGCACTAGTAGCTAAACAAGCAGCCACAGTGGATTTATTATCAGGAGGAAGGCTCCGGCTAGGAATTGGGATAGGGTGGAACCCCGTCGAATACGAAGCCCTTGGTGAAGACTTCACCACGAGAGGTCGGAGGTCAGAAGAGCAAATTGAACTCCTCAGAGCACTGTGGTCAGAAGAACTTCTAACTTACAACGGTAAATACCATAAAATATCTGACGCTGGTTTAAATCCACTACCTCCAGGCAGATCCATACCCGTCTGGTTCGGGGGATTCTCTGACCGTGTCCTCGAAAGAGTGGCTAGCATGGGAGATGGTTGGATGCCATTAGGAAGGCCGGATAACGCCAAAAAGACCATGCTAGAAAAACTTAGCAAACTTCTAGATGAACAAAATCGAGGCATAGAAGACATCGGAATAGAAAGCTGGATTAGTCTAAGTGATCTATCCGAATCGGAAATTCAAAAAGACATAGAAGGTTGGAAACAACTAGGCGCTACTCATCTTTCCGTGAATACCATGAAAGCTAGTATGAAATTCCCAGATGATCATGTCACGGCTATAGAAAAATTTCTCCAGATGGCTCGAAGTTAAATTATATGTAAGTTAGGCAAATTATTCCGTAATGATTGCTGACTAGTTAGCAAGAGCTTTTACGGCTAATTCGAGATTTGGCACATTATGGAAACTTCTTAACTGCAAAAAAGGAGCGTAATTTGATTAATGTAGGAATCTCCACTTTCCCAACAGATTATTCGGTTGATATTGCTGTACTGGCAAACAACGCAGAGAACCTAGGCTTCGATTCCATGTGGTTGGCTGAACACCCTATTTAGCCTGTCGACTCAAAGACTCCATGGCCGGGGTCAGAAGATGGGGTGATTCCCAAAAAATACGCCGACACGGCCGATCCATTCGTAGCTCTTGGGAGAGCATCGGCAGTGACAGAGAATCTTCTTCTTGGGACAGGAATTTGTCTAATTCCTGAACGTAATCCTCTTATTCTGGCTAAGGAGGTTGCTACATTAGACATGTATTCAAAAGGGAGGTTCCTGTTCGGAATTGGAGCCGGCTGGCTCAAGGAAGAAACAGATATCATGGGGGGAGACTTCGCTCATCGCTGGACTCAAACTCGTGAGGCGGTAATGGCTATGAAGGAACTCTGGACTACGGTAGAAAGTGAATATCATGGCCACTACTATGATTTTCCACCAGTCTATTCCTTCCCGATGCCAACCCAACGACCCCATCCGCCTATCTATCTAGGCGGTCATGCAAAGAACGTATTCCGCCGTATCGTGAGCTGGGGAGATGCTTGGATGCCGAACAGAACCACTCCACAGGAAATTGAGGACGGGAAAAAGACTTTAGACAGGCTCGCAGCCGAGGTAGGAAGAAACTCTTCTGAAATAGGTATCACTGTGTATGGGGTCGAGGCAGATAGGGAACTACTCAAAGATTTTGAGTCAGCGGGTGCAGACCGAGCTGTTGTTTCTATTGATAGCGTCGAAGAAGGAGAGGCAATATCCCAACTTGAAGAGATAGCATCTAAATTACTATGAACTCGAGAGATTTCGCAGGCTACGGTAAAACTATTCCAAAAGTTGAATGGCCTAATGGCGCTCAAATAGCCATTTCCATAGTCGTGAACTATGAAGAAGGTTCCGAATATTCCCTACTCGACGGCGACCCAACACATGAAACTAACAACGAAGTACCATCACCAGTTCCTCAAACTCAAAGAGACCTAGCTAATGAATCTTTCTTCGAGTACGGAAGTCGTGTTGGAGTGTGGAGACTATTAAATATCCTGCATGAATTTTCCGTGCCTGCATCGTTCTTCTGTTGTGCCCTGGCACTTGAACGAAATCTTGAAGTCGGCCGTGAGATAGTAAACCAAGGACATGAGATCGTAGGCCATGGGTACAGGTGGGAAGAATATTACCTTATGGACAGGGTCTCAGAACAAGAGGCGATAAGTAAAGCTGTCAAATCTTTGGAGAGAACCACTGGTGTCAGGCCGGTAGGATGGTATACAAGATACGCACCCAGCGAAAATACTAGGCAACTCGTTGCCTCCCACGGCGGATTCATCTATGATTCGAACTCCTACGGAGACGACATACCATATTATGAGAAAGTAAACGGCGAGCCTTGGTTGGTCATCCCTTATTCCTTGGAGGTTAATGACACCCGTTTCTGGCGAGGTGGCATGAACAGGCCCTCTGACTTCTTAGAAACGTTGAAAAACACCTTCGACATACTTTACGAAGAAGGCAAAGTGACCCCAAAAATTATGAATGTCGGGCTTCACTGTAGGATTGCGGGACGGCCTTCCAGGGCTGGCGTGCTACGACAGTTCCTTGAATATGTAAGCGGGAAACCCAACATCTGGTTTGGCAGAAGAGACGAAATCGCGAGATGGTGGTTGAAAAGATACCCGCCAGACAAATCTTTTAACTGAAAAATATCGCGTATCCCGATTCGGTACAAATTACATCAGCATTGAAAGCCTCACTCAGGAATTCATTTAGTTGATGTAGCATTCCTCATCCGTTTCTGTAGACCACATCCCCACCTTTCATAACCAGACTCACATTGCGCCCATATTCCAGGGTCGATATATCATCTAATGGATTTCCTTCAACAAAAATAAGATCAGCTTGCTTCCCTTCGTCGAGCGTCCCTACACATTCTTGTAATCCCACACACGTAGCAGCGGCCCCCGTAGCCGCCCGTAAAGCCTGCGCAGGGGACATACCCGCGTCCACAAGGCACGAGAGTTCTTCTGCGTTATTCCCATGAACCCAGCCTCCTGCGTCAGTCCCAGATGCAACTGCTACCCCGCCTTCAACAGCTGCTGCAAGGCTTGCAACATGATCTGACTGAAGTTCGATAGCCCGCCGTCGCCCATGGGGTGAACCTTTTTTACTATGGTACTTATACACAGAGAAAGTAGGTGTGAAAAAGATTCCCTTTTTAGCCATCATATCTACCAGGGCTAGATCTTCATGTAGGAAAGTTCCATGCTCGATAGAATCGACTCCTGCCTCGATACTGGCCCTGAGCCCAGGCCCGCCAAGGGCATGACACATAACTTTGCGTCCCAGGAAGTGGGCCTCATCGACAATCGCGGTTATCTCTTCCCTACTGATCAACATATCTCTAGGCTCTAGTCCGCTTCTCGAACTAGCTCCCCCTGTTGCGGCAAACTTTATGACATCAGCCCCAGATCTAACCATCTCTCGCACTTTAGTCCTCATTTCGACTGGACCATTTGCCACACCACAAGGCAAACTCGGATCAGAAACTAGTGGATTACCATATCCCGAAGGGCTTAAGTGTTCTCCAATACCACCTGTCGGAGAAATGATTCCAAGAGAAACTAACAATCTAGGACCTGAAGCCAAACCTTCATCCACGGCATCTCGAAAGCCCGCTGCCAACCCACCTGCATCCCTAACCGTAGTGTATCCACTCTCTAACGTTTGCCTGAGTACATTGGCTATCCTCATGTGCCTATGAGTGGCCTGTTCAGTTAAACCCCATCTACTTGCTATGTCATACCCAAAGGAAGCTAAGTGATCGTGGCAGTCGATCAGACCAGGCATCACCGTACGATCTCCGGCATCGATTATTTCCGCTCCTTCTGGTATCTCCATTTCGTCAGATGCCCTAAAAGAAACAATCTTCCCGTGTTCTATAAGAAGGGTTTGACCATGCATCATCTCAAGTCCATTCCCGTCAAAAAAATTATTGCAAATTATCGCCTTCATGATTATTCCTCTAACACTTAATGAGATAGGGGGAGAAAACTTACCATTCCTGTGAAAATACGATACTAGCACGACAATAAAAGCTAGCAGCGTACTATCTTTGGTTACGGGACATTTCCCACACATGCTTTTTTAAAAAGTAACAAGCACCTGAATAGCCGAGGAGGCCGGATTTAGTTACCATTTGGGACATAGTTTCCGAAAAACCGCAGACCATCGATATAGGAGTGACCAAAATGGGCAGCATGGACGGGAGAGTAGCACTTGTGACGGGTTCCAGCAGGGGAATAGGAGAATACATGGCGAAGCATTTCGCCCGAGCTGGTGCCAAAGTTGCGATTGCAGCTCGAACAGTCGAAGTCACAGATAAGAGATTACCCGGAACGATACATTCTGTTGCGGAATCAATTCGCTCTGAAGGCGGCAACGCAACCGCAATTCAAATGAATATGCGTGACCCAGAGAGCATAATAAATGGCGTGTCCCAGGCGGTAGAAGACCTAGGAAAACTCGACATCATCGTAAACAACGCAGCTATTTTAGTACCAGGAAACCTAGAAACAGTGCAAGACAGGCATTTGGATCTAATATGGCAAATCGATCTTAGGGGACCTCTACTGCTCATGAAATACTCACTCCCCCACATAAAGAAAGCCGGAGGAGGCGATGTAATCAACATATCTTCTGTTGCAGGAGTTTTCCCCGGTCCCGGCCCCTACGAAAACACCAACAGTCGCAGGGAAGGAAGTTTCTACGGAATGGTTAAGTCAGGTTTGGAAAGATTCTCCCAAGGACTCGCTAGGGAGCTGCAAGGATACAATATAAAGGTGAACATTCTCTCCCCACAAGGAAGAATAAAAACACCTGGAAACATCTGGGCAGAGAACGACCCTGACGATCCCACCTTGGAATTTGAAGCAGCCGACGAAATGGGTAAGGCTGGAGTTTGGATATGCGAGCAACCAAGAGAGTACACTGGAAACATACTTTTCGATCAGGATGTTTGCAACGAGCAAAATCTGTAATTACAGCTGGCGGAAAAAATGTCCCGTGTATGCCTCCCAAGCCAAGACCTAGCTATAGCCCACACATCCGACACGCACCTCGGAGACCCCTACGGCCACCCAGAGTCTAAAACAGCGCTAAGAAAGGTTGTAGACAAAGTAAAGCTACTGAGATCAGATTATCTAGTAATCTCCGGTGATGTGTTTGACAATCAGAGAGTCGGAGAGGATGCCGTGGGATTTTTTCTCGAGGAAATTAATCGGGTCGAGATCCCAGTTATAATCCTTCCTGGAAATCATGATCTCATGAACGAAACATCTATTTACAAAAGGCCTATATTTGACGATAGCCCTCCCAATTTATTCATATTCGCCAACCCGAATGGTCAATTGATTTCATTTGATCACATTGATTTCTGGGGCAAAGCGATGGATGAACATAGTCCATCTTTTCGCCCAATAGAAGGAATGCCCAAACCGGCCTCCGGCAAGTGGCTGGTTTCTGCCGCTCATGGACACTTTCAGCAGGAAGACTCAAACAGTGGAAGATCCTCACTGATTTTTGCTGAGGCCGTTTCTTCTTTGAAGTGCGACTACTTAGCGTTGGGGCACTGGGATTTACATACCGATATTTCACAAAACAACGTCATGGCAGTGTATTCGGGGTGTCCAATGGGAGTTGGGGACAAGCCCGGATCGATTACGATTGTAGAACTGAACAATAGAACGGGTGTTGCATGGCGGCAGGTTTTTCTATAAGCAATAGAATTAAACAATTGCTATATGCGAAGACTTGGTCAAAATAGAAATCATTTATTAAGATTGAATATACCGACTCAAAGAAACCGATAATCCTATAGGAGAACCGTGATGTCCTATCCAATTAATCATGTGCACATCAGGGCCAAGGATCCTCACAAATCTGCGGAATGGTACCAACAGTTTTTCGATGCAAAGATAATATCCTCAAGGGAAGTTATGCCGGGGACGATAACTGTAAGCATGGATACTGGTGGGCCTGTAAGGCTGAACATATCCTCCCAGCCAGACGGCTCATCTGATAAGACGATACCTGCCGAATTAAACAGGTTAGGCCTGGAGCATTTTGGTTTCAACACGAACGACATTGAAGCTGATATAGATAAATTAAGCAAAGCCGGGGTTAAGATTGTATTGCCTGTTACGGAATTTGCCGGTGGGACCAAACTTGCCTATTTTGAGGGCCCTGACAGGGTCCTTATAGAGCTTGTACAACCACATAACGAGTGACTTGGAAACTTTCAAAGATTATGGAGGAGTCGTAAATGAGAGTTTTTGACCTCTCCGATCAAACGTCAATACATCGCGTTTACACATTTGACAAGGCCCTCGCGAAGCCGCAAGTACTTATCGATCAAGAATAGGTGAAAGATGTCTGAAAAGGTTTATAGAAAACCTATCCCAGTTCCGGTCCCAGAATCTGACTTTTTCTGGAAAAAAGCAAACCAACACGAACTATGGGTTCAGAAATGCGTTGACTGTCAAAATCCATTTTTTTATCCCCGAATGGTCTGCCCAGATTGTCTTTCCGAGAATTTAGAATGGTTCAAGACGTCAGGGAAAGGGTTTCTGTACACCTATATGATCAATCACAGACCCCCCCCTGGTTTTGAAGACGACTCACCTTACGCAATAGCAATCGTCCAATTGGAAGAAGGTCCTCGGATGATGACCAATATTGTAGGGATAGAAAACACCCCGGAGAATTTAGTCCTAGATATGCCTTTAGAGGTCGTATTTGAGGACATCGCTGATGGCATGTCCATACCCAAATGGAAGCCAACGACTACATAACCTGCCTTATTTCTAAGTCGTCCAAAAATTATTAGGAGTGCGACATTGGATTCTCTAAGATATAAGACCGCCATAGTAGGCGCCGCTGAAACCACAGATCTAGGACAGATCCCTGATAAAACCGAATTCCAGCTTCATGTAGAGGCAGCCTTAAACGCCATCAAGGATTGTGGAGTGGCGAAAAATAACATCGACGGCATTGCCACTACCATGAATCCTGCTGCATTGGCACACTATATGGGAATAGTTCCAAAGTGGATAGACAACACTCAAGTCGGGGGAACGTCTTTTCTCGTACATGTGAGGCACGCTGCAGCTGCCATTGCCAGTGGTCTTTGCAACACCGTGCTAATTTCCATGGCACAGAGCGGTCGAAGCAGAGTGGGAGAACAATCAGGAAGGATCGGAGATGTTTCCGCTATGGTTGAGGGACGTAGAGACAGCTCTTTTCCAGGACAATTTGAGTCCCCTTATGGAATAGCTGGCCCAACAACACAGTTCGGGATGGGAGTATTGCGTTATATGAAAGAGACCGGCACTACCCACGAACAACTAGCTTCTGTTCCAGTAGCTCAAAGAAAATGGTCCAACAAAGTACCTCGAGCTATGTACGGAGATTTGATAACCACCAAAGATGTTTTCGCCAGCAGAATGATCTGCTATCCCTTCCACCTTCTTGAGTGTTGCCTTGTAACTGATGGTGGTGGAGCTTTGATAATGACAAGTTCAGAGAACGTTGGGGAATTCCCAACGAAACCTGTATATCTAATGGGCACGGGAGAATCTGTGGAAACTCCTGTAATAAGCCAGATGTACGACATGACTAGCTCGGCGGCATTCAAAACCTCCGGAAGAAAAGCATTTAGTGAATCTGGAATCAGCCACAAAGACGTTAACCACCTCATGGTTTATGACGCGTTTGCTCACCTGCCTATGTATGGATTGGAAGATCTCGGATTTGTTGGAAGAGGAGAGGCGGGAGCTTTCATAGAGGAAGGCAACACCTCCCCTGGTGGTATCCTGCCCATGAACACAAACGGAGGAGGTCTCTCATATACCCACACTGGTATGTATGGAATGTTTGCAATACAAGAGTCGGTACGCCAAGTGAGAGGAGAAGCTGCTCATCAAGTTCCCGATGTGAAGGTTTCGTTCTGTCAGGGAGTGGGTGGAATGTTTATGGCCGCTGGCAGCCTGGTATTCACCAATGAAAAGCCACATTAATCAAGTAACCAAGACGGTAGCAATTCAGCAACCCATTATACTTTAGATGCTAATCCATTCCGAAGTAGGTGGCTAGGTACAAGTCGGACTTTTTGCGACTCTAATTAGCCGACGATGTCATTATATAACTGAAGATCTAATAGATTTACTGCTGTACCCATAAGATAATAAGTGGCACCTGCATCTAAATATTTACGTTTGGCCTAATAATTTCAGGAGGAGATACATTGTTAGAAGATCTAGAAGGACAAGTGGCTTGGATAACCGGCGCTGGCACAGGTATCGGTGAAAGTGCAGCTATTAAAATGGCTGCGTCTGGCTGTAAAGTCGTTCTATCTGGACGACGCAAAGATGTGCTAGAAAATGTGGCCGAGCAGATAGGTTCGGATGTCACCATAAAACCACTCGATGTATCAGACAAAGAAGCGGTTAGAGCAACCGCTAAAATGATCATAGCGGAACACGGTCGAATAGATATAGGGGTGTTCAGCGCTGGGATGAATGTGAGGGAAAGAAACTGGAATAACGTAACAATGGAAGATTGGGACAAGGTAATTAACATTGACTTGAATGGCGCTTTCTACTGTTGCCAGGCGGTTTTACCGCCTATGAGAGAACAAGGGGGAGGTCTTGTTATAAATATCTCATCTATGGCAGCAAAGGGAATAGGGAAATTGACTGGCCCCGCCTACCACTCTGCCAAGCACGCAATGAATGCTATGACCGCTAGCCTCTTGCTTGAGGAGAGAAACAATGGCATCCGAGCTACCGCAGTCTGTCCGGGAGAGGTGGATACTCCTATTTTGGATCTTCGTCCGGTTCCGCTCAGCGACGAAGATCGAGCAAGAATACTACAATCAGAGGATCTGGGTAATTTAATCCTGTATATAGCTCAACAACCTCCTCATGTAACAATAAACGAGGTTTTGATAACTCCAACCTGGAACAGATCATAAGCTTAGAAAAGACCCGGGGTACGGGAATTGCTTATTGCCTGTTGAAACACCGATTAGCGGCTTCGGTCCTTCGTTTTGAGGGACCGAAGCATCTCGAAATAGCTGGAGAGGGGTACGTGCGAGTCACCAAAAAGCCATATCACGATTTTAAAAGCTTTTGAGATTCATAAGCAAAAACCATTCAGACATACTTGGGAAAACTGATTTCCTAACTTGCAACATTTTGTTATTTACTCATCTGAATGCCGGTATTATCTCTTCCGAAAATTGCTGGAGTTGCTCTGTCAATAGTGTCTGGGGGGTGCCCAAAGGATGGCTGACGCTGACTCGCTCAAGACCAGGATAAAGCTTTTCAAGCTGCTTCAACTGTTCGATTATCAAGTCAGGAGGCCCCGCCAAAACGCCCCCAGATTCCACTGCATCCTCTACTTTTGGCAAGTCAGCTGTCGGAGCCAGAGATGAGTCGGACATCAATTCGATTTGCTCGTCTGTAAGAGCGCGAACGAGCCTCAAAGGTCCAAACATTTTTAGGTTCTCTTCATACATAGCAGCGACTTGGCGCATAGCTTCTTCTTGAGTTTCGGCTATGTGGTAATGAAACCCTATGGAAAGTTTCTGACCGAGTTCCAATTCTATCCCAGCACGAAGGTAAGCTTCACGATAACCCTCTACGGCCCTACTCATAGCGCCCCCTTCCGAACTACCCCCACCAATGATTCCATTTATGCCATGTTTTGCCATGAAATCCAATCCTCTTGGAGTAGCGCTCTGAATAGGCTGCCAACACTCAACAGGTCGGTTGATAGGTCTCGGCACTACAGTGATCTCCTCCAGAGTGTACCCCCTATATGGCACATTCGGCGGTATAGAATAATTTTTTCCTTCGTGGGAAAAAGATTCGTTTTCAAACGCTTTGAATATAATGTCAACCTGTTCCTCGAACAGATCCCGATTGGCCGGTTGATCCATAAGAGGCGCACCAAAAGTCTCAACCTCACGGGTGTGATAGCCTCTTCCAACCCCAAAGACCACTCTTCCTTCGGTAAGGATGTCCGCCGTGGCATAGTCTTCCGCAAGCCTCAGAGGATGCCACATTGGGGCAATATTAAATCCACAGCCAAGTCTCACTTTGTTAGTCAAATGAGCCAAGTGAACAGCCAGCATCAAGACATTTGGCAGACACTCGTAGCCCTCCGGTTGAAAGTGATGCTCAGCTAGCCAAAAAGTATCATATCCAAAACTATCCATGGCGCTAGCTATCGCAGCTGTTTTATCGAAAACGCTGGAAAGCTCTTTATTTCCAAAATGCCTGTCATTCACGGGAGTGCCGGCGTAACCTATGTTATCCATGTCGATATGGCCAGCGAACAAACTATCAAACTTTGTGATCATCTAAATTTCCTCCAACAACATGTGAATTGGACACGATTAATCGTCCGATTGAATTGAACATATTCACCCTGAAACTTTTCCGATCAAATCAAACATAGGCAAATCAGTAACTAGACATAAGCTTCCATGTTATAAATTCCGCTACCACTCACATGATAACCGTCGCTTTCTCCTAGGATCTTCGTGAGTCAAAATAATCTTGTTTGGCGCTATCAATGGCACTTGTCCTACGGGCCAACAGACTAGCCATCCTGTCCTTTGCCCATTCATTGGAAGCTTTCGTTGCCTTAAGGGTCCCCTGAAAATGCGGCATAACGTACCTGGCTAACAGTTCATAACTCCTTAAAATCTCATCCCTAGACGCCCAATCTACAGTTTGTACAAGAAACCCACCAAACCCGCCACTTTCTTTCGCGAGTTCGTTTATTCCGTCAACACAATCATCAGGACTTCCCACTATCCAATAGCCGTTATCAGCCATCCAATCAACAACTTGATCATCAGGTCCTGTAAATACCGGTTCACGCCCATTTGTCCCTTCCGAATAGCCTCTGAGATAATGAACCGCTCCCCTTCTCACTTCATCTCTGGCTTTCTGCCTGGTCTCCGCTACGTGAACTGGAACAGTCAGTCTCCAATCCGACCGACGGACCTGTTTTCCATGCTCCAGAGCAGATTCCTCTGCAATTTCCCAAAGCTTGCTATATTCAGCCTTGCCCTCAGAAGGATCTCTGGGAACCGTAATAGTTAACACCGAGGCTCCATGCTTCCCGGCCAGCGCGACACCCGAAGGAGTCTGAATTGAAGCAACTGCAATAGGCATGTGAGGAATTTGGTATGGCCTAATCTGAAGTAGTGCCTCGTTTAATTCAAACCAGTCACTTTTGTATGTAATCGGATCTTCTTCAGTGAACAACCGAAGAATAATACCAAGGGCTTCATCCATCTTGGGACGCTGACTTGTGGGTTCTATTCCCATCATGTATGCATCCGTGGGAAGTGCACCTGGCCCAACTCCGAACAACACTCTTCCTCTAGTCATGTTGGCAAGCTGGACCATCCTGTTGGCAACCATGAAAGGATGATGGTAGGGAAGACTAACCACACCAGTACCCAGTTTAATCTGCGAAGTTCTCTCCGCAGCAGCGGCTATAAAAAGCTCCGGAGAGGATATAATCTCCCAGCCGGCGCTATGGTGCTCTCCAATCCATGCCTCGTCGTAACCAAGATGGTCAAGCCATTCAATCAGCTCAAGGTCACGGCGAAAAGCCAAAGTTGGATTCTCTCCTACCCTATGAAAAGGACCTAGAAAAATACCGAATGTCATCCGTTCTGGAAGGTTCATGCTAGTTGACCTCTCTTATACCGACTGAAAACAACAGCCCACTAAATCCAACAGTCATTTAAAGGCCATTCTAACTCTGAAATCAAGAATCACAATACTTGTGTCGAAACCAAGGTGAATGAACCTAAAAGCGAATCAGACTACACACCTTCATACTTAACTGAATTTAACCAATAACAAATATCAAGTATCATGTTGCCATGGTAACGGAATATCTAAAGACAATCGGAATAAAAACGAATCAGCCCGTGGGAAGAGGATTCCTATACCCCTATGATGTGGCCTTTAGCTCGGAAGGCATAATATACGCTCTAAACAGAGGAAATCTTGGCCAAAGAGTTGGTACCCGGGTACAAATGTTCAACTTTGAAGAGGATTGGCTCGGCGAATTTGGAGAGGGTCGAGGAACCGGGCCGTCCAACTTTATGATTCCGATATCTATGGCATTTAATTCTGACGACTGTCTGCACATCACTGATCAAGGAGCAGGCGAAATAAAGGTCTTTGATAGTGCTGGAATTCCAATAAAGCAGATTGGCAATAGCAAGGATCAAAAAATCAATTTAACGGAACCATCAGGTATAGCCATCGACTCGGAAGATAATATCTATGTCACAGATCAAGCTAGAAACTCCGTGACTAAAATAGATCAAGAAGGATCCGTTGAATTCACTGTAGGTGAGCTTGGAGACGGGCCTGGCCAATTCAACATGCCATGGGGCCTCACCGTAGATTCATCGGGTTTTATTTATATTGCCGACTGGCGCAATGACAGGATCCAAAAATTAAGTCCTTTCGGTGATTTTATCTCGTCATATGGCGAATCAGGCTCCGGTGAAGGTGAATTTAACAGACCTTCTTCTGTCGCGGTTGATTCCGGAGGGACAATTTACGTCACCGATTGGGGAAACGAGAGAGTGCAAGTACTAGATTCAAATGGTAATTTCATTCAAATGCTTAGAGGCCAGGCAACACTATCTCAATGGGCTGAGCAGTGGTTAGACGCGAACCAAGATGAATTGACAGCAAGAAATAGATCAAATCTTAAAATTGACTGGCTGCCTGTTCATTTAAGATCCCCATACCAGGTGAGTGCTCAAACGGAGCACCTTTTCTGGGGTCCAGTGTCCGCTAAAATAGACAAATCGGACAGACTATTCGTCACAGAGCACAGCAGGGCCAGAATCCAAGTTTATAAGGTCGGAAAATAACATGGTCTCCAAGACAGACACAAAATCGCAAACAAATCGAGAGAGACGATGGATATCTCATCTACTTAGGAGAACCGGATTTGGACCTACTCCTTCTGAAATAGACCGATTCCTCAATACCAGTCACGAAGACATAGTGGAAAAGTTACTAGATTTCACCAACACTACAACGATGCCCGATGACGTCATATTCAGAATGTTCCCAGAATGCCACGCCGGGGTAGGCCTAGCTGGAGCTAGTGCAAAATGGGTATTCCGTATGGCAACCACCACTAACCCGTTGGAAGAAAAAATGGCCCTTTTCTGGCATGGCATTTTCGCGACGGGGAACGACAAATTAGATAATCCTGTTGCAGCATTGACCCAGATCGACACACTCAGAAGAGTGAGTACAGACACCTTTGATTCCATATTATTGGAACTTTCGCAAGATCCGGCCATGTTGATATGGCTTGACAATCAGACAAACCATAAGCAATCCATTAATGAAAACTATGGAAGGGAACTTCTAGAATTGTTCTCCATGGGAGTTGGGAACTACACAGAGAAAGACATTAAAGAATGTGCTCGTTCGTTTACAGGATGGTCGCTAAATAATGAAGAGTACATGTCTCTGAGATGCCAGAACGGATCAATATGGCCGTATCATAGAATCGCATGGCACTATGAGTACAATTCAGACGATCACGACGATCAGAAAAAAACATTCCTTGGCCAAGTTGGGAATTTTAACGGCGAAGACATAATCAGAATTATATGTGAGCAGTCTTCCACCGCAGAATTCCTGTCGAGACACTTGTACGATTTTTTCGTCGAAGACGAAGAGCCTGTCTCTGTTTGGAATGAAACTCCGCCCAAAAACCCTGACGCAATCAAAATGCTTGTTAACGAGTATTTCAATTCGGGACACAGTATCAAGGAAATGATGAAAGTTCTGTTGAACTCAGATTTTTTTAAGGAATCCGAATACAAGAAAATTAAAAGTCCAATAGAGATGGTTACAGGAATACTTAAACTCACAGGCGAAGCGGAGAAACCAAGCTTAACAACTATAAATGCTATTGAAGAGGCTGGTTACATGGGTCAGCTGTTGCTGTACCCCCCTTCTGTGGAAGGTTGGCATGCCGGGGAAGAATGGATTAGCAGTGGCTCTTTGGTTGAACGAGTTAATTTTGCCTCCAGCCACATGGCAAATATCACTTCCCCGGGAACCAGTGACATTTTGGACAGTGTATATGAATCTTGCGGTGACTCTGCAACGGTAAAGGACATGGTCTCAGCAACTCTAACAATTCTTGGAATGTACAACGTTAGCGAAGAAAGCATAAATTTTATCCACGAAAGTTGCGGTGGCGAAACTAAGACGGTTGATTGTAACGATATGTCACGATCTTCAGAATTCTCTTCGATAATGTCTGACATCCTCAGAATCATCGGTTCCGCTAAAGAATTTCATCTCTCTTAAATAATTCTATTATCCTACTCTAGATTGTACCTGACGTTATTTCCATTAATTTTCGCAGTCGGCCTATCGAGGGCCTAATCTAGGCGACGTCTTATTTCACCTGTATGTTTCCGAACTACCATAAATCGAATAAGGCCATTTAAATTTAGAAGGGGGAAGGTAAGAAAAATGTGTCGAGCTTGAGAAAGATAGCTCAGTTCATTTCACTTCTAGTAGAATAGAGCCTAGATCATAAGGAGAACCTACATTGGCAATTCACGAAATACCATCCCCTATGACCGGAAACGTGATAGAGATATCTGTCTCAGTGGGTGACGAAGTGAGCGAAGGTGACCTGCTGATCGTAATAGAGTCGATGAAGATGGAAAATGAGGTGTTTTCCGAGATTTCCGGCACTGTTAAAGAGGTGAAGGTTGAAGAGGATCAAAACGTATCAGAAGAAGCAATAATGTTCATTATCGAAAACTAACAACTTTAGCGCGCTGGTCAACTTAAATTAATAGACTCAACTGATCACTACGCCCGTCTTTATCGCCTTCAACAAGATCAGGGAAACTACAGACTACTGAAGTTAAAGAACAACTTCAATATTTAATTAAGCCCAAAGCCCACTCTGCAATTAAGGCTCGCGTCGATTCTAAATTGTTGTTATTCAATCAGCACTTCTTCGAATTTAAAAGGCTCTACTCCCTTCCAATCGTATTCAACACCAAGACCCGGGCCCTTTGGTACCTCCACAAAACCATCAGCATCGATCGACTCTAACTGGTCGGAATACCCACAACTGTATAAAGGAGGACTAGCAATGTTCGGTAAATTGGGATGCACTAACCCCATTTCATAAAAATTCGAATTCCTCATTGCGGCCATACAATGTCTCTGCGCGGGTCCGGAAATATGAAGCTCTAAATCCATACCAAAGCCCTCTGCAGCATGGGCGATTTTCATAACTCCGGTAATCCCACCATCGTATTCAGGATCAGCACGCCAAAAATCAGTTGCCTCCGCAATCGCCATATCTGTGTGGGCCTCAACTAGATGGATATGTTCCCCTTGCAAAAGAGGTGTTTTTATCATTTTTTTCAGCTGCTTATGCGCATATAGAGACACTCCACCGTCCCTCATAGGATCCTCATACCAGAAAAAACCTTCCTCATCGCACGCCCTACCAACAGCCAATGTGTCCGCAAAGGTGTCGTAGACGCAGCATGGGTCGATCATTAGCGACATCTTACCTCCGACCCTAGAACCTACTTCATGTATAGTGTCTATTTCCCTTTGTATGTTTGTACCTGCTTCCGCCCCCCAAGAATGGATCTTAAAACCCTTATATCCGATCTCCCTGCAACTTTGCGCAAAATCGGCGTAACCCTCAGGACTATTCAAACCACCTTTTGTTTTGTCAGCGAAATACGTGCTCGCATAGGCCGGCAATTTCTCCCGTTGACCACCAAGCATGCGATAAATCGGAGCGTTATAGAGTTTGCCTGCAAGGTCCCATAAGGCAATATCTATTGGTCCTATTCCCATTTTGTCTTGCTTCCTAAGTATCGTCTTAGCTTGATTGTATATAAATTCACGGTGGGTAGCGTCCTTTCCTAACAGAAATGGCGCAAAGCTTTGAACTTGCTCGAATGTGCCAGGAGCTATACTCATGTACTCACCCGTGACACCTTCATCAGTGTTAATGCGTATTCCTAAAACAGATCTAGACCCCTTGTTACCTGGCTGATAAAACTGACCTATTAAATCGGTTCCTATATCATCGAACGGAAAACGGTATCTGGATAAGCGAATATCCCGAATGATGGGTGAACTCGACATGAAATCTCCTAATTGATGGTGTGAATTGTTCTCAAACACTAATTCCCAAAATTCTAACTCAACCATTGTTTCGAATGAATTACCAAAATGATATTCTCTTCTCAATTCACATACCACCATAGTAAGTTCCTACAATTTTTGCCCAAATTTATCTATCATAGCCGACAGAAATTACGAAGAATTTGAAATACAGCGGATTGAAGCAATTAATCATAGAAACCTAAAACATGGCGAAGGAAACTAGGTATGAATTCAACATCAGGAACGGAAATAATTGAAGTAGCCAACGGGATATTCGCTAGACTCCATGACGGGCTAACGAACGCAGGCATATTGGTGGGAGAGGATAGTGTTCTAGTCATTGACTCTCTGCGGGTGCCTTCATTCGCGAGAGAGCTTATAAGCGATGTGAAATTAATTACGAACAAACCTATCAAATATGTGATTGACACTCACGCTCATTGGGATCACTCTTGGGGAAACGAGGAATTCCCAGAGGCCACCATAATAGGGCACGACAATTGTTATTCAGAGATGGTGGACGTTGAGTACACGGAGCAATGGAGATCACAAATTATAACCAGTGGCGACCCCTGGGCAGAAGAAGCCAAGCTAGTGAATGTGACCCCACCAAACCTTACATTCGAGAGCAAAATGTCTTTATATTTTGGAGGACGGGAACTAAGGCTTCTATATTTGGGCAAGGCCCATACGAGTGGAGACATATATATACACGTCCCATCCGAAAAACTTCTTTTCACTGGAGATGTAATTCAAGATCGTCGAGTTCCATACTTAGGGGACAGCTATCCTGGAGACTGGCCTGAGACAGATAAACAGATATCTAGTATTCCTATAGACCGTTTTATTTCTGGCCACGGCCCCATCGGCACACATCAAGATTTGCTAGAGGCCTGTGAATTCATTTATCAACTAGTAGGAAACACAAAAGATTCGATCCATCAAGGAAGTTCAGCGGCGAAAGCGGTTTCTGAGGTCTTAGGCGATATGCGAGATAGATTTGGTGACTGGGTCGGATTCGATACGATAGAGGAAAGATTTCCTGAGATCTTCAGAAAACTGTCGATATAGAAAGGGGAATACCAAATACGAGAAGCCCCTCACAGTTACATAAAAGTCTCCCAGGTCAATGGAGGGCTTTTACGAAAGCTTTGTTTGTTGTAGAGTCGGTGTACAGAATGATATTTAATTGACATGACTCTGTGTGGGTTTATATTTGGTTCTTTAAGTCCGTTTAAGGGAGAAACTGCAAATGAAGTCCGACAGATCCCAAGTGGCACACCTTATGAGAAGAGCTGGATTCGGTGCCACGACAGAAGAACTTGACTCTCTCACTTCAGAGAAATCTTACGAAGAAATTGTGGATGATCTTATAAATCCTGAAAGATTTAAGCCTATCGATGTGTCGTATATCGAGAGGTATTACGGCGGTGAGAGTGTTGCCATACACGTTGGCAAATGGATTTACAGGATGGCCAACACCAACCGACCTTTAGAAGAGAAGATGTCTCTATTTCTTCACCACATATTCCCAGTGGCCTGGGGCAAAAGTGAGCACGGGCCGTCACTGTACTCAGAAATAGATATGTTTAGACGAACGGGGTTGAGCACGTTTAGAAAAATATTACAGGAACTTTCTAGGGATCCGGCAATGATTTTCTGGCTCGATAATAACGAGAATCATAAGGATGAAATTAATGAGAACTATGGGCGAGAACTTCTAGAGCTGTTCTCCATGGGGGTTGGGAACTATACTGAGGACGACATCAAAAATGCGTCAAGGGCCTTCACTGGATGGACTTTCCGGCAGCCTCTTTCACTATATCCTTACGGTCATCACAGTGCGGATTTCGAGTTTCTTTCGGACGATCACGACTACGGCCCCAAGGAATTCCTAGGAGAAAAGGGGAACTTTAATGGCGATGACATCATCGACATAATCGTAAAACAGCCCGCTACGGCCAAATTTATTTCCCGCCACCTCTATAACTTCTTTGTTGAAGACGAGGTCCAAGTTCCCTCATGGGAGACTGTGCCCCCGAAAAATCCGGAAGCTATCGAAGAACTTTCTACAGCATACATGGAATCTGAGGGAGACATACGCCAAGTACTCAAAACTCTGTTCAACTCTCAGTTTTTTAAAGAAGCCTCAACCAGACCTAAGGTGAAAAGCCCCGCTGAGCTAATTGTCGGTGTACTCCGCCAAACAGGAGAATTCAGCCAACCGCGACCAGGGATAAACCAATTTGCGGTAACCACGTTAAATGGATCACCTTTTGAAGGACCCTTGGCAATAATGGGACAGCGGCTCATGAACCCTCCCACCGTTGAGGGGTGGCATACAGGATTTGAATGGATCGACTCGGGGACCTTAAGCGAGCGGGTTGGATTTGTTGAACAACAATTTTCAGACCCAAGTAAACCAGGTGTACATGAGATGCTGGAGCGAGCAGGTAGTTTGGACGAAGACCCCAACCAACTAGTGAATAGGTGTCTTGATCTCCTAGGTGGTATCAGGGTACGAGAAGAAACTCGGAAATCTTTGGTTGAGTACACTAACGAGTTGAAAAATGGAAAGGAAGGTGCAGGCGTCCATAACCTGATTCAAATGATCGCTTCTACCGTCGATTATCAGTTCGCTTAATCAAACCCCAAGTAAGAAAACCATTCATACTCATTGAAAGAGGGCGGAATATGACAACTAAAAACTCTGATAAGACATTAGTAGTCGTGCAGCTAACTGGCGGTAACGACTTCATGAATACAATAGTTCCTTATACAAACAGTCACTACTATGATGCCAGAAAAAAAATCGTGCTAGGCCAAGATGACTTTCTACCTATCAATGACACCCTCGCTATAAACAAGAATGCTGCACCTTTTAAAAGGCTTTACGACGAAGGGAAAATGGCCATAATTCAAGGAATTGGATATCCCAATTCGAATAGATCTCATTTCAGAGGTATGGACATTTGGCACACCTGTGAACCTGATAGAGTTGGAAGCGAAGGCTGGCTTGGGCTCGCCGTAAGGGAACTGGATCCGAAAGGAGAGAATGTCCTTACGGGTGTAAATATCGGCCAAGGCCTACCTCGCGCTATGGCAGTGGCAGGAGTTCCTGTTACTTCTATCAGCGATCTGGAAGGCTACGGAGTGATGAACCGGATAGAACAGGATCAATTGAGAGAAAAGGCGCTCCAGGCTTTCAAAGATATCTACGGTCAAGCAGTGGGCACAGGAGTTGTTTCAGAGTACATAGGAAAAACAGGCCTCGATGTGCTGAGAGGAGCTGACATGCTCTCAGATGTCGCTAGAGAATATGAATCGACCGTCGAATACGCGGACAACTCCATTTCAAAGAGTCTTAGAGATGTTGCAAGGGTCCATTTTAGCGGCTTAGGTACTCGTGTGTTTTACACTAATCACGGTGGATACGACACTCATGCTAATGAAATGCCCTCTCATCCAAAACTTATGTCCGATTTGTCTGGAGCCATATCTGACTTCATAGACGATTTGGAAGAGCATAATGCATCGGATGATGTCGCCATCCTGGTATTTACGGAATTCGGTAGACGCATGAGGGACAATGGCAGTGGGACCGACCACGGATCGGGCGGAGGAGCATTCCTATTCGGCAAGAAAGTAAAGGGAGGACTTTATTCAGAATATCCTTCCTTGGATCCAGCAGAATGGGAACATGGAGAGGATCTGCGACACACTATAGACTTTAGAGGAATCTATGGAACCGTATTAGAGCAGTGGCTAGGATTGGAATCACGACCAATCGTTAAGGGCGATTTCGAACAGATATCGCCTTTTTATTTATAGTGGAGGACAGTAAATCAACATGGCAAGACCACACGGAATACTAAGAGCTGGATTCCCATATTTAACCACTCTGGGAATGCGGCGAGTTAGCAATTTCCCTACAGATATAGCTTTCGGACCGGATGAGACTGTCTATATTTTGATGAGATCTGACACCGCTTTAGTCCGGATATGGTCAGTTAATGACCAGGACGAACTTACGGACGATTTAAAAGGGTTCGGAAGTTATGGGAGTGAAGACGGGCAGTTCGTCTGGCCCGTGAATATTATCTCTGGCCCGGATAGTGACCTTTTCATAAGCGACGAATGGAACAACCGTATTACAAGATTTGATGCAGAAGGCAAATTCATAAGTAAGTTCGGGACGGAGGGTGATGCGGAAGGCGAATTTCGCGGACCTTCGGGTATCGCCTTCGACCACGAGGATAATATAGTCGTCGTCGACTCAAAAAACCACAGAGTCCAGAAATATACTGCATCTGGCGATTACCTGAGCGAATTCGGAGTCAATGGCGACCAAGAAGGGGAATTAGACCTTCCCTGGGGGATAGATATCGACGAAGCTGGGGATATCTATGTGGCTGACTGGGGTAATAATCGTGTGCAAATATTTTCGGCTGAAGGTGAGTTCAAAAAATCCTTCGGGGAACTAGGATCAGGTGAAGGACAATTTAATCGGCCAACGGGAGTTAGCGTAGACGCTCATGGAGATATATATGTAGCCGATTGGGGAAACAACAGAGTGCTCCAGTTCAACTCTGAAGGCCAATACATCTGGGGTTTTACCGGAGACGCCACATTATCGAAAGTAGCCAGAAACTACATGTTAACAAATGCAGTTTCAAATCGACTACGAGAGGCCGGTAGAATCGAGCACGAAAGATATCTGAGAAGACCGAGATCCGTTCGCGTTGACAGTAAATTCAGACTATTCATACCAGACTATGAGTCATACAGAATTCAAGTTTACCAAAAAGACTTCCTTGAGCTCGATGAAACCCAATTCGCAGCTCCCCTAAGAAACCCTACTCTTGAGGTGACCTAATCTTTGATTGGAACCTGATGAACCGAACAGTGTAGTTACTCTGCTAAATATAAACAGCTATGCGACCGAATAGCTTTCTCAGTCTTGCCTTGTCTGACTCAGGTAAAAAAGGTCTCTCCAAGGCAGATATATTATCCTCCAAATGGGAAATTGATGAAGTCCCAGTTAACACAGTAGACACCGCAGGATGGTCGGCGGCAAACCTGTACCCGGCCTCTATGATTGACCTTACATCACCACGGATAACCCAATCTAAAGAACCTTCGTCAGAGATATCGTCGACAGCGATAAGACCCTGCGACTTCCAAAGCCGTATTTGTTCTGAAAGTAACACTGGATCGGGCAATTTCTCCCTTATGACCGCCATGTTAATGACCCCTACATTGTGTAAGCTGCAAAGTGGCAAGGCCTCATTTGCGGCATATTGATTCAATATGCCGTATTTGAGCATCACCGTGTCCCAAAGTTGAGGGTGATTTTTCAACGCCATAGTCACCACCCTATGATCTGGTTCAACTTTGAATTGTTCACTAAATCCTATGAACCGTATCTTTCCATCTCGCCTAGCAGCGTCCATGACCGGATAAATTCGATCAATTACTTCAAAATAATCTTGAGAATTCAGAACGTGAAATTGCATCACGTCAATGCAATCTATTTTCAATTTCTGGATAGACCGGTCGATAGATGAAGCGAGATCCTCCGGATCACGAATTCTCCCGTCGGCCGTTTTGTAAAAGCACTTGCTCGCAAGGTAATAAGAATCTCTGGGTATACCAGACAAGGCTCTACCCAGAATACTCTCGCTGTCTCCATACACTTCTGAGGTATCTATGAAATTAACTCCCAGATCCAAGGCACGTCTTACAAGACGATCCTGATCATTTTCAGTGAGTCCAGTCGTTTGACCTAGTTGACTAGGTCCGCCTGAACCGAGACTTACCAAAGATACTTTCAATCCTGTCTTACCAAGAATGCGATATTTCATATTCTATTTGTTCACTTTCATATCGTTATGGAAATTATTAGGAAGGATCAGGAAGGTTTCCTGATCTGGCAGATCTCTAGAGCAATATTTGACCCAATTTCGAAAACTCACGATATAGCTTACTTAATCAGTCTATTGGAATGGCTATTGACAGGCGGGGTACATCTCCGATCGCTCTTGTGGTATGCCCTTGCCCTTCGAGATCCTCCGCCAACATCATATCTCCAGGCCCGAGAATGTAAATGGAGCCATCACCAAGCCCAATCTCGACTTGACCTTCCAAAGTGACTATAAACTGTCTTCTAGGTGCGACGTGCCAATCTATGAAGTTACCTGACTCATGTCTCCTAAACACAACTGAGGTGGCCGGCAATATATCCGGAGGGTCATATTCCTCCATATGTGACTGCCCATCATCTCCATCGTAAAGCCGATAAAACATAAATCCACCTATCTCTTCTACTTATTTTATAGCGCTATCTAGCCGTTAAGCCTCCGTCAACGGTTAACTCTACACCGGTGATGTAGGAGGCCTCGTCCGAGGCTAGAAAAAGCACAGCGTTCGCGACCTCTTCCACCAACCCAAACCTGTTCATAGGGACCTCTTTGAGCATTACCTCCCTAGTTTCAGGTGCGGCGGTCCCTACTGAAGTTGTCATAGGTGGCATCATCCCAGGGTGAACAGAATTCACCCTTATTCCTTTAGCCGCATATTGAACTGCGGCCGACTTCGTCATGATTCTCA
Source organism: uncultured Dehalococcoidia bacterium (assembly GCA_964409595.1). Classification (GTDB taxonomy): domain Bacteria; phylum Chloroflexota; class Dehalococcoidia; order Lucifugimonadales; family UBA826; genus CAYPDR01. The sequence goes on from CAYPDR010000021.1 coordinate 35,345, forward strand.
CAGCGCCCTTGGACGCGTTGTATCCCATATGTGTATATTCTTGCCCAACCATACCTGATATAGAAGAGATATTAACTATAGAGCCAGAACCGGATTTCAACATCGGCTCCACAGCATATTTAATCCCGAGGAATACCCCTCTTGCATTAACTCGCATAAGCCTGTCATATGCCTCTAAACTCATAAGATCAGGTTGATAGGAGCCACTGATGCCAGCATTATTTACTAGAATGTCTAGATCCCCAAGATTGCTAGTAACGCGTTCAATCAAGGATACCCATTGGCTTTCTTCAGTAACATCTAATTTCTCAAATATCGCTGTACCTCCCGATGATTCAATCTGCTTTACAACTTCCATACCTTCCGTCTGCTGTAAATCCGCCACGACCACGGTTGAACCTTGAGCCGCAAATAACCTCGCTTCCTCCGCCCCCATCCCATTGGCTCCACCAGTAATTATGGAAATTTTTTCAGACAATCTCATTTGATCTACCTTCTCCTATAAATCGCTCTTATTTCATTTATCTGTCAGGACTAAGCAACGTCACACCGCCATCACCAGTTAAAACTACTCCGGTCACCCACTTAGATTCATCACTGGCCAAAAACATGGCCGCCATTGCAATGTCTCATGGCGTCCCTTCAGTTCCCAAAGGAGAAGCCTTTCTCCTTGCTTCCCTTCGTTTCTGAGACATCCCTTCAGCGGTCATCGAAGAATAGACAGGACCAGGAAGTATGCAATTGACCCGAATACCATCCTTGGCATGGTCAACCGCCATCGCTTTCGTCAAAGCGATTACTCCACCCTTTGACACCGTATAAGGAGTAAGCCCTCTAGGCCTAATTGCTGATATGGAAGAAATATTTATTATTGAGCCTCCTCCACCTGAGGCCATAGCTGGCACCGCATATTTGCTAGTGAGCATCATCGACTTCACATTGACTGACATCACGTTATCCCAATCATCGGGGTCGGCCTCTACCACCGTTCCAAAACCACCTATACCAACGTTGTTGTGGAGAACATCGAGAGTACCATATCGTCCTATGGCTTCATCTGTTATAGCTCTACAAGTATCTTCACAAACGACATCTCCAACGAAAACCGATGCCTCTCCCCTTTCATTCTTAATACCATCGAGAGTTCTATGGGCATTTTCTTCTACGGAGTCCACAAGCAATACCCTAGCACCATTTCGAGCAAAAATAGTAGCTACTGCCTACCCATTCCCCACTGTGTTTCCGCGAGACCCTGATCCCGTCACAATTGCAACTTTACCCTCCATACGTCCCATCTGCGTTTTCATGAAAATTACACTTTGTCGGATAATACTTTTTTTATTTATTAGAGGTAAGATCCCTGAAAGCGTTTACCCCGGTCTCCGCAGCAGCCGACAGTAGAGCATAGTCTGGGCCGTAACTGACAAAGGTTACCCCTTGGTCAAGCCGGCGAGATATATCTGTTGGTGAAGAAGCTCCTGCCCCCGCTGCACAAGAATTGTTTTTAGATACCCTGACCAGACTGGATACTATGTCATCAATCTCTTTATGAGGTTGCGAGAGTGGGTCCAATCCCAGAGCTAGACACATATCCCACGGACCAATGTAAACCACATCGACTCCAGGAACATCGGCTATGTTTTGCAAATTTTGTACTGCTTCAGCGGTCTCGATTATTAAAACAACAAGGATGTTTTCATTCGCATGTCGTAAATAGTCCGAGTTATCAAAAGTGTATTTGGAGGCTCTCAACGGCCCCCAACTCCTTGTGCCATTTGGAGGAAAACGCGTGGCCCTCACTATTTCCATCGCTTCTTCGACAGTTTTAACAGAAGGGACAACAATTCCCATAGCACCAAGGTCGAGAGCCCTTTGTATATAAACCTTATCCGAAGATGGGATTCTTACAATTGGAATAGCATCAGTGTTCCCCACAGCCATTAAGATATGTTCTATTTCAGCAGAGTCTAGGGCATTATGCTCAGATTCAATTACGACGAAGTCAAACCCTGCATTTCCCATAAGTTCTGCTACATTCGGGCTCTGCAATCCGACAAAAGGACCAATCACAGGTTTACCTTCAGATAGCCTTCGCCTCACTTCATTCCTTCGCATTTAAAACTCCTTCATATGCACCTGGAACTACTCAAAAGAAGTCCAGTTATTGGGCTATATAACCTCCATCAATAACTAACTCAGTACCCGTAATAAACGATGCTTCATCGGATGAAAGAAACAAGACCCCGTAGGCTGCCTCTATTGATTGCCCTGATCTCCGGAGAGGGGTTTGTAATATGTATCTATCTCTAGCACCGTCTGTGGCATGATTTGCGGATGACATGGGAGGCATGAACCCTGGATGAACTGAATTAACTCTCACTCCATGAGGTCCATATTTTACTGCCATCGCTTTACTAAATATTCGGACAGCCCCTTTTGAGGCATGGTATGCAGGGTGCCCATATTCACCACCGACGAACCCCATTATGGAGGAAATATTCACTATTGATCCTCCCCCTTGGTCTTTCATTAGTTCAGCTACTGTTTTAGTACCGAGAAACACTCCTGTGGCATTAACATCCATAATCATGTGCCACGCTTCTGTACTTAAAAGATCATCCGCCGAAGTACCACTCAATCCGGCATTATTTACTAATATATCGACTGCACCGTAATTCCTTTGGGTTTCTTCTACTAACTCCACCCAATCAGATTCTCGTCTGACATCACAATGGAAGTATTGAGCGATTCCTCCGTTGCGACGTATATCACTTACTAATGACTCACCTGACGAAGAATCTATGTCACATGCAATAACCTTGGCACCTTCCAATGCAAACAGCTTAGCCTCAGATGCACCCATGCCTTTGCTAGCACCAGTAATAATTGCAGTTTTACCTTCTAATCGCATACGTATTTGCCCTCAGCGACCGCATAGAGTATTGGGATGTACAGCATATATACATTAATTATAAAAAATCCCAAGAAAACTTTTAGTTAGAATATTTTCCTCCCACTTGAGGAGTAGGTGAATCAAATCCCAATTCTTCCCTTTCAAGCCGGGTCTCTCGCCTCCACTCTCTTTTTAAATTGTCTCTAACACCTATATGTAGATGCCCCAATCCTTGAGTTTCAAGTTCAATATTGTCCCCGTCCATTATTGGGCTCAATCCCCGATGATTAGTGCCTGTAGCAACAACATCCCCAGGCTCTAAAGTGTGGACAGATGTCACCCATTCAATAACTCTGGGAATTTTATGCGCCATATCATCTGTATTGAAGTTCTGTTTCAACACGCCGTTGATTGAAAGTTGTATTTGAAGTTGCTGAGGGTCGTTAATCTCATCAGCAGTTACCAGGTAAGGTCCCATCGGGGCAAAAGTGTCCCTAGATTTCATTTGAAAAAAAACGCCTCCCCCTTCAGAGAGTCCACGGGCAGACATATCGATGAAATTCATGTACCCGAAAATATGATCATATGCATTTTCAGCTTTGACGTTCGATGCCTTTTTTCCAATTACCAGAGCCATCTCCGCTTCTGGTTCGAAAATGGCCGCTGGAACATCCGGCAAAACGATCACTCCTCCGTCCGGCAAAACAGTATTCGGTGACTTATGAAAGGCATTTATGGGAGCAGGAGCATCCCTAGTTCCGTCCTCCATGTAATTAACAGCCATACAAACGATGTTATGTGGCTTCGGAGTTGGCGAATCGAAGGCTACTGAAGATATCGGAACACCCTCTCGAGAGTCAACCAGTTGTTGAATAGGCTTAATATATTCTTCGAAAGAAATTATAACCCTGTTAAGTAAACCTTGCGCATGGTCGTGTTCGTTCACAGGGACCGCGTCAGATATATCAACCATCCGATCCCCTTTAACGACTCCCAAAGTATGATTGTTGAAAAAAGCTAATTTCATGACTACCTCCTCGGTCTATTGCGAACAAGATAACAGAGGTCACCAACGAGAATCCAACAAAAGGGAGTGACGATCAACTTTCGCCCTTCAAAATTTCTCCGAAAGTGCCCTAGGCTGAACGTCCATTGGATCGATATAGCCAGCGCTTGCCTCTCCAAAGGAGCCTCACCGTCCAAGAGCCAAAACCTATTCAAAGCTAAGACTGCCATAAATTACTTCAATAAATCTCCCGGATTCTGGTCGCTAAAAAAGAGTCGGGCTTTCTAGGAAATTACCTCGCAAAATCCCTAGCATGAGATGGACTACATTCGAATAAACAATCCTCTAATTCGCAAAGGTATTGGATATGAAGGATGTATCTTAGGGCTCCTCGGTTAAAGATCTTTCGACCCACTTTCAATAAATTGGCGTGTACCTTTATGAACCCAGTGTAAGCTATCCCAGCATATCAACCGTTTTCAAGAAATCTTTCGTTTTTGGTTCTTTACCCAAGTCTACAGATACAATTAGGGTGAAAGTTTCTGATCCTGTTTCCAACATTGGTTAAATCCAGCAGATACATATAATGTAGAGAGAACCTCCATGAACATATTACGACTCATATCTGCAGTCATTTTCGGTGCATTATTCGTTCAAGGAATCCTGTTGGTTTTAACAGTCGAATCGGCAGCACCCTCAATTATGAAAGTAGAAATTAGAGGATCCATCCAGCCATCAACCGCTTCTTATATAAAGCGGGCCGTGTCTGAGGCCAGCAAAAGAAATTCTGTGGCACTTTTGATTGAATTAGACACTCCTGGCGGCATGCTCGGTCCCACACGGTCGATAGTAACATCGATCCTATCATCCGAAGTGCCTGTGATCGTTTTCGTGACACCTTCGGGTGCAAGGGCTGGATCAGCTGGCACGTTTATTGTTGCGGCCTCTCATGTAGCCGCTATGTCACCTGCCACAAATATAGGTGCCGCAACCCCCGTGGGAGTAAATGGGGAAGATCTCGATGACACGATGAAATCGAAATCATCGCAGGACGCTGCGGCTCTACTGCGGAGCATCTCGGAAAATCGGGGCCGACCCACGACCCCTTTCGAGGAAACAGTTATTAGATCCGCTTCATTCACCTCGAACGAGGCCCTACAAGCAGGTATCATCGATTTCATAGCCGCGGATACGCAAATGCTTGTTGAGAAAATAGATGGCTCGGTGATAAATATAGCCCACGAGGCCATCACATTAGATATATCTAATGCACCCGTGGAGGAGTTGAGACGCAGCTTGCTGGAAAGGTTCTTAGACGCAGTAGGAAACCCTAACATAACTTTCGTATTGCTTACGGTGGGAAGCATCGCACTAACTTTAGAGTTTGTGCAACCCGGGATCTTGGTAGGTGGGTTCGTTGGAATCTTAGCGATGGCGGTCGCATTCGTGGGAATGGGACAATTACCAGTTAACTGGGTAGGAGTAGCTCTGTTAACGGCGTCTTTAGTTCTATTTTTCATTGAAGCGCAAGCCCCCGGATTAGGACTTTATATCACTGGCGGGATATTATGTTTTCTTCTAGGAGCATTCTTGCTTTTCGGCGGACTTTCTCCACCTCCCATTAATGGCCCATCGTTCCGTGTAAGTACATGGGTCATAGGAACGTCAGGTCTAGTATTGGCAGGTTCACTGTCTCTTGCGATCAAAGCGTTCGCGGAAGCGGCAAGTGATAGCTCTACTTCCCACACATCTGGGGTAGTTGGCTCCGTCGGAGTAGTTGAAGCAAGGCTTGACCCAACTGGTTTGGTGAAAGTGCAGTCTGAGGTGTGGAGTGCTGAAACGTCAGATTCCAATCAAGAAATTGATGAAGGAGAATCAGTTATCGTAACGAAAATGAAGGGCCTGAAAATATACGTTTCCAAATTATCAGGTGAACAAGGAGGAGATAGAAAATGATCCCGATCATCAAAGTAGTGAGGCAATATGAACGACTCGCCGTATTCACGTTAGGCAGGTTCAATGAACGAACAGGATTACGAGGACCCGGCCTCCAGATACTAATTTGGCCATTTCAAACTGCTAACCGAATTGACTTACGAGAAGAAGTCATCAACATACCCAGACAAACAAATATTACTAGGGACAACGCGCCCATCGATATTGACTTTCTCGTTTACATGAGGCCTATGGAAGAAGAGGCACAGAAAGTGGTTCTGGAAGTTGTGAATTACCATCAAGCGGTCATAGGTATGGCCACCACAATACTAAGAGCCGTGATTGGGGAAATGACTATCGACGATGTTTTGTCTCAGCGAGAGAGAATAAACCAGGAGCTCAGAGTCAAACTAGACGACACGACGGGAAGGTGGGGAATCAAAGTATCAGCCGTGGAGATTAAAGAGATCGAACCGGCACCACAGATACAGGAAGCGATGAACAGACAGATGTCTGCGGAGAGAATCCGAAGAGCTGACGTCACTGAAGCAGAAGGTAAAAGACAAGCATCCATTACTATTGCCGAAGGTGATAAACAAGCGGATATCCTTCGGGCAGAGGGAGCCCGACAGTCCGAAATACTCACCGCGGAAGGAGATCAACAGGCCGCTGTGTTACGAGCTGAAGGCTTTAGCACCGCGCTTGAAAGAATATACCAAGTGGCCAGGGAGGTGGATGTAAACACGCTCAGCCTACAATATTTTGAGACTTTAAAGGAAATGGGGAAAGGCGATTCGACAAAATTCATCTTCCCGATGGAATTCACGAAATTACTTGGCCCTTTCGCCAGCTTGCTTACCGCCGCCGAAACTCCCCAAGGAGAAAAACAACCCTCAGAGACAGATAATTAGATTGATCTCCAACCAAAACTTATAGAAAAACAACAGCTAAATTTAGCAAGCTCTTTCTGCTAATTTTTCTACAGTTGCAACTTCATGAAATTCTATGAAGTAGGTGTATCCTTCTGAGTGCCCTCAAATGAAACCAATTCGATTTAATACGATTGCGAAAATTGAATATGCTTGGTGGGCGCTGCTTTCGAGCGCTTTTGCAATCCTAGGCACTGCACTAGACAGAGGGGTCATAAGCGTAGTCCTTCCAGACATTGCTGAGGATTTTTCGTCGGATATACCAACCGCCCAATGGGTAATCGTTATTTACCTGCTGGTTCTGACAGCGTTACTTCTCCCCATGGGACGTTTGTCCGACGCTGTGGGGAAAAAGAGAGTAATAATCTTAGGACTATTAATATTCTCCTTTGGAGGAGTTGTCTGCTGTTTTTCTCAAACATTCCCTCTCCTGTTGACGGGCCGAATTTCCCAAGGTATAGGTGGAGCGATGGTACAAGGCACATCCTTTGCTATCGCTGTGGCAGCGTTTGGAGAAGGGCAGAGAGGCAAAGCAGTCGGCCTTGTAATGATCTTCGTAGGGCTTGGAAGCATTGCCGGCCCTGCAGTGGGAGGGTTTGCCGCCTCCTTAGCCGGCTGGCGCAGCGTATTCATATTAACATCCGCAATAACAGGAGCAGGTGCCATTTTAGCTACGGCAGTATTAAGAGACGAGAGATCCTCAACTGATAGCTCAGATAGTAAATTCGACTGGATAGGCTCTTTGTTGTTTATCTCGAGTCTAGGATCACTGTTGACTGGGATAACTATGGCTATAAGGTCGACTTGGTCACCTTTACCCACGGCGGTGGGTATTTGTTCTGCATTAATCTTTGGTTTTTTTTACGTGATTAGATCCCTTCGGGCTCAATCTCCTTTATTCGACGTACGGCTGTTCAAGTCTCCTCTTTTTGCGTGTTCGGTGGCGGCAATTCTGCTTGGCTTTATAGGAACATCAGCAGCAAATTTTCTACTTCCATTCTATTTGAAATATGGCTTGGGGTACTCCCCTAGAGAAGTAGGCATAGTGTTTGTACCTGCAGCCGCTGCGATGTCTATTCTCAGCCCATTCTCCGGAAAATTATCTGACGTTCACGGTACAAAACTATTTGCGTCGGGGGGCCTCTTTATTTCAACAATAGGACTATTATCACTTAGTGCGCTAAATCTATCGTCACACGGCTGGATGCCTCTTTTAGCGATGATTCCCGTGACCGCCGGCTTGGGCATCTTCTACGGGCCAAATAATAGTGCTACTTTAAGCGTAGCCAAGAACGAGGTACATGGTTCTGTAATAGGATTAATAAACTTAGTCCGCAATTCAGGAAATTTGATCGCGATACCTGTCTCGACAATCATCGTAACGGCCGTGATGTCCTCGTTAGGGTATGCCCCTGACCTCTCAGAAGTTACCTACAATTCCGACAAAAATATTATAGGATCGTTTGTATCTGGAATGCGAGTGGCATTCCTGATTCTCGCCGGAATAACTTTCCTAGGCTCCATGCTCTCATTCTATGACAACAAACTGCCGACGCATAAGACGCATCCCTATGGCGCTTAAACTGGGTTTTAACCTACCTCACAATTGTAACCTGATACGGTCACATCTATCTCCTAACGGTCATCTGTCCTGAACAGATCCGTCAAATCCTATTGGAGTATCTAATGTCTTGGGGTTTTCGGGGATGCTAAGAGACTCCTCATTGATCTCAATCCCCAACCCGGGTCCGTCCGGTATAATGAGATATCCGTCTTCGAGCTGCAACGGGTTTACAAGCAACTCGCTTTTGGGCGGTTCCGATTCCCCTGTATATTCCTGCAATGCGAAATTCGGGATACACGCATCCAGTTGAACGCACGCTGCTGTACTGACCGGTGAAAGCGGATTATGGGGGATAACTTTCACATGATGAGCCTCAGCCATGGCGGCCACTTTCTTACAGCCGGTCAGCCCCCCGCAGAGGCATAAGTCAGGCCTGACATAAGAGGCGGCTCTCCCTGCCAACAGTTGTTGGTATTCGAATATCGTCGTGAACCTTTCTCCCGTTGCGATTGGAATATTACACTTATCTGCAATTTCACCCATCAAAGCAGGGCTGTCCGGAAGCATGGGGTCTTCATAAAAAAAAGGGTTAAATTCTTCGAGCCTCCTTCCAAGCGAGATCCCCTCTGCTGGAGACATTTGCCTATGTATTTCAACGCAAATGTCAACGTATCTTCCCACAGCTTCCCGAACAGCAGCCACTCTCTCCACGGCCTCATCGGCCCATTCGTTATAAGACTTATGTAGATAATAGTCTGATGGAAAGGGGGTAAATCTGACAGCCGTGTAACCTTTCTTTACCGCGTCAGCTGCGTCTTTCGCTAAATCTTCGGCTGTGCCGCCCTCGCCAGAACCTACATGCATATAGCAACGAACTTTATCTCTTGTTTTTCCACCCATGAGATCATAGATGGGAACTTGAAGACGTTTACCTTTCACATCCCACAATGCAATATCGATCGCCGATAAGGCGCCCTGAACAACCGATCCCATGAAATGGGACGATCGGTACAGCCATTGGTAATGGTGCTCAATCTTATGTGGATCTTGTCCAATCAGATATGGTTCCATAGTCTCTATCATGGTTTTAGTCGGTCTTTGCCAACCATGTACTCCTCCCTCTCCTATTCCGACTGTACCGTCTTCACAGTGGATTTTTATTAGAAGCCATCTATCCCATAAAAAAGTCTCGATTTTTTCTATTTTTGTTGATCTGACCAACCTATACTCCTTGAGGTAGGATTTTATCCCTTGAATTATTCGTCGCCCGACTAGCATGACATTAGCACTGCATATAGTGTAAATATTGCTCGAGGCAATATCCATATGTAACATGGCTGGGCTAAGAACTATTTGATGCAATAGGAGCTCACATGACAAAGCTAATGTCCGGAAAACAGGCGGTACTTGAAATGCTCAAGGCCGAAGGCATTGAATACATTTTTGGAAACCCAGGCACCAGTGAAGGTCCGCTCGTGGATATGCTGGGAGAATATCCGGAGTTCAAATATATTATGGCGCTTCAAGAGAGCGTAGCTGTCGGGATGGGAGAATCTTTCGCTAGATCCACTAATAAGACCTCTTTCGTGAGTCTACACGTTGATAGCGGCCTTGCTAACGGAATTGCTCTGATGCTAGATGCATTAAACACCGGTACTCCCATGGTTGTGACTTCAGCTAACTATGACTCCAGAAAGATAAGCGAAAATAAAACAGACCTTGCCAATCTAGTTCGGCCTGTCACTAAATGGTCTGTCGAACTAGATCTACCAGACCAAATACCATCTGCCATGCGAAGGGCTTTCAATGAAGCAAATAGCCATCCTAAAGGCCCAGTCTATGTAGGATTTACTGCAAACGCACTGGAAGGAATGGCTGAAATGAATATAGTCCCCTCATCTCCGGTGTACGACGAGGTCCGACCCGACCCAAAAGCCATACAAAAAGCAGGAACACTACTCGCCCAATCCCGCAGTCCATTGATGATAGTCGGGGACAGAGTCTCAGATGACAAGGGGATTACTCAAGCAGTCAAATTGGCGGAATTGCTAGAACTTCCCGTATATCAATCCAGAGGAGCTGAAGTATCCTTCCCGACTACTCACCCACAGTACTTAGGAATTCATTCGCTGAGGGTAGCTAGAGATCGCGAATCCCTAAAAGGTTATGACGTTATTCTGACCGTAGGCATGGATACTTTCGACGAGCTTTTCTACTGGGGTGATGTCATTCTCAGTGAAAATACGCGGCTAATCCACTTAGACTCGATCCCAGGAAGGGTAGGGAAAACGGAGCCAACAGAGATAGGTATTATTTCGAACTGCCGGGTTGGACTGCAACAACTCTTAGAAGATATCCGTCCTCGTTTAAAAAAATCTGGTCTGGGAAATCGATTGAAAGAAGTAACGAAGCAAGCGGCAAATATACGGAGAGAATTTGAGAATGATGCGAAACTTAAATGGGAAAACACACCGATTTCACCAGCACGAATGATGTATGAGTTATCCAAAGCGGTCCCGGACAACGCGATCATAGTAGATGATTCTGTAAGCAATCGGGGCGCTGTGAGGCATTATTTCAACGGAGAAACCAGAGACGACATTAGAGGGGTCAGGGGTCAATCGATCGGAGGTGGGATAGGGGCGACTATTGGAACTCAATGTGCATTTCCAAACCGCCCTGTATTCGGTGTCATCGGAGATGGAAGCGCTATGATGACCATACAGGGTCTATGGACCGCAGCGAATGATGATATACCCTGTGTCTTCGTAATATGCAATAACGGAATGTACAGAGTGCTGAAAGTGAATTTCAACATATACCAAACAGAGGTTCTCAAAGAAACTGAACCAGCCGGAGAAAATCTGCTCTATTCCAATTTTGACACACCTTTTGATATATCGGAAATTGCGAAAGGAATGGGCTTGAATAGCGAAAGAATTACAGATCCCCTAGAAATTGCGCCTGCCGTCAATAGAGCTTTGACAGCAGGCAAAGCATCCGTTATAGACATTGTTATTGACGGTTCTTTATAGGAAACAGCCTGCAAAAAAATTACTTACGCCATCAACTTTAAATCAACTGCCACATATCTATGCCAGAGCTCTTGGAAGCTCAATCATAATCCCCGTAAGGGATGTTGTTTAAGTTAATTGAACGCGTGCACGAATTAAAACGTTACTCAAATTCACCCTCTACCTACGTATGGCATCTTAGTAGCCATAATTGTCACGAACTGAATATTCGCTTCTAGAGGCAGATTACTTATATACAAAACCGTCTCACCAACATGGTCAACATTAAAAGTAGGTTCAACCTTGACCTCTCCATTGGCCTGAGCGACCCCATTTGACATTCGCTCCGTCATCGGTGTCGCTGCGTTGCCAACATCAACTTGGCTGCATACTATGTTATATTCCCTGCCATCTAATGAAATCTGCTTAGTAAGCCCGGTTACCGCGTGCTTCGTAGCGGTGTACGCCACTGACTCTGGTCTCGGCACATATGCAGATACAGAACCATTGTTGATTATGCGGCCGCCCATAGGAGATTGACTCTTCATCATTTTCATGGCGTGCTGCGCACAAACAAAGCTCCCTGTAAGGTTCGTGTCGACAACTCTCTGCCAGTCCTCAAGGGGCAAGTCCTCCATGTGCATGCGTGGAGCACCCACTCCGGCATTATTGAACAAAACATCGACCCTCTCAAACCTCTTTCCGGTAATTGCAAAAAGTTCTGCTATAGAATCTGGGTCGCTCACATCTGTTGGAACAGCTAATGTCCGCGAATCGTCCGCTCCGGAGAGTTTTATAGTTTCATCCAGTGGTTCTCGCCGTCGACCAGCTAAAACCACAGAATACCCGTCCTTGAGCAAGTGGAGAACCGAACTTCTACCGATGCCACTGCCGGCCCCTGTAATGATTGCTACTTTTCCGTTCGAAGGCATTTAAGTACTCCTCTCTTATTTGAACTCGCAATTTATGGCCCACATTATAGACGACTAAAAAATCGTCTCCTCTCCAATTTTATGAAAATTTATCCATTCCCAATCTAAATCCACACCTATACCGGGGCCGTCCGGAGCATAAACGTTCCCTTCGGGATCTATATCTCGAAGATCATCACCGTAATCTTTATAAACAGGAGATTTGGTACTCTCGATCTTAGGATGCACCAGTCCTAACTCATAAAAATTCGTATTGCGAATAGCCGACATAATATGCCTGTGAACTGGACCGGGCCCGTGTAACTCCATATCGAGGCCGAATCCTTCAGATGCGTGAGCAATCTTCATCGCACCGGTGATACCACCATCCTCATGTGCCCCACATCGAACATAGTCAGTTGCATCCGCCACAATGAAGTCCACATGCTGCTCAAGGAGGCGTATATGCTCAGTTTGAAGGAGTGGTGTTTTGACCATTTGTCTAAGCTTCCGATGAGCAAATTGTGAAACCCCATTATCTTGAAATGGATCCTCCCACCAAAAAAAGTTTGCTTCATCGCACGCTCTTCCCAATTTTAACGCGTCGCCAAAATTTCTTATTTCACAGGCTGGGTCTATAAGCAAGTCCAACTTCCCTGAAAACTTCTTTCCCAGGTTGATAACATTATTTACTTCCCTATCTATGTTGCTACGAGCAAGCCCCCAACCGTGAACTTTGAATGCCTTATAGCCAATCTCCATACATTCATATGCGAATTCCTCAAAATCTTCCGGCGTGGAAAGACCCGCATTTTCATCTCCGTGTAAGGTCGAAGCATATGCCTTCAAGGGTCTCCTTTCTCCCCCCAATAACCGGTATAGCGGCTCGTCATAAAATTTGCCAGCAATATCCCACAGACATATGTCTATGACGCTCATACCAAGCATAGCCCAGTGTCGTGATGCTCGCTTCAAATCGTTATAGATTGGCTCTCGAGCAAGAGCATTCTTACCGCTTAAGTAATTAGATATTAACTTTATCTCAGCTAAGGCAGGGCCGCCCACTCCAGGGTATTCGCCGACAATTCCTTTATCTGTATGCACCCTCAATATTGAATCAGATTGCCTTGAATGTCCTCCTGGTTCATACACCTTGTTGAAAGTATTATAGTCCCTACCTAGATTATCGATTGTGTGTTCAAAATGGACGACATCTACTTTCGTAATTACAGGGGCTTCTTTCATAACTTATCCTTTTTAAATCAGAAGTATATTTCAAATGATCGTCTTATACGGAAGGTCGCAATTAGTATAAGGTTTTAAAAATGGTAGTTAGACGCTCAAGCTCAATAGTGTTCCTTTCGGCTCTTAAATGTAGTCGGTATATATGAACCGCGAAGCAAAACATGTGGTGTGGGTTGAAACCAGATCCTTTGAAGTATCCATTCTTATTGGCATATTGATCTACGGAACCTTACTCAGAACATTTCCTAATAGTTTGTCTATAATCAGACAAATTTATTGTATGGGTAATATTCCACGTGGCCTATATTATCCCTTTCCTCCTAACTCAACCCGTGAGCTCACAGCTATCCGAAGTGGATCGTGTTAGAACCTATCCCCGTGTGGAGAGAGAGTAGATTATGGGCTCTCTCTATAGCGGAGACACTTGTATGGGCAAGCCTTTTCTATATTTTCCCAGCGTCGCTCTTGCGATGGAATACTCATTTTGGATGGTCAGTAGCCGATCTTTCTCTGGGATTTACTTATGCCCTCATCGCGTCAGCTATCAGTAGCATTATAGCCGGACATTTAATAGACAGAGGAAAGTCAAGATCACTGATGACTGTGTGTACTTTAGTCGGTGCATGCTTAATCTCCCTTATCCCTTCCTTAACAAATTTATGGCAGTTTTACACAGTGTGGATTTTAATAGGGATAGCATTGTCTGGGTGTCTTTACGAATCATGCTTTTCGTACCTAACAAGAACATTCCAAGAAGGAGCAAAACGACCAATCATCATGGTGACCATTTTCGCTGGATTCGCCAGTACGGTCTCTTATCCTACATCGGCCTACTTATCCAGAGTTTTCAGTTGGGAGGCCGGCATATACATCTTTGCCTTAGTAACATTTTTGATAACCGCTCCCCTGTTCTGGTACGGAACCTCCATGAAAACAGTCGCCACTGTTAAAGAAGATCCCAGTAAGCATAGTCATGGGAGTCAGAACCAAGACAAACTTTCGATAACTCTTCGGGTTGTCATTCAAAACCCGATATTTTGGGGATTGCTCATAACTTTCACTACTTTGGCCCTGAACCAAGGAATGGTGATTAGCCAAATCTTCCCGCTACTCGAAAGTCGACAAATTTCCACTGGTCTTGCAATATTTCTGGCGTCCTGCATAGGACCCATGCAGGTCATAGCCAGGTTGCTATTTTTCTGTGTGGAGTCACTTTCACGTAAGAACATCCCCATAGTCCGAGTCGCTCTTTTTTGCCAAATTTGTCTGGCCGTCTCTAGTATATCTCTTGTCTTTGGCGGAATATCTACCTCTGTCATAGTTTCCTTTGTGTTATTGCAAGGGGGGCCCTACGGCTTAGTCAGTATCATCAGACCGTTGATCACCGCTGAACTCCTAGGAAGAACTAATTTCGGAGTTATTTCTTCCATCGTGGGAATCGGCTTTGTTTGGGGATTTGCGATAGCACCGGGTATTGCAGGCAAAGTGGCGGAACGTTGGAGCTATGATGAAGTGCTTTTGACCACGTTCTCCGCATCCGTTGTAGGTATTATTAGCCTGTTATTGACTCTACAATTGAAACGAATTTCTATACAATCATAAGGATTTAAATTCGTCGCCGTCGGGGAGGATTTGTATGGCGGAACTGGAAAGTCACCATTTAAGGCAGACATATTCGTATCAGGTCCGGAAATAGAGGCCATAGGTACCCCCCCTAGGATAGAATGTCGGCAGCGACTGTGATTGAAGGAGGAGGGCTGCCTTCCGCTCCAGGATTCATTGACACTCATACCCATTCCGACGGAATACCTTTAATTAATCCCCAACACCTCAATTCCCTAAGACGAGGGATATTAACAGAGATGCCAGATCAAGACGGACTATCTTACATTCCACTATCAAAAGGAAATTATTCTGGAAGATCGATACCGTCAATTACATGAAGGAATAACAGCAGTTGGGATTTTAAATAACCTAATTCCATAAATGATGAGATAGATGGAGAAGCGAACGCGGTAAATAATATAGAGCACTACAAGGCAGCACATGGACAACAATGTTGATATAGAGAAAAAGGTTCAAACCACACTGGCTACTCTTGGTGTCGTTTACAAGTGGATCGAAGTTGATCCTGAATTCGCAGACACATTAGATTTCTGCAAAAAATATGGTTTCGAAATGGAAGAGTCCGGGAACACGATAATAGTCGCCTCTAAGAGGGGAGAGAAAAAATATGCCGCGTGCATCGTGTTGGGAACAGATAGACTTGACGTTAATAAGAAAGTTAAGGGTCTGATGGGCGTATCCAGACTATCTTTTGCAAGTGCAGAAGATACTATGCAACTAACGGGAATGATGATCGGAGGGGTCACCGCCTTCGCCCTGCCGAATTCGGTACCTCTTTACATTGATGCAAAAATCATGGAATTAGACAGGGTTATATTAGGCGGAGGAAGCAGGTCTGGAAAATTGAGCATCTCCCCTGGAGAATTATTAAAAATACCTGACTCTGTAATAGTCGAAGGCCTTTCCCAATCTTAGTCAAAAAACGAACTACTCAAAGTTTCCCCAGTCAAGTACATAATCCCGTTGAACTTGTGTTTCTGGCGACCCCCTGAAGCTGCCTGCTACGTCTTTCCTTAGTTCTCTAATTGCGTTGAGCGCATCAAGACCGGACATCCCTTGGCTAACCAAATAACAACCAACGACTGTACCGGTCCTTCCTAAACCCCTGAAACAATGTACATAAACGGACCTCCCATTATCTATCTCAGAGTCTATTAGATCCAAGATGGCTTTCATCACTATTTGGTCTGGAACATTCCGGTCCTCGACGGGGAAACTATAGTAATTGGTGCACTGAGAACGTTTTTGACGCTCCAAATGCAGACCACTACGATATTCGGGACGTTCTCCTGATTCAGTAAGGTCTATAAAAGTGTCGATGCCTAAGTCAAGCAGGTTCCCTATCTTCTTGGGGGGATAATTCCAGGCTCTAAAATTACTTTTCCACAAGGCAACCGCTTGGTGAACAAGTGACGCCATAAGAGTGGCTGGGTTGAGAGAAAATTGGTTTCCAGGATATTCCCCTGCAGCAAGCTTGCTGTTGACTACCCAGTAGGCAAAAGGGGTTATTGATTCCTTACATTTTTGTGAAGTAGCATAATTGGAAGGCATAAACTTAAGATAACACCATCTTAAAAGTTTTTCAGAGGCTAACGTGACAGCTGACAAAGAAAAAAATCTGGTATGGATAGACTTAGAAATGACAGGCCTTGATGATGAACACGTAATAATAGAGATCGCCTCACTGGTAACAGATTCTCATTTGAATGAGTTAGGGGAAGGTCCGGTTATAGCAGTCAATAGAACCAAAGCAGAAATGGATGGGATAAACGAATGGTCCCTTGAACAACACACGAAGTCAGGACTTCTAAAGAGATGCCTAGCATCTTCAATTGACATAATTTCTGCCGAAAAACAAACCCTCGAATTTTTGGAATCCTTGACACTGCCAGGGAAGTCCCCGATCTGTGGAAATTCCATAGCAACAGACAGAAGATTCATTCGCAAGGAAATGCCTTTACTGGACAAATATCTGCACTACCGCATGATTGATGTCTCCACAGTGAAGGAGGTTGTTGAACGCTGGTATCCAGACTTCGAACCTCCACCAAAAAAGGGACAACACTTAGCGTTAGTTGACATCAGGGAAAGCATCTCAGAATTACAATGGTACAAAGACCACGTATTTAAGAAAATAATGTAGAAACATGATAAATAAAGAGGATTCAACAACCGTAATCGGGAACCTATGGAAATTTAGCAACCTTGAAGACGCTTGTCTGGACAGGATCTCTCTTACCGGCTCTGAACCTGTTTTGCCTTCAGTATACAAAACAGGGGTGGCGGCCCAAACAACTATCGCGGTAGCGGCGGCAGCAGCGGCAAAAATCTGGGAATCACGAACCGCAGAGATACAGAACGTTTCAGTCGATATGAAACATGCGGCGATAGCATTTAGAAGCGAAAGATACTTACAATACGAGAATTCCGATTACCGAACAGACTCCCATTCTGGAATAAAAAAACATCCCGAATCGATACATGGCTTTTATATTTGTGGGGACGGAGGTTGGCTCCAAATCCACGCTAATTACCCTGCCCATAGAAGCGGAGTAATAAAAGCGTTAGACTGTGAGGCTTCCGCAGACGGCGTCCAAAAAATTTTAAAGAACATGAAAACACTTGAGGCGGAGAAATATCTGAGCGACAAGGGCCTACCGGTCGGAATGATGAGAACCCTAGACGAATGGAGAACTCATCCCCAAGGAATGGCCGTATCTAATCTACCTGTCATGGAAATAAGGAGAATCGGGGATGCGAAAGAACTTAATTTCACAACTAACCCCCTTAGACCACTCGAAGGTGTAAGAGTACTGGAACTCACAAAAGTGCTAGCCGGACCTTCAATGGGTAGAACTCTCGCCGAACATGGGGCCAACATATTATGGATTAATGATCCTAATCTGGACGTTATAGACGGTCTTGTCATAGACATGTCAAGAGGCAAGCGTCCAGCTCACCTTGACCTCAACGAAAAAAATGACAGAAGAAAATTCGTTGATTTAGCCAAAACTACTGATATATTTATCCAGGGCTACCGACCAGGTAGCATTGCAGCCAAAGGTTTCTCCCCAGAAACTATGGCCGAGATCAGACCTGGAATAATATGCGTAGAACTCTCAGCGTTTAGTCATCTAGGACCATGGGCAAGTAAACGGGGTTTCGACAGTATTGTTCAAACAGTTAGTGGTATTGGCAGAGAAGGTGGAAAAGCTGCAAATATAGAAGGCATGATACATATGCCATGCCAAACATTAGACCATGCTACCGGGTATTTAGGTGCGTTTGGGGCGATGACTGCGTTATTGAGACAGAGAAGCGAAGGGGGAAGCTGGCTTGTTAGAGTATCCTTGGCCCAGACAAGCCAGTGGCTCAAGTCGCTTGGAAGACTTGATAAGGTTGATGCCAAAGACATCCCTGACAGTGAAGTAATCAATTACCTACAGGAAACTAGCTCTCCATACGGTAAAGTTTCCTTCACCAAGCCAGCCGCGCAACTATCTGAAACTCCTGCCTATTGGTCTTTACCTCCATCACCATTTGGCACATTTGAGCCAAAGTGGTAGCGATGGTGGTTAGCATAAAACTAAAACTGAGATTAACTGTTAATATCACTTATCTTCATTCTCGATTGCCAGAAGGTAACTAACCCATATGAATAAAGATTCAGACGCTCCGGAAGACTTCATCAGAGATATTATCAAAGAAGATCTCAAGTCAGGAAAATACGCATCGATCGTAACGCGGTTTCCCCCTGAACCAAACGGGTTTTTACATATAGGGCACGCCGCTTCTATTTGCCTGAATTTCGGCGTAGCTGCTGAGAATGAGGGAAGTAAATGTAATCTTAGATTTGACGATACGAATCCGTCTAGAGAAAATCAGGATTTCATCGATTCGATCAAGAAGGACATAGAATGGCTGGGATTCAAATGGGCCGGGGAAATCCTATACGCCTCAGACTATTTTGATCAATTGTATGAGTTCGCCATACAACTTGTCACAGATGGAAAAGCATACGTCGATAGCCGATCACAAGAACAAATCAGAGATACTAGGGGGACACTTACACAGCCGGGTCAAAACAGCCCACACAGAAACAGAGCACCTGAAGAAAATTTGAATCTTCTTGAAAAAATGCGTGAAGGAGTTTTTGAAGAAGGGTCTCACGTACTCCGAGCAAAAATCGATATGACTTCCCCAAATCTGAACATGCGGGATCCTGTTATGTACAGAATCCTCAAATCACCGCACCACCAAACAGGATCCAAATGGCCTATATATCCTATGTATGACTTTGCCCATGGCCTTTCAGATGCGATTGAGGGGGTTACTCATTCTTTATGCACCATGGAATATGAGGATCATCGCCCTCTCTACAACTGGTTCCTAGAGCAGTTAGGCACATTTCGGTCGAGACAGATTGAATTTGGGAAAGTTTTCCTCAGCCATACCATACTCAGCAAACGTAACCTACTCCGTCTAGTTGAATCAGGCCATGTTAGCGGATGGGACGATCCTAGAATGCCTACTCTTTCTGGAATGAGAAGGCTCGGATACACACCAGAGTCCATCCGGGACTTTTGTAGTAGGGTGAGTATTACTCGAAGGTGGAATATCGCTGATATTGCACTTTTAGAGCACTGCCTACGAGAAAATTTGAACAAGCGGGTGGAACGTAGAATGGCGGTTCTAAGGCCCCTGAGGGTAATTATAGAGAACTACCCTGAAGGAGAAACTGATTACCTCCCTGCCGTCAACAACCCTCAAAACGAATCAGACGGGTTTCGAAATATCCCTTTTTCACGAGAACTCCTTATCGAACGTGACGACTTCATGGAGGATCCCCCCAACAAATTTTTCAGGCTTGCACCCGGAAGAGAGGTAAGGCTTAGGTACGGATTTTTCATCAAATGTGTAGGTGTAACCAAAGATTTGGAAAGTGGGGAGATTTCAGAAATACGGTGCACTTACGACCCGGCTACCCGAGGTGGAACCGCCTCTGACGGAAGAAAAGTTAGGGCAACGATACATTGGGTCAGCGAAAAGCATGCCATTTCATCTGAAGTGAGACTCTACGATCGCCTTTGTTCCGACCCAAATCCTGAAATCTCCGCAGACAAGACTCTTGATTCTGTACTGAATTCGAGTTCGCTTGAAATAATACATGAGGCAATGATAGAACCGTCCCTTTCCGAAGCCCAGCCGGGAGAAAAATTCCAGTTCGAGAGGCTTGGCTATTTTTGCGCGGACTCTACGGATTCGAGGCCTGGAATCCCCGTATTTAACCGAACAGTCTCTCTAAGAGATACATGGGCAAGAGTACAAAAATCCCAAAGGTGAAAAGCGGCTAGGTCCTTTCATGTGGGATTTTCGAACTAGGTTTCTTTGCCAACAAAAATCCTAAACTTCCGGCGATCGCTATTGAAGAGAGAGTATAAAATGCCATGTCATAACTGCCTTGCAGGTCATACATTTTCGCTGCAACGAGTGGCCCTATCATCATCATCATTGACATGGGAAGCATAGACAGACCCAGCACTTTTCCAAACGCCTTTCTTCCAAAATATTCCCCCCGAATAGCTGTACCTAATGGGATTCTCGCCCCGAAGCCAAGTCCATAGGTAATAATAAATATTGGTGAAAGATATACCGAAGTAACAAAGGTAGCAAAAATCGTTCCGACAGCTTGAATGCATCCAAAAAAACAAAGCGCGATATTCTTTCGCACCCTATCTCCTAGCCACCCACCAAGAATCTGAGCAGCCCCAGAGAACCCCATAGTCGCCCCCCAAATCCAAGCTCCCGTTTGTACTGGAATTCCTTGATCCTTGAGAGCTAGAATCATGTGAACCATCATCGTACCAATGAGCAATGTAGAGCACGCGTGGCAAACCGAAAGTATCCAAAAGGCTGGCATTTTTAGAACTTCCCAAATGGAATAATCCTCATGCAATTTTCCGCCAACACTACCCGTCAATTTTATCGGGTTGTCCTCGATCATAATCCCATCAGGCAGCTGTCCGAATTCCTCTGGAGAGTTCCGTATTGCACGGGTAACAGGAAAAGCGATGACCAGAAAGAAGAGCCCTAGGCATAGCGATGTTGTCTGCCACCCTACATGATCTGGAACTACCAACCACGCCAAAGCCGGTACTAATAGAAAGCTCCCAAGCGAGAATCCGATTCCCCCTACACCCATCGCCATACTGCGTTTTTTGTCAAACCAGTTATTAATAACTGTCATCATCGGGAGCCAGCCGCCTCCTGCCGCGCCAAGCATGATGATCCCGTAGGCGAGATAAAACATCCGGAGGCTGTCGGTCTGGGCCAAAACCAGAAATCCAACACCAATAATTGAAACTCCCAGCAACACCACAACCCTAGGTCCAACCCTATCCACTAAAATCCCAACCACCGGGCCTATTACACTACCTTCAAGCTGGCCAATAGAAAACGCTAGCGAAAGCTGAGTACGACTCCATCCAAACTCATTCTCAAGGGCGTCAACCCATATACCAACCCCGCCAAAAGTGGGAGAGCCAGTCGACGCGTTTAAGAATAGCGTTATTATAACAATCCACCAACCATAAAAGATCGACCGTCGCCATGTGAAAATGGGTCTCCTTTGTGAGTCGCTTGGAAATTCCATCAGTTCAGAGAGGAACCTTTATATCGGATTTCTAATGCCTGTCCCTGTGAATCCAACCAGACGATCCTCCATTATAGGAACATTTTAATTCATGAATATATAATCCGTAAATGATACAACTAGCAAAATTCTTGTCGCTTCAAAAATTCTGGGGAAATAGGTCTAAAAGCAGAATAAATTGACGACATGGATATTTCTGTCGTATATACTTGCGCCATTCAGTTCAAGAAGAACGTCAGGTAGCTAGTATGATACAAATGGCGCCTTTATATAGCTACAAAAATTCCAGAAAATGGGAGAGTAATCATGGTGGAACAGCAAACAGAAATATTAAGACCGGAAACACTCATAGAAGAATTTGAGAAAAACGGTGTAACTCACATAATTACGATTCCAGACAGTGAAACCAACTATCTGTATGAGTTGATGGAGAAACAAGAGTCACTGGATGTTGTACCCGTCTCACGGGAAGGTGAGTCAATGTCGGTTGCCCTTGGACTTAATGTCGCGGGGAAGGTCCCTGTTGTCCTAATTCAAAATACGGGTATGATGGAATCAGGAGATTCGATACGAGGAATGGCCCTAGACGCAGGCTTCCCACTATTGATGGTGGTTGGATATCGTGGGTGGACTCGCAAAGGCAACACTCCGGACACTGCTGCCACATACACTGAGCCTTTCTTGAATGCCTTCAGAATCAATTATTATCTTGTTGAACATGACGCTGACGGCCCAAGGATCTCTGAAGCCTTTCAAGAGGCACGGAAAACAAAACGTCCCGTGGTAGTTTTAATTGGAGATGAATACCATGGGTTTAACAGGTAATTCAAACATCACGCTCACGCCCACAATTAACTGTAGGAGCACATAAATGATCGAAGCTAAGAAAGTATTTGAGGCTTTTCAGGAGTATAGGGGAGACGCAGTAGTATCGGTGCAGGGAACATCAGGAAAGCATTGGTCGGACATCACTACCAACCAGAAAAGAGACATTTCCCTAGGCGGTGCAATGGGTCAATCAACTTCTGCTGTATTCGGACTAGCGTTGGGTCTTCCGGATCAGAAAGTTGTGCATTTTGATACCGAGGGTGCCCTTCTGATGAACTTGGGAGTCCTTGCATCGATCGCAGGCAAGCAACCCAAAAATTTTGTGCACTTTTTATTAGACAACGGATGCTATGCAACAACGGGGGGACAACCTGTCCCAAACTCGGAAGAAATAGACTACGCTGTCATGGCGGAAGGTTCGGGATATGCATCCACGTACAACTTCGACGATCTTGAAGAACTTTCTACGAGCTTAAGTGAAATAATGAGCCAAGATGGTCCGACATTTGTGGCTATCAAAGTGCATCCTGAAGTCGAAAACCTCCCAATAGGAATGAGAGAACGACGTCAAACAAGAAGCAGATCCCAGACAATTTCAGACTTGAGAGAAGAACTCAAAATTACCTAGCTCTGTAATTGGGGTCGTCTAGAGGGACTCTAAGCCACGATATTATTTCTCTGACCGCATTGTAGGCGTGGAGGCGAGACTCGATTGTGTCTGCCTCTTCGGCCTCTTCAAAAATCGATGACATCTTCTCCACCATATCTGGACCCGTCTCTAAAAGAGCGTCGCTACCCGAAGCAGCCCATTTGCACAATACGTAGCGAATAACTGCACCAGCCGGTATATTCAAATTTGTACTGAGTCGCCTAACCGTAGGCATTGGATCATCATTGGTGTACAGGGCAACGTCACGTTTGAAGTTTGCATCTTTGTCTTCTGGGTCATCAACCCAGACAAATCTTTCCAACGTCACAGTAGGCGGACATTTCATAATCTATTCACCTCGCAATTCATGTCTGGAATTACCTTCGTCTAGGTAAATCGAGTTACCTATATTAGAAACAACAATTCTCTGGGAATATAGCCCCAGGTCAGACATCGTAGAAGCTTTATGTTCGGTAGTATTTGAAAGAACTTCTGGATCGGAACCCACAAACGACTCTCTAAGTACTCGGCCTGTTATTGAATCGGGTGGAGGAACATCTAAAAGCTCGAGAATAGTTGGCATTATGTCAATGTTACCGCTCGGGGAAAGTATTCGCTCGCCTCCTCTGAAGCGTGTGCCCTGACAAATTAGAGTGTTGTTCATCTCATGCCTACTCATGGAACCGTGTTGTCCGAGTCCGGACTCTCCTCCAGTGGAATAAACTTTACCCATATATCCTTCTGCATTACGTTCAGAGTTCCACTTGAAAGAGATTGTGAGATCGGGGCATCTGGGCCCATCGTACGATACAGCTGAAGAGGGTATCGTTCCTTCTATATCTCCCAACCTTTCCGATGCTAAAATCGTGCCACACCACTCTCGACTGACAAGCCAGTCTACTACCTGGACTGCTATATCTCGATCTGAGTCAGATATATACAGAAGAGCACTTCCACCATTCTGAGCGATAAGTATTTTCCGAGCTGTTAATGCAGCCTCTAATTCTGAATTCCGCAATTCTTCCTCAATGTTAATTGGTTTTATGATAGTGGAATATCCGTGATCTGAAAGTATCAAGACCTGACAATCTCGGAGTTTCTGGGAAACCTGAAGACGCTCCACTAACCTTCCAAACTGTGAATCTGCCTCGTGCAATGCCCGTTGTGATTCAGGAGCGCCCACACCATAGGCATGTTGCGATTTGTCAGGTTCGGACGACCATATTAGAGCTACGTCAGGATCACGTTCCTCTAAGACATAGTTCAAAAATATATTCATGGCATGCTCATATCGTGGCGTGTTGGGTATCACTTGAGCAGGCCACTTCCCATACTTTTTATCTAATTCCAAGTAGACTTTAGATGGAATGGAAAATTCAGGATGTATTGTCGCCCCGCCAACCTGTTCACCTCGAGGATTGTGAACATAGGCGTTGCCGCTCGTCCCGACCCCAATAGCAACGTATTCCATACCCACTGTATTCAAAACTTCTTGCAGAGTCTGAGTGTGAAGGATAGGAACGCCAGAAGCAGCAATCTCAGCAAGCTCTGGTTCCATCGCAGATATTACCCTCGACGAGTCAAAGTCCCGAGCTACAAGCATATTTCCCGGCAGGCCGTGGACGTCCGGACCAACACCGGTAACCATAGTAGCCGCATTAATTCTGGTGACAGATGGAAATACAGGATGATGATTTTCAAAAAAGCATCCTTCTTCAGAAATACCATAAATATTGGGAGTAACGGATTGATCTATTTGAGTAGGCTGCAACCCATCAAAAACTGCAATTATTATCTTAGTCAAATTAACTAAATCCTCCACCTAAAGCGGTCATCACTCTATCCACATACCCACAAATTTCACTCTAACATCATTTTTCATCAAATACACCGGGCTAAGTAGAACGGCAACAGTACCGCTCTGCTAAACTTGTCACCTTGACGCTGATCTTGATTTGATTTTAGTGATTTGGAGACCTATTCATGCTAGACAGTGAAAAAAGGATAGTCATTAGAAATATACTTGAAGGAGATACCTGCGTTTTCCCGGGGTCAGTCTACGACTCTATTTCTGCAAGAATAGCTACTGAACTGGGTTTCGAAATCGGGATGTTTGCAGGCTCTATTGGGTCCGCGGTGGTCTTAGGGGCTCCTGACTATATTGTCCTCACGCTCACAGAGTTTGCGGAACAGGCAAAACGTATATGCAGAAATACTGAACTACCTTTGTTAGTTGATGCTGACCACGGTTACGGTAATGCGTTAAACGTGAGGCGGACAGTAGAAGAACTTGAAAATTCTGGAGTTGCCGGACTCACTATAGAAGACACGCTCCTACCGAGGCAACATCGTACGAAAAATGTAGCCATGATCTCTTTGGAGGAAGGTGTGGGTAAGATGAAAGCAGCGATATCAGGAAGAAGGGACTCCTCTTTAGTAATAGCTGGAAGAACAAGCGCCTTTCAACTGTCAAGTACTGAAGATGCCGTACGAAGAGCAGAAGCTTATGAAGAAATAGGGGTCGACGCTATGTTCTTTGCCGGGCTTTCGACCCGTGATCAACTAGAATCAATAAGACAATCAATTTCGATACCAATAATGCTCGGCAGCCTATCACAGGAATTGGAAGACCGTGACTATCTCGGGTCCATGGGAGTCCGGGTAGCACTTCAAGGACATTTACCCTATATGGCCGGGGTTCAAGCGGTATATGACACTCTTAAATCTCTTCGAAGCGGCGCAAAACCATCGGAATTAGGTGGAACGGTAAAATATTCTGAAATCATTGAGCGAGTAACTCGAACAAAGCAATACGACCAGTGGATATCTGATTTCTTGGATTGAATTTGAATTTCGTCATCTAATTAATGGCATTACCTTTTTTTCAAAAAGTGCCATCGATTGTATGATTTCGGGTTGACTTAGGCCTCCCATGGCGAAGTTACAGCCAAAGTAAGATATTCCCTTGTCTTTCAACCTCAATATTTTATCCGCGACAGATTCAGGACTACCAATAAATGCCCTGTTTTCCCGTATGTATTCAAAGCTAGGGGGCAATTCGTTTCTACTCACCCGCCAATTATCAATCGGCTGATCCACTTCAGTCTTGTCTGATAAGTGGTGCTTCCATTGCATTATATCTTGAATCCAATCGATGTGACTCTTCGTATTTTCTTCAGCTTTAATCTCAGTATCAGCTACATGTACATATCGGAAAAATGGGACTTCATCCATATTATCTAGACGACCCGACAAGCGACATTTTTCCCTATATGTAGAAACTAGATTTAACGCCAGCTCGGTATCTTGAACTACAGCAATACACAATAAGAATCCGTTAGTCACCAAGAATTCCAACGTATCTGGCGAGCGTGTGGCTGCTATGTACACAGGAGGATGAGGTACTTGTATAGGGGAGGGCACCAAGTCTATATTCTTTAGAACGTGGAAGTTTCCGGAAAGTGATACTGGCCGATTAACCCACAGGTCACAAACAGTTAAAACAGTTTCTTGAAACCTCTCCTGGCTTTCTTCATCTGGTATGTTAAAACCACTGTACTCATATCCGTAGACTCCTCTGCCAAATCCCACATCGAGCCTGCCCCTACTCAACACGTCTACCGTCGCAGTATCTTCAGCTATCCTAATGGGATTATGCAGATTCGGTACAATAACACCGGTGCCGAGTCTAATAGACCGTGTCGAAGCAGCCAAATGAGCAAGTATTACTGGTAACGATGCACCCATGCTATATCTTGTGAAATGATGTTCGGCTAACCAAGCCGAGTGATATCCCATGGATTCTGCCAGCTGAACTTGCTTCACAGCATTATGAAAGACCGAAGATTGATCTACCTCTTCTGGCCAGGAAAGATGTGTGAATAGTGCCAATTTCATGGGTCCCTCAATCAATGAGCCCCAAGATCATTCACTAAATCCATGAATTTTCCAAGCTCTTCCAATTTTTCCTCAATACCTTCTCCAGGAATATCAACTTTAAGGCTCGTTATTCCAACCTCCTCATACAATCTCAAACGTTCCATGATCATGTCTTCCGTACCTATTAAATTCGACTTAAGTGCCAAGTCGACTGGCACAAGTTCTCTGGCCTCCTCTCTTCTCCCGTCCTTCCACAATCGCTGTACCGCATCTAGTACGTCCCCATAACCTTGCTTGGAATAAGCATTTTTATAGAAATTATTCTTGATAGAACCCATTGCTCCAAACGTGAACCCGTAGCCTCTTGCATGACGTTTTCCTGCTTCTTCAATTTCATCTGTAAGTTCTAGAGATAATGGGACAATCAGATCAAACTCTCCCGTCGTTCTACCAGATTTACCTAAACCAACACGAATTTTATCCAGAAACATGTCGGCATTTTCCGGTATGAAACATCCCCCTAACCAACCGTCCGCGAACTCTCCGGTCATCTCGAGGTTCGCCGGTCCTAACGAGGCCACAAATATTGGGACCTCTGCAGGTGGCGCACTCGAGCGAATAACTTTACCTTCACCTCCCGTTAGCGGCATCGAATAGTGGTTGCCGACGTAATCTAAGGTTTGTCCAGATACCCCTTTTTTTATTATTTCTATTAGTTCTTTCGTACGCCCTATGGGACTCCGGAACGAAACCCCGTGCCAACCCTCCATCACCTGTGGCCCACTAGTCCCCAACCCAAGAATAAACCTCCCTTCAGATATTGATTGCATCGTGAGAGAGGTCATAACCAAATTGGCCGGAGTTCTGCTTCCTACTTGTATTATGCCCGTCCCCAGACGTATAGACGAAGTATGCCCCGCTAGAAATGCTAACGGCGAAACAGCGTCTGTACCCCATGCCTCAGACGTCCAAATAGAATCAACTCCCATCATTTCAGCCTCACGAGCAAAGTCGGCCACAGATTTCCAATCTGAAACACCTGATTTGACCCCGGACAAAGACCGTACAGCGATTTTCAATTAGAACCTCTTACACACCAAACACACTGAGTGATACCAATAAATCATTTTCCGGGATAATGGAGATGCCTTTTCAAGGAGACAATCTGGTTAACATGATCAAGATCGTGCACTCTTTGAAAAAGATACCAGGCCCCAGCATGCAGATCTCCAAAAAAACTGTGCCTTGCCATAAATTTATAGTCTGGATTAGGAGGCAGCCTTTGTGTCATGGCGCTCCATCTGATGGCCCCACTTAAAACGTGCCTTTTAAGCGTAGTGATCCCAGATGCAGCCGGCATCTTGGGGGGGTCAATACCAGATGTGTCGGGTTCTTCGCCATTTACAAGCGCTTCAATAATGAAGGCGACTCTTTCTGTACTCAGAACCACGTGCTGAACGACTTCCGCTATTGTCCATTCTGATTGGTTCGGAGTAAATCCTGCCTGTTCCTCATCAATTCCGTCAAGTTCTTCAATAAGTTGAACCCTAGCCTTAACAATCCTAAACCACAACTCTTCGAAGCTGTACTTTTGGCCCTGCGTGAGGAGATAGTTCCTCACCTTATCCTGCTCTGACCTCATAGGAAAATACACTCCTCATTCCCCTCGGTTTCCACACAGAATCTTAACCTTTTCTTTTTGACAACATATCGGACCAACAAATAATGCTCAGTCCCAATAGTACGAGACCCATCACCCCGTTCACAAGTAAGGCAAAAGAGACCCCATTTTTATCAGCCATAACGCCGGAAAGTAGCAAGCCTAAAGGCAACCCATAGACCGCGAGCTGTCGAAGGCCCAGGACCCTTCCTCTCATTTCTCTGGAGGTATATTTCAGAATCATTAGTGCCATGGTGACCATTGAGAAGGACTGGGAAACGCCGACCAAGACAAGAACTGGAAGCGCAGGATAGAACCATTTCATGTAGGCCATAACCAATATACCAAGATGCCAAACAACCGATCCCACCATCATAACCCTACCTGCAGAACCCATTTCAGATATGGAGCCGATTGTAAGAGAACCGAGAAGAGATCCAAGTGAGTATGCCCCCATGAGTAGCCCTAGCTTTGTTGCTCCCGTCAACATCACATCCCTGGCCACGACTGTAATTAGCGTGTTATTCAGAGGAAAAGCAGTAAAATTAACAATGAAAGCAACTACAAGTAAGCCCATAATTAGTCTGTCTGTTTTGACATACCATAATCCCTCCCTGAGGTTGATAAATATCGACTTATGATCTTTCGCCGGCGAAGTTGGAAGCCCTTTGATTACAGCAACCAATAGAAAAGAGATAGCATAAAGTATCACTATAACAACGTAACTGTATGCCGTGCCGATCTGCTCCAGCAGCACACCACCACAGATTGGACCTACAATTTGAGTTGCGTCCCTACCCGTCCTCGAAAGAGCAACCCCATTGTGGAGCTTACTTTCGCCAACAACTTCTGGAAGAACCGATTGGCGAACAATCATGTCCATCGAGCGACATATTCCAACAAGGGAAGCAAAAACCAGAACAAAAGCCACTGTAAGAGTTCCGCTAAGAGCCAGAATCAATATATTAGAAGACAAGATCAAAAATGATGCTCTCGAAACTAGAAATATCGTCCTTCGCCCAAATCGATCAACTAATACCCCAAAAAGGGGTGCCACTAAAGTTCCCGTAAATCTCAGTGCACCAAACAGTCCAAGGATTAATGGCGAGTCAGTTCGTTCGAGTACGAACCAGGACAGAATAATAATTTCCATAAACTCCGCCCAGTTCAAGCCTATGTCCGCCAGCCACATCAACCGATAACCTGGTACTTTGAAAGAAATGAAAGTCCGTTTCACAAATGAACTCATTAGGTCAACCTTGGATATGACAAATACATCTTTTCATACTAGATAATCTCAGCAAATCGTATATAAATACAAACACACTAGGAGCAAGTAGAACAGGTAATAAAGAAATTGAACACTACATGTATAATGCTTATCCCCCACAAACATAAAGCCGTAACCAATACAAGGAGCAACATATGAACCAAGCAGAAGTAGCAACACTGGCGGGCGGCTGCTTCTGGTGTGTCGAAGCCGTATTTGAACTGGTAGAAGGAGTTCATAAGGTGGTTTCCGGGTACACCGGTGGGGATACGGCAGATCCCACCTACGAAGAAGTGTGTTCCGGTTCCACAGGACACGCAGAGGCAATCCAAGTGACATTCGATACTGCAAAGCTAAAATACAAGACTATCTTAGAAATATTTTTTGCTTACCATGACCCGACAACCATCAATAGACAGGGAAATGATATTGGTACTCAATACAGGTCAGCCATCTACTATCATGATAAGGACCAAAAAAATATTGCCCAAGACGTAATTAAAGAATTGAGCGAAAAACAAGTCTTTCCCAACGCCATAGTAACCGAAGTAGAGAAGTTAGAGATTTTTTATGAAGGCGAAGATTACCACCAATCATTTTTTCAAAATAATCCCTATCAACCTTATTGCCAGTTCATAATAGCCCCCAAGGTTTTGAAACTGCGAGATAAACATTCCGATATCCTTAAACCTAATATCCATCAGAGAATCTAAAAATTCAGGATGGCAAATCCAATTTCAAGAACTACATTCCCCAAAAGTAAGGAATCAGACATTCTCCTTACCGACGATTTTCTTCATTACCTGCAAGAAATGCATGATAGATTCTCGGACAGAATTCGTGAAATTCGAAGGGTTAGGCAAAAAACGCTTGAAGAAGTTCACAGGAATGGGGTCGATTCGCTGAACCAACCGGAAGTTATTACAAGTACCTCCCAGTGGTCTGTGGATCCAGTCCCAGAGGATCTAAAGCGCCCAGGCATTGAAATTTCTGGGCCGTCCAGCCTAGCACATATGTTCATAAACGCGGTAAATCCCGGTCCAGAGGGAGAAAGAGCGGTCGGGTATTTAGACGATGACGAGGACTCAGGAGGTCACACGCTACAAGACACCTTGAATTCTGCTCAAAACAGACTACAAGCCGTAGAGGGAACACTAAGGTATGAAGATCCCTCTAGAGGAAGAATATACGAAGTTGAACCAGGTGAATTGCCATTCTTGATGCATAGGGAGAGGGGACTCCATTTAGATGAACCAAGCGTAACCATAGACGGTACTCCGGTCTCCGCCACTATATTAAGTACATGTCTAACTATATTCCATGCCGGAAGGGCGCAGATCGCAAAAAACAAAGGTGTGTATTTTTACCTTCCCAAACTGGAGAGTTCGGAAGAGGTAGCCATTTACAAAGATTTTTTTGACTTAAGCAAAAAATACTTGAACCTCCCTAAATCTGCAGTGATCAAAGGAATCATCTTGGTAGAATCTTTGCCAGCGGTTTACCGTATGGAAGAAATGCTCCGTACTTTAGGAACTTACGGGGCCGGATTGAACGCTGCAAGGTGGGACTTAAAAGCGAGCATCTTAGAATATATTATGACCGACCCCAAATCAGTCTGGCCTGACAGATTCGATGTTGACATAAAAACGACCGCCTTCATCTCCAATATTTTCAGAAGATTGGTGGCCATCTGCTTGAAACACGGTGCTGTGGCTATAGGAGGAATGGCAACGGCTTTACCCAGTCGGGATGAGGATATCAACAGACTAGCTTCGGCATCCATCCGAAATGACAAAGAATGGGAAGCGCGCCAGGGATTCTTAAGAGGTTGGACCGCCCATATATATCACATGAAAACGGCCTCGGATCCATTTGTCGAACGATGGAATACTGGATGGGCACCCCCTAAAAGTATGAAAGATCCAAGCAATTACCCAGTTGTCATAGAGGTGCCCAACGGGCAAATAACAAAAGAAGGTACCAGAAGAAACGTTCGGACAGTAGTTGAATATGTGGAAGGATGGTTATCAGGAAGAGGAGCGAAAGGAATCGATAGTATGGAGGGACGTGAGGGCAAGCATCCGGCCCTAATGGAAGATCTAGCCACCGCTCGAATATCTGTAGGACAGGTGTCCCAGCGGATTATTCACCAAGCATTAGCAAGCGATACAGGTGAAACTCACTCATTGGCTATGATTAAAAGCATTATAGACTCTGAAATTCAAGACATACTCAGGATAAGATCCCTAGACCTTAACCGATCCGATTTCGATTTATCCAAAACAACATACGAATCGTCGAGAAAGATTACACTCCGTTGGATCAAGAACTACACACAGTTGAACTTCAAGAGTTTAGGCTCCTACACCAGGGAAGATCTGTCGAATATCGCCAGCAGTCCTGACGCATTCTAGATCATAATTAACGACTTACCGGAACTCTTAAGCTTCGTCAATGGTAAAAGCTCTCTCGTTTAGCCAAACCAATCATTTACTCCCCTAAACAAGTTTCAATGTATTCGCTTTCAATTGGCCGCAATTTAAAGCCCTAATTTATGGGATTGGCAAGATCTCGCTATGTGCTATTTAGAGGATTCCAAAGCTTGGCTGAGGACTTCATATCCTATGTATCTTCATGATACATCCCACCAAATTTTTCGTAAGAGTTGTCCCCGATGGTCTCTCGACGAGTATAATCCCAAACATAGCACTTTCATATTTTAGGCAAATAAATGGACGGGGCTAATGGAAAATAACCAAGCATATTTGTCCGCTGGCGATGTAGCTCAGATGATAAAAAATGGGGACACCACCAGTCTCGAGATCACCGAACTGGCCCTATCGCGAGCACGCGATTCTCAAAACACGCTTAACGCATTCATCACTATTTGTGAAGAGCAAGCTATCAGAGATGCTCAAAATTCAGACAAGCTTGTCTCTAAGGAAAAGATGCACGGGCCACTACATGGTGTCCCTTTTACGGTAAAAGATCTTATCAATACCAAAGACGTACGTACGACAATGGGTTCCAAGATATTTGAAGAAAATTTTCCACGATTTGATGCTGTTGTGGTATCAAGACTAAAAAAAGCTGGGGCGATTCTTATAGGTAAAACCACTACACCTGAATTCGGTCATAAACCATTCACTAGTTCACCGTTGTTTGGCCATACCAGAAACGCTTGGGACCAACGGCGTATTTCAGGGGGTTCCAGTGGAGGTGCCGCCGTAGCCGCCGCCGCTGGCCTAGGTTATTTACATGTAGGAACTGACGGTGGCGGGTCCATCAGAATACCCGCAGCGGCTAACGGCGTAGTAGGTATGAAAGCAACTCTCGGCACAGTTCCTAATGATTCAACCCCAGATACATTCGGAAATTATAGTTACACCGGACCAATAACAAGAACAGTCAGCGACGCGGCCTCCATGCTCTCAGTCATGTCAGGCCCACATTCGTCAGATATTCATTCCCAGGGAAGGGAAAATCGGGACTATTGCTCGGCCACAACTCACCCGCAAGATTTGAGGAATTGCCGTATAGGGTGGAGACCATTCCTTGGTAATACCGATATTGATTCTGAACTGCTGTCGTTGACCTCAAGTTCGGTAAACTCACTAAAACAACATGGCGCACTTATAGTAGAAATAGATGAGTCTTTCGAGTCACCCGAACCTTACTGGCGTGTAATTAACCAGGCAGCGTGGAAGAGTAGATACGGGTCGTATGAATCGGAATGGGCCAGCGAGATGACGCCGACTTTTCTTAAATCTATAAGAGAAGCGGAGGATTACTCAGCGATCGAACTTCAACATGCCATTTACAATCGAACCACTCTATTTCGACAAGTGCAGTCCTGGTTCAAAGACTTCGATTTCATAATCACTCCTACCCTGTCCCGTACTGCCTTAGAAATAGAAAAAGACCTATATGATCCTGTATTAATCGAAGGTAGAGAGGCTGGCATAGTCAGACAAGCCTGGTATCCTTACACTCACCCTTTTAACCTAACGGGACATCCTGCGATTACTCTCCCATCTGGCTTCCATAGCGACGGATTGCCAACTGCAATACAAATCATCGGGCCCTACGGTGCAGACTACGACGTGATTAGATGTGCCAGGTTATTCGAAATAAGCAATCCCTGGGAAAATAGGATCCCATATATTCCAGGTTTGGGTTAGTAGTCTATGGCGTTGTAGACCAAGGTTCTAAGTTCCCTACGTATGTTAAATGTGAAAGATGGAATCAACTGAGTCATAAATACAACAGCGAGTTCTTCTTGTCGATCTATCCAAAAGGCCGTGCTTGCCATGCCTCCCCAGGCCAATTCGCCAACAGAACCGATATTTTGAGCAAGTACAGGATTCACCACTACAGAAAATCCAAGTCCAAAACCAACTCCTTCAAAAGCCGATTCGCTCCACGGTCCGTATGCAAGATCAGATAGATACAATCCGTCACGTAAATGATTCGCAGACATCATATCCACCGTTTTTCGACTCAATATCCTCTCTTTTCCCAAAGTTCCGTTACCCAGAATCATCCTACAAAAAGATAAGTAATCAAAAGCCGTAGATACTAGACCACCTCCTCCTGAAAGGAATCCCGGAAGTGCCGAACTTTCACTTACTTGTGAATCCTCTATTAATTTAGGCTCCCCATCCCGTTGGAAAATATAATTCGAGGCTAACCGGTGGAGCTTTTCTTCCGGCACGTAAAAGGCGGTATCTAACATTCCAAGTGGATCAAAGATATTTTTTTTAAGAAATTCGTCGAGAGCCATCCCTGACAATACCTCAACAAGATATCCGCAAACGTCGGTGGAGATCGAATAATTCCATTTATCACCCGGAGAAAACTCTAAAGGGATTGTTGATAAAGAGGAGATCAGTTCTTTCAAACTATTCTGCCCCTTTCGTCCAACGCCGATTTCTCGATATGCGGCATCCACCTCAGTATTATTCATGAAGTCATACGTTAACCCAGACTGATGAGTAAGAAGGTCTCGTATAGTCATCGGACGGTCCGGAATTACCGTCTCGAATTTACCCAAATTACCTGATACGTACACCCTCATATCTCGGAATTCAGGAATGTAGTGATGAACTGGATCGTCTAACTGGAATAAAGCCTTTTCATACAGGGTCATCAAAGCGACAGATGTTATCGGTTTCGTCATAGAATATAACCGATAAATGGTGTCAATTTGCACGGGTCTATTCCTTTCACGATCCATATTCCCTAATGCGGAATAGTGAACCACTCGTCCTTTTCGGTACACGAGGGTCAGTGAGCCCGTGAATATATTTTTCTCCAAATAGTTACGTTTCAAATGGTCATCAATTCGGAGCAATCGTCGATGAGACATTCCACTTGTAGACATTTCCGAAGTACACCTTTACTTCATTCCGCAAATCCAAGTGCGTGTGAACACGATGTTGCGGAAATTCTCATCATAACGTTACGATCCCACAACCACATTGCGCAACCGGTGGTTTAGGGATCACAATTGAAGTAATGACAGAATTCACTATACAAGTAAGGGACCTTAAAAAGTCTTACGGCAATTTCGAGGCGGTCCGTGGTGTCAGTTTCAATGTTGAGAAAGGTGAAATATTTGCTTTGCTCGGACCCAATGGCGCGGGTAAAACTACTATAGTAGAAATATTGGAGGGTCACACAAAAAAATCTTCAGGTTTTATATCTGTTTTGGGATATGACCCAGATGCATCCTCCGGCAAATTCCGATCTAAGATAGGCATTGTTTTACAGGAAATCGGCGTTGAACCCTACCTGAAAGTTGAGGAGGTCATACGTCAATTCAGTGGTTTCTATGATAATCCTCCTCCACTTGAAGAAATTCTAGCCGTGACAGGATTGGAGGGCATTCGTGATACGAGAGCCCGAAAACTATCAGGCGGTCAAAAAAGAAGGCTCGACGTTGCAGTGGGACTTGCAGGAGATCCCGAATTACTTTTCTTAGACGAGCCAACTACCGGTTTTGACCCAGCCGCTCGGAGAGAAGCTTGGAAAATGATCAGCAATTTAAAGAAACTGGGTAAAACAGTTTTACTAACAACCCATTACATGGACGAAGCCGAAATCCTGGCCGATAGACTCGCACTTATTAAATCAGGCCTTATCGAGGCAGAAGGAACACTTGATCAACTGAGACAGCATAGTAAAAAAACAACTATAAAATTCAAGTTAGATAACGTAATATCGACGCTTCCAGAATCTATTCTCGGAATCTCCACCCGGATCCAGAATGAGTTAGAGATCCTGACAGAAAACCCCACGGAAGTACTCAAGACACTCACGAGTTGGGCTAATACACAAGGAATAGAGTTAGAAAACCTTTCTGTGAGAAAGCAATCCTTAGAAGACATTTTCCTAGAGCTTACAACGGAAAGTGCCCGAGATAAAAAGAAACTAACATATGACTAAAGTAATTCGGCTAGGATTACGGCAGGTCTGGTACGAAAATTGTGCCTTCCGCCGGAATCCAGTAGCAGCATTTTTTACCTTGGCTTTCCCCTTGATGTTCCTCTTTATATTTAACCTAGTATTTGGCAGTAATGAAGTTACAGTTCCCGCTGGTACTAGTTATTTATCCACTTCATATATCCCGATGATGATCGCATTTTCGGTAATAAACGCCTCATATACAAACATCGCTATGAGCCTAGTGATCGCGAGAGACAACAGAATATTAAAAAGACTGAGAGGAACTCCTTTACCTCCAGCCTCTTTTATATTGGGCAAATTCATGCACAATGCATTAATTTCTATTTTTCTGGTCGTAGTTGTTGTCCTTTCAGGAGTATTCATATTTGATGTCCCCCTTCCGATGAGGGCAATGCCTGCTTTTCTGATTACCTTAATAGTCGGGACAGCCACATTTAGTTGCTTAGGCATAGCGGTAACTTCCATAATTCCTAATGCCGACGCCGCACCGGCCATAGTGAATGCCACCGTGCTACCGTTACTTTTCATATCTGATGTATTCATACCGATGGATAACGCACCGAACTGGTTGAATACCATAGCCCAAGTGTTCCCAATTAGACCATTTAGTCTAGCTCTCCAAGATTCTTTCGACCCTTTCTCAAAAGGAGCGACACTCGACTTCCTAAATCTTTCGATTATGGGGCTCTGGATGTTCCTCGGGCTGATAACAGCTTTGAAATTTTTTTCGTGGCAACCTAGGAAATAATTACAATCCATGTCTACACTCAACGCGATTTATTTATTCAACCATCTAACAATAGAAGTTCAAAGGCATCTGATTGTTGTGGGTAAATCGGCAAGGCAGTAATATTTCACAAGATTATATGAAAGTGGTGAAATAATGGGAGCACTAAGCGATATTAAGGTTCTTGACCTATCCAGGATTCTTGCTGGCCCTTTTGGAACTCAGATACTTTCGGATCTTGGAGCCGAAGTCTGGAAGGTGGAATCTCCCTGGGGGGACGATACCAGAGGATGGGGCCCACCTTTCGTCGGAGATGAAAGCGCATATTATCTTTCTGCCAACAGAGGCAAGAAAAGCATAATAGTAAATCTTAGAGATGAGAGAGGCCAAAAAATAATCAAAGAATTAGCCCTGAGGGCTGATATATTTGTAGAAAACTTCAAGGTGGGAAACCTCGCCAGATTTGGACTGGATTACAATTCTTTGTCTCAAATTAACCCAGGGCTCATCTACGCGTCTGTCACTGGTTTTGGACAGACGGGACCACGAGCTGCTGAGCCAGGTTATGATGCTGCCTTGCAGGGCATGACTGGAATAATGAGCGTAACCGGAGAACCTAATGGAGGACCGACTAAAGTAGGTGCTGCTTGGGTAGATATCCTTACAGGACTTACTTCGACAATTGGAATACTTTCTGCCCTGCATGAAAAGAGTATTAGTGGCCAAGGACAACATGTGGACGTATCTCTTTTTGACGTTGGGATTGCATGCATGGCGAACATAGCCCACAGCTATCTCGCGACCGGGATCTCTCCCGGAAGAATAGGCAACGCTCATCCTCAAGTAGCTCCCTATCAGGACTTTAGCGCCTCCGACGGGGATTTCATGACAGCGGCAAATAATGACGATCAGTTTATTAGATTATGCCAAACTGTTGGCCTACCAGAAATTTCAAAGGACGAGAGGTTTAAAAGCAACGCTCTCCGAGTAGAAAATAGAATCGAACTAGTTGCATTACTTAACCATCAAATAAGGGAAAAACCACTTTCACACTGGATATCTGCTCTGCAGCGGGCAGGTCTAACAGTGACACCTATCAACACAATAGAAAGCGCCTTAAAGGATCCACAATCTGAAGCACGAAAATCTATATGGAATGTGGAACACCCAACTCTTGGAAATGTTCAACTTCTCGGGAGTGCCCTACAGCATCTTAGTAGAACCCCTGCTATCCCTCAGGGTCACCCTCCCCTTTTGGGAGAGCACACTTTCCAAATAATGGAAAAAGTACTGGGAATGTCAAGCGGCGAGATAGAAAACCTGGTCGCGGACGAGGTTATAAAAGGAAGATAGTCTACAAGCTAAAAGCTTGGATAACATGGAGGATCACCCGACCTCCATCAAGGAGTCAAGATGAAGATAAAAAGTGTCAAGGCGATTCCAGTAGATTTGACCCCCCAACCAAAAACCAATCCCAGGGTTCCTAAAGATCCCAATAGAGGATACTTCGCCAGCCCTATGGACAGATATTCTAGCGATTTTCCAGGAAGATCATGGTCCGATCACTGGCAGAAAGTAGCTTGCGTCGTCACAGCTGAAGATGGCACCTGGGGACTAGGCATTTCAATAGCCTCGGGGCCAGTATGCTCAATCATAAACGACCATTTCTCAGAGGTTCTCATCGGACAAAACCCCATGGCTACAGAGAAACTGTGGGACATTATGCGTAGGTCCTCATCTCCGCACGGTACAGCCGGAGTTGCCAGCTACGCCATCAGCGCCGTGGACAACGCTGTATGGGATTTGAAAGGTAAACTACTTGGCAAACCGGTATATGAGCTTCTCGGTGGACCAGTCAAAGATGAAATTTTCTGTTACGCATCAAATACGATGCTAAACTACAAGACTAGTGACTATCTAGAATGGTTCCTTGAATTAGGCTTTAGGGCAGTCAAAGTGTTCCTGCGACATGGACCAGAGAAGGGACTCGAAGGTTTGAATAAGAATGTTGAAATCATCTCAAAGGCCAGGGAGCAAATCGGACCTGACGTTGAACTTGCTGTCGACTCATGGATGTCATTGAACATCGAGTACGCTGTAAGGATTTCCGAAGCCCTGAAACCCTACAAGATCAAATGGCTGGAAGACTACATGTTGCCTGAAGACCTCGATAGCTACGCTAGGCTTAGGTCAAGAGTGCCTGGTCAAACGCTAGCCACTGGTGAACACTGGTATACAATCCATCCCTTCGCAGACGCCGCTGGACGTGGTTTAGTAGACATCTTGCAACCAGACATTCAATGGGTAGGAGGAGTAACTGCCAGCGTGAGAATATGCCACATTGCAGAAGCTCATGGATTAAGCGTTATTGGTCATGCTGGCATGAATTATCCTTACGGACAGCATCTGGCTTATGCAATGCCAGTTATTCCCTGGGGCGAGAGATCTGAAGGAGTCTCTCCTCCCGGTGTTCCTTTGGAAGAAATGAGGGTTCTGCCAGGCACCCCTATTATCAAAAACGGATACGTTAAACCCTCAGATGCCCCGGGGTTCGGGATAGAAGTGGATCTGGAATGGATTGAATCAAGGTCACGCTAAATAGGCAGCCCCTGCCTGTTGAAGCCATTGAAAGGACCCTAATGGAACGCTTTCAATGGCTTGATAGGTTATTTCTATTAGCTTTTGAGGAATCCAACTTTTTCGTATTCACCTTTCACAACCGGCCTAGCATCTACCCCCATCCAATCTTCCATAATCTCCGTATATAAACTTCTGAAATCTACATTGAAACGCAAGTCGCCCTCTAGCAAATCCTCAGGTTTAAGGGAGGGATATTCACTGTACTGCCCTCCATCGACAGAGTCTCCAATAACAAAGGCTACACCGCCTGAACCGTGATCCGTGCCATTCCCATTGTCCTTCACTCTTCGTCCGAACTCAGTAAACACGAAAATAATCACATCATCGCTTTTATTGGCTTGTTTCATATCATCGTAAAAGTCATAGATGCCGCCAACAGCATCAGTTAGTAGTCCCTCTTGCAGGGCTATACCATTGGTATGGGCATCGTAGCTGCCATGTTGCGCATAGCAAATTCTCGTTCCAATATCCGCCTGGAGTACTTGTGCCGCACCCTTCATTGCTTTCGCGATTGAATTATCGGCATATTCCACGTCAGACAAATATTTACCCGTGACAGTTCCAAGGATATCCGCACCTCGAAGAGCGTCTAATCCGGTCTGGCTTAAATAGTCCATAACGGGACCACTACCTATAGCTTGGGTATACATATCTCTGAACGCCTGCAGTGCTTCGTTCCTTTGTTGAGACTCTCCCATGTGACTCATTAATCCATAAGTTTCTAAGTCCGTAACTGACGCTACCGGCGCACCATGAGAAACCAACGCCCGAGGAAGACCAGCACCAAAATTCACTGCTGCAACTACATTATCATGTTGAGGATACATCTGGTTTATCGTATTTCCTAACCAGCCCTCGTTACCAACTTTTGTCGGCTCGGCTGTATGCCAAATATCCATAGATCGGAAATGGGATCTATTCGGCTCGGGATAGCCTACACCATGGATGATAGCTACCTTACCCTGATCATATAGCTCTTTGATGGGGGCCATCGTAGGATTTAGACCAAGACCTCCTTCAATCGGTATAACCCGATCCTCAGTGATTCTGACATTGGGCCTATTGTCCACATAATTGGGGTCATTATATGGAATTACACAATTCAGATAGTCATTACCCCCAGAAAGCTGTACGACAACAATCTTTTTTTCTCCCATTTATTTGCTCCTCTCAGTTAACCCAATAATTTAATTCACAAAATGCCGATTTACGCTTTTTCAAATATTTGAAATCTGTGTCTTCCTGTCTCGAGCACGTATACCCTACCGTCCTCATCTAGCTGTACCGAAACTGGATCCCAAAGATAAGGCTCCATCCTAGCAGATATCTCGGAAGGATCTTCAGTATCTGGGTCATAGACCGGCACATAGGACTCTCTCGCCTTCCGTTCATCGTCCTGGGAATTCAAGTATTCCACAGCCCAAGGATTCAGTCCTGCTTGTCCTCTTTGGATATCAAGAAAGTTGCCTTCCGCGTCCAATACTTGCAGTCTTTGGTTTCCCCAATCCGCTATGTACATATGGCCATCCTGATCCACAGCTAAATGCGCAGGGCGGCTGAACTGGCCTTCTCCATCCCCGGTCTCCCCGAAAGTGGCCATATGCTCTCCGTCCGACGTGAACTTTTGTATCCTATCGTTCCGCCAGTCCGCCACATATATGTTACCTTCACTATCTCCACTTATTCCCCATGGGAGATCGAATTCTCCATCCCCAATTCCTTGCGCTCCCCATTGGGTCACAAAGCTCCCGTCTAGGGTATATACTTGAACCCGATTGTTTCTGGAGTCGACCACCCATATCTGGTCTCCCCGTACTAAAAGGCCGCTTGGCTGATCAAATTGTCCCTCCCCATTCCCCTTCTCCCCCCAATAGGCGACAGGGTTACCTTCAAAATCATACTTTGTAATCCTCTGCAGGCGTTCATCCGATAAAAAAACATTTTCATCATCGTCCAGAACAATGCAGGTAGGCCAGACCATCCCTCCTAGGGAAGCATCATTAGTGCCAAATTGTCCGAAAAAGTCATGGTTCCTCGTGACCATCTGTATTCCATTGGATAGTTTGGTATTTGGCTTACCTCTACTAGCCACGAGTATTGTTCCGTCCGACCTTATAACCATGGACGTGGGCAACTGGAATCCCCTGCCTCCGAAATCACCACAGAAACCCACGTTGGTCAGATATTTTAGGCGGAAGGCCGTCGTTGTCATCAAGATATCTCCTTACAGTACTTACGATTCATACAGTTTGGTACTCTTGGGTAGATACAACAAGCTGTATTATCGCAACAGCTGCGGAGTCAAATTTTGAGCAGGAACCTTCATCGTCCCACGATAGTTCACCATATTTCAAAGCATATTTCTTTATACCACTCCTCGTAGATCCCATTACATCAAAGGGACCCAGAACATCGAGGCATCTATCAACCAATTCGTCTGACGTAATATAATCTGAGTTAGAATCTACGTCTTTAATCCTATCTATAATATCTCTCACACCGATTTTGTCGGGGTCATTCAACATCCTTCCTGCGAAATTGATCCGCTCTACGTACGCTCCCGTGTTTATCCATTCAATGCCTCCCTGCCAGCCTTCAACGCTCGGAGGCCGCATTAACCCTTGTCCCATGTTGCCACAAGCGGCGGCGGCGGCAAAAATATCAGAAGAAGGAAGAGTGACCGGCCCAGCAAGCCTCATTGTCCCCACAACCATTTCAGCTGGACTTTTGATTCTTGCGTACCTTGATGACTCGTCTTTAAAAAAGTTCGACTCAAACAACGTTTTCAGCATCTCTTTTATACTGTGTCCATTGCTAAAATATGACTTGACTAGTTGATCGATTGCATCTGGGTCTCTTGGTGGCTCGTGAGGCCACTGGGGTACAGGTAGCTCGTCAGCTACAAAAAAATGATAGAGATGTCTTGCCACAAAGCGTGCCGTCGCTTCCTGTTCACAAATTATTCTTACTGCGTCTTCTCCGTCCCAATTACCCGTTTGACCAAGAATAGTCTTCTCGGATTCATCGTGATCTTCTTCATCATATTCAAACTGCCATGACATGTATCCGTATGGCCGGGCTGTATTGTTTCTCATCCTTATCGACATGTAGTCTGGGTTGACAACCCGCCATCCAGTGAAGGCTCTGGAGGTTTCCTTTATGTCATCTTCCGTGTAATTACCCACGCCCATCGCAAAAAGTTCCAGAATTTCCCTTCCATAATTTTCATTGATGTTGGACCCGTGATTATCCTGGTTGTCGAGCCACATAATCATAGCCGGATCCTTTGAAAGCTGGATCAGTAGGTCGTCAAAACTACCCATACCATGTTCCCTAAACATAGATATCTGGTTTGTGACAACCCTACTTTGTATCAACTTAGTCGCCGCAGTCGCAAACACTCGGTGCCAGAATAGACACATCTTCTCCCTGAGAGGTGTGTCTGTCATTACGAGCCTGTACATCCAATGAGCATCACCACCTGATCGCAGATCAGAGAGGTCAACATGATATCTTCTGATCAAATCTTCAGGTATCACGTCACTGTGATCAGGATTGAGTAGTTCCCATAACATGGAGTCATACCCCAACGACAGAGCCCGATCCATCTCACGAGGAGTAGCACCAAAACCAGCCCTCCTTAGCAGATGGGCCATCAAAACGGACTCTTTTCTAGATTCCACAGTCGCCATAACTGTTCCACCCCCTCTATATCTCTCGAACAACTAGTGAAGCGAAGTATATCAATAGAATTAGACTCGATAAAGGGCTCAAATTTAACCAGTTAAACGGAACGCTAGATGACTTGAGAGAATTCTTTCGTAATTTGACTGGTTTACGAAAGTTTCCCTTCTCTAAAACTAGAAATGAAATCCATGCAAAATTCATCGTCTCCCAATAGCATTCTTTTTGTTATGGCAACAGGTTCTGAGTCCATGTCTAAGTTCATAATCCTCTCCAGTCTGCTCTCTACCGGATTGACAATACCAGAATTGACTCCAGCCTCGACAGCTAGCCGAACAAATGTGTCATTGATGAGTCGCCTAGCAGGGAGACCAAAGGAAACGTTACTTAAGCCACCGGATATCCTTATATCCCTCCCAAACTCCCGCCTCATAAGCCTCACAGCATTTAGATAATGGTTTCCATAACTTTGATCCACA
Organism: uncultured Dehalococcoidia bacterium; assembly: GCA_964409595.1. Classification (GTDB taxonomy): domain Bacteria; phylum Chloroflexota; class Dehalococcoidia; order Lucifugimonadales; family UBA826; genus CAYPDR01. The sequence goes on from CAYPDR010000021.1 coordinate 79,404, forward strand.
GAAATTGGGAATAGCAGAGCATCTATGTGGACTCTGTTGAATCCAATACCTCTAGACTCGCACTGTTCGAGTATCAGGCGAGCATTAGCCAATCTATCTCGCTCGTCAGACGGCATACTATCTGATCCAGCTGAAGTTACTATTACATCTGTATTGTGTTCTACAACTAGGTCCAATACGTTCACTCGTTCCAAGGACGCGGAATTTACCAGTGGAATACCCTGAGGACTCCCCCTTGAAGAATATTCTTCCAACCCTGCCTGCAATATCTCCTGACTCGACGAATCTATGCTGGGAGGCACACTAGCTAGTGAGGAGTACATGCCAACCAACCATCTCATTGCTCGTTTTTGTACATCGATGTGGGGGGACAATTCATCTACATTTAAGTCAAGGAAATTACTGCCGTACCTTTCTTGCCGCCGTATTTCGGCTGATATATATGACTTACCCTGCTCCCGCTCCGTACCCCAATCCGACATCCCATTGTGGATAGCCACCATGAAATGCTTAACTCTACCTTCCCTAAAAACTTGAGTCTGTTTGAAATAATCTGGAATTGTCATGAAGCGGATTGGACCGTCAGGGTCTTTGTAAAGAATCTCTTCCTGGCCTTCCCTATTTAGTACAATCCGACTTCCGGTCCTCATGAGGACGCGTGTCGTATGAATGTTCTCCCCAATGGTTACAAAATCAGGCAATTTCATCATCCAACCCTCAAATTGTGGTCACAGCCAACGCTCACGACAACATGCCTCCACTACCAGTTCAAATTGATCTATTGTTGATTCACTTTATCGACGACAATAGACTGCTGCTACTCATCCTTCAAGCATACCCCAACCAGGGAGATAAGCCACATAACAATGAACAAGATAAATCCGGAAACGACGACTGGAAATAGTTTCGGACCACTAGCCGGAGTAATGACGGTGGAATGGACCATGAAACAATTCCTCCCCAACTGTTCCATATGAGGCTAGACAGCGATAATCTACTAGCCCATTTGGAAACGACATGCTTGCCCTATGATTGGACTTAACTCCTACGACAACTTGAATTGATGAATAGGTAGGGTGAACATTCTACAGAATGAACGGTCAGATCGACTCCAAAGTTTTTTACTAGATTCTGATTTTTTTTCTGGTAATATCTCGACCCTTCCATGACTCAAAGCGGAGTATGCTAGCGCACATGGAATAATAAGCGACGACAACAACAACTGTTACGCAAAACGGGAATAATAAAACCGTAGAGAACCCGTGATTAAATCTCCGACAAACTGTCAGCCACGAAACTCCCACCATCGAAACAGACATCAAACAGACGACCGAGACCAATCTTGCTCTGGCTTCTAGAAATGCAATATCTACAAGGTGACCTATAGGTAAAAGCGCAACACCCATGAGCACTGTAGATAGAGCTAAGAGAATGCTCACGCGATAGTTTAAAGCTGGAAAAATACTTCTGGAAATTCCTTTGATAGCATCCAAGCCTCCCCCATATGCGAGGGATTCCACCGCCTCACTGCCGTCTAAAAGCACCCATCGAAAACCGGACCTTTTGATTACTCTCCCTAACTCCAAATCATCTATGGCATTATCCTTTATCCCCTCGTGACCTCCACACGACTCATATGCACTTCTCTTGAACAACATAAACTGACCAAATGTCGCCGAAAGATAAGGGTTCCTAAGACTGTGAGCAATCTTCATAGGAAGCCAACCAAAAATTACCCAGTCTATAAATGGAAACATAAACTTTTCTGCCAAACACAAGGCCTCCCTCTTGGGAATCAAAGTCAAAAGATCCGATTTCTTCCTTCGAGCCAACCTTAACGACGCAGAGATTGCTCCCTGAGAGAGAATCGTATCGGCATCCACGAATAAAATGTAATCTCCCTTAGCAATTTTTGCGAGCTGAGAACAAGCCCAATGTTTACCCACCCATCCCGAAGGAATATCTCGACCAGTTATAAGCTTTACTCGGGTATCTATTTTGACGAAATCATCAACAATTTCAGGCGTCCGGTCCGTTGATTGGTCATCCAAGACGAGAATTTCGAGGTTAGAATATTGCTGAGAAGTGAGAGAATCCAAGCACCGAACTAGCCGATCCTCTTCATTCCGCGCTGGAACCAGAAGTGAAACCAAACACGGTGGATCACCATTAGAATCTTCATCGTTTTCCTGGCATCTGAGGATGGGTAAGAATCTATTGTTGAAGAAAGATACTAGGAATGGAATTGCCGAAAGCACAAAAACTAAATAACACAGGATGTCAAACGTGGACATTATGCGTGCCCGCCACCAAACTGCTTCAGCCAATCTCTTACAATAAATCCCTTCGAATATTCCTGCCGATGTTTTAATAGGACGATGAGAAGATCAGCTACACCGAACATTACGATATATTGTTCTCTAAACAAAATCCCTGAGACGACCATGAGCCCTCCAACAGCAAAGGTCACAGTTAGCGCATGGTTTTTCTGAAACATATGTATTACCCCCAGAAATATAGCAGCCACTGGGAAGGCTAATCCTTGGGTCAGCGCAATCCACGAACCCCAACTAGAAGCTAAAGCCTTTCCACCACGAAACTTAAGAATGGGAGACCACCCATGTCCAATAACTGGAGATATTGCCACCACTGCCATAAGGGCATGCTCGACCGACGTGACCGGACTGCTAAGATATCTTAGTGCCCACCAAACAGGGAGCATGGCTTTCCCAATATCCAAAATCATGGAACATAGACCAACATGCCATCCTGCCACAATCCACGCATTAGTTGCCCCAGGGTTTCCGTCACCTACGCTCCGAACATCTTTCCCACCAACCAACTTGGCAGAAACAATGGACCATGGCACCGACCCACTAATCAGTCCTAACATTACGCAAACGGAAACTTCAGTCAGAGACATTTAGATCCCTCGATTAATTGAGAACATCAATTAAAAACTTGGGCAAGACTAACACACAGCGAAGTTTATACAGTAGACGAATCAAAAAAACTGCCGCGCCGCGCAGAAAAACACTTTATTGCATTGACCGAGCTTATCGCCAAGACTACTATGCTTTGAAATGGCAAGACATCAATCTTACTTAATTCATCTCCTAGCCCGATATATGCAACATGAGGGATTTTCATATGACAGAATTTGATCCGATTTTTGATATAAGTGGGAAAACAGCGATAGTTACCGGGGCATCATCAGGGTTAGGGATAACCTTCGCTGAGTTCCTTGCAGAAAGGGGAGCGAACATTGTTTTGTCGGGACGAAGAGTGGAACGGCTTGAAAAAACACAGTTACTGCTGGCCAAAAGAAACCTATCCTCAATAGCTGTCCCCTGCGATGTTTCAAATTCAGGTCAAGTAACCACCATGTTTGATACAGCAGAAGATGAGTTCGGTCGTGTGGATATAGTAGTCAATAACGCGGGGCAGATTGCTGAAGCTGGTACGGTCCCCGAAAAAATCACCGACGCGATGTTTGAACAAACCGTAAGGGTAAACCTTCTTGGGCTATGGTATTGCTGCAGGGAGGCCGGCCAGCGAATGCTATCAGATGGCAAAGGAGGTTCGATCATAAACCTCTCCTCCGTAGCAGGGTTAAATGGAATGAGGGGGATGCCAGCCGCCTACCAGGCTACAAAAGGGGCGGTGACCAACTTAACAAAAAGCCTAGCAGCTAGTTGGGCAGATCGCGGAATTAGAGTCAATGCTATAGCACCTGGATGGTTCCCAAGTGAAATGACAGGCCCTTGGGTGAAAAACCCAGCATTTCGGAACCACATCAATGAAAATTCACCTATGGGTCGAATTGGAAAGCCCAAGGAATTGACCGGAACTCTATTGCTACTGGCATCAGAAGCGTCCAGTTTTATAAATGGACAAGTTATTTCCGTTGATGGTGGTATAAGCACATCCATGGGGCTTCCTTTTTTTACTGAAGAAATGTTCGAGTATATGGAAAAGGCTGTTCCTGAAGGGTTGGCGAAGCGAATCACACCAAAGCGTCATTGAGAAACAAATGAATACCACTCGACAACCTTGGCACGTGGGAAACATAACAGCTAGTTACCTAATTATGGTCCTTTCGAAAGCACCCTTCCATGGAAAAAACCTAGTCGATGCGGTCAATAAACGATTGGATACCATCAATCACTAATACAACTTGTTAAGTTTGTTACGGAATATTTCGAAATGTGAATAGGGAGAGACTAGAGTGCCTGACTCAAAAACATTGGCGACACTTAGCACCGTAGAAGACCTGACAACTGAAGTTCTCCATAAACTGCAAGGACTCAGC
>CAYPDR010000022.1:0-87411 GCA_964409595.1 uncultured Dehalococcoidia bacterium
GAAACACCATAACTTTCTCTCCGAAAGTTTTTATTCCTTTGACTCGTTTGTGTAGAGATTACTGTGGTTATTGCACCTTCAGAGTCGACCCAGATAATGCCGATTCAATTTTCATGTCCCCAGAGGAAGTCATGACAGTGGTTCACAGAGGGGAAAAAGCAGGGTGTTCGGAGGCGTTATTCACTTTAGGTGAACGGCCGGAAGCGAGGTTTTCTGAGGCTAAAGATTGGTTGTCGAGGCGCGGATACAAGACAACCTTGGAATATCTTCGGGATATGTGCCAATTAGTGATGGAAAATTCCAGCCTATTGCCACACGCCAACCCTGGAACTATGACAAGAAGGGAGTTGGAGGCTTTAAAGCCATACAATGCTTCTGCAGGGTTGATGCTGGAGAGTACTAGCGAACAGTTGTACAAGAAAGGAGGACCCCATGAATTTGCTCCAAGTAAAAGGCCTCTGGTCCGGCTTAAGACCATTCGGATAGCCGGAGAATTAAAGGTACCTTTCACAACAGGGTTGTTAATAGGTATCGGAGAGACCTTCGAGGATAGAATAGAGGCTCTATTGGAAATCAGAGACATTCATCACAAGTACGAGCACATACAGGAAGTAATAATTCAAAATTTCAGAGCCAAACCTTCCACACCTATGAGTTCAAGCCCAGATGCGTCTGCGAATGACCTGATGTGGACTGTCGCGGCAGCTCGCATGATATTGGGCCCGCATGTTAATATCCAGGTTCCCCCAAATCTCAGTTCCAACAATTATAAAATGTACCTAAATGCTGGAATCAACGATTGGGGAGGTGTCTCTCCAGTGACGATCGATTTTGTTAATCCAGAAGCACCATGGCCTACCCTAGCAAGTCTTCGTCGGAATACCGAGGCAGAAGGATTTAATCTCAAACCTAGGTTGGCTGTTTACCCGGAATTTTTTCTGGAGACGAACGATTTTTTTTCATCAGATATCTTGGATAAATTGGGATCTTTGGTCGATGCCGATGGTTATATAAAGGGAGGCATAAATAAATATGTCTTTTAGGAATAAAATGCAGGGTTGAGAAAAGGAAATTATGGTTAGTCTGACTAAATCTATCGATGGCAAGATATCAAGCATTCTTTCTTCGGCCCTTTCCGGAGCTGATATTGGCGTTCAAGAGGCAAGATTATTACTAGAGACAACGGGGGCTGAATATCATGCGACGCTAGCTGTTGCAGATGAGCTAAGGCGTGAGACGGTCGGTGACATTGTCACTTATGTTGTAAACAGGAACATAAATTTTACCAATGTCTGTATAAAACGTTGCGGATTTTGCGCTTTTAGCAGAGACTTTAGGCTAGAGGAAGGATATCTTCTGCCTGTAGATGAAATAGTTCGTAGATCCAAGGAGGCTTGGGATTATGGAGCCACAGAAGTATGTGTTCAGGCTGGATTACCACCCCAAATGGAAGGTGATCTATACATACGCTTGTGTGAGGCTATAAAGAAAGAATTACCCGACATTCATATTCATGGATTTTCCCCAGAAGAAGTGCTCTATGGGGCAGTGCGATCGAAAGTGTCGATCAAGAAATACCTAAGTGATTTAAAAGAGGCCGGTGTAGGAAGCTTGCCGGGCACTTCGGCAGAGATATTGGACCAGGGATTAAGGGACAAAATTTCACCTGGAAGGATAACCAAAGACCAGTGGGTCGAAGTTATCAAAACGGCCCATGAATTGAATATACCCACTACTTCGACCATAATGTTCGGCCACGTCGAGACAACACAGCAGATAGCCGAACATATTGGATTGATTAGAGAAATTCAGTCCGACACTGGAGGGTTTACGGAGTTTGTACCTTTGAGTTTCGTCAATTCTGAGGCCCCAATGTTTTTGAAAAACCTGGTTCCTGATGTTCGAACGGGACCAACCGGGATGGATGTGATGAAGGTCCACGCAGTATCTAGGATAATGCTTAACAATTGGATTCCCAATATTCAAGCTTCTTGGGTTAAGGAAGGAGATAGAATTTCCCAGCTATTGTTGAATGCTGGGGTGAACGACTTGGGTGGCACGTTAATCAATGAAAGTATATCCACATCCGCAGGCGCTCAGCACGGCCAGCTGATGAGGCCTTCGAGTTTCAGGGGGATGATCCGTGATGCGGGAAGGATTCCTGCAGAAAGGCATACTACCTACAAGATAAAAAAAGTATTTGACGAACTTGATTCTGCTAATGACCCGCTCGATCTCGTAGGGGATAACGTCGAAGAGTTATTTGGATCTTATAACAAGCTTATAAATCTAAACGAGTTTCGTTTTGAACATCCTAGGCAAGCACTAAAATAACCCTTTTTACTCGTTGATAGCCAATATTGGTTTATAGAAATGGCAGGGGATTATGGATATGCCAAAAGTTTCTGTGTTTCTAACGCTTCTGGTATAAGAGTCTCTAATTTATCTCCTTGGAACAGGATATGCCCCATCTTGCGCCCTGGCCGGATAGATTCTTTTCCATAAAGATAAATGCGGGCGTGTTGGTTGGCTAGAATACTTTTCCATTTTGCCTCAGTAGCTAACTGACTCATTTCTTCTCCAAGGATGTTCAACAACACAGAATGTCCTTTCATAACTGGAGTCGGCATTGGGAGCCCGCATAAGGCCCGAATTTGTAGTTCGTATTGTGAAATGGTAAACGTGTCAATCGTGTGGTGACCCGAATTGTGAGGCCTAGGGGCGATTTCATTAACCAGAAGACTCCCATTTATCAGCGAAAACAACTCTACGCAAAATACGCCAGCCTCTCCAATACGAAGTACTACTTCAGTCGCTAAATCCTGGGCCTCCCGGAGAACTTTTGTTGGTATTCTGGCAGGGGAGATACTGAGTTTGAGTATGCTGTTCTCATGTATGTTTTCTGTTGGCGGATAAGTAGTTGTTTGGCCATTCTGATGTAATCCAACTACCACAGAGAGTTCTTGTTCAAATTGGACAACTCTTTCTACCACCCAGGGTCCTATCCCTGTCATATTCTCTTTAGTGGATTTTATATGGCTAGAGTTGGGAACCAGCCACTGACCGTGGCCGTCGTAACCTAATGTTGCAGTTTTGACAATCCAAGGTAGAGATAAATTTACACTGTCCAACTCTGACTTTGAATGTATAACTCTGTAGTCTGCCAAATCAAAGTTGTGTTTCGACAAAAAACTTTTTTCTCGTATTCTGTTCTGAGCAAGACCGAGACTGATACTGCCCGGACGCATGTCTATTTCTGACTCTAATTTTTCTACCAAAGTAACTGGTACGTTTTCCCATTCTAGGGAGGAAGCATCGACCGCCTTTACAAAATTCTTCATAGCATCGATATCATCAAAAGCGGCGTTAAAAGAAAAGGTAGCGAATCGTTTGGCAGGTGCTAAGTTGGATGGATCCCAAACTGCTACTTTGTACCCCATTTTAAGCGCAGATTCAGTGAAGAATCCTCCCAATTGCCCACCTCCGAGCATTCCTAATGTACTACCTGGTTGGATTATTTTTGAGGAAGTCAATTGTAACCAAGGCCCTTGGCTTCGGGATTGGATAGGATTTCATTTGTAATGTTTTTCCTCCATTCCTTTAACCTTTCTCTTAGCTCATCGTTATGTATAGCCAATATTTCTGCTGCAAGTAAGGCGGCATTTTCTGCTCCGCCTATGGCTACAGTTGCAACCGGAACGCCCCTAGGCATTTGGACGATCGAAAGAAGGGAATCAATGCCCTTCAAATTTACGAGCGGAATTGGGACGCCTATGATAGGCAATATAGTTTTTGCGGCTAGCATTCCTGGTAAATGTGCTGCTCCGCCTGCCCCGGCGATAATTACTTTAACCCCTCTGGTTTCCGCAGTTTCAGCATATTCGAACAACCAGTCTGGGGTTCGGTGGGCCGAAACCACCCTAAGTTCATTCGTTATTTTCAATTCGTCTAACATGTCGATGGCCTTTTCAAGCGTGGGGAAATCTGAGGTGCTTCCGCCTAACACGGCCACAGTAGGGGATGTACCATCCAGATCAATATTATCCATCTAAATTTGCTCCTGAGTATCCTCGGTTACTTTCAATGATTCTATTTTTAAATTCTTGGCTGAGGTTGTTAAATCCTAGGTCTGACGACTATTTTCTATTTGGATCACCCTCTAACTTTTTTGCGGTAAGGAAATCATCATAGCTTTCATCATGGTTACCCAACATTTGATTTATTACGCTTCTGTGCCTGTAGGCAGACCAATATTGACTATCTAGTTGGATAGCCATATTTAAGTCGTCGCGAGCTAGTTCTAAATCACCTAAGTCGGAATAAGCTAGGCCTCGGTTATGAAAAGCATCTTTATAATAAGGGTTAAGCAAGATGGCTTTTGAAAAATTGCATATTGATTCGTCGAATTTCCCCAGGCAAAGCTGAGCGACACCAATATTGTTCCAAGTCATTGCGTCCTCGGGTTTAATAGTTTTGGCAAGCAGGTACTTTTCAAGGGCTTTTTGGTGTTCTCCAGAATTAGCTAGCAGATTTCCTTCTTGGAATATGGACTCCCAATTAATACTTTCCATGTACTGGTTCCTTCATAGTTCAGACAGCCCTCTTCTTCATTTATAAATGATTTTTGCAACATTGCACAGTGAGGATTTATTCAATATGTTAACTAGTTGTCTCCTGCTATTGTAAAATTGACATGTTATGAACAAAAAAAGAGACGAACCTTTTTCTAATATAAGTCCCGTGAGCGGCATAGTCGATACAAGTCCAGATGAGTATATTCTAAAAAAATACATAATCGACAATACAGCACATGTTTTAAATGAAGCAGGGTATGAATTGGCTGATTATCCAGTCATAGAACCCACAGAGTTATTTGTGAGAAAATCCGGTGGGGGGATCACGGGAAGGCTTTATTCGTTTATTGACCCTGGAGGTAACCGAGTCAGTTTGCGTCCCGAGTTTACGTCTTCCGTTATCAGGTCATATTTGGCGGATCCTCCTCCCGATGGCGGCATTCTCAGGCGACAATATGTTGGACCAGTGTTTCGCTATAGTGACTTTCTGACAGGAAACGCACTTCGCCAATTTACACAACAAGGTTGTGAGCGAATTGGCCCAGCGAGTTTAGATACTGATGCCGAAATTCTTAGATTGGCTTTGGAATCGCTATCTATGTCGGGGATTAAAAAAATCACCGTCAAACTAGGTAATGTCGGTGCGATTAGAGATTTACTGGAACGTCACGGTTTGAGTGAAGCGCTTTGCATGTATGTGTTCTCCAATTTAACGCATTTAAAGGAAAATCCGAAATACGCAAGCGCAATAGTGTCTCGAGCTGCTTCTCTTGGTCTTGTATCACGGCGTGAGAAGGGAAAAAATATGGTCGAAGCAGATTCCAGAGATCAATCATCGGACCTTATACAATCACTTATGCGTGAAAGCCTGTCTGGAAATACAGGCAGGAGGTCACGCTCTGAAATAGTAGACCGGCTATTAAAGAGAACTTCAGAATTGGTCGACGTAAGTACGTTGGAATCAGCTCTAACAGATCTTTCCCGTTTCCTCATAGAAATGACGGGGACAGTTCCAATAAATTCGACAGAGATAAGTGAAGTGGGCGAGAACTACAAGCAGAAACAATATATGAACCAACTAATTCAAACAGTGGGCAAGGTGCCGGGATTATACGCTAATTATTCGTTAAACTTTGCCTCGCAGAGAGGCCTTACGTATTACACTGGATTGATATTTGACTTGGTCAAGGAAGACGGTTCCGATATTGTATCCTTGGGTGGCGGTGGTCGATACGATAGTTTGGTGAGATCACTTGGGGGAGCGGTTGACCAAGATGCGGTTGGGTTTGCGATAAATGTAGATTTGCTACATCGTTATGCAGAGTCAGTAAACTGAATTTATATTTAGGGTGTCATTCATGCTAAGTAATGGTTCATCTCTCAGAATTGCGATTCCTAGTGATGGGGCTCTCTATGAGCCAACATTGCATTTCTTAGATGCATGTGGTCTACATGTAAAGCGAGAAAATAAGAGACGTTATATAGCGGACATTCCTTTCTTGGCGGGGGTGAGTGTTTTATTTCAGAGGAGCGCTGACATAACTGACAAGGTGGAAGAAGGCAGTGTGGACTTAGGGATTGTTGGGCATGATAGGTATCTGGAATCTTGTATGGAGCATGGGCAAAGTCAGGTGATCATGGAGAATCTAGGCTTTGGTGGATGCTCTCTATCTCTGGGTGTGCCGGACTCTTGGATTGACGTAAGTTCCATTGCCGACCTCGCGGGCCTCGCTGCTGAGTTTCATGGTAAAGGAGAAAGCCTAAGGATTGCTACGAAGTCTCCCAGGCTTGTGGAAGGCTTTCTTTTATCAAATGGCATTAACCATTTCTCTCTAGTCCAGTCTAGTGGGACCTTGGAAGTTGCCCCGGAAATGGGGTTTGCAGACCTGATAGCTGATATAACATCTTCGGGAACGACTATGCGTGAGAACCATTTAAAAACGATCCGAGGTGGGACTGTAATTGAATCTGAAGCATGTGTGATTGGTAATAATTCGGCTCTTTCAAAAGATCCAGAGAAGGGGATTCTGGCCGAAAAATTTGTTGAAATAATACACGCTCACAAGCGATCAGAGGAATACTTTATTGTAACTTCAAATATGCGGAGTGAATCAGCCGATATCCTTGGCAAAAACCTATTGCAACGCCCTGTTATTCAAGGGTTGAGCGGACCTACTATATCTAAAGTTTACACAAAGGATTCTGTCGCGTGGTTCTCAGTTACTGTTGTTGTTGAACGGAATCAATTAATGGAAGCTATAAGTAATCTTAGGGAAATGGGCGCTTCTGCAATAACAGTTTCTCAGCCTAACTATGTTTTTCAATCCGATTGCGAAATTAGAGAGCCGAACGGATAGGTTAATTTTTGCCTAATTTGCCAACACATATACACTTTTCCTCAGAAGCAGTTAGTCATATTCCGGGACTGGATAAAGAACTCCATTTGGGTGCGTTTATATTTGGGGCAACTGCACCTGACATGCGTGCTCTGACAAAAAAAGATCGGGCAGTTTACCATTTCGTGAACCTAGATTTTGAAGAGGTGGGTGAGGGGATAAGGAATTTGATTGGTAAATATCCAGAGTGGGGAAGCTTGTCTTCGACAAACCTTGAGGCAAAATCGTTCGTGGCAGGTTATGCGTCTCATTTAATATTGGATGAAACGTGGATAACTAGTATGTTTCGCCCATATTTTGGCAACGCCCTGATTTTCCCTGAAAAGATCCATGGGTTGGTAATGGATAGGGCAGTGCAATTGAGCTTAGACAAAGCACATTGGAATTCGATGAAACCGTACTTAAATTCAATTGAAGCTTATAAGTCTCCCGTAAAAGTGGATTTCTTATATGCAGAGCCACTTGACGAATGGCGGAAGTGGATATTGAACTTGCTAATGGCAGATTTCTCTTGGGAGAGGCTTAGATTTATGGCCAATAGGATTTCGCGTAATCAAAAATCTAATGGTGCAACGGAATCTGCAGATGAATTTCTCGCTAGGCCGGAGTCAAAATTATTGGACGTTTTAGGATTATTACCCTCCGGGGCAATAGAGAACTTCGCGCGAGTTGGGAACTGCAATATCGTATCCGCTCTGAACAGACTTTTGGCATGAAACTTACCCACGACATAAAGGAAATTCGAGATGTTTTAATATCAGGTCGTGGACTTGCCCTGACTAAGACGCCAAAATGGGTTTCAGATTCAGCTTATAGAATATATGGTGAGCGGATGAGTCTCAGGGAGTATGTGCAAAGAATCATTTTTGATGTAAGAGTAGGGGGGGATGCTGCACTTGTTTCCTTAACTGAGAAAATAGAAGGTTTTCGTCTGGAAAACATCGAGGTTTCCAGCGATATTATGGAAACTGCATATAAAAATATAAGCTCTGATTTACGTGAGTCTCTTAACACTGCCGCCAACAGAATTCGAGAATTTCATGAATTAAGCAAAGTTGACGACTGGCATGACGACACTCGAGGCTATGGGCAAAAATTTCTTCCCGTATCATCAGTTTCTGCTTATATACCAGGAGGGACTGCGCGCTATCCATCCACAGTCTTAATGACGGCCATACCCGCACGAGTGGCTGGTGTTAAGAGAGTTTCAATTTCGTGCCCTGGATCTGGAGGAGGATACCCTCCGGATTCCGTACTCGCTGCGGCGTATATTTCGGGCGTGGATCAAGTGTATTCATTGGGGGGCGCTCAGGCGATAGCGGCCCTCGCATATGGGACTGATCGCGTTGAATCAGTCGACTTAATATGTGGTCCTGGGAATTTATTCGTAACTTTGGCGAAGAAACTGGTTTACGGAGATGTCGGTATTGATGGGCTATACGGACCGACAGAGACTGTCATATTAGCAGATGAAACCGCCAGTCCCGTGATGTGTGCGGCCGACTTGGTGGCTCAAGCTGAACATGACGTATTAGCTACCCCTGTACTAATCACAACTAGCGAAAATCTCGGTAGAGAGGTTAGTGAACAGGTTCAGACGATCCTAGGTCGGTTGAACCGCTCCAGTATCGCCTCCCGCTCTATAGACGAACGGGGTCTTATTGCAATAGTTGAAGATCTAGAGTTGGGCATCAGGCTTTCGAACGAATTTGCTCCGGAGCATCTAAGCATTGTTACGAAAGATCCTGGTTCCCTGCTTGGCCTTGTTGAAAACGCTGGCATGGTATTCCTCGGTGAATTGTCCCACGAAGTGCTTGGTGACTACGGTGCGGGGCCTAGTCACGTTATGCCCACTTCCGGTACAGCTCGGTTCAACTCAGGTTTAGGAGTACACACATTTTTGAAGCCTGTTCCCATAATTAACTTGGCCGACGCGGCGGCAATGAGCTTATCAGAGGTGGCCTCCATAATTGCTCGCGAAGAAGGACTGACTGGTCATGCTGAGGCTGCTGAGGTTCGTATAGATTTAAGATAGAATATTACTGAAAAGTGGAGTCTATACAGGGGAGAAAATTTTGGTACGGATTGATGGTCTAGTTCGCCCTCACTTAGTGGGAGTTAATACGTATGATGCCATGGAGGCTCCAGAAGCGCTTGCTGAAAGGGCTGGGATACCAACAGACCGAATCATAAAACTCAATGGCAATGAAAATCCTTACGGGGGGTCGCCTAAAGCTATAAAGGCTGTTTCTGAGATCCCTCTACATATTTACCCTGATCCCAAACAGTTTAGTATGAGAGAAGCGCTGTCGAAGTACACTGGGATTGACCCGGAGAGTATTGTCGTCGGTGCTGGGGCAGACGAATTGATAGATCTTATATTTCGTCTATTCATATCGCCGGGCGATAAAATTTTAGATTTTGAACCCACTTTTGGAATGTATAGTTTTTGCGCAGAAATTTCTGGTGCGGAAGTCCAATATATTCAACGAGATGACCTTTTTGAAATAGATGTGCTGCGTGCGAAATCTCAAATATTGACGGGAACTAAACTGATATTTGTCACGTCCCCCAACAACCCAACCGGCAATATGGCGAGTGAAAAACAGGTCACAGAACTGCTTGATACGGGACTTTTGATAATAGTCGACGAAGCATACTTTGAATTTTCAGGGATGTCTATTCAGCATCTAGTAGCACACTATGAAAATTTGATCGTATTGAGGACTATGAGTAAATGGGCAGGGTTGGCAGGGCTGCGAGTCGGATACGGAATAATGCATCCCTTGGTCGCTAAATATTTGATGACCATTAAGCCTCCATATAATGTAAATGTCGCGGCAGAGGCAGCTCTTATAGCGTCGTTGGAGGACAGCGAATATTTATTAACCAATGTTCAAAAAATAATTTGCGAACGGGATCGTATGTTTGACTTGTTGGGATCGGTCAAAGGCGTTAAGGCATGGCCGTCAAAGGGTAATTACATACTTTGTGAATTCGGAGAAAATGAGGTTGGTAGGGTATACCAAGAGTTAGCTTCTAGAGGTATATTCGTAAGGAACTTCGGTTCTAGTCGTCTCACTAATTGCTTTAGGATAGCAGTGGGCAAGCCTGATGAGACAGACGTTTTTATCACAGCCCTTGAGAATATATTGACGAGATCAAATTATGCCTGACAACGAGAGATCTTCAACCCAAAAAAGGGAGACTTCTGAAACTAATATTAACGCTTACCTTTCTATAGATGGGTCCGGTACATTCGATGTAGATACTGGAAATGGGATGTTGGATCACTTGATTGCACAGCTATCTAGGCATGGCTTGATCGATATAGAATTGAAGGCAAGAGGTGATGTGGAGGTTGGATGGCATCACATCGTTGAAGATACGGCTATTGTTTTAGGCAGGGCGTTCAAAGAGGCTGTAGGTGATGGATCTGGCATTGTTAGGACAGCCCACAGCTATGTGCCACTAGATGAAGCACTAGTTTTAACTGTGGTTGACTATAGTGGCAGGGGTTATTCTGTGATCGACCTCCCTTTAACCGAGAGTGATCTAGGAAATTTGTCTCCAGACCTAATTCGTCATTTCATGGAGACTTTGTCAAGGGAGGGCGGTTTTAATCTCCATGTGAAGGCTTTGGCAGGTATGAATAATCATCACATAGCCGAGGCGGCTTTCAAAAGCATGGCCCGAGCGATGAAGTCAGCCTTAGAAATTGATCCGCGTCGTGTTGGAGCGATCGCAAGCACAAAGGGAACTATAAGCGAGTAACCGTTTATGTAATTTCGGGCTTGAGTTGGTAATTGAACGTCTCAATTACTGGATTTGAAAGTAGCTTATTGCACATTTGCTCGACCGTTTCCTTTGCTGATTCTATACTTTCAGCCTCTAGGGTAACTTGGAAGTATTTCCCGGCTCTCACGTTTTGTACGGTCTCAAATCCAAGCTTTTCCAGCCCCCCAGCGATTGTTAGCCCTTGAGGATCGCTGACGGTTTTTTTCAGGGTGACTCGTATACTTGCCTCTATCTTCATTCTAATTTGCAAAAGGCTCAGGGGCATTAGGCGAACCGTGGTGTGATTCAATAAATTCTATTATTCTACTTTCATCAAAATTGTTGAATGCATCAATAAATGTCCAGGCTGTTAACGATATTCGAAATTCAGTATTAGGATACGGAGACAGTAGAACTTTCATATTCTCAGCTCGGGCCCTTTGGACAACACCTGTAAGATCTTTTATCAGCTGCGGACAATTATCCTGACAGTTATAGGTAATGGAAACACCGCCGTGCTCTAGGTTATGAATGCGTTTTTCTTCCGGTACAAAGGTGGTATGCACGCCCCAGCTTACTGGGGCCAAGGGTTGGGGATAGTGCCAACCTGAGGTTGCTGGGATCGAATTATACGGCGGGTGGTCAGCATTTTCTTCGATGTGATCCCTTCCTTGATCTTCTATTCTATTTCCGGGCCCTTCTGGAGTACTTGTTCCGGAGCCGCCTAGGTTGCCGGCCATGGGTAGGATCAAGCCAATTATAAGCAATAAAGCTACGACCGCTACAGCTAGTCCTATCCCCCATCGGGTTAGACGGCTCCTATTTTGTCTTCGGGCTCTCCTCGCTGCTCTAGATTGAGTGGGAGTTAGTCTATTTTTACTAGTCGACATTAATTTAATTGACCTAATTTAGTTTGAGTCCAGTGAGTTTACTAAATGCTTGTTGGTACCGGTAAGCGGTTTTCTTTATTATTTCCGATGGAATCTTAGGTGCCGGAGGCTCCCTATTCCAACATTGGCCCGTCAACCAGTCTCGTACGAATTGTTTATCAAAATTTGGCTGGGAAGTTCCCGGTTTATAGCCGTTTAGATCCCACAATCTGCTGGAATCGGGAGTTAACAACTCATCGATCAGGGTAAGTTCCCCGTCAATGGTTCCAAATTCTAATTTTGTGTCCGCAATTATTATTCCCCGCTCGTATGCGTATTCACGCGCGAATTTGTAGATTTCTAGGGTTATATGTTGTAGTTTGTTAGTCAGCTCTTTGCCTACCAGACTTTCCATTTCTTCGACACTAATGTTCACATCGTGCCCTTCTACGGCTTTGGTAGCAGGTGTAAATAAGGGTTGTGGGAATTGGTCGCCTTCTACCATTCCGGCGGGCATTTTCTGCCCTGCTACGGTTCCTTGATCCTTGTATTCTTCAAGAGCACTTCCCGTAATGTAGCCTCTAGCAACGCACTCGATATCGATCCGTTCTGCCTTTTTGACGTACATGGCCCGTCGCTTCAGGGGTTCAGAAAGTAGATATTTATCATCTAATCCAATTTCCGCTACATGGTTGGGGATTATTGACGAGGTTTTTTCAAACCAAAAATGGGAGATTTGGTTAAGGACGGCCCCCTTGCCGGGTATTGGATTAGGCAGAACGACATCGTAGGCTGAAATCCTGTCAGTGGAGACCATTAAAAGGAGTCCGTCTCCTGCGTCATGCGTATCCCTGACCTTTCCCCTATACAACAAGTTTGGGAGGTTGGACCCTGTAAGGGTATCCTTCGATAAGGTCATAGTCCTGCCTTTTCAAAGATTGCATCAATGTACTTGGTGTAATTGCTGTAATCAAAAAGCTCGGATATTTCAGAATCAGATACGTGATCCATGACTCTCGAATCTCCCTTGATAAATGCTCTGAAGTCACCACCATCATCATCCCAAGTTTTCATGGAATTCTCCTGGACGATATTGTACGCACTCTCACGGCTTAACCCTTTTTCAACAAGAAGCAACATTACTCTTTGTGAGAAAAGCAACCCATGAGTTAGTTCCATATTTTTCAACATTCGATCTTCGTGAATCACCAGCCCTGTAATTACTTCATTCAACAAATTTATTATATAGTCGAGTGCTAAGCATGAATCTGGAAGGATGAGGCGTTCCGATGATGAATGACTTATATCCCTCTCTCCCCAGAGGGCGACGTTTTCCATCGCTGTTACTGAATGCCCTCTGATCAGTCTTGCTAGTCCGCATATGCGCTCTGTCAACTCCGGATTTCTTTTATGCGGCATTGAGGAGGACCCTGTTTGTCCTTCCCCGAAAGGTTCCTCAACTTCCCTGATCTCTGTCCTTTGAAGGCCACGTATCTCAGTTCCTATTTTTTCTAGAGTCGCGCCTATAAGAGCTAAAGTCGTTATGAAATGGGCGTGCCGATCTCTTTGTATAACCTGATTTGATACAGGTGCTGGCCGAAGTCCCAACTGTGAACACACGGAGGCTTCTATTTCGGGTGGAGCGGTTGCGTGAGTACCCACTGGGCCTGATATTTTACCCACGCCTATTGTGGTTCTTGCAGCTAAAAGACGTTCGCGCCCTCTCTTTACCTCGTCCCACCAGAGTGCAACTTTTAGTCCGAAAGTGATAGGTTCAGCGTGAACCCCATGCGTTCTTCCCATCATGAGAGTATCCTTATGGGCCAACGCTTTTTCCTTCAAGGAAAATTCAAGTTTTTCGAGCTCCTGGTCTAATAGATTTCCTGCTTCTACCAACTGGAGACTGGTAGCAGTGTCCCACACATCGCTTGTGGTGAGACCTTGGTGGAGCCATCGACCCTCCTCACCTAGTCCGGAAGTTGTGGATTGTAAAAATGCGGTCATATCATGCTTAGTGCGACTTAAGATCTGCTCAAACAATGCAGTGTCATACGTAGCATTTCGGAGCTTTTGGATGTCTTCGGATGGAATAAGCCCCTTCTTGAACCATGCCTCGCACACCGCAATTTCGATTTCTAGCCATTTACCATATTTACTTTCATCCGACCATACTGCTTTCATAGCCGGGCGTGAATATCGCTCAATCATTTCCTTTTCCTGCTAATAATAGTGTCTGCCAACCCTCTTACACATCAGAAGCGATATCGCTTCTGAAATAAGAGTTTCGGAACTTGATTTTAGATACGTTTCTGTATGCCTGTTCCCTTGCTTCTTTTACCGACTGGCCCTTGGAACTCACGGAAATTACCCTGCCCCCAGTTGTTTTAATACTACCGTTTTCCGTGAGTTTAGTTCCTGCATGGAATATATTTGATTCGCTTTCGACGGCTTCAAGTCCGATTATGGGGAATCCGGTTTTATATTGATTTGGATACCCGCCTGAGGTAATTACGACGGCTACACACGAAGAATTTTCCCAGCTGAATGTTGTATTTTCCAATGTACCGTCTACGCACGATTTGCAGATATCTAGTATGTCACCGTTAAGAAGAGGTAATATAACCTGAGTCTCCGGGTCGCCCAATCTGCAATTGAATTCGAGAACTTTCGGCCCGTTGTCTGTTAAAATCAGGCCGGCAAAAATCACCCCGACGTAGCTGTTGTGTAATTGCTTCATCCCACGGATTACTTTTTCCATGACTTCAGATCTGATTTTACTTTCCAACCTTGAGTTCCAAAATATTGCTGGAGAGTAGGCGCCCATTCCCCCGGTGTTAGGGCCCTTATCATCATTGCCTATTCGTTTGTAGTCGCAGGCCCCGACTAGAGGTGAAACTGACGACCCGTCGGAGAAGGCAAAGACACTTATCTCCGGTCCAGTCAAGAATTCTTCGATCAATACCCTATTACCGGCGTCTCCGAATTTTCTTTTTATCAATAAATCTTCAATTGCCTTTGCCGTCTGGACTTGTGATTCGCAAATGTATACGCCCTTACCTGCGGCAAGGCCATCTGCTTTAATGACGACGGGCAGACCAAATCTACCCACCTCTGCTTGTGCTTCTTCTGCGGAACAAACTGTAGTTGAGTTGGCGGTTGGAATACCCATTTCAACCATGAAATTCTTCGCAAAGGTTTTGCTTGATTCTAGCCGTGCGGCATTTTTGTTTGGTCCGAATGCACGAAGGCCGCATTCTTTGAACTTGTCAACTATACCAGCTGCGAGCGGAGCCTCCGGCCCGATAATCGTTAGGTCGATCTTTTCTTTACTGGCGAATTCGGTCAATTTCAATATATCGGTATCACTGATGGGAATATTTTTTCCTAGTGAAGCTGTTCCAGCATTTCCGGGCGCTATATAAAGCGAGTTCAAAGAAGGACTTTGGCTTATTTTCCAAGCTAGAGCGTGTTCACGCCCACCGCCACCTACTAGTAGAACTTTCATTTGGCAGATTTTTGTTTGGGGGGATATTTCGGTTGATACCAGATGTATCTTCTTAAGTTTATTCCCACTCGATTGTTCCAGGGGGTTTACTAGTTATGTCAAAAACAACTCTGTTCACGTCGGGTACTTCGTTGGATATCCTGCTGGATATATTTGCAAGAACCTCGTATGGCAATCGCGCCCAGTCGGCTGTCATAGCATCATCACTTTTTACTGCCCTAATGGCGATAACGTTGCCGTAGGTTCTGAAATCACCAGTGACTCCCACCGATCGAGAACCGGTGAGTACCGCGAATGTCTGCCACAGCTCCCTGTAAAGGTTGTTAGCTTTGATCTCATCCATTACTATCCAGTCGGCCGCTCTAAGAATATCTAAATTTTGCCTATTCACTTCTCCCATTATTCTTATCGCCAAACCTGGGCCCGGAAATGGTTGCCTATATACCATTTCCTCTGGTAACCCCAGTTCTAACCCCACCTCCCTTACTTCATCTTTAAATAAATATCTAAGGGGCTCCACTAGTTCAAGTTTCATATGTTCTGGGAGACCTCCCACGTTGTGATGGGTTTTTATTGTGGCCGAGACACTATCATTAGTGCTTTTGCTCTCTATTACATCTGGATAAAGTGTTCCTTGAGTAAGAAAATCTACTTTACCGAGTTTATCTGCTTCCTCGTCAAATACATTTATAAACTCGTTGCCTATGATTTTCCTTTTTGTCTCTGGGTCTATAACACCCTTCAATGAATTTAAGAATCGTTCAGAGGATTCGCTGAAAACCAAGTTAACGTTCAGGAATTTTTCAAATGTGTTCCTAACTCTTTCAGGTTCCTCTCTTCTCATCAATCCGTTGTTTACAAAAATGCACGTCAGTTGATCGCCCACAGCCTGATGAACCAACGTGGCCGCTACGGCTGAATCGACCCCTCCAGAAAGTGCGCAAATAACTTTTCCCTGACCCACTTGACCCCTGATCCTTTTAATTGAGTCAGATACAAAGCTTCCAGATGTCCAAAGTTTCCCCATTCCACATATTTCATAGAGAAAATTATTTATTATTTCCACACCGTGTGGAGTGTGAGCTACTTCAGGGTGGAACTGAATTCCTAACAGACCCTTTCCATTGCCTGTCACTGCAACTGGTGAATTATCGGTGTAGGCAGTAGCGAAAAATCCGGGGGGCAATTCAGTTATTTGGTCAGCGTGGCTCATCCATACTGGTAGTGATGAAGGAAGACCTCTCAATAGCGACTCGCCGGAAGAATTTTGGTGTAATACCGCATGCCCATATTCCCTTTTGTCGGATGGCGCAACAGTGCCTCCAAGTTGGTGAACCATTGCCTGCATACCGTAGCAAATACCTAGAACAGGAAGAGCACATTCATAAACCCACATCGGCGCAAGGGGTGCCTCTTGGTCATAAACACTCGCTGGGCCACCAGAGAGAACTATTCCCTTTGGATTGAGGTCCTTGACCTCGTCCCAAGAGGAGCGATGAGAGACTATCTCACAGTAGACTTTGCTCTCTCTTATGCGCCTGGCAATCAGACGGCTATACTGGGATCCGAAATCTACTACGATTAGCGATTCTCTATTGTGAGGAATGCTATCGTAATCTCCTGAACTGCTGTAGCCGACTTTTTCCTGGGCAATCTCCAGATATGCGGAGACCTCCAAGTCGTCACTAGAGGCTATCCTATGTGTATTCTGCGAGGGTAATTTTGAAGGCATAAGTTTTTAAATTTAGCTCCGTAATCGTGCTATACTCCGCTCAATTCAAACGAGGACTTTTCGTCATCACACAGGTACTAGCAGTAAGTGAAGATTCTGTGGCCCATGCTGCTAACATCTTATTAGAAGGGGGCGTGGTTTGCATACCCACTGATACAGTTTACGGATTGGCGGCGTGTGCAGAACATCCTGGGGCTGTAGAAAAAATTTTCGAAATCAAAAACAGGCCTTTTCATAGTCCTATCCCGGTTTTGCTAAACTCCCAAAGTCAAATTTGCAAATTTGTTGACGAGTTTCCGCCTTCTGCTAGCGGCTTGGCAGATCAATTTTGGCCAGGAGCCCTCACAATAATCCTTAGAAAATCTAGTCTATTGCCTGATGTATTGACTTCGGGTTTGAAGACGGCCGCTTTTCGGGTTCCAGACCATGATGTACCTAGGGTACTTTGCAAGGCTATCTCTTCGGCTATAACAGGTACCAGTGCTAATAAAAGCGGATCGCCTCCAGCCACCAACGCAGAAGAAGCTTTCTCTCAGCTAAAAGGGAGTCCAGTTGATCTGATTTTGGATGGTGGGGTTACCAATTCCCAAGTCCCTTCGAGTATTATCGATTGTAGCGAAACTCCACCGAGACTTATAAGGGGTGGAGTAATTTTGGAACAAGAGCTAAAAAGAATCATCGGAAACTTCGGATAAAAAAACAGCAGTGAATTATTCAACGACCGATTCTCACAGAAAACTAATTTCTTTCGGCATTGAAGAACTATTGAAGTCAAAGGAATTGCCACTTTATGACATGATGTCTTTCCATTTCGGATTACATGAAGATATGTATGAACTACACTCTCCAAGTTTTACCTACGGAAGTATCTTGATGGCAGCTTATGGGATTTTCGGAGGGGATTGTGACAAGATTTTGCCTGCCTCTATTGCTACCGAACTCATTAACGGGTTTTGTGAAATTCACGACGATATAGAGTCCGGGAGACCCAAAAGAGGAAATCAGGATGCCTTGTGGTGGGTATGGGGCCCGGCGCAGGCAATTAATGTAGGAGATGGCATGCATGCCCTAGCCCGGATTTCCGCTTTGAAGTTAATTGGTCAAGGTTTTTCCACTGAGCAAACATACTCAGCAATAAATTTGTTGGATCAAGCATGTCTTCAGGCATGTGAGGGTCGATTCAGAGACCTGGAAATGCAGGAATTAATTGACGTACCAGTTGCTAGGTACCAGAAAATGGCATCAGAGAAGTCAGGGGCTCTCTTTGGGTCGTCTCTGGCAGTGGCTGCTATGCTGTACGGCTTTGACCAAGGTATTCAACGGGATCTACTTAAGTGCGGTGACCTGATCGGAGAATATTGTCAAATACGAAGCGACATGAACGAATTGTGGCCTACGGATTCAAATATGAACTTGGAGTTTTTGAACAAAAAAAAGCTTTACCCAGTTCTAGTAGCCATGGAGCGAGCGAGCCCATCGGAGAAAAGAAAACTTGGGGACGTTTATTTTAAGAGGGTACTTGAGGCATCAGATATAGCTCCTGTGTTGGAAGTTGTTGAAAATCTAGGTGGACGTGAAGCTAGCGAAGAGAGAATAGAGTGTTGTAGGGCAAGCATCATGACCACATTGGAGGAAGTTTGCGAGGAGAGCGAAGGGGCGGAGTATCTTTTGAATTTGGTAAATGAAGGTAAGTAAAAATTGCCTGATAAAAAAACGATAAGAGATGTAGACGTGTCAGGCAAGAAAGTTCTACTTAGAGTAGATTTTAACGTCCCATTTAAACCTGGAACCGTAGAAATATCGAATACCAACAGAATAACTTCATCATTGCCTACTATAAGATATCTTCTTGACCATGGTGCAGCAATCATCATTTGTTCTCATCTAGGTAGACCTAGAGGCAAGGCCGTGAGATCCCTTACGTTGGGGCCAATCGGAGAGAAACTGTCCCAATTTTTAGATGTTCCTGTAGGCTTCTGCCCGAGCATTGACTTCTGTGAAATTGATCTATTCACCAGGGACTTGAAATCGGGTCAAGTGGTCCTACTAGAGAATCTGAGATTTCATGTTGGGGAAGAAGAAAACGAAGCTGGATTTTCTTTATTGCTTTCGGGACTCGCTGACATATATGTTAACGATGCATTTGGTGCGGCTCACAGGGCTCATGCTTCCACGCAAGGGGTTACTAGATATCTGCCATCGGTAGCTGGATTGTTATTGGAAGAGGAAATTAGATCGTTGCGACATGTAATGCTAGATCCCCCTAGGCCGTTCACAGCTGTGCTAGGGGGGGCCAAGATTTCAGACAAAATTAATGTAGTAAAGAGATTGGACAGTATGGCTGATACAGTGCTGATTGGAGGAGGTATGGCAGCGACGTTTCTAAAAGCGCAAGGGTTCAACGTGGGACTTTCGTTAGTTGAAGAAAACTTCCTATTAGAAGCTGAGACGTTAGTCTCGAACCGTGACACGAGAATTTCCGGGCTTATGTTACCCTCTGACGTTGTTGTTTCAAAATCGTTCCATTCGGATGTTGAACATAGAATTTGTGAAGTGTCGGATATAAAGTATGACGAGATGCTTTTAGATATAGGTCCCCAAACAGTTAAAAAGTATGTGAACGTTCTAGAAAAGAGTGCCTCTGTATTTTGGAATGGACCAATGGGGGTATTTGAATGGGAACAATACTCACTAGGCACAAAATTGGTCGCTGAGGCAATTTCTGCTGGAGGGAGAACGTCAGTTATTGGTGGAGGTTCTACCGTGGAAGCTATTTCCAAATTTGGATTAGAAGGCAGGATGACCCACATTTCAACTGGAGGAGGGGCATCGCTGGAATTCTTGGAAGGCAAGAATCTGCCAGGAATTGAATCTCTTACAGATTTCGACAATCCTGAATGTATTTAAGAGGGCAGGCATTTGATCGATTTTCCATATTTATCGAGTATTAGGCGTAGAAATCATAAAAAGATCATTATGTTGGTCGTCGATGGCCTTGGTGGCATGCGACATCCTGATTTTGACAAAACAGAATTAGAAGTAGCCGCTCTTCCGATGTTGGATTCCTTATCTTCAAGATCCTCCACTGGTTTGACCATACCAGTCATGCCAGGTATCACTCCGGGAAGTGGGCCGGGTCACATGGCTCTATTTGGATACAACCCACTGAAATATTTCTTAGGTAGGGGAGTGCTTGAGGGAATTGGGATAGGTGCAGATATCTCTGACGGAGATATCTGTGCCAGGGGTAACTTTTGTGAATTGGACGATTTGGGGAATATTGTCGACCGACGCGCGGGAAGGATTCAGTCGAATGAGTCTGTTAAGTTGGTTAACTTAATAAACGAAATAGAATTGACCAATTGTGATTTTGAAGTATATCCAGTCATGGATTACCGTTTTGAATTGGTATTACGTGGCAGCGGATTATCTTCTGAGATCACGGATACTGATCCTCAAATTACAGGTCATCCACCCGGCGTATGCCTTCCCGCGATACCAGCTGCCCAAAGAACCGCTGACTTAGTGAATGAATTTGTTCATGGGGCCCGTAAACTTCTAAAAAGGTCCGGTTCACCAGGTAATGGTGTTCTACTTCGGGGTTTTTCAAAGTTGCCGGATATTCCAAGTTTTGCAGAAAGCTATGCTTTGAGACCCGCTGCTATCGCAGCTTATCCAATGTACCGTGGGCTCGCAGAGCTTGTTGGAATGGAAGTGTTGAAATGTGGCACAAGTTTCGAATCTGAACTGGAAGTGTTAGAAGGTGCGTTCAATGGTGAGCACGACTTCTTTTTCCTCCACTACAAACCAGCAGATAGTGCAGGGGAGGACGGAGATTTTGATAATAAAGTGAGAAGACTTGAGGAATTTGATAATTACCTCGATAGGATTCAAGCCTTGGACCCAGATGTACTAGTCGTGTGTGGAGACCATTCGACACCTTCCTTTTTAGCAGCCCATAGTTGGCATCCGGTTCCATTTTTGATTAAGTCAATGTACTCAACCTCCAGCAATACCGAGTTTAATGAAAAGACGTGCAGTGAAGGAGAGCTAGGCATGATTCAAGCCGAAATGCTAATGCTTACTGTGCTAGCCCACGCGGACAAACTTAATAGATTTGGAGCGTGAACTGTATATGATAATATGACGATATATATATATGGTAACTGGAAAATGGAATTGAGCAGGGAAGAGGCTGTTCAATTGGGAAGCTATGTAGACAATAGGTGCCAGGGTCTACTAGGCAATGTAGAGGTATGTCTGTTCCCGGCACTACCATTACTAGATCTTGTTTCTCAGTCAATGAGAAGTGACTCAGCTATCTCCCTTGGGGCGCAAAATATTCACTGGGAACTAAACGGTGCCTATACCGGCGAAACCTCTGTAAACATGCTGCCAAATAAATGCCAAACAGTGCTGGTAGGCCATTCGGAAAGGCGCTCGATGTTTCATGAATCTGATGCAAACATAAACCGTAAAATACTCACTATCAGCTCTGAAGGTTTGAAAGTAGTGTTATGTGTTGGTGAGAATATGGATCAGATGGAAGAAAAGTTGGCATGTTCCGTGATTAAAGGTCAAATTGAGGCTGCGCTGAACGGAGTAGAGCAATTTATTGAAGGGCAAATTTTATTCGCATACGAACCCACGTGGGCTATAGGGTCGGGGATGGCAGCAAGCCCAGAAATCGTTAATTGCAGAGCTGGGCTGATTAAGCGAACTGTTAGGAGTATGGGTGTAGTGTGTGACTCCGACTCCATACCTGTACTCTACGGAGGAAGTGTCAACCAAGACAATGCTTGTTCCTACCTAACACAAGAAAACATAGAAGGATTGCTGATTGGTGGCGCCAGTCTTAATGGAGAGAGATTCCTAAATATCATAGAGACAGCGAGAGACCTGTGAATATCAATAGTGGGTTGCCTTGTTAGTACTGGTAGGCGCTACAGGAGTAGGAAAGACGGCGGTAGGAACGCGTGTCGCAGCTGAGATTGGTGGTGAAATAATCAATGCTGACAGCAGGCAAGTTTATAGAGGGATGAATATTGGGACGTCGAAGCCTTCTCCTGAAGATTTTGCCTCTGTGCCTCACCACCTTTTTGATCTTGTACATCCGGACGAGAAATTTGATGTTTATAAGTATCATCAATTGTTTAAGCAAGCTGTTTGTCAAATAAAATCGAGATCTCGAATACCTATTCTAATAGGAGGAAGTGGACAGTATATTTGGTCTGCTGTGGAAGACTGGAAATTCGATATGAATGAGGGATATGGGATTAGCCGATGTGAGATCAATCAGCGTTATAGGATCGAAGGGTTACAAGCCTTGGTAAGTGAGCTTCAAAATTTAGATCCAGAGGCCTCCAAGAGAATTGATACTAGGAATCCGAGGAGAGTAATTAGAGCTTTGGAAAGAATTGCCTCTGGGTCGCCCTCGTTTATTTCGAGAGAACAATCGAGTTGTTTGAGGGATGAGATACTTATGATAGGCCTGACTTTGCCTAGGTCCCAACTTTACGAGACGATTGATCGGCGTGTTAACGACATGATGATTGCAGGATGGATGTCGGAAGTAAAAAGATTAAAGCAACATGGTTACGGGCAGGCAAGTAATTCAATGGGCGGTATAGGGTATTGGGAGTTGCAAGCGTTTCTAGAAAAAAAGATAGGATGGACGTATTGTATAAACAAAATACGTTCGAGAACCCACAGGCTTGTAAGGACCCAGTTTAACTGGTTCAAAGGCGAGGATCCTAGGATCAGTTGGATTGACTTGTCTAATCTCTCGGTTGAACAGGCTGTCTATCAAATTTGTGATCGATACCGTACCAAAGTTGGTATATCAGCCTAGCTGGACACTCACTCAATTTTCTGCGGCTTAAAAAGGGTTAGAATGCTAAGATATTTGGCACGGAGTCTTGGTGAGGAATTTACTTAATGGATTTCACAAAGATGCATGGAGCGGGCAACGACTATATTTACGTTAACGCTTATCAGCATGATATGGATTGGCCCGAAGTAGCCAGAAAGGTCAGCAACAGGCACACTGGAATTGGAGCTGACGGTCTTATCATAGCTATGCCCTCAGAAACAGCGGATTTACGCATGAGGATGTTTAATTTTGATGGCTCTGAAGGTGAGATGTGCGGCAATGGGATTCGGTGCTTGGTTGCCTACGCCATCCAGGAGGGACTTATAAGTGACGGTCCGGGGGCTAAATCAATTGAAACAGGTAATGGGGTTTTGTCGGTTTCACCCGAGTATAGTAACGGATCCATGGTTGGCGCTACCGTGAATATGGGTGAGCCAATTTTAAATCCAGTAGAAATACCAGTTGAAATTCCTGTTAGTGATTGGCCAGTACTTGATTATCCGTTGGAAGTTGACGGATATGAGCTTGGACTCTCTTTCGTATCGATGGGTAATCCACATGCAATCGCGTTTATAGATCAAGATGTTGACGAGTTTCCTCTTGAACAAATTGGCCCTGAAGTCGAAAGGCATCCGATTTTCCCTAATAAGGCTAATTTTGAAGTAGTCAATCGTGTCAGCGAAAATAAGTTGAAGGCTAGAGTATGGGAACGAGGTTCAGGGATTACGTTGGCTTGTGGAACAGGGGCCTGCGCCTTGGTTGTCGCGGCTCGTTTGAAGGATTTGGTTTCCACGGAAGTAGAAGTGGAGCTACCAGGCGGGGTTCTAAAGATATCATTGTCTGGAGACGGAGATGTTATGATGCATGGTCCCGTAAAAACCGTTTACAAGGGAAATTGGCTGGACGCTTAAACATATTTAACAGAATAGTTTGACAAGAAGCCGAACAAAAGCAGGGGACAACACACCTGGTCAAGCTGTTCATGGAGGGAAAATGCAATTTGCTCGTAGATTAGATCAAGTCCCACCCTATTTGTTTGTAGAGATAAGTAGAAAAATAGCGGCCAAAAAGGCCGCGGGGATCAACGTTATTTCCTTTGGAATAGGTGATCCGGACTTACCTACGTCAGGACAGGTTATCGAAGAGTTGCGGAACACGGCGTTAGATAGTGCAAACCATAGATATCCAGAGACTGATGGATTACCTGAGTTCAGAAAGGCTGTCTCAAACTGGTATCTCAAAAGGTTTGAGGTAAATTTGGACCCCGATAGGGAGATTTTACCCCTTATAGGGGCAAAAGAAGGTATTGGTCACGCTTCACTGTGTTTCATTGATCCAGGTGATATTGCCTTGGTTCCTGACCCCGGATACCCGGTTTATTCTGTTGGCACCTGGTTTGCGGGTGGGGAGTGCCATTGGATGCCGTTAACAGAAGAAAATGGTTGGCTACCCGATTTAGATGCTATCTCTCCTGGGATAGCGGAAAAGGCCAAGGTGATATGGTTGAATTACCCAAACAACCCCACAGGGGCGGT
Source organism: uncultured Dehalococcoidia bacterium (assembly GCA_964409595.1). Taxonomy (GTDB): domain Bacteria; phylum Chloroflexota; class Dehalococcoidia; order Lucifugimonadales; family UBA826; genus CAYPDR01. The sequence continues at coordinate 24,261 of CAYPDR010000022.1, forward strand.
GGTGGATGCTGGGTACCTTGGCAATGTTGTCGAATTTGCCAAACAATATAATATCGCTGTTCTACATGATGCCAGTTATACAGAAGTCACATATGATGGTTACAGGCCAATTAGCTTTCTTGAGATTCCTGGGGCTTTTGATATCGGATTAGAGTTTCACTCATTGTCAAAGAGTTACAACATGACCGGGTGGAGGGTCGGCACGGCGGCTGGTAACAGTGAGATGATAGACGCGCTCATGGTGGTTAAATCAAATTTAGATTCTGGGATCCCAAACGCTGTTCAATACATGGGGATTGAAGCCCTTAAAAGCTCAGACGAAGAGATCGATGCCCGTAACAACGTTTACCAAAATCGTCGAGATAAGGTTATTCAGACCCTTTCCAAAATTGGATTGGAGGTAGATCCTCCTCGCGCTAGCCTGTATGTTTGGGCCAAAATACCTGTTGGGTATACATCCACAGAGTTTGCTGAACTCATGCTAGAAGAGACAGACGTAGTGGTTACAGCAGGTAATGGTTATGGTCCCAGCGGTGAAGGCTACGTAAGGTTGTCCCTAACAATTTCTAATGAAGATCTTGAAGAGGGGTTGCGGCGTCTCGAAGACTGGAAGGTACCAACTAAGTCTTGATTAAGTTTAGTAGCACTACTGAGGGTTAGTTAAATCGCTAGACGACTTATTAACGTAAGAAGCCTGTCAGAGCGGGCGCTGCTTTTGGGTGTTCGAAGCAGAAGTCACGTGGACCAGTCGTGGGGCTTAAAGGATTCCATAGCTGAACTCGAGGAACTAACGTTGAGTGCAGGCGCGGAAGTAGTGACCAAGATCACGCAAAATCTTTCTAAGTATTCCAACACCTATGTTGGAAAGGGAAAGCTAGAAGAATTGAGAGAATCCGTCGCCGACTTTCATATCGACACTGTGATTTGTGATGATGAGTTAAATCCTAATCAGCAACTTAAATTGGAAGAGGCCTTAGGGGGAGTAAAGGTAATCGATCGCACGGCACTTATTTTGGACATTTTTGCATCCAATGCTCATACAAAGGAAGGAAGGCTTCAGATCGAGCTCGCGCAACACGAATACCTTCTCCCAAGGCTCGCGGGCCAATGGACTCATTTAGAGCGATTGGGTGGCGGGATAGGAACACGAGGTCCCGGTGAGTCCCAAATTGAGACAGATCGAAGGCTTGCGAGAAATAGAATCCGTCGTCTAAAAAAAGATATTGAAAAAGTAAGACAGCACCGAACTAGATATAGAGAAAGAAGAAGGGATGCAAATTTAAAAGTAGTAGCTCTTGTAGGCTATACAAATGCCGGAAAAAGCACGTTACTAAATTCTCTAACAGCAGGTAGTGTTATTGAGGCTAATAGAATGTTTTCAACCTTGGACCCCGTAACTAGGCGATTGAGGTTATTAGATGGGTTTGAGGTGTTGTTGACAGACACCGTTGGGTTTATCCAAAAGCTTCCCACGACACTGATCGCTGCATTTAGAGCTACTCTCGAAGAGATCGAGGAAGCTGATCTTATACTTCATGTAATTGATGTTACCCATCCCAGAAGGCAGGAGCAGGCTGAGGCAGTGTTGGAGATAATCTCCGATATAGGGTTGTCCGAAAAACCGATGGTGGTTGCTCTCAATAAATGTGATAAGTTGTCGGATCACTATGATCCTTTCAACGACGACTCTTTGAGGGACTTGTTGAACATGTTTGAATCGAGCGTGTTTAGTTCGGGTGTAACTGGGGCAGGGAGAAATGAGTTACTTAGAACAGTCGCCAGTAAAGTCAAAGTTGCATCCTGAGAGTACATTGCGCACTATAGTTATTATGTTAAGTTAGTGATTAAATTGGATACTCAGAATACCGCTGTTGTTTAATTCTTCGATGACCCTCATACCTATATTAGGCAGGTTATCTTCTATTATTTTCTTGCAATTAGTATAGGAATACGGTGCTTGGGTTTGATCAAAGTTTTTCGTTGAAATGATCATCATATTTCCATTTGATATTCCAGTTCCGTATCCAAGCAGATACCCGTAGTCGTGGTAATCGTTTGGTTCAATATCTTGGACTATAACTAGTGTGGCTACGAAAGGTAGAGTTGGCGGTCCCGTCTTGTTAATATCTTCTAGTTCGATTATGGCGGTTGATAATTTTAAGCGTTTTAAAAAGTCCGATAGATAGATTGCTGTATGTCGATTTTCCCGCCGACACAACACGCCAATTTGTTTCTCGTTAAGGTTGCGTTTCTCTACGCGGTGATTGTCTTGGTCACCAAGATCGGTACTAATTTGGTTGCCTAGAGGGAATTCTTCCTTGACTATTCCCACTTTAGGTTCAACCGGTGCTGCGGTCGGCGATGCAAATAGCGAGTTCGCTGTGTAAATTTTTGCGAATTCCTCTGTTTGATCTGGATGAAGCCCTAGGTCCCGTATTAACAGATTGGTTAAGAATTCTTTTCCGGGAAGGGGTTTTCCCTGTAATAGGCTGTTCAATTTGTGAAATAAAGTCGGTTTCAACATGGAGGCACTTAGTGCTTCGTGGAATTCATGCTGCGTACGTTTGGCTACAATTGACATACCCAATTCGGTGATCTTAATCGATTCGGATCTGTATCTACCCTGTGTTATTCCGTATTCTTCTGAAGCGGCTAATTTGGTAACAAAAGAACTGCTATTCACTGTCGTACCTAGTCCAGTAGCCAGCAAAGTTCTTTGCAGCGGTAATCCAGCGTTTTGTTCGTATATGACTCTTGCGATACCAAGGGATTCCTCTATGTTATGAGCAGGGTAATTACGAATAAGCCTCCTTCTGCGCTGGTTCCTGTTAAAGTTCATGGTTCTACCACCTATGAGTAACTGAAATGTTTGAAGTAAATATACCACTTCAAACATTTCAAAGGGCTTTTCACGCTTCCTTATTATTTTTTCTGAAATATACTGATACTATCGTTGGTACAATTTCTAAAAAAATAGGAGGAGTCAAATTCTATATAAAGTGAGGGCAGGCGGAACTTCTGTGAGGCGACTTGCCTCCTTGGTGATCCTAATTTTATTGAGTCATCTTGTTCTAGGTTGTCAGACTAGTGAGGAAACCTTACAGGGTCCACAGGAATTGGCCAGTGAGGGTCAAACTCACTTACCTGTTTCCCCCGGGATAAGTTCGAGCGCGCCATATATGCCAAAATTCACTCCGTTGGAAGATCCATTAGGGTCTTCCAACGGAGTGCCCAAGGAACTCGAAGCTGTATGGGAAGCGTGGGCGCTGCTTAACAGAGAACACGTTGATAAAGACTCTTTTGATTCCAAGGAATTTGAGGAATTTGCGATAAAGGGTTTGGTGGGGGCTGTAGGAGATACTCATACATCTTATATCGAGCCAGTTGTGTTAAAGATTGAGACTGAGGACCTATCCGGTGAGTTTGAAGGAATTGGGGCGCATGTACGTAGGCGCGAAGATGGAGCAATTCAGATTGTGAGCCCAATAGCGGGTGGGCCGGCGGAAGCTGCCGGTGTTCAGTCAGGCGACATAATTTTAGCTGTGAACGGTAAAGTTTTGGAGGGGCTTTCAATACTGGAGGCCGTGTCACTTATACGCGGACCGAGAGGAAGTACAGTCATTTTAACTATTAAACATGTAGGTCTGCTGGAACCTGTTGATATTTCTATAGTTAGAGACGTTATTGCGTTGCCAAGCGTGTTGCTAAGAAGTTCTACGGGTAGTGCCATTGCCCATGTCAGAATAACAGAGTTCAAAGCCAATACCGCAGAAATCTTTCGAGAAATTTTAAGGAAAGAATTAGATAATGGAGCAGAAGCCTTGATATTGGACCTTCGAGGGAACCCTGGTGGATATCTTCAACAGGTGTTTGAGATCGCAGATATGTTCATGAATAAAGATGTGATTTTGATCGAAGAAAGGCAGGATGGAGAATATGTTTGGGAATCCGAGGATGGCGGAATGGCCGTAGAATTGCCAGTGGTTTTACTCATCAACGGAGCAAGCGCAAGTGGCAGTGAAATCATTATGGGGGCATTTCAGGACACGGGGAGAGCTCAAGTTGTCGGTGAAACAAGTTTTGGGAAGGGAACTGTCAACGTTTTTCGTAAACTTACCAATGGTGGTGGTTTGTATATGTCAATTGGAAGGTGGTTCACGCCAAACAGGCGTCCTATAGAAGGAGAGGGGCTATCGCCGGATTTCAATATTTCGTTTAAAGATTCTCAAAAAACAGACATAGAGCAAGTCCAAAAAGCCATCAAACTGTTGGAAGAATTTATTGATGGGCAACACGGGTCTAATTAATGCCACATGAACGCACCATAACCGTGAATAGAGGAGCGACGTATAACTACGAAATACTAGAGCGTATAGAGGCAGGACTAGTCCTGCAGTCAACAGAGATTAAGTCTGTGCGAGAGAATCATGTGAATCTAAGTGGGGGCTACGCATTTCCTTTGAATGGGGAATTGTGGCTGCAAAATTGCCATATTGCCCCCTACCCTGCTGCTTCATGGGAAAACCATGAACCAAGGCGACCAAGAAAACTTCTTCTCCGTAGGGGCCAGATGCGAAGATTCTGTACCGCTGCTTTACAAAAAGGTTTCACGATAGTTCCACTAAAACTATATATAGCCGGTCATTATGCAAAGGTAGAACTGGGCATAGGGCGTGGAAGAAAGCGACATGACAAGAGGCAAGTTCTACGAGACAGGGAGAGGAGAAAAGAAGCTAGGGATGCTGAGCGGCGTTAGGTTGCTGCGCTAACCTAGACCTCTTCGAGCCTGGTGATTTGCAAGGAATCCCCTGGAGCTAGCGCAACCCTTCTGACGTTGATCCTAAACTTGAGGAGCCAGTATCCGAGCGTCGCTTTACTTACGCCGAGATAGTCAGCTGTGGCGGTTAACCCTTGTTCAGTGACCATATCTGGCAGTATCTTTTCTAGAGGCTGCCTGAACCTTTCTTCCACCGCTAGCATCTTTTTGGTTTTCCTCGTTGCCATACTTTCCTCCGTCTGGAGCTACCAAGGTGGCAGAATGTTAATGATGGCAGGGAGACTATGTCAATGGGTTTTCATCCATTTCTTTTACTTTTCCCGCCTTTTCAACGGTTTATGGGCAGGAGGGCGATTGTGATTAATACCATTATGCATGCGGTTTGGGTTAGGTGTGTTGACCGGGAAGTGGTTATTTAGGAAAATTGTATATATTCTGCGTCCCTGTAGCTCAGATGGATAGAGCGGCTGCCTTCTAAGCAGCAAGTCGCGGGTTCGAATCCTGCCAGGGACGCCAATATCCGTGGTGGACAGGTTTTTTGCTAAGGTATCTGCATCATTCGGTTTGTGGGTTACTGTTCTAATATTGGACGGCGGTCGAACGTTTAACGGGGGTGTAATGTGCCCAATAGGCTCATAAAACAAACGAGTCCCTATTTATTACAGCATTCGGAAAATCCCGTGGATTGGTACCCATGGGGTCATGAAGCCTTCGAAGAGGCTAAAAGGCGGGACTCTCCTATACTATTAAGTATTGGGTATTCGGCGTGCCATTGGTGTCACGTTATGGAGAAGGAATCTTTTGAAGACTCATCGATAGCGGCCCAGATGAATCGAGATTTCGTCAATATAAAGGTGGATAGAGAGGAAAGGCCTGATGTAGACGACATTTACATGTCCGCGGTACAGGCTATCTCTGGGAGCGGAGGCTGGCCGTTAACCGTGTTTTTGTCTCCTGATGGGCTGCCGTTTTGGGGCGGCACTTATTTTCCTCCCCAACCGAGAGGGGGGCACCCAGGGTTTCCGCAAATTTTGGAAGCTGTTGCTGATGCTTTTGCCAATAGACGGACAGAACTTCACGAATCGTCCAAAAAAATAATGGATTATGTTGGACGTTTGGGTGAGGGCGAAGTTACAGAATTGATATCGCCCCATTATTTGGATGAAGCCTTCCAAGATCTCAAAAAACAATTTGATTGGGATTGGGGTGGTTTTGGGAATCCCATAAAGTTTCCTCAGCCTCTGGTGTTAACTTATTTATTGCGATATTCGCAATGGAACAAAGAATCCGAAGCTTTAGATATGGTGGAATTTTCTCTAATGAAAATGATTTTTGGAGGGATTTACGACCATGTTGGGGGTGGGTTTCACCGATATTCCACTGACCGTCAGTGGCTGGTACCACACTTTGAAAAGATGTTATATGACAATGCCTTGATGGCGCATCTCTTCCTCAACGTGTTTCAGGAAACCGGCCGGCACGTGTTTAGGGACGTATCGTTGGACATTTTCGAATATGTCTTTAGGGATCTTACGAGGTCAGACGGACTTTTCTTTTCAGCTGAAGATGCGGATTCAGACGGTGAAGAGGGTATATTCTACACATGGACACCAGAAGAGCTGGACGACGTTCTCGGTAACGAACTTGGAAATAAAGTCGCCCGGGATATGCATGTAACCCAAGAAGGAAATTTCGAAGGCAGAAGTATACCGCACCCGAATCACTCCTCATGGAACCGGCCGCTAGAAGATCAAAACAATAATCCTTGGCTATTGATCAGTAAGGAAGATAGGAAGAAGCTTCTTGCCTACAGGAGCGAAAGGAACAGGCCGTTTCGGGATGAGAAATGTATTTTGTCTTGGAATGCAATGATGGTTTGCGCTCTATCTGACGGCTATCTTGCTACGGGTAATGAATCCCTCAGGAAACATGCAATCCAAAACGTCCAAACGTGCCTAAATATAGAGAAATCAAACGGAGAGCTGTTTCGATCTGTCAAAGGATTGAATTGTTCAGGAGGGGCCTTTCTTGAAGACTATGCATCATTTATAAAAGCTTGCATAGCGGTCCACGAAATCACATTTGATCCCAAATGGTTGTCAGAAGCACACAGGTTAACGGATTTAATGCTCGGAAAGTTTTGGCAAGGTGAAGAGGTAATTCCATACGACGCTGCCCTGGGCGACGAAACCTTAATTGTTAGGCCTAGAAGTCTTTTCGATAATCCCATACCGTGTGGGAGTTCACAAGCTGCGGGCGCATTGCTGGCTCTTAGTCGCCTTCTAGGTATAGCGAAATATTATGATATTGCCATAGGTATTTTGACGGGCATACCGAAGAGTTTGTACGCACAGCCTACCTCTGCGGGTAATTTCCTAAGTACCTATAGTTCGTTAATATTCCCCTGTGTAGAAATCGCAGTTGTAGGAGGAGATCTAGGAGCAATAAAATTGTTTCAAAGGGTCGTAGGAGGCAAATATATGCCTAACAGGGCATTTACGGGCAGCATATTAGGCGATTCTTACGAGTTCGGGGTTGAGATCCCTCTCTTGAAGGGCAGATTGGAAGATGGAGGGCTAACAACGGCCTTCCTTTGCGAAAATTATTCTTGTCAGCTACCGACCAACTCCCCATTAGAACTAGCCAGCCAAATCAATGACTTTTTGAGGAATGATGAATAGTGACCTGTAATGCTGTCCCTCGGTTTCTAAATGTCCGACTAATATATTAAAGTTCTTCTGGGATACTCCTACTCAGTGTGAAAGTTAGCCGAACCTCTGGTATAGGCCAAGGGAACTTGGTAATCGAGTATTTCATACTTATTTATCCGTTTGGGATTGGTTTCTTGATTGATAACCCTCTTGCCTAATTGAGCACTAGTTTTAGTCCATAGTTCACCTCTGTTTTTAACAGATGTACCTATTTAATTCCGTCCTTGAGATAGCCTAGAGATTTTCTAATCATGATTAGAGGTTCAGACGAACCGTGGTATGAAAAGGCGTTTCTACAAACATCGGGTACCTGTAATATACGGTTTGTTGAAAACGAGGTCAGATACAGGTCAAAGATTGTGAGACGAAATATTGAGTAGCCCTGATAGAAATCGAAACAGAATTAATGAGCTGCAGGAACCATTCGAAGGTGAATCCGACCAATTGAAATCTAAATACCAGACGATCGCTATATGCACGGGGATATTTTTATTAGCCTTTTTGGTACGAGGACTATTCGCCGTGGGTTTTTTGGACTTGGATCGACCTTTATCTGGAGACGAAGGCGCGTACCACGCCCGTGCGGTCCAGATCAGCACAGGACAGTTTCTTGGCTCTTCCGATAGGCCTCTGTTGCTCGGGGCCATAATATCCCCGTTTTATTTGATCATCGAAGAGAGTTATATCCTGGGACGATTAGTTAATGTTCTGATTTCTTCTCTTGGGGTTCCTATCATCTACCTATTGGTCAGACTTTTTTTTGCTGGAAAATCGATTCCTATTTTGGTTTCAATGGCCTGGACCTTGTATCCACCAAGTATCTGGTACGCTGGATGGCTGCTTACGGAGACCTTATCTTCGGTGTTGATGATCGGCTCCGTGTGGTCGCTCTGTCGTCTTAAGGAACACCGTGGTCAAAAATACGCTCTACTCACTGGACTCCTTCTCGGCATGTTGGCTATGAATAGGTCAATTTACATCCTATTGCCTCTATTGATAATGGGAACATATATTTTAATGGAAATTGTTGACAGGCAAAGAGATTTCCATTTTCCGGCCGTTGCTGGTCATTGTGCTTTGTTAATATGCTCGTTTTCCCTAGTGCTCAGCCCATGGGTGCTGCATAATTTCTTATTGTTGGATCGGTTCGTTCCACATAGTACACAGGGTGGATATGTGATGATGATTTCAAACGCGGATCTTCGACACCCCGAGATTCAATCCGGAAAATACATTAAGGATTCTTGGTTAATGGATCAGGTAGAAGCACACAATCCAAGAGATCAACATCACATAGATTCTATACAGCGTAGTATTGCGATGGAATCAATAACATCTAACCTGAATCTTTTGCCTCAACCTATTGTGAACAGGATTAAGAATTCTTGGACTTCTAGACCGGACCCTTACGATTCGAAATGGACAATCAACGATTCAATCATGGCTTCTGTTTGGATACCATTGATAATCTTGTTTTTGGTGGGATCGTTTTTGAGACCGCTTAGGGAGACTTGGCCGCTCTTATTATTCATCGCGTATTTTAGTTTTATGGCAATCCCATTCTGGGGCACACCAAGATTCAGGTTTCCTGTCGACGCCGTGCTGATGGTTCTATCGGGAATTGGGATTGGCCCAGTATTGATAATTTTTAAATCGCGCTTTGGTAAAAGGCTGATCTCTTGAAATGAAGAAATATATTGTTACAGGTGCCGCAGGTTTTATCGGAACTCATGTTGCTCGTCTCCTCTTAGAAAGAGGTGATGAAGTTGTAGGTATCGATAATCTCAATGACGCATATGATCCGGCTATAAAAACATGGCGGTTGAACGAATTGAATTGCTACGTAGGATTTTCATTTATTGAAAATGATATTTCAACTTCAGGTTCAGGATGGTCCCATTCTTTTGAAGGATCCGAGGCCGTGATTCACCTCGCGGCAAGGGCAGGAGTAAGGCAATCCGTTCTAAACCCAAGAGACTACCTAAGAACTAATGTAGAGGGTACTCTAAATGTTCTTGAAAATTGCAAAGAAAATGGTGTAGGGAAATTTATACTTGCTTCCACGTCCAGTGTGTACGGGGCTGGTAAAGAGCAGCCTTATTCTGAAGAGAGCGAGTCAAATAGGACATTGTCACCGTACGCAGCATCTAAGAAAGCCGCAGAAACCCTCACATACACTTATCACCACCTATATGGCTTTCATACTCAAGTACTCAGATTTTTCACGGTTTACGGGCCCGCTGGTCGACCAGACATGGCTATATTTCGTTTTATAAAAGCCATTGTAGAAGGGGAAGAGGTCATTCTTCTGGGGGATGGAGGAGAGAGGGATTTTACCTTTGTTGATGATGCCGCAAATGGGGTAATTAAAGCACTTGGTGTAGAAGGATACAACGTAATAAATTTGGGAAGCGATAGGCCTATCAGAATAACGCACGTACTCAAATTAATTGAAGAGATGACCGGGAAGCAGGCAAAAATTAAGATAGTAGAAAGAGACCCTTCTGATGTTCCTTCCACATGGGCGGATATAAGTAAAGCGAAACATTTGTTGGGATGGAAACCCGAGACTGTTATAGAAAGGGGCATCGGGCTCACTCTCAATTGGTACCTAGCCAACCAGAATTGGGCAAGAAATATAATGCTGTAGGCTTTCGAACTTCAATGGAAAGGGATTATTACAAAAGGCCATTCGATCTATTAATACTCTTAGCTGCACATCTTTTCTTGTTCCCTATTTTCCTGATTCTGTGGATCGTTATACCTTTGGCAATATGGATAGAGGATAGAGGGCCAGTGTTCTATGCACAGTTGCGAGTAGGGAAAAATGGAAAGATTTTCAAGCTATTCAAATTTAGGTCTATGGTGCCTAATGCTGAAGGTATAACAGGACCAATTTGGGCACTTGAAGACGATCACAGAATCACAAAGGTCGGACAGTTTTTACGAAAACGTGCTTTAGACGAATTACCACAGGTTATTAATCTAATGAAAGGCGACTTAAGTCTAGTAGGACCACGTCCAGAGAGGCCAGCCCTTTTGAAGGAGATTAGGTTATATGTGCCTGGGTATGATTACCGATTATCTGTAAGACCTGGCCTTACTGGGTTTGCTCAAGTACATGGACGCTATAGAACGAAACCGAAACATAAACTTATTTACGATCGACTCTATATTTCTAAAATGAACCCCTTGTTGGATATAAGATTACTAATCTTTTCTGTGATTTATACGATTAGAGCACGCTGGCAGGAAAGCGAGAAATAACATTAAATAAACGGCTCGTGGATGACTTCAGATTATGTCTCACTTACTTTGCAGGACTGACTTCCAGTTGACGATTCACATAGTCGCTCATCTCTCGCGCTCGTATTGCCTCACGTGTACCTGGGGCAATTTCCTCTAGTTTTTGCACGAATTTGTTTGCTTTCTGTAGACTCGCGGGGTCTTCCGTAGCACTGAGTAGATAAAACCGGGCCCAGGAGAAATACAAGCGCCAACTTTCAGGTTCTTGCCGGATTGACTCTTCTAATTCGTGATTCATGAATTCAATTGTCTGCTTTTTTACGTCTGAAGGCATACGTCCCCATAATCGCCCGATGCTCTCTATCATAAATAGTCTGGTGTAATTTGCTAAACCTGGTGCCTTATCGATGGCGGACTCAAACGAGTGGACTCTTTCGGGCCACGGCGTATTTCTGTCTGCGACGATCGCGGTGTGCTGGGCTCCTGAATAGGCACCTATATTGATCCAGTAAATCAAAACAATCATTAATGGAGCGACAATAGCGAAACAGAAATATACCGTCGTTAGCCTCGCAATTTTTAAATTCTTCCAAATTTTTATTTTTGAGCAGTACTTTTCTTTGACAATCTCATTTCCCTGTTCATCAAAGGTCCATGAAGTTTGGGACATGCAGACAACTAGTGAGATTAGAATGATGAATTGGGAATAAGTCGTGAGAGTGTCAAATAAAAAGAGATTTTGAATGAAATACGCAAATAATGCGCTGCTTATCGCCACGATGAATCCGGTTGCCATTCCTTTTCTTAGGACTTTGACTAAGTAAAAGGCGGTTAATGTCCATATTGAAAGATACGATAAAAGTCCGGTTATTCCTTTTGTAGTTAATTCTTCAATTATCTTGTTGTGAGCTTGGTCGAACCTTTCCTGTATTTCATCAGGTTCATCGAAGTATCTACCCCATGCGATTAGAAAGTTTTCAGGTCCCCAGCCAAATATAGGTTTGTCCAAAGCGGCACGAAGACCTGCCCGCCATGTGTGCCACCGACTGACTACTGAAGCATCGTTTATGTCCAATTGAACGAACCGCCCAGCAAGGGAACTAGAAGGTATATTCGATTTTACAAACTCCGAGTCTCGGTAAGAGAAAAACGCTATCACCATCAACATAGCTAGGGCTATTAGGAATAAAGAGCCTTTTTTTACTAGTAAGTTTTTACCGCTAAAACTATAAACGATAGACGCAAATATGAGTGAAGAACCTAGTCCGATCATTGCTCCTCTAGTTCCTGTCAATGAAAGCACTGTAATATTCAGGAAGATCGCGATTGCCCAGAATGTTGTAGATGCTAAAGTAAGGAGATTTTTCTGCCTCACAAGTTGTTCGTTTCGATCCTTACGTCTTACCCCCCTTCGCCGACTTGGCCTATTGCGGGAGCCCTTTGGCTGATACGAATTTCGAACGAATAGCTTTCCTGCATTAAGGCTTATAAGTGCTGCAGCTACAAATGTATTCACAAGGCAATACGTGCCTAAGTAGGCTGAATTACCCAGAGTAGATTCTACGCGGCCTGCCCCAGGCTTCGAAATGAAATTTGGGAGTATTGATGAAAACCCTAAGTACTCCATTATTCCCATACAGCAAACGAGGACACTTACGAGCAGATTACAGCTCAAAAATATTTTCCATTGGAAAATATTTTTGAAAACGGAAATGACAATCAGCATAAAAATGATCCAATGTGAAAGATCAAGTAAACCTTGCATGCGTTCGTATGTGGACCAAAGGCTGCTGTTCATACTAACGCCAGTCATCGAACTAACCATTGAAACCGCAAGATAGATCACGAAAGCCGCTACTACGGTGCTTTTGGGAGGCCTGTGTTCTTTGGACAATATTATTAGAGGGAGCCAAAGTATCACAGCCATTTCAATCAATACCCTCGAGAATACGGCTTTGCCGACCACATAAGGAAACAATGTAGTGGTTGTGACGACCAGCGGCATGAACAATGCGAGAATGACAAGAATTCTGGTCATTGATGCTAACACTGGAACTAGCGATTGTTCTTGGTTTGAATTTTGCATAATTGTTTGATCGTTACTCTACAGTATTAAGTGAGTAGCCTAATGATCTCAACTGTGAAGATTATATGTTTGTGCTAATTGAAATCCCAAGGGTGTTGGCAGCAATAAAATGGGAATATGAAAATCAGGGTTGTCCTGCCACTTGACTAATGTGTTCATTTTATGAACAATGATTCATGTGTTCACTTCTTGAACACAGAATTTTCGCCCATTGTCCTTCGGGGAATGTATATGAGTCAACACAGAGTTAAGGATGCTGGTGAGGGGTCCGAATTCAAGGAACTAAGATTGCTTGAGGAACTTATCGACACTCCTCAGATCTCACAGCGAAAAATGGCAGACAGGCTGGGGGTTGCTCTCGGCGTGGCCAATATATTGACCAAAAACCTGATTAGAAAAGGATATGTTAAAGCGACGCAAGTTGGATGGCGAAGATGGGTCTATAGTTTAACCCCCGCCGGGTTCTCAAGGAAGGTTCAATTAACGAGACAGTACGTTGATAGGACGTTAGACCATTACCGAAGGATTAGATCACTGTTGAGGGAAGAATTAAACGTAGCCCCTCTCGAGGGAGACTCAAGGGTGGCTATTTTGGGTAACTCAGAACTCGGGGAGCTTGTTTGTCTTGCTTTAAGTGATCTTGGTGTAAAGGATATATCAGTATTTGATGACCAAACATCTGGTGACCGACTTTCTAACTTCTTGGTTCAAGAGGAGCAGCACTTTACGAGATCAAATTTCGACACCGTCATAGAAGCGCGGGCAAACGACATGGAATACCTTGTGGTTGCAAATATGGACGATCCGGATGCCATACAAGGTAGATTTTGGGAGCCCCGCGAATGAAAAGAGATGCGATCTCCGGGGGCTGGTATCTAATTCGTATCAAGTCTGGTTGGGACAGAAAGGTTGAGGAGTTTCTACGGTATGCTGGACTCATAAGCTACTTGCCTGCTATTTCCCTGCCAAAAAATGATGGCACAATTCATATGAAACCTTTGTTTCCTGGATATGCATTTATATATATGGAGTCAGACGGTCCGGACTGGGCGAAAATTTTAGACCTACCTGGGATTCTTTCCTGGCTCAGTTTTGATGGTGTAATTCCTAGTATTCCTGAGACTGTGATTGAGTCGATCCGGGAGAAAGTTAAGGATTTAAGTGGAAAGGCTGAATTTTGGAGTCGCCTGAAAAGGGGTGAATTGGTTCAGGTAGTAACAGGGAAAATAGAGGTGATAGCTGAAGTCTTTGAGGATGCAAAGTCACCTGATTCTCCGGTGATACTTCTCATGGAATTCATGGGACGTATGGTGAGGGCGTCGGTCCCATGGCACATGATAGCTGGAGTTTATGATGAGACCAAGGCGCCGCGGAATTTAAGACGTAAAAGAAGGACCAGAGGTCGCGGTCGATTAGTCAGATATTAGCGATAATTGGAATTTATTGCGACAGGTTCAACAATGTGAAGAACCCTACCCGTTGAAGCGACAGCTCCGGTAGTTCTGAACTAAACGTGGTTATAAAAAATTCGGTATATACCGAGAGGGCGGAGCTGTCTCCAAACATATTTTGGTTTTGGATTGTTCATGAATGCGTCGGAAAAACTAATAAAGAGGTTTCGTAACAGAGAAGCGAACATCGCAGTCGTAGGGCTTGGCTATGTTGGGCTTCCGTTAGCAGTCGCATTTTCTGAAGCGGGACATCACGTGACAGGAATAGACTCATCAGAGACAAAGATCGAAGCATTAAAACGCGGAATATCTTATATAGACGATGTGCCAAGCGAAAAGATATTGGGTTTGTTGAACAATCGTAGCGGGCGACCAATTTGTTTCGCCTCCGATTACAGGTCAGTTGAAGTATCTGACGCTGTGGTAATTTGTGTCCCTACCCCACTCGCCAAGACTGGTGATCCAGACATTAGTTACATTTTGGCCGCAGGTGAAAGTATTGGGGTAACACTAGCGGAAGACACACTGATAGTTTTAGAAAGTACCACCTACCCGGACGCTACCAAGGAATTATTGGCACCATTGATCTCAGACTCCGAGAAAGGTAATTTCACATTGGGAGAAAATGTATTTTTGGCTTATTCTCCAGAGAGAATTGATCCTGGCAGGACCGATTGGACTGTGACAAATACTCCAAAAGTTGTTGGAGGAATGACTGCGGGTTGTACAGAATTAGCGTCAGAACTTTATGGAACTATAATCGACACTGTTGTGCCAGTTTCTAATACTACTTCGGCGGAGATGGTAAAGCTTTTAGAGAATACTTTTCGCGCAACTAACATAGCTCTAGTTAATGAAATCGCGATCATGTGTGAGAGACTCGGAGTAGATGTGTGGGAAGTAATTTCGGCGGCTGGCACAAAACCTTTCGGATTCATGCCTTTTTATCCCGGCCCTGGGTTAGGAGGACACTGTATACCGATCGATCCTAAGTACTTGTCTTGGCGTATGAAGAAACTTGATTATGAGGCTCGGATCATCGGTGTGGCAGATGAAATTAACTCTGGCATGCCAAGATATGTTGTCAGTAGGATTAAAGATATACTCGGTGCGAAAAGCAAACAATTATCTGGTTCCACAGTACTGGTACTGGGGGTCGCATACAAGCCAGATGTTAGCGATCTAAGAGAGTCTCCAGCTTTGGACGTTATGAGTTTGTTAGAGGAAGAAGGCGCGTGTGTTTCCTATAACGACCCATATGTCCCTTCGCTACTGTTGGAGGAGACGGAATCCAAATATCATTCAGTTGAGCTAACCTCTGATGTTCTCTCTGAGAAAGATCTGGTAGTGATAATTACAGACCATTCCAGCTATCAGTGGGAATTCATTTGTTCTATGGTAAAACACATACTTGATACTAGAAACGCTATAACGCTCGATCAAGTCTCTTCTAGAGTATCTAAATTGTGACCTTATATTTTATAAAGGCGGCGTTTGTAAATAAATGAGACCAACGTCTAGTGACATTACTTTGGGTGTTCTAGGATTAGGACATGTTGGATTGCCTACGGCTATTGGGCTTGCTGAATTAGGTTGGAAGGTGATTGGTTCCGATGACTATACGGAAAAGGCCGATCAGATAAGAGGAGGAGTTGCCCCGTTCTATGAGCCAGGTCTTGTAGAACTACTTAGGTCTAATTTAGATAGTGGAAATTTCATTGTAGGGCGGTCAGTAGAGGAAACCATTGAAAAAAGCGACGCAATTTTCGTTTGTGTTGGAACCCCGCAAAATGAGGATGGCTCGGCTGACTTATCTCAGATTGAGGCAGTTGGAAGAGTGATCGCCCAAAACGCGAGTTCTGATCTCGTAGTTGTTGAAAAAAGTACAACCCCAGTTTCTACGGCAAAACGACTAAAAGATACAATGACCCGCTATTCACGCGACAATCTAAATATAGATGTTGCCGTTAATCCTGAATTCCTTAGGGAAGGTTCCGGGATGAAGGATTTTTTTAATCCAGACAGAATCGTTCTCGGAGTGGAGTCGGAGGCTGCTAAAGGGTTATTGCTGAAAATATATGCACCATTGCTTGCCAGGGCCGACAACCTGAGTGTCGAAATGATAGATCAAAACCACCCAAAGTATCTCATCACTGATTTAAACACTGCTGAACTTATAAAACATGCTTCAAATAGTTTCTTAGCAACAAAAATCTCCTTTATCAACGCGGTTGCTGATATATGTGATCAAGTTGGTGCAGATGTGATGAACGTATCTAAAGGGATGGGTATGGATCCCCGTATAGGTAATAGCTTCTTAAACCCCGGTCTCGGTTTTGGGGGCTATTGCTTGCCGAAAGATGTAAAGGCGTTTACGAAGATTGGCGAAGATCTTGGCGTGGACATGTCCCTATTCAAGTCGGTGTCGAAGATTAACGAAAGCAGAGTGGGCCGGATCGTGACGAAATTAAAAGACCGGTTATGGGTTCTAAATGGAAAGGTCGCAGCGATTTGGGGGCTTTCCTTCAAGCCAGGAACTGATGATATCAGAGAGAGCCCTAGTTTATCTCTGGTAGAAGCGTTAGTACAAGAAGGTATGAAGGTGAAATTACATGATCCGGAAGCCTTGGATGCATTTAAAGAGGTGCGCCCAAACAGAAAAGGTGTTATCGAATATTATGAAACGCCGGAGGAGGCTGCAGAAGGTGCATACGTCATCATCCTTGCCACAGAATGGGAATGCTACGGATCCGTCGATTTCAGTATAGTGAAGGAATCAATGGAATATCCCTTGGTGATTGATGGCCGAAACTTTTTGGACCCTGTATTATTGGGCGAAGCTGGATTGGAATATGTTGGTACTGGCCGTGAAGAAACTTTCGGCAAACCAAGGGTACCCTAGCCATCACTGCGACAGCTTTTATAACGGGAGGCTCTGGTTTTCTTGGGTCGCATTTATGTGAGCGATTGCTCTCCGAGGGCTATAGAGTTCTGTGTTTGGACAACCTTTTGACGGGGAGAGCCTCGAACATAGAACATCTATTCAGTAACGGCAAGTTCAAATTTCTAGAGGGAAACGTAACTGAGTACATAGATTGCCCCGAAAAGTTGGACTTTGTTTTGCATTTTGCCAGTCCTGCCAGTCCTAAGGATTATTTCGAGAATCCTATTCATACCCTTAAAGTAGGCGCTTTGGGTACTCTAAATGCCTTGGGCTTAGCTAGATCTAAACAGGCTGTATTTCTACTTGCTTCTACATCAGAGGTTTATGGGGACCCCTTAGAATCTCCGCAAAGAGAGACTTACTGGGGAAACGTAAATCCTGTAGGTACCCGCAGTGTATATGACGAGGCGAAAAGGTTTGCCGAAGCGATCACAATGTCGTACCTCAGAGAACATGATGTCGATGTCAGGATATGTCGTATATTTAACTGCTATGGGCCGCGGATGAGACCGAATGATGGTCGGGCATTGCCGAATTTTATAAACCAGTCTCTCTCGGGTAGGCCTCTAACAATATATGGTGACGGAAGTCAAACTAGGTCTTTTTGCTTTGTAGACGATTTGATTGATGGAATATTCAAGTTTTTGGAAACTCCCCGAGGAAGATTTCATGATCTCTCGGATAGGGTAATAAATTTAGGTAATCCCGAAGAATTTACAATCTCAGAAGTCGCTAACTTCGTGAAACGAATCACTCGCAGTTCCAGTGATATTAAACATCTGCCTTTGCCAGAGGACGATCCAAAAGTAAGAAGGCCAGATATTACGAAAGCTGCCAAGTTTTTGAATTGGTGTCCGACCATATCTCTGGAAGAGGGCCTCAAAAGGACCATAGCTTCATTTAAATGAAGTATTTTGTGTTGAAAATGCCGGGATTTAGGAGAGCTTGAGTTAGTATGGGTGGAGAGGCTAGGAAGAATGGCAAGACTAGGATTTTTGTTCAGGCCCGTATGACTTCGTCTAGGTACCCAGGGAAGGTGCTAGCACCTTTAAAAGGCACTCCTCTCATTGGGCATTTGATGACGAGGATATGTGAAGTGCGACCAGTTGAGGACATAATCGTCTTGACTAGTGTAGAGATCTCTGATGACCCACTGGTTGAATACCTAAATTACTTAGGGGTGCAAACCTTTCGCGGTCCTTTGGACAATGTTTTCCGAAGGTTTCAACTATGCTTAAAAGAATTTGAATGCCAATGGTTTTTTAGGATATCGGCTGACAGCCCATTATTTGAGCCTGACTTAATAAACAGAATGACTCCTTTCAGTGAGAGGAGTAAATTCGACTTGGTGACCAATGTTTTTCCTCGAAGCTTTCCTAAAGGCCATAGCTTGGAGATGTTGAAGTCAAGTGTCTTTGAAGGCATAGATTCTTCGCTCCTTACGATTGACCAGAAAGAACATGTTACAAAGATTTACTATGACAACCCTTGCCAATATTCCATAAAGAATATCTCTTCCGGAAATAAGGATATGGCGGAAATTAATCTTTGTGTGGATACTCTTCAGGATCTAAATAGGCTCAGCTCCTTCAATTTCCAAAATCCGTTAAAGACCTAAGATAACTTGCCTCATGAAAACTGTTGAAACAGATAAAATAGAACACCTGCAAGTCGCGATCGTAGGGTTGGGTGTCGGCGAGCAGCACGCCCGTGCATTCAATAAAAACCAACGCTGTCAAATAAGATGGTTATGCGACTTTGATACAGAGAAAGCAAGCCGCCTAAGAAGTAATATAGGTTGTGTTGGGGCACTAATTACTCGCGATATTGGAGAAGTTTTAAACGATCCAGAAGTTGATGTGGTTTCGATAGCAACTTACGATCATCATCACTACAAGCAGGTCGTCGATTCCTTGAGTGCTGGCAAGCATACTTTTGTGGAGAAGCCTCTCTGCCGAGGATTAAAGGAACTGTCGAGAATCAAAGAGGTATGGCATAGACGACAGCCAGAACTTAAACTTCAATCTAACTTAGTGTTGCGCGCAGCCCCACTTTATCAATGGCTGGAACGACTTATCATGTCCGGGGACTTCGGAGATGTATATTCCTTCGATGGGGAATATTTGTACGGCAGACTCAGTAAGTTGACCCACGGATGGAGAAAAAATGTGCAAGACTATTCGGTACTCGAAGGTGGCGGCATACATTTAATCGATTTGATGCTTTGGTTGGTTAAGGAGAAACCTGTAGAGGTTTATGCTGTTGGTAATGGGATTTCCACCGAGTCTTCCGACTTTATTTATAACGACTTTTCTACAGCGGTTATGAAATTTTCATCAGGGCTGGTAGCTCGGATAACAGCTAATTTTGGATGTGTTCACAGACATCAACATGTAATGAGAATTTATGGAACCAACAAAACCTTTCTGTATGATGATTTGGGAGCACGTGTCCACCAGAGTAGAGACCCGGAGGTTGAGAGTTCACCAGTTTCCTTGCAACCCCTACCGTTGGGAAAGGGGGACTTAATAGACGATTTTATCAATTCAATCCTTGATAAAAGGGATGTGGCGGAAATAACTCAGGGAACATTCGACGCCATAAGCGTCTGTGCAGCAAGCGATATATCCATCAAGACAGGGCGTCCTGAGAAAATAGATTATGTGTGAAGTTTAATTTGAAGAATATTCCTTTTGCTCGCCCAACCCTCACCGATGATGAAAGACAGGCTGTCCATAAAGTGCTCTCCGGGCACATTCTTACCCACGGTCCTGAAACAGAATCATTTGAGGAAAAATTTCGAGATTTTGTAGGAGGGAATGCTTATTGTGTGGCTGTAAGTTCGTGCACGGCCGCACTTCACTTGGCGTATTTCCAGCTTGGTATACAGCCGGGAGACGAAGTCATAGTACCGGCGATGACTCATGTCGCTACTGCCCACGCTGTGGAACTAATGGGAGGCAAGCCTATTTTTGTCGATTGTGAGTCTGCAACAGGTAATATTAGTCCTGAAAAAATAGAAGAGAAAATTACTGGCAAAACGAAAGCAATTTCATTGGTGCATTTCCTTGGAATTCCCTGTGAATCTGATCGGATTAATCAGTTGGCAGATTCATACTCGTTGCCTCTCATAGAAGATTGTGCGCTGGCTATAGGGGCGAAATTTGGAGACGCCCATGTTGGGACAATGGGAGATGTTGGATGTTTTTCATTTTATCCGACAAAACATATGACAACCGGTGACGGAGGCATGTTTATGACAAGACATGAAAATATCGCAAAGGATATCTCCAAAATTAGGGCGTTTGGTGTTGATAGATCGCATGGGGAGAGATCAATTCCAGGTATATATGATGTGCCGGTTTTGGGGTTGAACTACCGCATGTCTGAAATGCAGGCAGCGGTAGGCAAGGTACAAGTCGGGAAACTAAAATCGATTATTGAGAAAAGAAGCCAAAACTTTTCTAGGTTGAAAGACATGATTTCTATTCGAAACGATGTGTCAGTCTTAGATTCAACGTCAGACTTATCAAGTAATAGCCATTATTGCCTCACGGCGGTTCTGAAAGGCCAATTTTCTAATAGCCGTAATGCGATTATGGCCGAACTCAACAAAAATGGGGTCGGTACCAGCGTGTATTATCCTCACCCCGTGCCCCGATTGCAATATTACTCGAGTAAGTACGGTTACAAACAAGGGGACTATCCTAATGCAGAAGAAATCAGCGATAGCTCCATTGCGCTCCCAGTAGGCCCACATATTTCGGATGATGACGTAGACTACATGGGCGAGGTTTTCAACTATATCGTTAATAAAAGGGACTCATGATTAATACTCCTGAAAACAAAAAAATATTGTTAATAGGTGGTGCAGGTTTTATAGGGCATAACCTTGCTTTGCATTTGGCAAAGCTTGGTGGGACTGTTGAAATAATTGACGGGTTGCAAGTAAATAATTTGCTTACATACTCATCATCTTACCCAGATCTTCATAACAAGGAATTGTATTTGAAGATTATCAACCAGAGGCTAGATCTGTTGAGAGATGCCGGGATTCCTCTGCACCCTGTCGATGCTAGGGACTATCATGTCTTGTCCAATCTGATTAATAGGCAGATAAAGCCAGACGTAATAATACATTTGGCCGCAGTTTCTCATGCGGGGAAGTCAAATAAGGACCCACACAGTACTTTCGATCACAGTTTGAGAACTTTAGAGAATGCATTGGATTCTGCCCGAGATCAGGTGGAGCAATTTATATATTTGTCATCAAGCATGGCTTACGGAAACTTTATGACAGAGAGGGTAACAGAAGATCATCCCTTGGAACCCATTGGAATCTATGGCGCCTTGAAAGTGGCCGGAGAAAAAATGGTTATCGCTTATCAGCAGGTTTTTGATATCCCTTACACGATTCTTAGGCCCTCCGCCCTTTATGGACCACGATGCGTGAGTCGAAGAGTTGGTCAGATTTTTATAGAAAATGCGCTTAGCAACTCTAAACTGCGTGTCGACGGTGATGGTAGTGATCGTCTGGATTTCACCTACATAGAAGATCTTGTACGTGGGATTTCGTCTGCGGTGGGCCACCCAAAGGCCGCGAACGAGATATTTAATATGACTTACGGCCAGTCAAGGTCCATTAGAGAATTAGTTGAGATCATTCAGTACCATTTTGAAGATGTAGAAATCGAGCATGTTGATCGAGACGAGTTGATGCCATTTCGGGGAACTTTGAGCATCGATAAAGTTCGAGATGCCCTTGGGTATGAACCTGGGTTTCCTCTAGAGTTTGGGATGGAAAAATATGTCTCCTGGTATAGGGACCTTTATCACCAAGATTAGGGAACGTGAGGATGCCCATAAATGATTTGATCAGCGTTTCCCGTGACGATTGGTTGTGCAAAATGATGGAACGCGATGTTTTCAAAGTCGTATTTCCTGAAAACAAGGCTGGACCAGAAACATCTTTGAAATCATTGCGCTATGAATTATCCGATTTATTTAGCATGTCGCCAGATGCTTTCTACTACGTAAGAATTCCTTCTGGTGAACAATTCCAATTGGCCTACATGCAAGACTTGGGCTTTAATGTTGTTGATCTGAATGTGACATTAGGCCGAGATTCAAAAAGTCAGTTTTCTGTCAGAAGTGATAGTTTTGTGATAACCCAATGGGAAGATTCGGATGATAACGAGGATATATTGGATATTGCTTTAAAATCCTTTAAATATTCTAGATTCCACTTAGATCCACTGATACCAAACGCTTTAGCTAATTACATAAAAAGAGAATGGATTAGAAATTATCTTAAAGGGAATCGTGGGGAGTGTTTGCTGGTAGCGACACTAGAGGGCCAACCAGTTGGATTTCTAGCAGTTTTGACTGATGTGAACCAGGGTGAAGAACTTAGAATTATAGATCTCATAGCCGTGGGAGGAAGGCATCAGAATAGGGGAATAGGGAAAGCACTGGTGGCGCGGTTCATTGAGCTCTACGCCGGTAAAGGATTCAACCTGAAAGTCGGGACACAGGCAGCCAACATAGCTTCTATAAATCTTTATCAAAAGTTGGGATTTCACGTAGAAGAAACCTCGTACAACCTTCATGCGCACTATAGAAATAAACGGCTTTTGCATAGTGCAACTGCGATTTAGATACTAAGGAAAAAATAGGTATGGGTGACCTTCCTCTCAAAGTAGCTGTCTTAACAACTAAAACCCCCCATCACCTATATTTTTTGAGGGAAATACGAAAGCGCCTTGCAGGAATTATTACCTTAGATTTGGTCCTTGTTGAAGAGCGGCCAGTTCCTTTCCGTAAACTTTTTCTCAGGTATTTACGGAACCATTGGTACAATCCCGTCAAGGGAATCCTCCTTAACCCTTATATGAACATTCCATATAAACCTAAGGAGCAACATGCTTTCGAGATGGAACGTTTTTTTTCTTCAGCGGAGTATGGATACGATGAAGGAATTTTAGTGGAGAATGTCTGGTCGGTAAATGGGAAGCGATCCACCGACTTGTTGAATCAGGTGTCGCCTGACGTGATTATGGTTTATGGAACGGGTCTGGTAAATTCAAATATCTTCGAAATTGCGAAGCTAACATCGATCAACTTTCATGGTGGATGGCTTCCAGATTATAGAGGGTCGGACACTAACTTGTGGGCCGCCTTGAAAGGCGATTACGATAAAATTGCTGTGGCTTGCCATAAGTTGGACAAGACGTTTGATACAGGTCCTGTTTTTATGATGGAAAGACTTTTACCGGTTGCCGATTTATCTGTACCCACGATTAGGTATTACACTACACTACTCGTAATTGATATGGCTGAAAAGTTGTTACGTTCCATCTCTAATGGAACCGTGGAGGCTGTCAACCAACCAGCAAAGGGGGATTTCTTTAGATTTATGCCTTGGATCTTGAAACCTTGGGCAAATCGGGGTCTTCGAAATTATGCCCGCAATTACGTCAGGAGATAAATTGAGAGAATACAAACCACACGGAAGTAAAGAATATGCTGTCATTTTGTATCATGGGATTCATGGGCCCGATGTTGATTTAGCTGGTCGTAATAGCTCAGGAAAACATATAAGTGTTTCCGAGTTTAGGAAACACATGGAGATAGTAGCTAATGAGTGGAATTTGGTCACTATGTCCGACATAAGATTGGCCCACCAAGGTGAAATTGAGCTCCCTGAAAGAGCCGTGGCTATCACCGTTGATGATGGATTTTCTAACGTTTATCATCAGGCATGGCCAATACTAAAAGACTTAGGTCTCAAGGCAACTTTTTACTTAGCGACCGGATTTATAGGCACTGGGAGGATGAGCTGGACTGACCAGCTGGAAAGCATGTTGTTGGATTCATCTCTAAAAAATCTAAATGTCAAAGCTTCCGGCCAAAATAAGGAGTTTGATCTTTCTAATGTGGATAGTAAGGTTGCCACCCTCCAGGATATCAAATCCGTTTATAAGAGGCTTCCCTTCAAAGATGTAGAACAATTATTAGAAGATGTAAAAAACCAATTAGATTGTGGACCGGATTCAACGCACCAACTTTACGAGATGTTAAATTGGGACCAAGTTAGAGAGATGAATGAGGAAGGAACTTTTGATTTTGGGGCCCACACGGTGGACCATATTCCTGTTTCTCGGATCCCGTATGAGGAAATGAAATATCAAGTATCGGCGTCTTTGGAAAAAGTTTCTGACGAACTTGATAGTGAGATAAGGGTGTTTTCGTACCCGGAAGGGCAGTCAGACGATTACGATCAGACGTCCATAGACTATCTAAAGTCCATTGGGGTGGATATGTGTCCGACTGCTATAGAAGGGGTTAACAATTACAAAAAGACAGATCCATTCCACATTAGTAGATGTATGATTGGGTTTGAAGGTAGATCTTTTGTATTAGATTAAAAAAGGACAAACCATGGAACTGTTTGGAAAAGACTTATCAGAGGATGTAGTTATTGTGGCAGAGGTCGGGGTCAACCACGAGGGAAATATCAACAAGGCATTGGAACTTGTGCACATGGCTGCTGAGTCAGGTGCCGACGCGGTTAAATTTCAAACTTATGAACCCTTCAGGTACGCTAGCACATCAGACATGGAGCGATTTCAGAGAGTGAGCAGCTTCAGCTTAAGTAACGAGGAATTTGTTTTGCTATCTAAGGAAGCTGAATCTCTGGGGATAGGATTCTTCTCCACTCCGCTCGACGAATCGTCTGTTCAATTCGTTTCCTCCATCAGCCCTGTGATAAAAATAGCATCCCCAGACATGAATTTTGAACCGACTGTAAGGGCGGCGGCTTCGACAGGTAAGCCGCTGATAATTTCAACAGGTATGGCACTTCCTGAGGAAATTGATAAGACACTGTCGTGGGTCCAAGATGAGATAGGGTCAGATGTTCCCTTGAATAGTCGAGTTGTATTGCTTCATTGCGCATCTGCCTACCCTACTCCGATCGAGGAAATCAATTTGTTATCTATTCCATATCTTGCGGAGCGGTATCCGGTTTATGTTGGCTTCTCGGATCATACTATCGGCCTGGATGCAGCAAGGGCTTCAGTCGCTCTTGGCGCAACTGTTATAGAAAAACATTTCACTGACAACAAGGAAGATAGAGATTTCAGGGATCATGAATTGTCGGCTGACCCCGATGATCTGAAAACTCTCGTAGATGATGTCGCTAGGACTAAATTAGCTCTTGGTGTGAAGGAGAAAACAAGATCTGTGAGTGAAACCCCAAATCTGGTTCCAACTAGAAAAGGTGTTGTTGCTGCTAGTGACTTGCCGGAGGGAAAGATACTTGAACGAAATGACTTGATGTTTGCTCGGCCCTCTTCTGAAATACCAGCCGAACGTATTAATGAACTGATTGGGAAGACTCTTAAAGTTCCGTTGCAGCGGGGAAATCTTGTGCCGTCAGACACTCTTTAAATTAGGACCTCCGGCGTAGTGTATTACGATTTCAAATCTGTTTGATATGGCTAATCCGCGAACGTGTCAGGTTATCGGTCGGGCTTTTCAAGTGAGAATTTGTTATAGGTAACTTCGACCAGTTTGTTTGTCCAATTTAGACATAAAAAGACTGGACATATTCTAATCAGAGATTACTCACATAATATTTAGTGTTAATCATGGGTGGATATTTTTTGGAAATTTTCAAATGTGTGGAATAGCGGGGTATATTGGTTCCCGGCATTTGCAGGAAGGGATTCTGCAATTATGCCTAGAGCTAATGCATAGAAGAGGACCGGATCATCAGGGCTATTTCCATGATTCGCCTCGAGAAGGGCGTAACATCTATCTTCTCAGTAGTAGGCTAAGTATCATTGACTTGGATGCTAGATCGAACCAGCCTTTTTTGATGGGTTCCTCGGCGATCGCGTTTAACGGAGAACTCTACAACTACCTTGAAGTAAAAACCCAATTCATATCCAGGGGCCACAAGTTCAGGACTAAATCTGATACGGAAGTAGTTTTGAAGGCGATTAATGAATTAGGTTTGGATTCCTTAGACACTTTTGAAGGTATGTTTGCATTCGCATTCTATAATCGTGACACGCATGAATTTTTCTTAGCCAGGGATCGTTTTGGGGAGAAGCCTCTTTACATTTATAGAGATGAAACCGGGATTTACTTCGGGTCCGAAATAAAATACATAAAAGCTCTATTAGGGAAGCCATTAAAAGTTAACTATGATCACCTTTATCGATATTTGGTCAACGGATATAAAGCGCTCTACAAGCAGCCCAACACGTTTTTTGTCGGAGTGAGCGAAGTTCCGGCAGCTTCGCTGCTTTCAATAGATGAAAATGGAACCGAGACTATTCGCCGATATTGGGAGCCTTCATTTAATCAGAATTGTGACATGAGCTATAAAGAAGCCGTGCAACTAACGAAAGAGAAGTTGATTCGATCGGTTGAACTAAGGTTGAGGGCAGATGTACCCCTCGCTTTTTGCATGAGTGGCGGAGTCGACTCCAATGCTCTAATTTCGATTGCTAAAAATGTGTTCGATTACGATGTGCATGGATTCACCGTAACTAATACAGATTCGAGGTACGAGGAACAAGACATGGTCGATCATGCTGTTTCGGAATTAGGTATAAAGCACACCTCCGTGCCGGTAACTGTAGACAGATTTATACCGCAGCTAAGAACTCTCGTTAAGCAGCATGATGCACCTGTGTTCACCATTAATTACTATGCACATTGGCTACTTATGGAAAAAATCCGAGATTATGGATACCGAATTTCTGTAAGTGGAACGGCAGCCGACGAGCTATTTACCGGATATTATGATCATCACCTAGCATATTTGTTTGAGATCAAGAACGACCAAAAGTTATTTACTGATTCCATAAAGGCATGGGAAAAGTATATTAAGCCCATAGTGCGGAATCCCTATCTCAACAATCCATATTTGTTTTTAGATAATCCTCAACAAAGAGGGCATATTTTTCTGGATTCGGAGGAATTCGCTAAATATTTGAATACTGACTGGGACGAGCCATTCACCGAATCTCATTATACAGACAGTCTGCTAAGAAATCGTATGCTCAATGAGATATTTCACGAAGCTACTCCCATGATTTTGCACGAAGATGACCTGAATGCTATGTATTTTTCTATCGAAAACAGGTCTCCCTTCCTTGATAGAGATTTGTTTGAGTTTTGTAACAGTGTCCCTTCCCAATACCTTGTGAGAAACGGATTTGCCAAAGTATTATTGCGCGACGCTTTGGAAGGCATTGTGCCTAAGAAAATTCTGGCGGAGAGGCGAAAAGTTGGGTTCAATGCTCCGATAAGGTCTTTCTTAGATTTGGAAGACATAAATGTTAAGTCAATGTTATTGGATGATAGTCCTATTTATGAACATATCAAAAGAGACAAGATCGAAAAATTGCTGCTGGAAAAAAACATATCAGAACCTAACAGCAAATTTATTTTTTACTTTCTCTCAAGCAAACTGTTTTTAGAGTTGTTTGATAGTTGAAAACAAACATTTCCTATTGCGTCAAATGTATTATTCCCGATACCAGGCCCGGTATCAAAATATACACTGATGGGATTTGTTCAGCTTGCAAGTCTCATGAGCGAAAAGGTGTTGAGACTGACTGGGAAGTACGCCGGGAAGCGTTTACAACGTTAGTGTCACAGGTAAAAAAGCTAAATCGTGACTATGATTGCGTTATTCCAGTCAGCGGAGGTAAAGACAGTACTTGGCAGGTAGTAAAATGCCTTGAATACGGATTGCATCCTCTGGCAATTACTTGGAGATCACCTTCCCGTAATGAAGTAGGTGCACGCAACTTAGAAAATTTAATTTCTCTTGGCGTTGACCATATTGATTTCTCTATAAATCCTCACGTAGAGAAGAAATTTATGCTTGTGTCGTTGGTTGAAGCTGGTGACTGTGCAATTCCAATGCATATGGCAATATTCAATATTCCACCTATGATGGCATTGAAAATGAATATACCTTTGATTATATGGGGGGAGAACCCTGCAGAAGAATATTCTGGTCAATATAAAGACCTGCTAGGGCACAGGCTTGATGAAAAATGGTTTAAAAAATTTGGAGTTACTCAAGGAACAACCGCCTTGAATTGGGAGTCATCGGAGTTGTCTGCCGAGGAACTTACTCCTTACTTCGGTCCAACTGACGAACAACTTTCCGCAGGCGGTATAAAGGGTGTATTTCTAGGATACTATTTCGATTGGGATCCAGAAAATAGCCTTGAGATGGCAGAATTAAATGGGTTCGAGAGAAGTTCTAAAGGGCCGAAAACGGGATTTTATAACTACGCTGACATAGACGAAGATTTCATATCTATTCACCATTATCTCAAATGGTATAAATTCGGGTTTACTCGATCTTATGACAACCTATCATTGGAGATACGTAATGGAAGATTGAGACGTGATGAGGCTGTGCAATGGCTATTGGATAGGGGAGATGAAACGCCCCATGAGGACATCGTCAAATTTTGCGATTTTGTTGGCTTAACGAAGCATGAGTTTTATGAAGTAATCGAACAGCATAGAAATCCGAATATTTGGAAGATCGTCGATAACAAGTGGATGATAGAAGGTTTTCTTATTCCTGATTGGAGATGGATTTGAAACTTGAGGCGAATCAACCACCAAGAAAGTTCAATGTTGGAGGGAAGTTTCCAATTCAACTCTCGGATTGTGGCAAAGTAATATTGGAAGCTAATGAATTAGTCACATTAGAACATGAATCTGGTTCATGTTACGACGTTGTTTGTAAAGATTGGGGATTTTATGCAACACCATCTTTAAATGGAAGACTCTTAAAATTCAACCTTCGCGCTGTTTTGGTGAGGAATAAGGGAGGTCATTATTTCATCTTGATGGTAGTAGAAGGCAAAGAGCTCGAATTTCAGAAATATTTGGATTTATCGGACAATGAAATTGTAGCTTGGATGGACTCTGATAAAGCACTTGCAACCGCTCCAACCAATAAGGAAGATTTTTGATTGAAGATTGTTTGAGATGCCCATGTGAAGGCAGATACTTTGGAGAGTGGCATACATATAGCGCTCCTCCTAAAGGTGAAGGGAATTTTAAGTTTAAGAGTAATGGATCTTACTCGAGAACGATTAGCAAATGTGCCGTATGTAGTCATTTTGTATCTGTTCATGAAATGAGTACAGGTTCACTTTATTCTGGTGACTATGTTAACGCTAACTATGGAGGTATAGAGGGTATAAAGAAGTCATTCGAGAGAATTGTCAATATGGATTCCTCTAAATCAGACAACTATTGGAGAGTTGAGCGGGTTTGCCAATTTGGCGAAAGAAACTTTCCGACCGAATCTAATAACAGATCAATTCTTGACGTTGGTTCGGGACTTTGTGTGTTCCTTCACGGTATGAAGCAACGCGGCTGGAATTGCACTGCTTTGGACCCCGATAAAAGATCCGTGGAGCACGCACGAGACTATGTAGGGGTTAATGCCGTTCGCGCTGACTTTATGACTGTTGAAAATCTTGGTCGTTACGATGTAATCGCCTTCAATAAGGTTCTTGAGCACGTAGACGATCCGGTGAACATGCTTTCGAAATCTTTAAATTTATTGAATCCGAATGGGTTTATATACTGTGAGGTTCCGGATGGTGAAACCGCCGCCGGGATATCGCCGGCAAGAGAGGAATTTTTCATAGAACATCCTCACATATTCAGTGCTGCATCGTTGATGCTTATGGTTTATCGGGCAGGGTTAATTGTTAAAGACTTTCAACGTATCACTGAACCGAGTGGTAAACACAGCTTAATTACATTTATGACTTTGACTTGACCTATATATTTGATTTCTCAAATTGGTTGTTGTGAAAATGGGTGAGACGCAAGACATTCCAAGTAGATTCAAGAATGTGGATATATGCCTCTCGCCAGAGAGTCATAAGGAATTCGATGAGTAGTTCAGTGTTACTTTAGGGTTTTGGCCTCCTTAGTAGAAGCGCAAGATAATGTTCACCTTCCATTCGATAAGAAGTATAAAGGTCGGGATGTTTTTCACCAATGAAGGAAGTTAATTGCAGTTGGTAGACTTGGTCCCAGAAACGTTTGAACACAAATACCGATTGAAATTTGATCTTATAAAGTTGTGTATTTCTCCGTAGGAAGGCGTTTGAACAAATTAAGTAGAGCATCGACTTATGAAAAATAAAAGTCCGCGAATATTATTCCAAGTTAAAGCACCAATACGCCAGATTGCAGAGACACTTAAGAATAAACAGGGCTGGGAAATTTATGGTTACTACGGCGGTCCCATATCCGATCATGCTGTAAACGAATGTTCGGGAACTCTAAACTTATATGAAATTATTGAGCGCTCTAAACTTTCCCAGGTGCCAGAAAACATCATTGCCAAATGCCGAGAATTAGAAGACGAATATGACATTAACCTAGCAGACGTGATAGCTGCTGACCGCCACCTAGGTATTAGATGGGTAACTGGGGGTTTGTATCATCCAGGAAAGTTATCCAGGATGCCATACGAAAAACATCTTCAAATAATATTAGATGTTTTTACCGCTTTCAGAAAGTATTTAGACCAAATAAATCCGACAATAGTGTGTTCAGATCAAGTAGCGTCGTTTGTGGGTGCTATCTCATTTGAGATATGTAGAAAAATGGGAATTCCCATTTACGGTGTTATGCCCCTTGGAATCTATGAGAATTATTTTTATTGGCAAAGAGATAGGGCGGCAATTGTTCCAGGGCTAGAGGAAAATTATCTGAGTCAGAGATTGTCACAAGCTGATTGTGATAGTACGAGGGCAGAAATAGTTTTGGATGGGAGAGTTAGAGGAGTTACGCAGCTTACTTTGCAAAAAGGTAACTTATTTGATTTGCTTAAGAAGGTAGTGAGGATAACAAAAAAACACCTTATTGTAACGCTAGCAAGGGGGGATCGGGCTCCAGGGGGTATCAACCTTTCAAATAGGCTGACCTATTTGCTCCGGAATTTTTTGGGATTCCGGAAAGAAATGAGGCGAAAGTACGAACCCGTGGAGAAATTATTGAACTCAAGTTATATCTATTACCCATTGCACTACGAACCGGAGGCCTCTCTAAACGGATTAGAACCTCATTTCTCTAATCAAATGTATGCTATTGAGCTTCTCTCAAGGAGTGTGCCCGTAGGGATCAACGTTCTGGTTAAGGAACATCCCTCCGGAATTGGAAACAGACCGTCGTATTGGATCGACATTATTGAGAAATTCCCAAGAGTGAAACTTGTCCATCCCCTCGAAAATTCTATTGACTTGATTAAGCATTCCATCGCTACCGCTACTATTACTGGGACATCGGGATTTGAGGCGGCCCTTCTTGGGAAGCCGGTTATTAGCCTAGGTCCCAACTACAGATACAACTTTATCAACTATGTTACGTACGCAAATGACATTAATAGCTTAAGAAAGTTGATTAAAGATATATGCAACGATGAACACCTCCTTGATTTGAAGAAGAATGCCGCCCATTTGAGAAAAGCAGTTGAAATGACATGTTTTAGGTTAGATGATCGGCTAGATGATCGGATCTCTTTTGCCAGGAATCCGTCTCAGGAATCTGTTGAAATAGCAGCCGATGAGCTTTTGAAATTGGTAGTGTAAATCCTTGAGTTGTTAAAGTGCTACGAATTGTTGATGCGACCAAGTGAGAATTCGAGTTTTACTAATGAAATCTTGTCGAACGCAGCGAACACAGACTGCGCAGAAACCATAGTCACTTAGCAACTTATAAACAAAGGGAAGAAAAGTTGGTCAAATACGTTGAATTTAAATAATAAGACCTTAATGTTGACCGGAGGAACTGGTTCTTTCGGATGGAAATTCGTTGAAATAGTTCTTGAACACTATTCTCCAAAGAAGCTAATCGTTTTCAGCAGAGACGAATTAAAACAAAGCGACATGAGTAATAAATTCCAGGGATCGGCCCTCCGTTATTTCATCGGAGATGTTCGCGATAAGGATAGACTGCAGAGAGCTATGGACGGGGTTGACTATGTTATTCATGCCGCTGCATTGAAGCAGGTACCTGCATGTGAATACAATCCTATGGAAGCAGTTAAAACCAACGTTTTTGGGGCCCAAAACGTTATAGATGCTGCTATCGATCAAGGAGTGAAGAAAGTCGTTGCGCTAAGCACGGATAAGGCGGTAAATCCAGTAAACCTTTACGGGGCCACAAAATTATGTGCAGAAAAACTGTTCATTCAAGCTAATGCCTATTCCGGCAGGGAGGGAACAAGGTTTAGTTGTGTCAGATACGGAAATGTGGCAGGTAGTAGAGGTAGTGTGATTCCAGTTTTCGAGAGTCAAAGAGAAGAGGGAGTCTTGACTATTACCGACAAAAGGATGACAAGATTTTGGATTACCTTAGGTCAAGGAGTTAATTTCGTGATTTCTTGCCTTTCTGATATGCAAGGCGGGGAGGTGTTTATTCCAAAAATCCCGAGTATGAAAATAGTTGATCTTGCATCCGCAATCGCTCCCGGCTGCGAGTTTAATTTTGTAGGCATTAGGTCAGGTGAGAAACTTCACGAAGTTTTGATATCTAAGGATGAATCCCGCACGGTTCTGGAAGTAGGTGATAAATACGTCATTTGTCCACCCCACCCGTGGTTCGCCCAACCCCATTACCCTCAAGGGAGATTGGTGGAGGAGGAATTTGAATATCGAAGCGATAATAACGATCAGTGGATTTCCGCTTCAGAGTTCGATAGATTAAATCTCTCATAAATATTCTTAAACTAATATGCAATTAAAGTTGACCAGGTGATAACTTCTGACCTAGCGATAAACGGTGGGAAGCCTGTACGTGAGTCAATGTTGCCCTACGGGCGCCACTTCCTCGACGATCATGATCTAGACTCCGTGCTGGAAGTTTTGAAGTCTGATTGGCTGACCACAGGACCCAAAGTTAGGGAATTTGAAAAGGCACTTTGTTTTCGTACAGATGCCAAATACGCAGTTGCCGTGAACAGTGGTACGGCGGCACTACATTCAGCGATGTACGCTTTGAACATTACACCAGGAGATGAAGTTATAGTGCCTGCTATGACCTTCGCAGCCACCGCAAATTGTGTTCTGTACCAAGGGGGTACCCCAGTATTTTCCGATGTACGACGCGAAACCTTGCTTATAAACACTGAAAGTATGGAATCGCTAATAACATCGCGTACCAAGGCCGTTATTTCAGTTGACTATGCTGGGCAACCTTGTGACTACGATGTTTTAAGAAATATATGCGATAAGTACGGGCTGATACTCGTGGCAGATTCGTGCCACTCCTTAGGGGGGACATATAAAGGTCGAGCTGTTGGTTCCGTTGCTGATATTAACGCGTTCTCATTCCATCCAGTCAAACACGTGGCAGCCGGAGAAGGTGGAGCAATTACTACTGATAACGAATCGATTTACAATCGAATAAGAGCTTTTAGGAATCATGGTATACAAACTGACCATCATCAAAGAAGCGTGGAAGGTGCCTACAAGTATGATGTATCAGATCTAGGTTTTAATTACCGAATTCCCGACATAAATTGTGCTTTAGCGCTAAGTCAGCTCGAAAAGCTAGAGAAATCCGTTGCTAGGAGACAGGCGATTGCAAAAATATATGACTCAGCGTTTCACTCAATGGATTGTATTACACCCCTTAATCAGGTCCCTGACGTTGACAACGCCTACCATCTCTATGTGATAGGGCTATCTAAGGAGTTTCCGAAATTTGACAGGGACTACTTATTCAAAGCCCTGCGTGCTGAAAACATAGGGGTTAACGTGCATTATTTGCCTGTATATTTGCACCCTTATTACAGAAAATTAGGGTATGACGAAGGGATTTGCCCCACCGCTGAGGATGTCTATAAGAACATTATTAGCTTACCGATATTTCCGAGTATGGATGAAAAAGACATTGCCGATGTATTGGAAGCCGTTACAAAAATTGTGGGCTCCCACAACAACTAATATTTTTTGAAAATTCTCAATTCTGTTAATAGTTTGTTTCACGCTCAAAGAGCTTGGGCCCAATCATTAATTCCAGTATCGATAAATGGTCTATTGATCATTCAATTTTATGGTTCCCTAAGTCATCATAAATTCAGTGAGACTCTTCTATGTGTGGAATAGCAGGAATATACAGCTTCAACGGCAGAGAAATTAGAAACCTCGAGGAAAGGATCGGTCAGATGACTAATTATCTGGTCCATAGAGGTCCAGATGGCCGTGGGATTTATGTGGATCCGAAAATGCAATTCGCTTTGAGTAATACGAGACTAGCCATAAGCGACCCAATTTCTACTTTACAACAACCTCTAACGGACGTTACTAATGACTCATTTTTGACATTCAACGGGGAGATATTCAACGATCTGGAACTTCGTGAAGATTTGATTTCTTCCGGGCGACGTTTCAGGTCGAATCAAGATACAGAGATTCTGTTACAAGGGATGGTTGCAGAAGGCGAGCCGTTTCTTCAGAAAATTGATGGTATGTGGGCCTTCGCATTTTACGATGGCGTAGATAAAAGCCTACTCTTGTCCCGTGACTTGCTTGGTGAAAGACAGTTGTTTTACAAGCTATACGAAACTGAAATAGTTTTTGCTTCAGAAGTTCCTCCGTTGCTTGCAGATTCCGATATGAAGAATGAGCTCGATTTTCAACAAGTTTTACATAGTCTTAGACTTGGGGTTCCTGAACCAGGACATACTTTGATAGGGGATATTCGCAAGTTAAATGCAGGTCATAACTTGAAAGTCAATCAAAATGGTGAGTGGAAAGAATATAGGCACACCCGTTTACATCCAGAGAAATGGCTAGATTACTTTCAATCCAATCCTGATTTAGATAGTGTCGTAGCAAATTTCAATGACATTTTTTTCAAATCCTGCTTACGCCGGGTTCCAAGAGATGTCCCATTTATGTCAACTTTGAGCGGAGGGTTAGATAGCGCTTTAGTCAGCATAAATTCCTCTGGTTTTGGGAAACGAAAAATTGACACTATTTTTGGTTGGTCGTACAGCACTGAAAGCCAAGATATGCCTTTTGAACTGTCCGAACGGGCAGCGAGTTACGTGACCTCAGATTTTATTGGGTCTAAACACCATGAAGTTCAACTTGATACAGAGGAATCTATTGAAGTGCTGGAGGGAGTAGCTTCCAATTCATATGATGGTATGTTGGAAGAGGCAACGGCTCCGTTTGAGATGCTCGCGAGATATGGGAACAAGTTCGGAAAAAAAGTAATGCTTCTAAGCGATGGGCCGGATGAACTACTCGGTGGATATCCGGGGGATGCGCGCCATTATCTTAACAATAGCGAATATTGCGGCTGGGAGAACTTTAGCTTTATTCCCAATCATCAAACCAATGCCCCAAGTGTTCTCGGAGAGTTGTTTGAAGGCTACGACTATAAAGACTATGGAATTAAATTTGGAAGGATACACCCAGATTACTCAGTAATCGGTGACCAGCTGGATGTTTCTCAATTAATGGCCTTGTCTTACGCGTCATATACGATCCCAGACTATAACAATTTGAGGACAGACAGAGGGTTTATGCGGGCCAGCGTAGAATGCAGATCACCGTTTCTGGCGCCAGAAATGGTGGAGTTTATGGTGGCAATGCCGGGGGATCTGCGATTTGGGGATGGCCGTTCCACAAAATGGCTGATGCGGCGAATAATAGGTGATATTTTGGGGGACAAAATTGCTAAGAGAACGAAACATGGATTTAGTGAGCCCCTCTGGTTTGCACCGGCGATTTCAAAAGCGCTTCAGTTCGAAGAGGTCCTCAATAGCTCACCGTTACTGAATCTAATGCCTTTTTCAAAAAAATTTCTAGATGCCCCTTTTGCTTCCCCTTTTCACAAAATAAGGTGGTCAATTTTTTCTCTCACAAAAATGCATCATAATCTTACTAATTGTCGTTTCTGATGTTTAGCAGGGATCTGTGTATAAATCAGAGTCGATGGACTGTCAGATGAAGAATATCTCAGTGTTAGTTTCAGGCTATGGCTCTATGGGTAGAAGACATGTGGAGAATCTACTACGTTTGGGAATAGATCAGGTATACGTTTGCGATATTGACGAGAGTCGCGTGGCCAAGGCAGATATTGACAAGCGATTGAAGGCATTCTCATCTTTAGAAAGTGCGATTGAACAAGTGACTCCCATAGCTGTGATAGTGTGCACTCCACCTAATCTACATGTGGACCAAGCCTTGGTTGCCTTGTCTCGCGGTGCTCACGTATTTATAGAAAAGCCCCTGTCGAACTCACTGGACAAGGTAGATATGTTGACAGAAAAAGCCTGCTCAGAATCCAAAGTTGTTCAAGTTGGATATAACTGGAGGTTCCACGAAGGGCTACAAAAGATAAACTGTCTACTTAGTAAACAAGAGATAGGCAAAGTCCTGTCAGTCAGGTCAGAATTCGGTCAATACTTACCGGACTGGAGACCTTGGCAAGATTATAGACAAAGTTATACGGCAAAATCTTCTATGGGAGGTGGAATTATTTTAGACGCGTCCCACGAGATAGATTATTTGAGATGGTTTCTTGGAGAAATAGGCCAAGTTTATTGTTGGTCAGGCATCCAGAGTGACTTGAATGTAGATGCAGAAGACACAGCTTCGATGATATTCCGTTTTGAGTCGGGTTGCGTTGGTGAACTACATTTGGACTTCATTCAAAGGACGAAATCCAGAAATTGCAAGATTGTAGGTAGCGAGGGCACGATATTTTGGGACAATAATGACCAAGAAGTAAATGTTTTCACATCCTTTGAAAGCAGTTGGCGGAAATTTGATGTTTCATCAGATACTAACCAAAAATACTTAAAGGAAATGGCTTCTTTTTTAGATTGCATAGCTACAGGTCGTGAGCCTGTAGTGGGCGTCGCATCGGCTCGTAGAACCCTGGAGGTTGCGTTGGCATGCCAAAAATCTTCTCAATTAGGTACTTCTATCAAACTGCCACTATAGATGAATTGACTATG
Organism: uncultured Dehalococcoidia bacterium; assembly: GCA_964409595.1. GTDB lineage: Bacteria > Chloroflexota > Dehalococcoidia > Lucifugimonadales > UBA826 > CAYPDR01. The sequence continues at coordinate 61,526 of CAYPDR010000022.1, forward strand.
CTCGAGTTATTTTCTGAAGGTTCTGGTATTTAATTGAAACTATTTCTATGATGTCACAAAAAAGGATTAGTGGAGAACGGTTGGACTTAGCAGTTTTTAGCAACGTTTACATCACCAAAGATTATCTCGGATGGATTAATGATCCTGAAGTGACTGAATATTTGGAAGTAGGAAATACAACTCAAACAATGGGGTCATTAAAGGAATACACAGAAAAATTTAATGATGAGAATAACTATATGTTTGCCATAATTGCCAAACCGGAGGATATACACATAGGGAATGTAACTCTTCAGAATATCGACTGGTTTCACAAATATGGTACTGAGGGGATCATGATAGGCAGAAGGGATTATTGGGGCAAGGGATACGCGACAGAGGCAAGAAGAATGATGCTACGATTCGCGTTTTTTGATCTAGGATTGAATAAAGTGGTATCGGGTGCTTTCGCAGATAATCTTGCTGGCATTAAGAGTAACGCGAAACTTGGGTATCAAAGGGAAGGATTATTGAGGAAGCAGAAGCTACTAAACGGCCAGTATAGGGATGAGGTGCGGCAAGGGTTACTCAAGGAAGAGTTCATATTGAATGACGAACGAAACAAATCTTTGTAATTGATGCTTAATATCCAAAGTTTTATGGTCAATTGGACGGGCTTCATAAGTTTAATGAACTGGTTTTGATTAATAAATATTGTTTGTTTTTCGTAAGGATTCAGTGAAATCACGATGCTTGCCATAATACAGGCGAGGATGGCCTCCACGAGACTCCCAGGAAAGATGCTTGCCGATATAGATGGGCAGCCCATGCTGTGGCACGTGGTGAATAGAACAAGGCGTTCTAGCCTAGTTGATCGTCTAATAGTAGCCACTAGTGTAAATTCCGGAGATGATCCGATCGTTCAATTTTGCGCTCGGAATAATATCGACTGTTTTCGCGGGTCAGAAGATGATGTTCTGGATCGTTTTTATCAAGCAGCCAAGTCAGCAAAGGCAGATAGCATAATTAGGATAACAGGGGATTGTCCTCTACTAGACTCGAGTCTGCTTGATGAGGTTGCTCGGATTTACACCACAGGTGACTTTGATTATGTGACAAATAGTTTGCGTTATACCTATCCTGACGGTCTTGATGTAGAAGTTTTTTCATACAAAGCATTAGAAAGGGCTTGGACTGAGGCTAAATCGCCCAGAGAACGAGAGCATGTTGTGTCATATTTTAAGTACTCCGGTAAGTTTAAAATAACAAATGTGGACAATCCTAAAGGGGCTGTTGGTGAAAAGTATAGGTGGTCTGTCGACGAACCAGTTGACTTGGAATTCGTTAGAGAAGTGTACCGTAGACTTTCAAAGGGAAAGAATTTTGACTTTGGTATGGATGAGGTTGTCAATCTATTGTGTGAAAATCCTGAAATTACTGATATCAACACGGGGATTAATAGGAATGAGGGAAGCTTCACATCATATGCTAATGAGCCGCCTATACCCGAGCAGGTTCGAACCCTCAAACGTTCATTAGAACTGAAAGAGGAGGCAACTAGATTAATTCCCGGATATACTCAAACTTTCAGCAAGGGTCCTTTACTTTTTATTCAGGGCGTTTCGCCTGTATACCTGTCCAAAGGACTGGGAAGCCATGTTTGGGACGTTGATCAAAATGAATACATAGATTACCCGATGGCTTTGGGACCTGTAATACTGGGCCATAATTATCCGGCTGTCACACAAGCAGTTACCACGCAAATAAACCTCGGATCTAGTTTTTCTCTTGCCCACCCCTTGGAGTTGGAAGTCGCCTCGTTATTAGTCGATCAAATACCTTGTGCTGAAATGGTTCGGTTCGGCAAGAACGGGTCTGACGCGACGTCTGGCTCAGTCAGAGCCGCCAGAGCATTCACCGGTAGAGATATTATCGCCTGTTGTGGGTACCACGGATGGCAAGATTGGTACATCGGTACCACAACTCGCGGAGAAGGAGTGCCAGAGGCTGTCGCTGAATTGACAATACCGTTTACGTATAATGACTTTTCCAGTTTGGAAAAAATATTTGCCGAAAATCCTGGTCGAGTAGCGGCGGTGATTATGGAACCAATCGGTGTGGAAGAACCGAAGGACGAATTCTTGAGCAAGGTTCGTGAATTAACCCGTCGGGAGGGATCCGTACTTATTTATGATGAGGTAGTAACAGGATTCCGGTTAGGGCTCGGGGGCGCTCAAGAATATTTTGGAGTCACTCCTGACTTGACATGTGTGGGAAAAGGTATGGGGAATGGATTTCCTATTTCTGCCGTTGTAGGCAGGAAAGAAATCATGAAAATATTTAATGACATCTTCTTCTCATTTACTTTTGGTGGTGAAGCCGTGTCTTTAGCGGCCTCCAAGGCTACTATCCAGGAAATGATAGAGAAGCCTGTCATTGAACATCTGTGGCAACAGGGACAGAGGCTGCAAGATGGGTTCAATGTTTTAGCAGAGACCTACAATGTTGGGGCCTATTTGCAGTGTGTCGGGTTGCCTCCACACACGGCAATTTCCTACAAAGATGGTTCCGAGAAATCGGGAACATCTACGGAGACAGACCCCTTGTTGATAAAAAGTTTATTCCAGCAAGAATGTGTGAAGCGGGGAGTACTTGTTTCGAGTTCTCAAAACATGTCCTTCAGTCATAGCAACCAAGATATTGATTACACTCTTAGAGTTTACCGCACTTCGATGGAAATTTTGTCTGTCGCTCTAAAGGAAGGAGACTTATTGTCGCGCCTAGAAGGACCTCTAGTGGAACCAGTATTTCGCAACCCGTAAAAATTTGCCAGTTGTCATGTTAATTGAATTACAAACTTAGTGAATTTGTGGTGCGAGTAGCTGAAATGAGCGACGCACCATTATTTTGGGATTGGGCCAACGATCGAGAGGTCAGGCAAAATTCGTGGTCTTCAAAGGAAGTGGAGCTGACTTCACATTTGTCCTGGTTCAAGGGCAAAATAGAATCGAAGGATTCGAGAGTCTATGTGCTAGAATCGGAGGTAGGTCCGGTCGCTCAAGTGAGGTATGACCGCACACTTTGCAATGAAGCTGAGATAGACTTTTCAGTGTCATCAAAATGGCGGGGTCAGGGGGTAGGCACAGAGGCTCTGAGACTCACAAAGGAAGATGCGCGTGTTTTCCTGGGAGTTTGCAGACTATTTGGCATTGTGAAAAGCAATAATTTCGGTTCATGTAAGGCGTTCTTAAAAGCAAGTTTTGTAGAGGGCGACCAAACCGAAATTAAGGGGCAACCGTGTAGGACATTTTACTGGCCTAAAAGTCCTTAGAAATAATTCCAAGAGTGGGGATATAATTGCAGAACCTCGGTAGTATAAAAATCGCGGGTAAAACCATTGGTTATGGTAGTCCGACATTCATAGTCGCGGAAGTCGGTATAAATCATAGCGGTGACCTAGATCTGGCCCATAAATTGGTTGACGGAGCTGCCGACGTTGGGGCCGATTCCATAAAATTTCAGACGATTGATGCTGATTCAAGCTATGTACCGGGCACTCCATCCCATGAGGTGTTTGAGGGAGCCGCATTCACCTTAGATCAGTATAAGGAACTGCTCATTCATTGCGAGGAACGGGAGATAATTTTCTTTACCACCCCAGGGGATTGGCCGTCTCTAGAAATTTGTAGGAAGTTACCAGTTCCTGCAATAAAGATAAGTTCTGGGTTAATGACGAATGTCCCAATTATACTAGAGGCAGCGAAAATGGAAGTTCCGCTAGTTATATCTACCGGGGGATCGTATCTCTGGGAAATCGGCGAAGTGGTAACCAAATTGGAGGAATTAGGAAAAACTGATTTTGCTTTGCTTCACTGTGTGAGCATTTACCCCGCGAGCGATGATAAATTAAATCTCAGGGCAATTGGAGCTATGCAAGCAGCTTTTCCTTACCCTATCGGGTATTCCGACCACAGCCTAGGCAAGGTTGCCCCTTTGGCCGCAGTCACCTTGGGAGCAACTCTTATAGAAAAACATTTCACAATTAGTAAAACACTACCTGGAGGAGACAATTTTTTGTCAAGTGAACCCGATGAATTTAGAGAGATGGTCCGGGAAATTAGAGATTGTGAGAAGATGCTTGAAGGTGGTGTAAAAAGACCACATGTGGATGAAATGGGATTTCGGTCGGGATACAGAAGGCGTCTGGTTGCGAACCAAGATATTTCTTCAGGACAAAAATTAACTTCAGAGCTAGTTGGGTTAAAGCGCCCGCTGAAGCCTGCGGGATTAGGGCCAGAGTTTTTTGACAGCGTTATAGGTAGGAGAGCGACTCGAAACCTGCGTAAACATGAGCCCATCGGATGGGACTCAATTACCAAAGCTTGACATGAAGCAAGAATGTGATTGGTAAAAGTTTTAAGGTTTTAATCACTTGCGTTGGCGGATTTTATGGCCGTGACACAATAGAGGCTCTTAAATCCGATAAGGAATTGGATGTGACAGTGGTTGGTGTGGATTCTGACGAGACTGTTCCAAACCGGCATTTTACCGATATGTTCAGTGTAGTGCCTAATGCGGAAGCCCGTCCGGAAGATTTTGTAGAAACACTCCTAACTCTCTGCAGTGATTTTTCTATAGACGCGATCGTTCCGGGTTCGGACGAAGAGGCATATGCATTATCTAGAGCTAAGCTTGACTTCCGTAAGTTAGGCACAGAGTGCGCGGTTCAAGATTTGGAAACTATGGAGTTAATTAGGGATAAGTTAGTATTCTTTCAAAAAATCTCAAATGAATCTTTTAACATCCCTAAATTTGCTGACATATCTGTTGTAGAGGATCTGAAAGCAGAAGCTTCACGATTAGGCTATCCGAGCCGTCGTATCATACTGAAACCACGCGTCGGTAGAGGCGCGAGAGGCTTGATCGTTTTAGATGAAACTGTTAGGGCCCCCTCCCGTGGTACTGAATCAAGGGGTTACTGGCTAGGAGACCTTGAGTCCGCAGTCAATATGCTTGAAAAAAAAGATCGGCTTCTAAATTTGATCGGCATGGAATTTCTTCCTGGGGACATCTATGATGTCGATTGTCTAGCCAAGTCAGGCGATCCTATTTATATAGTTCCAAGAAAGCGTCTGTGGGATTCACCCTTTTCTCGTGGAATCGAGGGTCACGTCATTGAACATGATCAAGAGATAGTAGACATCACTAGTCGAATAGTTGCGGCCTTGAAATTGGGATATGCCTTTGATTGTGACTTCGGCACGCATGAAGGTGGCGGGGTCGGTATCCTTGAGGTCAATCCTAGATGGAGTGGATCCGTAGCAGCTTCACGGGCATCCGGAGTTAACATTCCAGCATTATTGGTTAGAGACTTAATGGGTTTACCTCTTCCCGATTTGGAAGTCGTCCATGGAGCTAGCATATTTCCAGTAAGTCGAATGGAATTTTTTAGAGCGTAAGGACAGATCTATTGAACTGTAGTTATACAAGTGTTCATGATAGTTATTCGTGTTGGGGGCTGAGAGTATTACAAACATTCTTGTGATAGCAGCACATCCAGATGATGAAGTTTTAGGATGTGGAGGGACAATTCTCACTACTGCCCCGGAAGACGTGGTTATTATTGGTATTCTTGGTGAAGGAATCACTTCCCGATATCCCAAACGAGATGAGGCCCCTATAGAAGAGTTGAACTCTCTAGAATTGCAGGCGAAACAGGTCTCCAGCCTTTTGGGGGCATCGGACCTCGTTCTAGGAGGATTGCCAGACAACAGGTTTGACAGTCTTGATATGTTGGATATTGTGCAAACTATCGAACAATGGATCGATAAATACAATCCGGGAGTTGTTTACACCCATCATCCGGGTGATCTGAACATCGACCACTCCACCACCTATAGGTCTGTGTTGACAGCCACTAGACCGACGAAGGGCTCGGGCGTAAAAGAACTTTATACCTTCGAAGTGCCCTCCTCCACTGAATGGGCTTTCCAATCATTATCGCCACCGTTCATGCCCAACACTTTTGTCGATGTCTCAGACGTTATTGACAGAAAGGTGCAGGCTTTAAATGTTTATAAAGATGAGGTTCGTGACTTTCCACATCCGCGTTCTTCAGAAGGATTAAAGGTTGTTGCTAGGCGATGGGGTTCCGTAATCGGAACCAATTATGCTGAAGCATTTCAATTAATTAGATCTATACGCCGTGATAATTGATTAGGTTCTCATCTGGAGTCAATGCAGATCACAGAACCGAGAACAGGAATATTTAAGGTCGTTTGCACTACGACATCTCCGTTATTTTGTGCCTAACTCCGCGTAAAACTTTGGGGCGGCACCTGGATTTGGACATATATATACCGTCGGACAAGTTTTGTATGAGATGCCAGCTGATGGAGTTCCAATAATTACATCCAGGGTCTCTACTAGTCAGCCGGAAGATATACGTCCACTACCCCAAACACCGGATAGTCGAGACCATCGTTTTTGAAGGTGCTAAGGCGTCGAGAGATTAATTGAAGTGGGAACTGACTTAGTTAGTCATCAATAACAACAAGGTAGCAACGGGTATTCAGGACTAATAAGGGATGCCAGACCTGACCTCTTAGTTAAGTTTTTCCTTCCATATTCGGATTTTCCTTCAAGCATGAGGCGATAATTGAAAGTAATTGTCATCAGTAGTAAATATCCTCCCGAATATTCGGGTTCTGGGGGAAGAGCTCACAATACATATTTGCGTCTAAGAGAGAAGTACGATGTTAAGTTTAGAGTTATCACAAGTTCTGAAATATATAAAGAATCATCGAAATATCAGATCGACTCAGTAGATGTTAAGAGGATATCTAGCAAATCGTGGAACGGAATCAAGGGAGCAAATGAGGATAACCTATTAACAAGATTTCGGTCCATCCTAGTACGACGTGGGAGATATATTAGAGAGTTTGTTCCTGTTTTTTTTAATCTGCTGAGAAATAAAAGAGAAACTGATGTTTTACATGTTTTTGGCAACGTGACTGTTACTCAGGCCGCCATAGCGTTCGCCAAGGTATTCAATGTGCCAATCATAATAGAATTGACATCAGATAGAGCAACACCTTTCTTTGCGGAGCCCAGAGTAGTTACGTGGTTCTGGGGGCATGGGCTTCCTAAGAATTCTAAAATTGTGTGCATTTCCGAACGGTTAAGAAGAATGTGTGAATCCTTTGGTGTTAGTGAGAATGTTTGGTCTCGGCCTAATCCGATAGATGTGAGCCGTTTCAGGCTACGTCACTCCGAGAAACATGTTCTTAAATCGAATAATACGAAATTTACCGAGGCTAGTATTTTGATTTGCTTCATTGGTAAATTTATACCGAGCAAAAACCAAAAATTGTTGGTGGAGATTCTAAAATTTCTCCCAGAAAGGTACGTTTTATTTTTAGGAGGTCCGCTTGAAACTGAGGGAGTTAACGCATTTAGGGACGTGAAGTATTTTAAAGAACTAAAGGATATGGTGCGAGTGAACCGATTGGCGAAAAGAGTTCAGATTAAACCGTCTTTCATCCACAACCCGGAGGATTATATTGGCATGAGCGACGTTTATGTTTCAGCTTCTAAAAGTGAGGGACTCGGGACAACAATTCTTGAGGCATTTTGTTGTGGGGTTCCCGTGGTCGCATTGCGTATTGATGGGATTACAGACCAATTCATTTCAAACAACATCAATGGATATGAAGTCTCGGAAAATCCAAGGGAGTTTGCCGACTCTATTCAATTAGCATGTAAAATTCCAAGCGATAATTTAATGAAATTTAGGCAAAATTTAGTCGAAGAGCTGTCAACATCGAAAATCGATGCTAAGTATGTCTCGTTGCTAGCCGGAAAGACCGATTAGTATATCGTGATAAGCCCAGATTGATGATACTGCAAAAGTGTGGTGTGAAGCCCTAGCCGTATGAAAGAATTCATTCGATTTATGAGATTCCTGTACGAATCAATCGGTTGGAAACTCTACGCGTGGGTTATATTCATAGCTGTTGCTGCCCTATTAGATGGCTTAAGCGTGGGGTTTTTCTTTCCCATATTAGAGGCCGACCAGGGAGCGAGTGAACTTACAAAGTTTCTGAACGGCATCCTTGGTCGGCTCGGCCTTACATACAGTATCGTATTGGCGGTTGTATTCGTGTTGATCTTGTTTCTTCTCAGGACTTTTTTCCTCATTGTTCAGGAGTTATTTGCCAGTAGATTAATGACCAGAGTCTTGGCAAAAAGTAAAAGAGAGGTAATAGAAAAGATATTTGCAGCCGAGTATCTCTATTTTGCATCAAGAGAGCTAGGCTACTTTAACAACGCGGTTACTATCGAATATAACAATGTTACTTTTGCATTTAGATGCTGCATGCGATTGCTCGTGAATGGAGGATTTGCTATTGTCTACTTTTCCCTACCGCTGTTTGTAAATTTTCAAGCTACGATTGTGGTTCTTGCTCTGGGAATTCCATTACACATAGCTCTCCGCCGCGCTAATGTGCTAACACGGCGTTACTCCTTTAGGTTTACTGATATCAATTCTCGTGTCCAATCAATGCTGATACAACTATTGACCAATTTCAGGTATTTAAAATCAACAAACACGTCAAAAACGTTAGTGAGGAAGGTATCTTCGGACATTAACGAGCAGTCAGACATAATGTTCAAGCAATCGATAGTTAACGCCTCAGTTGGTAAATCAACTGAACTTTTCACAATATTGCTGGCGGCGTTGATAATTCTCTATAACGAACTGGTAGTTGGAGATCCTTTAATTCAAATAGTGTTTTTGCTTTTTGTTATCAGGAGAGCGGTAAACTATGCCCTCGCGAGCTACACAGACTATCGGGAATTTGTTGGGTCGTCGGGAAGCATCGCTGTGTTTAAAAAGCTCGAGAAAGAGCTTGCTGATAATCAGGAGCCGGTAGCTAACTCTTCTACCAGATTGCCTGAGTTTACTGAAACTATATCGCTGCGAGACATTCACGTGTCGTATGATGGTAAGACTGACGTGTTATCCGGTGTAAATATAGAGATTTCCCCTCTGAAGACGGTTGCGATCGTAGGTGAGTCAGGAGCTGGTAAAAGTACTATAGCTGGGCTCCTTACAGGTGTAATTAAGCCTAAACAAGGAAGTCTGTTCATAGGTGACTGTCCGTATGTAGATATGGATTTGTCGACCTTACGGGAGTCGATAGGATATGTGACACAAGAGAACGTTATATTTACCGATACGTTAAGGAACAATATAACTCTTTGGGACGAGACTGGAGGCACAAAAAATGACGAAGGATCGGAAACCTTTTTGAGGTCAGTCATCAACAAATCCAGCCTGACCGAATTTGTTGATAGTCTTCCTGAAGGTTTAGATACTCAATTGGGGGACAACGGGTTGAATTTGTCTGGTGGGCAAAGGCAAAGAGTATGCATCGCGAGGGAATTGTACAAAAAGATAAATCTCCTGATTCTAGATGAAGCTACAAGTGCATTAGATTCTATTTCGGAGAGAGAAATACAAAATAGTATTGAAGCGATGTCTGGCGGCCTGACAATCGCAGTTATTGCTCACAGACTGTCGACTATCAAGAATGCTGATCTTATTGTGGTTCTACATAACGGGAAAGTAGCGGAATCAGGCACTTTTGAAGAACTTTATGCGCTAGAAGGTAGATTTCGTAAAACGGTTGATTACCAAGAAATATCGGTAACTTATTGACCTGATCCTATTTTCAAAAAAATGATAAAAAAACTTTTCATATTGTCGGATGGTAATAGCGGTAACACGGGTCCCTTTGAAGGACCTTTCCATCAATTCCGTAATTTTCTGAAAGACAGTTCAATATCTGTCTCATTTAAAAGTTATGGAGATAATCTTGAAGAAGGCGACTGCTATTTAGTGAATAGTAAATTCTTCAGAAAAAAATATCCATTATGGGATGATAAGGCTGTAACTCATATAAGAGAGTTCCTCGATTTATTGCACCGGTTTACCAATAACGTCGTTTGGTTCGATACATCCGATAGTTGTTCGAGCAATCAATTCGCAATTATCGATAACGTAAATATGTTTTGCAAAAATCAGATCTATGTTGAAAAAGAGATGTATCTCAAAAATTTTTATGGTGGACGGATTTATACGGACTTCTACCACAGGAGATACGGAGTCTGCGATGAACAAATTAGCTTCAACCATAATGAGTGTATGCCCAAAGAAAATGATCTAGATAAGATCGTCGTCTCGTGGAATTCATCCTTTGGTGAGTACGGTTTTGGGATTATAAACAGGCTCAATAGACGTTTGAATAATAGGTACCCGCAAGCATCTAAATTTTTCTTGAAACTTGGCGATCCGAAGTCTAGAAGGCGAAACACTGTAAGTTGTCGGATAGGTGTGAATCATTTGAGAAACACTGTTCGGTTTCAACGCGAGCGTCTCACAGATATTCTGGCCTCTTCTTGGGAAGTTTCGACAAACAGGATCAATAAAAAACAATATTTTCGTGAGTTACTTAACTCACAGGTGTGTATTTCTCCTTTTGGATGGGGCGAAATTGCATATAGAGACTTTGAGATCTTTATATCGGGGGCCGCCCTTCTAAAACCTTCCATGAGTCATATGAAAACTTGGCCTGACATCTATGTTGAGGGAGAAACCTTTGTTTCATATTCCTGGGATTTGAGTGATATTGATGAGAAGTTACACTATCTGGGTGAATCAACGACTTCTACCGAAATTGCTCAATGGGGGCAAGAAACGTATCTAGACTCTGTTCGTGGTCGGGACGCAGCTGATCTGTTTTGTAAGCGTTTATTGTCGATAGTGACAGGGGACCGAAGTACCCTACAGTAAATATCCAAGGAAGTAGAAGGACAAGCTATTTGAAAATAGTTGTGTTTATCATGGGATCTTTGTTTAAGGTTGGCGGATACCAAGTGTTCACATACAACTTACTGGATCACCTGACTAAAAACGGTCACGAAACATACCTTGTAGTACCAGAATATGAGCTAAATGAAAATCGGTCAAAGTATAAGCTTCTGCCGTATGAAGTTTTAGGTATCAAGTGGTCGAAGGGCAAGTCGGTTAGGTACTTCCCTGCCCTAACACGTCACGGGATAAGGAAGATTCAAGATCGCTTAAATGCTGATATCTGGCAGGTCGTAGGGGCCTTTCCTGCAGGCTACTTGGCCTTAACTTTGTCTGGTCGAGTTCCAATTGTTCTTCGGAGCCATGGAGAAGATGTTCAAATCGATCGATCGATCGGATATGGTCTACGATTGGATTCTAACGTCGGTCAGAGAGTTGAAAAAACTTTGTGCGGAGTTAACTCAGTAGTCGCTCTAACAAAAACCATGGCAGCTTCATACGTAGACATGGGTGTAAATGTTGCAGATATAGAGGTGATAGCAAACGGGGTAGACTGTCAGAGATTTTTTGTTCCGAGTCAAAAAGGCGAGGTCAATTTAGGAAGTAATCATACTAATGACACGTCTCAATCGATACGGTTATTAACCGTAGGTAGATACCATCGTAAAAAGGGATTTAACTTGATACCACAAATTGCCAATCTGCTGAAGCGAGCTCAGTTGGATTTCCATTGGAGCGTGGTGGGTTCTGGTAATGACGTGTTAAAGGACGAAATAAGCAGGCGTGAATTGAACAGCAAAGTCAAGGTTTTTGATGAGATAGGCATCTCAGTCGATGGTAAATTTCCCAGCGATGAATTGGTCGAAATTTACAAAGCTTCTGACATTTTTGTTTTTCCGTCATTGTTGGAGGGATTTCCCAGAGTGATCGTGGAGGCAATGTCGGCCTCCCTCGCTGTTGTAACGACAGACGCGGAGGGTTGCATAGATGTAATAACAGATATGGAAACCGGACTTATAACGCCTAAACATGATGTCGTTTCAATGGCTAATGCAATAGGTTTGCTAATAAAGGATTCAACTCTCCGTCATAAAATGGCAACTTGCGGAAGGGAGGAATCCCTGAAATATGATTGGGCAAAAGTTGTCAACGAGTATGAATCTATTTACAAAAATTTGCTCCTAGAAGGTTGATCCCTAGCGGACCGGGCTTTTACAAAAATACTTTATAGTCACGTCAATAGTTTTATATGACTATTATTAAGTCGAAGGATAGAGTTGAAGGGCAAGTAATGGTAGGTGTATAGGAGGTTGTTTCACCTCACGATCAGTAGGCTGCCACTTCTAGAAAGGATGATGGCAAATTTATGAATCAATTTTCCATGTCACTAATTTCCTTATCTAATCACGAATATTTTTCCGAAGGTTTTGTCGATTTTACTGGAGGATCTGAGAGACAGATGAGGTACCTTGCCGATGTGTTGCTTGAAGAGGGGTTTAAGCTCAGGTTTGTTACTGCTAATTTGAGTGAAAATGATCCGACTTACGAGAAAAATTTGTTTCGAGTTAGTCTTTGGTCCAAAGGAGATAACTATTTTATAAGGATGATGAGGATGTTTCGGTTAGTCCTATCAAGTAGAGAACCAATTTACATGAGGGGCGTGTCTACTGTTCATATGATGATAATTGTAGCCGCCAAATTTTGCGGAAGAACCGGCATAGTCAACATGACATCAGATCTACATTGCACCAAGGGCGGCTCAGCCCGCTCTTATATTATGAGATGGCTGCTATTTAACTTAAGTGGGACGGTCATCGCCCAATCAAGTGAACAACAGCAGCTAATTCAAAGGAACTTTGGTGTTTCTAGCAAAGTTCTACCAAATTTCATAAACCCGGACCGATTCACGGCAATAAAAGGCGGCCATAAATTTGAAAGTCGCTGCATAGACGTAGTATGGATTGGGACAGTAGAGCCTAGGAAGGGACTTGAACGACTAAAAGCTATAGCTATAGCCCTACCAGAACTTAAATTCGTGGTGATTGGAAAACCTGACGACTTGCATCTAGAGTATGGGGAAACACTCCTTGATGAGATGGGTAAATTACCAAATGTGAATGTGATGGGATATGTTCAACCGAATCGTATAGGTGATATTCTTGCAACGTCTAAAATCTTGATTAACACGTCCCAAAAGGTTGAATCGGGTGTTACCAAAGAGGGGTTTCCTAATGTGTTCCTCGAAGCATGGGAGTTCGGCTCTCTAGTTCTTTCCATGGGAATAGACCCAGATGCCCTTGTTTCTGCGGCAGGCCTCGGTACCTTATGTAATACGCAGGAGGAAGCTGTAGAGTTAATATCCCAGTATGCAAATAATCGGAATATTTGGAAATTTAAATCTAATAAAGCTTTGGAATTCATTTCAACCCGGGATGTGACCTCTGCCACGGTCAGAAAAGAGATTGTTAGAATTTTAAATGTGTCCGGTTAGCAAAATTTGGCACTTGGAAGTGTAGTGGTAATTTCAGGTATCGTATTCTCTTAGATCTAATGTTTAATTTTGGGTTGATTGCAGTGTTTGAAAGAGAGTCAAGTGACTAAGACCTTAATACTTCAGCGCACCTTTGAACATTACCGGGTTCCAGTGTTTGAAGAATTTTCGCAGAGGGCATGTGTCGACCTAGTGGTTGCTATTCCATTCCAAGGACGGGATGCCTCACCGTTTTCTAACGTAGAATTGAACTATTCTGTGGCCGATTTAGACGTGAGTTCCTATCGGATCCCATTTGTTCAAGAATTGTTTTTTTATAGGAATTGGGAATCACTTGTGAGTCTTGTGCACCCTGATGTAATCGTTGCCGAGGGCAACGCAAGAATTTGGAGCCTCGGAAAGCTTTTGAGCTATTCAAAATGTAAGAATATCCGAACGGTAGCTTGGACTAAATACGACAATTTGGTGTCGTGGCCTAAATCATTGGTTTGGAACAATTTCTTAAAAAAATGGGACCATGTAGTATGTTACGGACAACAATCGTTAAATGGAGTGAAAAAATTAGGTATACCCCCATGTCGTATCAACATAGCGCAGAACGCCGTTCCTATTCCGGAAACGGAAACGGAATTAAATGATTTGAAGGTCCGTTCGAAGGCTATTTCGTTGAATAAGCTGTCTAATGGGATTCCTGTAGTGGTTTCACTTGGTACCTTGGTAAAGAAGAAAAGGTTTGATCTTGTTATTGATGCGGCAGCCGATCTCATGCGGGAAGGTAATGACTTTCAGTTAGTAATCGTAGGAGATGGTCCGGAATTTGATAATTTGTCGAAGCAGGCAGACAAAATTCTTCGGTACTGCGGTATACCTGCTAAGAGAATTTTATTTGTTGGACATGTTAAGGAAGGTGAAGACGCCGTTTGGATGACTCGTGCGGACGTATCCGTTATGGGTGGGGCTGTCGGGTTGGCGTTGAATGTAAGTATGTCTTGCGGAACCCCGACGCTAATTCCAGATGAGATTGGAAGCGACGCTGAATTACTACAAGATACCGTAAACGGGATCCGGTTTATTCCTGGTAATCGTCGAGATTTGAGTAACAAACTTAAGAGTTTACTTGAATCAGAGAAACTTAGAAGAGGATTAGGAATTAAAGCCAGGGAAACCATTATTCAAAAGGCCACCGTAGGTAAAATGGTTGATGGTCTACAAGAAGCAGTTTTGGGAGGCGCAACATAGTATCCGTATGAAAATTTTGGTTTATGGGCTTGGCTACGTAGGGGCCGTCACATCCGCTATGTTGGCCAAGGAGGGACATACCGTTTTAGGAGTAGATAATAACCGAGCAAAGGTGGATTTGATAAACAATGGAGAATCTCCGGTAAATGAGCCGTACTTGCGATCAGTTATAAAGGAACAGGTCCTTTCAGGAAGGTTGACTGCTTCAAACAACACCAAAACAACCGATGACCTAGATGCGGTGTTTATTTGTGTAGGTACTCCAAGTAATGATGACGGCGGCATGGATGATTCCCAGGTTCGTAATGTGATCGCGGAAATAACTGATCTTAGGCAGCAAATCAATTCAAATCTAGCCGTTTTTAACAGAAGTACATGTTTACCATCGACTCATATGTGGGCTGTTACAAATTTGAAAAAGAGGTTTCTAGGCCAGGTGGAATATTTTGTTCATCCTGAGTTTCTCCGCGAAGGTTCAGCTTTAAGTGATTTCAAGTCTCCTCCACTTATTTTGTATGGGTCAGAAGAGGAGGTTAATACCGATTTGGCGGAGATTTCTAAATTGTTGTATCCAGGCGTTACGTCGCCGGTTCATGTTGTGGGAATTAAAGAAGCTGCGGTTGCTAAATATGCTTCCAATGCTTTTCACGCGGTAAAAGTGACATTTGCCAATGAGATTGGCTCGATCTCTAAGTCAGTTGGCGCAGATGCGAGATCAATATTAGAAATTCTCTGTTGCGACACAACCTTGAACATTTCTGAAGCTTACCTGAAGCCAGGCATGCCATACGGAGGTAGTTGCCTTCCCAAAGATGTCAGTGCACTTGTTGGTCTTGCCACTGGGCTGGGTACCACAGCCCAAATGTTGGGAACTTTGAACGAATCAAATGACAATCAGATCTCGTCAATTTGTGAGCGACTCTTGGCAGAGAAGCCTGAGTCAATAGGCTTCCTGGGCATATCCTTCAAACAGGGGACTGATGATCTCAGGGGTAGCCCATTTGTAAGAATTGCCCGATGCTTGATCGATAAGGGTGTTAAGGTCAGTATTTATGATAAAGACGTGGATCTTGAACGTTTTACAGGAGCCAACCTGACTTTTCTGAATTCTCTGATACCAGAATTGAATGAAATCACCTTCTCCCGTGCGTCAGAAGTGATCGATAATTGTGAAATAGTGCTGTTAGCACATCGCAATGCGTTGCATGATCTCAAGCTAACTCCACCAAAACCGAATGTAAAAATTTTTGACTTAGTTGGTTTGTCTAATGATGAATTGTCGGGTTTTGGCGACGTGGAAGGACTCTACTGGTAGACAGAAAACATAGCTCTATACATGCGGTCTTTTTTTTGCCAAACGTCAGTGGATACACAGACCGTATCCGGCTTCTTGAAGAAGTTTCGAAGTTGATAGGAAAAGTCACTCTTTTGGTCGGCGTCGTTGACGCTGCTTTGCCAGTAGGTGAATCTAAGAAGTTCGTTTTAAACGAAGTTCGTTTTGTGCGAGGATTTCGACCGCTGAATCTATGGAGAACTGCTCGAGCAGCCTTGGCTGTAAATGATGTGGACATTTTCCACGATACGTCCGGGAACCTCATACTAGTATTTTTGCTACTATTTCGTAGAAAATTGCGACCTGCATTGATCACTTCATTTTTTGCATTGGAGAAATGGAGGATCGAAAATGTTTGGAAGAGGAATGGCTACAGCACCATACGGCTTCTTCTGGAGCCATCCACACGAAACATGTATTTCGGAGCCTTTATTCAGCACATTATGGCGCTTGTTTCCGATCGGATTGTTTTGCAATCAGCAGGACTTTTTGGAAGATTAACTGAGTACATAGGGATCGACGAAAAAAAAATCAGTGCTCTTCCCAACAATGTGGACTGCGATTTTTGGCGTGCTAACTCAAGAAAGATTGGGCGGGCAAGATGTTTTCAAATGTTGTATGTCGGAGGTCTAGATCATTCACGGGGTGTGTTTGCTGTTTTGGAAGCTTTGGGCAAGTTGAAGGAGGAGGCATGGACAGTGAACTTAGTTTTGGTAGTGAAACAAGGTATTGGAGGAGAGGGACCGATAAATGACTTTGTAGCCCGAAATAGTTTGGGAAATTGTGTCGAATTTGTCAGCGGACTATCCAGAGGGGAAATGTTAAACACATACAACAATTCTGACGTGCTGGTGTATCAAACCATAAATGATGGTTCTCCGAGAGTGGTTTTGGAAGCTCTATCTTGCGGGTTACCTGTTGTTGCTTCACATCATCCCGGTATTAATGTTCTTGACCCAGGAGCTCGTTTTATAAAATTTACCGATTACTCTGATGTGGATGCGATAGTCAGAAACGTGAGTGAACTTTTTAGAGATAATGAACTTCGTTCAGATTTAAGTGAAGTAGGTCAGGAAGAAGTGAGGGCGAACTTCAGTAGTGAAAGAGTCGCGAAACAATACGCCAATTTTTATCAAAACATGTTATCTGAACAGACATGTGGTTAGCTATGCTTCAGGAATCGTTCTAGCAGGTAGAGGTTAATATGTGCGGGATCGCAGGAGTTCTTAGATTCGATGGCAAGATCGCGGAAAGCCAGACGATTCAAGACATGAATCTTTCTCAACGCCATCGGGGGCCTGATGATGAAGGTGTGTTCGTAAATGGGCAAATTGCCCTTGGTCTTGCCCGCCTTTCTGTAATGGATACGTCAGAGAATGCGAAACAACCAATATTCAACGCTACGGGCGATGTCGCTGTAGTGTTTAACGGGGAAATCTACAATTTCGCAGAAATCAAAAATCTTCTTTATGAGAATGGGCACGCCTTCGTATCAAACGGTGATGCCGAAGTTTTGCCCCATGCTTACGAAGAGTGGGGTATGCCAGGAATGCTTTCCCGCCTTAAAGGGATGTTTGCATTTGCCTTATGGGATCAGGAACGTGAATCATTGTTTCTCGTTAGGGATAGATTGGGAGTGAAACCATTGTGCTATGCAGTAAGCTCCGATTCGATGGAATTTGCTTCGGAGCCTCATGCGTTGAGTTGCTACCAACAACTCGTCACCAAACTTGATTTGGATGGGTTAGAAAGCTATTTGTCGTTAGGATATACCGACACTCACACTAACTTTGTGAAAGGGGTAATGTCTGTGTCTCCCGCCTGTTATTTGGAAGTTAAAAATGGGGTTGTTAGAGAGTTTAAGTATTGGTCTCTTCCTGAGGTGGTATTAAATCCACGTAATCCTACCTTTCAGCAATATGTTGACGAAGCGGACGCTTTACTTTTAAATGCTGTTGAAAGCAGAATGAAAAGTGATGTTCCTTTAGGAGTGTTTCTCAGCGCGGGTATAGACTCCAGTCTAATAGCAGCCTACGCATCTCGAAACAGTAGAGGACCGATAAAAACATTCACAGTTGACTTTACAGACTCTCCAAAGACTGAATCAGAGAATGAATCGCATCTAGCATCTCAGGTCGCTAACAGGTACGGCACTGATCACAAAATCCTACAAGTGGGAGCTGACTCGATAGGTTCTCTTCCTAGACTTGTTCATAATGTTTCAGAACCATTCTCCGACCCCTCGCTACTTTCAACATACATGATTTGCAAGGCCGCGAGAGAGGATATTACTGTAGCACTCACGGGGGATGGAGGTGATGAGTCTTTTGCCGGTTATTCAAACGTTAATGTTGCCCGTTTAGCGGATAGGGTAATGGGATGGTGCCCTAATTACATCAGAAAACCAACTTTTGAGCTATTACTTGAGATTTTCCCAGATAATCCAAGGCTATCCAAGATTAGAACACTTTTGAAATATGGCACGAATGACATTGGACATATCTACGATAATCCACAACTGTGGAATCGAAAAATTAGAGATAAATTGCTTGCTGAAACTAGAGATAATTCAGATTTGCGGTTGCCGTTTAAGGGGAAACTAGATCAGTTTGAACAATCGCTGACCAGGAAACTATCTTATGTGGATTTCAACTTGAGACTTCCTTGCGGGTATCTTAAAAAAGTAGATATAGCTAGTAGTTCGTTATCGATGGAGATAAGATCTCCTTTCCTAGATCACGAATTAGTCGAATATATGTGGAATGTTCCTGATGAGTTGAAGATCTACAAAGGTAGACAGAAAGGCTTTCTTAGGTATTTAGCGAGTAATTACCTACCTGAGGCCATAGTAAGAAGAAAAAAAACAGGGTTTTCCCCCCCGATCTCTGAATGGCTTAGGACACGGTGGAGGCCAATCCTCATTCAACTTGTAGAAAATGGCTTAGCCAGACGGAAAGGCTATTTTCGACCAGACATAATCCGGGACCAAGTTGATGATCACCTGAGCCTAAGGCGAGATAATGGGATGAGGCTTTGGCAACTGATTTGTCTAGAAGTATGGTTCCAAATATTTGTTGACAGGACCTTAAAACCCGATGACTCCCTTTTCTGAAAACATTAGCAATAAGTTACTTGCCTTTTGTGACGGATACCCATCCCGGAAAGACCCCGCAACGAATGTTTTTGTTCACACCCTGATGAAGTCTGTTAGGAAGCACGGTGTCGATGTAAGCGTAATTGCTCCCGCTCCAATATTTTCTCTGACAAGGGGAGTAAATTTTTCGACAGGTTCGCGAAAACAAGAGACCCTTGAAGGGATCCCGGTCAACCGACCCAGATATTTATCATATTCCGCAAAAAAAATTCCATTGATTGGTACCACTCTCGCAATGTCTATTGGAAGTTTGTCATCTTCTGCTCTTCGTGTAGCTGCTAAAGAAGTAGATAGACCATCTGTCGCATATGGGCATTTTTTGTTTTCCGGTGGTACTTGCGCGATCAAGGTTGCGGAATATTTTTCCATACCATCGGTTGTTTCTCTAGGTGAAAGTAGTTTTGATGTCTATATGGAACACTTTGGTAGACAGATGATCAAGACACAACTCCATAAATTTGACAAGGTAATAGCGGTTTCCAATGGCTTGAAAGAGAAATGCGTTGAAGAATTTGGATACCCTACTGATGGTATACGAGTCATCCCTAATGCAGTGGATCCTGACATGTTCTTTCCACGTAGTAGATCAGAAAGTCGTAAAATTTTAAGGTTGCCTATGTCTGAAATTATTGGGATTGCAGTAGGTAGTTTCAGTACTCGCAAAGGCTACAAGAAATTTCACAAGGTAGTGGAATCAATAAAAGGCCTAAACATGATCTATTTAGGGTCAGGACCTGAAAAACCAGCTGGTAAAAACATTCTGTACGTAGGAGAAGTTCAGCATGCGAATGTTCCTTTGTGGTTAGCAGCAGCTGATTTTTTTGTTCATCCATCTCAAGCAGAAGGTTCATCAAATGCCATATTGGAGGCTTTATCGTGTGGCCTGCCGGTTGTTGTTAACGATATCCCACCAAACAGAGAATTGGTTGATGAAAAGAAAGCAATTTTCTTTGATGCCGGATCCTACTCCCAAGTTAAGGAAGCAATCACAGATGTGGTACATAATTCTGAAAAGCGTGGCATTTTGGCAAGGAACTCAAAGAATGAGGCGAGCCAATATACGATCCATCACAGAAGTGAAAATATTATCAACTGGCTAGGGATAAATAATTACCAGAGATGAGTTCGTAATCATAGGTGATTTGGCGGTTGCCAAAGGACGCCTATAAGGAGTGAGGTATCCAATTTGCCATTGGATTTTGAGTTTAAAATTGGGCTAAGGTTTTCCACCCGGACTAAAGGTATTCAAGTATGAATGTTTTGAGTATTCTTCAATACCCGGCTTACAACGGACACGCCAATACATGTGTGCCGATCGATAAAATACTTGAGAAGCAAGGGGTTTATTCGACGTCCCTGATTCCTTCTGGTATCCATACATTGATAACCAGTCACAAGAGACACAACTGCAATTATAGGGAGGAAGACCTCTCTAGATTGCGCATCACAAAGAATTTTAGAACTCAATCGGAAGTGTTGAAGAATTTTTACGGCACTGTAAATCGGATTCGAGTGGCAATAAGGGAACTTAACATAGACGTAGTACTTGTTTGTGGGATGGAAAATCCCCACGGAGCTATCGCTGCACGCCTAGAGGGTAAAAAAGTTGTGGGACAGGTGTTGGGATTGGGCATACCTTCGTACGTTAGGCGTTTGGTGGCAATATGGACTCGCTATACCTGTGAGGTTGGTATGATGCCAGGAAAATCTCTTCACCAATATTTTCCTGGCTTTATTCCCAAGTCTAAATGTGTATTCTTTTTTCCCCCGGTGGACTCGGACACCTACACTTTCACTGAAAAGAGTATCGATTTTGCGGAGTATCATGGGATTGATATTGGGAATCCGGTGATCGGCACTGTAGGGAATATAAATCCTGCAAAAGGTCTTGAGACTTTCATAACAGCCGCAGGTTTAATAAAGAAACATTTGCCAAAAGCACAATTCTTGGTCAAGGGCAACGTTTTAGCCAATCAAGAGGGTTATTTCAATCGATTGCTCGATATGGCTAAAGGACTAGGAATTCAAAGTGGCAAAGATATATTCTTCATAAGAGATTCTGAAAGTGCCGTAAGGGCGGTCTCTATAATGGACGTCTATGTTCAAGCATCCAAAGGCGAAGGAATCTCAACTGCCCTTCTTGAGGCGATGTCTATGAAAAGGCCGGTGATTGCTACCTCTGTGGGAGCTACAGAGGATGCTGTGGCGGACCGAAAGAATGGTGTTCTGGTGATGCCGGGAGATGGAGAATCAATCTCAGGTGAAGTGTTAAATATATTGAAAAATGAGCAGTTCGCTTGCAGTCTTGGAGAACGAGCTCGCAGATTTGTGTTGAGGCATGCATCGATTGAATCTTGTGCAAAAGCCCATCGTGAGGCATTCGAAATGGCATTACAAAAGCGTAAAAATTAAATCGGAGAGATATGGTCAAGAAAATTCTAGTAACTGGTGCAGGTGGATTCATAGGTCATCATCTTGTGTCCTTTTTGAAAGAGAGAGGATACTGGGTTCGTGGCGTGGATATTAAACTTCCGGAATATGCTGAATCTTTGGCTGACGAATTTGAGTTGTTGGATCTACGTCGCTGGGACTCTTGTCTCCAGGCAACTAGAGGTGTTGAAGAGGTCTACAATCTCGCAGCTGACATGGGAGGTATTGGATATATCACCGCGTATTTGGCCGATATTGCTAGGAACAATTCATTGATTAACACACATATGCTGGAATCTTCACGCCTTAACGACGTCGCTCGTTTCTTCTATTCGTCGTCTGCATGCATTTACCCGAGTTATCTACAGGAAGACGCTGACGTAACTCCTCTCAAAGAATCAGACGCTTATCCGGCTGACCCGGAAGAAGGCTATGGATGGGAAAAGTTGTACATGGAGAAAATGTGTCAATACTACTCTCATGACTATGGCTTAGAGACAAGGGTGGCGAGATTTCATAATGTGTATGGACCGTTGGGAACATATGATGGTGGAAAAGAGAAGGCACCGGCTGCCATATGCAGAAAAATTGCCTTGGCAAAAGACGGAGATGAGCTCGAGATTTGGGGCGATGGTAAGCAAACCAGGTCTTTTATGTATATCGACGATTGCGTAGAAGGGATTTATAAGATAACTAAATCAGATTACTGTGAACCCTTGAATCTTGGTATGGACGTTATGGTCACCGTGGACGAATTAGTCGACTTGGTTTTGGAAATAGCCGGTAAATCGCTTTTGAAGCGGCACGACACGAGTAAACCCCAGGGTGTTCGGGGACGAAATAGTGACAATTCAAAATTGGAAGGTCTTTTGAATTGGTCTCCTGAATATTCCTTGGCTGATGGTCTCTCCATCACTTATGGCTGGATAGAATCGGAACTAAAAAAGACGGAAAAAATTTCTTCTTACTGATCCTAACTTATGGGTAGACGGATTCTGGTAATCAATCAGTATTTCTCGCCAGATGTTGCGTCGTCTGGACAAATTCTCAAAGAATTATGTGCTGGCTTGGTTGGAAATGGTCACCGAGTCTCCGTCGTGGCGGCGCAACCGAGCTATGAGAGTTCCGAAGTCAATGCACCGCGATTCGAAAACGTCGACGGAATTGATGTATACAGAATAAATATGTCTGGCACGCGAGGTAGAAGCAACCTAGCGTTACGTTGCATTGGTTACATTAGGTTTTTGTTGGTGAGTTGGTGGTTGGCGAGAAAATTAATGTCGCAAACCGGGTTTGATTTGGTCATAACCCTATCGAATCCTCCCTTTGCTGCCGTAGTGGGAGCATTGACGGCAAGAAGGTGGGACATTCCATTTCTCGCTGTCGTCTACGACATACATCCCGACATTGTTAGAGCTACGCAGTGGATAAATTTTCCAGGTTGGATATTTGACCTATGGAACAAAATTGCCAGTTGGACTCTTGCAAATGCTACCGCGATAGTAGTTTTGGGGGATGGTATGAAACGCACCATCATAGATACGAAAGGAGTTGCGGCTGACGTCGTGAATGTTATACCAATTTGGGCTATACCCGAATTTTCGGAAGGGCAGCAACCTATGCCAGATACAAGAAACAAATTCGGGATCACTGATGATGAACTAGTTGTTCTTTTCGCAGGAAATATCGGGATAATGCAGCCTACCAATCAAGTTTTGGACGCTGCAGAAAGAATTTTAGAGATGCCAGTGCGATTCATTTTCTTGGGAAGTGGAGTAGGTGCAGATAGCCTTTCCGTCTCTGTAAAAAACAGAGCCCTGAAAAATGTCACAGTTCTCCCCTACCAACCTTTTGAAGAATTCCAGAACCTACTGCTAATCTCTGATATTTGTTTGGTTACTCTGAAAGATGGCATGGAACGACTATCTGTGCCATCACGGGCGTATACGTTTATGTCTGCAGGTAAACCGGTCATAGCAATGATGAATCCTGAAGCGGATGTAGCACAATTGGTGATTAATGGGGACTGTGGCTGGGTAATAGGCGATGCTAGTAAATTGGCATCTCTTCTTAAGGAACTTAGTGAAAATCGAGATGAAGCTACTAGAAAGGGACTAAATGCTGAAGAAATCTACCGAAAGACACTGAAGAAAGAAAAAACCATAAAACGATTCTCCGAACTTATTTTTGAAATAACGTAGATTTGATATTGATGTAACCATGTGGTGGCAGATCGGAATAGTTCATCACGAATGTGTCATGTTGGCTACTCCGTTTTCTAATATAGTGTTTAGATGAGTATACAAATAACTGACTCCTTTACTTCTTCTCTCTATAATTGATTCGATATTTCCTGCTATGCCAGATGATTTTCCCGCATCACTGATTCGTGTCAGAATTTGATCTATAACGTTTCTGACTGGAGCTTCGGAGGCTTTACCCGGATATCCTAATGATTGCGACAGGTCGGACGGTCCCACAAAAAATACATCGACGCCGGTTGTTTTCAGTATATCGTCTAAGTTCTGGATCGCTTCCTTATCTTCTATTTGAAGTACAACAATGGAATTGGTATTTGAGGTCGAGACATATTGGGATAGCGTTTGTCCGATTCCATATTTGGATGATCTTGTTCCAATTGCTAGGCTGCGGTTCCCATCTGGGTGAAACTTTACGGCATCCACAGCCCTCCTTGCCTCTCCTGGAGTGGTGATGTGTGGAACTTGCACGCCGTCGACTCCCCGATCCATCATAGCCATGATATCTGGAGACGAATTGGTAGCCGGGCGCCCTATCACAGAAATTCCAGCAGATTTGGCTGCGATAGACATATGTTCCACGTCAGCTAGAGTTAAGGAGCCATGTTCACAGTCCAATAGAATCCAGTCTATCCCTAGGTAGCCTAGCATTTCTACCACTTGAGGGCAGCAAAACATTAGCGAAACCCCTAGACAAGATTCACGGCGAGCCAATCGATTTTTCATATTTTCCTCGATTCGTGTCTCCAACTATTTTTAGAAATGATTTTATCAAGTCAGGGGGCGGGCGTGAGGATCCATTGGACCTGACTAGTTTCAATGAAATAGATGTCGACATATACTTAGGTGATATATATGAATGAAATTATTCGATCGTTAATAAATGTGGTTGGATCAGATAATGTCTTGTGGCAAGATGCCGACCTTTTAGTTTACGAATATGACGGTTCTGTAGACCGAGGAACTCCAGTATTTGTTGTGTTGCCAGAAACGACTGAAGAGGTCTCAGAAATAGTTAGGATAGCAAGGGAAAATTCTTTACCAGTTGTTGCTCGTGGTGCAGGCACTGGGCTAAGTGGTGGCGCTATAGCGGAACATGGTGGAGTTGTCATCGCGATGTCACGGATGTCTAAAATTATCGAGATTAATGACAGAGATAGGTATGCGGTCGTGCAACCCGGTGTCGTTAACTTAGACCTATCAGTAAAGACTGCCCCGCATGGTCTCTATTATGCGCCCGACCCTTCCAGTCAACGTGCGTGCACCATAGGGGGAAATATTGCTGAAAACTCCGGTGGGCCTCACTGTTTGGCCTACGGTGTGACTACAAATCATGTCCTTGGAATGGAAGTCGTGTTGTCGGATGGAACCATAACTTGGTTCGGAGGAAAAGAGAGAGAATCGCTTGGATATGATATGAGAGGAATTACCATTGGTTCAGAGGGTACTTTAGCTATTGCTACCACTATTGTGGTTCGGTTACTGAGGATTCCAGAAACAATCAAAACAATGTTAGTAGTGTTCGACGATGTCGAGACAGCAAGTGCGGCTGTATCTGGGATAATTGGAGCGGGAATCGTGCCTGCGGCTGTAGAGATGATGGATCATTTTTGTATCCAGGCAGCCGAGGCTGCTGTAGGAGCAGGATATCCGGAAGGGGCAGGTGCTGTGTTGCTTGTCGAAGTGGAGGGTATCGAAGAATCAGTAGCTGATGAATCAGAGAGATAGAGTCAATTTGTAGAGAGTTTGGACCGCTCGAGATTAGAGTTGCCACTGATACCGATGAACGGGAAAAGCTTTGGGCTGGGAGGAAGGGGGTGTTGGGTGCTTTGGGAAGGCTAGCTCCTAATTATTATTTAGTCGACGGGACGATACCTCGCACTAAGCTTGTGGACGTTTTACGGCAGATTAATGAGTTATCTGAAAGAACTGGTTACAGGATAGCTAACCTTTTACATGCCGGTGACGGTAACCTTCATCCTTCAATTCTCTTCGATGAGAGAAAGCCGGGAGATACAGAAAATATTTTAGCGATAGGCGCGGAAATTCTACGTATTTGCGGCGATGCTGGAGGGGGTTTGTCCGGTGAGCACGGAATTGGCTTAGAGAAGCAAGAACAGATGACA
>CAYPDR010000023.1:0-22332 GCA_964409595.1 uncultured Dehalococcoidia bacterium
GGGGCTTATTGCATGGCTCCTGAAAATGCATGCATAATAGGGCTACCAAAAGGACTTGCATCTAGTCAGTTATGTATCAATTCAATCGAGATAGGACCGAGTATGCCAGATATCGTAATTTCAACAGAAAACCTGCATAAATTCTATGGAACAAGAGACCAAAAAGTTCATGCTTTAAGAGGGTTGGATCTATCGATTGAAGAGGGAGAAATAGTAGGTGTGATGGGACCAAGTGGGTGTGGTAAAACAACTCTCCTCAATTGTTTGTCCGGACTAGACTCGATCGATGAAGGAAATATCTTAATCCAGGGCAAAACATTAACAGATCTCAATGATGATCAATTAAGCGAGTTAAGAGCCAAGAAGATGGGATTTGTTTTTCAGACATATAACCTACTTCCTGTTTTGACTGCTGTAGAAAATGTTGAACTACCTCTACTGGTTTCAGGTTTCTCCGGCAAACAGGCGAGAATCAAGGCTTTGGGAAAATTGGCAGAGGTTGAATTGGAAGACTGGCATCAGCATTTGCCAGGTGAACTGTCAGGGGGACAGATTCAGAGAGTAACTTTGGCTAGAGCGCTAGTAAATGATCCAGCGATTATTTGGGCAGATGAACCTACGGGTAACTTGGATAGTGGGAACGAAAAGCTGATCATGGACCTATTAACTCAACTAAACAAGGAAAACAACCAAACTTTTGTTATTGTCACTCATTCAGATTACGTCGGAGGAAGAACGAACAGAATAATACAGATGAAAGACGGGGAAGTAGTCTAAAAGATGGGAAAAGTTTTTGGACTGCCAGCAACAGAACTAGCAATGGGGATGACAGCTCTCCTAGTCGTCATATTCTCGATTATAGCTATCGGTGCTGTCAGAAGATTTATTTTGGTAAAGATGGGAACCCGAAATATTCCCAGAAGAAAAGGGCAAAGTATTTTGATCGTAATTGGACTTATGCTGAGCTCTGCCATAATTGCTACCTCTCTGGGAATTGGCGACACGGTCAGATATTCGATCCGATCTGTAGCTCTGGACTTTCTGGGTCCGACTGATGAAATTATTGAGGGACCTGGAAGGCAATTATTTGGAGATGAATACTTCGACTATTCTGAATTCGAACGGGTTCGACAATTAACTCTTGATAATCCGGACATTGAATCTCTTCTGCCACTAATAGAGATTAATCTGCCCGCTTCGAATGAAGATTTTGGGTTGGCTGAAAGTAACATGAAAATTAGAGGGATAGATGGTGGGTATTCTGACAATTTTGATTCATTAAAGAACCAACAAGGGGAGATCGTCTCAATAAATTCTCTTGAGGGTAATCAAACCTTTATAAATTCAGATGCAAGTAGAGTTCTAAAAATCGAGAAGGGCGGAGATATTACCGTCTATACTCGATCTGGAAAAACAGAGTTCGTAGTATTAGATATTCTCGAAAATGGTGGGTTAGCAGGAGGGGGAAGAAATCCTTACATCTTATTTGAGCTAGGGGCTTTACAACAACTCATTAACAAAGAAGGAAAGATAACCAATATTCTTGTTTCCAATAAAGGTATTGGCGAAGACTCTTTGAACCGGTCAGAGGATGTTACGACTTTCTTAAGATCTGAGTTAACCGATCTAGAGGTTGCTACAGAGATATTCAATATTCTTCAGGGTAACGGAATTCCTCGTCTACTGTCAGAAGAATCCGAAACTGTCGGACAGACAGATAAGGAGATTTCCGAAACTCTCGTGCAAATCTCTGAGAATTTGAATTCCAATAATATTGGTGATGACTTTATAAAAGGTATAGGCGATTATCAGATCCAATTAACGATTCTCGGAATGTTGGATAAATCCGGATTACAAGAACATTTAGCTAAAATATCGTCGCTTTTACCTTCCTTAACCATATTGCGGGTTGATGATCAAAAAAGTGACAGCCTCAAACTAGCAGAAACTGTAGCAACTGGCGTTACGACTATATTTTCGATATTCGGTTCATTCTCCATCATGGTAGGCATGCTGTTAATTTTCCTGGTATTTGTCCTACTTGCCGCCGCTAGATCAACTGAGTTAGGGATGGCTCGTGCAGTGGGGTTAAAACGTAGAGATTTAGTTCAGTTATTCACTTATGAAGGAACGATATATGCCTTTCTAGCCGCCATAGTTGGAACTGGTTTAGGCGTCGCACTAAGCTTTGGATTGGTATTTATTCTTCAGGATCTGATTGACACCGATGATTTTGTAATCACGCCGTACTATTCTGGAATCTCGTTATTAATATCTTTTTCCAGTGGACTAATATTAACCTTCATTACGGTGGTATTTTCCGCGTACAGGGTTAGTAATCTAAATATCGTGGTGGCGATCAGGGGTCTCAGGGATGAGTTCGTGAAAAAAGCGCCTGAACCAACCAGAAAAAAAATATTAGATCTTGCCTGGAACCTTATATTCCCGATCAGGCAAGTAGTGTTCATTTTTATCGGGAAAGAGAACAGGGTAAGGAATCTGATATTTTTGTTGATGTTTCCAGTTGTTTGGCCGATGAAGATTTTGATTTCATTGTTTAAATTATCGGGAAGGCATTCATACGTAATTCTTGGTGTTTCCTCTTTGTCGTTATTGATCTCTGGGGTATTGACAGAAACAGGTGCAAGTTTCTTTATTGGACTAACTGGAACAGTGCTAGCTATTGGTTTGTTTGTGAGATTCCTGTCTTCAAAATTAATCAACGATGTTGAAACAATAAACCAAATCGGAGGTACCTTAGAAGGAGGCCTAGTACTTCTTGCGAATTCCTTGCCTTTTGATTTTTTTGAAAGGTGGACGGGTGAGTTGTCGGAACCAGGTCCGTGGTTTTGGCCAGTTGGTGGAGCCATATCAACCGCGGCAGCTGTCTGGCTCCTTATGAGCAATACTAAAATTCTGATAGCTATACTCAATTTAATATTGTCAAGATTCTCCGGTTTACAGGCGGTCACAAAAACGGCTATAAGCTACCCGATGGCGTCGAAGTTTAGGACGGGCCTGACTGTCGCCATGTTCGCTCTAATAATATTTACCCTGATGATTTTCTCGGTTCTGAACGGGATTGGTGATATCACATCTGAACAGCCTGAAAGAGTCACAGGTGGATATGACATCAAAGGAACTATAAGTCCTGACCTTCCGATTCCCGGTGACATAAGAGATTTCCTCAATATGTCTGACTTTGACGTCTTGGCAGGAGCATCCAATGTACCTGTGGAAGTGAAAGAATCTGATGGAGAAAACAATATTTATAGAACAGCTAATCTTGTTTCACTAGAAGATGATTTCTTTCAATCTACCCAATGGAGAATGTCCTATTTTGACCCGAAATATGGTGCCACTGATAAAGACATATGGAGATCGGTAATCGGAAACCCAGAACTGGTCGTGGCGAGTGCCTCAATTATTCCTTCTGAAGACCCATTTGGTCCTCCCGACAGGAGCTTTAAAACCTCATATTTGAGCTCAGGCGATTTGAAAGAAATGGACTCTTTTTCTATCGCAATGAAAAAAAGGAGAAGTTCATCAAAACCTGAAGACTTGAAAGTTATAGGTGTTGTCGAACTTCTGGCAACAGGGACAGGTTGGGAAGGCATCTCTGCTACCTTTTACTCAGCAAGATCTTTAGTGCCCAGGGTGGTTGAAGAGGAAGTCCCACTTGACACATTTTATTTTTCCTTGAAAGACAGAAATACCGCATCTTATTATTCTCAAAAATTAGAGGCGATTTTCCTAGCGAATGGTATGAATGCAGAGAGTCTTTTAGATAACTTGGAAGAAGAGAGAGCAACTAGCAACGCATTTAATAAACTTTTTCAGGGGTTTAGTGGTTTAGGATTAGTCGTTGGTGTCGCGGCTATAGGAGTATTATCCGTGAGAGCCGTGGTGGAAAGAAGGCAATCCATTGGAGTACTTAGAGCAATTGGATTTAGATCGAGCATGATAAGGACTCAATTCTTGATTGAATCATCATTCATAACACTTCTCGGGATAGTTGTTGGTATATTTCTCGGGATTTTGCAGTCGTGGTTGATCTTTCTTGAAATATCGAAAGAGCTTCAGGGAGCAAAATTCGTCGTTCCCATAGGAGAGGTCGGGGTCTTAATCGCTATAACAATTATAGCTTCCATTTTAGCAAGCGTGATACCTGCTAACGAAGCTAGCAAAACTTACCCTGCTGAAGCACTAAGATACGAATAAATACTTGATAGATTTGACAGAAAATAATCTGTAAAGCCACAAACTTGTTTCGATTAGGGAGCTTGGACTGCTCAATGTTTTAAATAACAATTGGGGCTCTCTCGTAATCTCGGTGGTCAAGGATGACCTGAAGGTTACGCGGCCAGCAGGACGTGGATACTGTGTTCACGGTGTAGTTCGACCCTCCCCCGTCTCCACCAAATCTAAAGGACCTTCTGTTACCTAGCAGAGGGCCTTATCCAAGATTACTGTCCGAGAGAATATTGGATGAAAAAGACGTTCAGAATCGATCAGACGAAGAACTTTTCGAATTGATATCCAACAGAACTCAAGCTGTCTTAGATGACTTAGTACCTCCTATTTTGGACAGAATCAAACATATTAGATTGAAATGATCGGAATGGCAGTTCCACAGTAAAACCCGTTCACGGGAAGGCACCCTTGAATCACTCAACAAACTGGAGTCCCATTCGCAGCAGCCTAGAAGATCAACCGTGGATGGGGTGCGGCGCTATCTGGCGGGTTGTTGCTGCGTGCAAGCAAGCGCTACTATTTGAGCAGCCAACACAATATTTAGGAAGATAAATAAGAAAACGATTTATGTACATTTGTTAAAATCAAGGCCATTTTCGTTCGTTCAAAAAGGGAATATTGTCAGTTTTTATGAACAAAACAAATATTTTAGAAGCTGTCTATATAAAGCTCAGTTCAATTCTAAGGTTTGTAGTAATCCAATGTGGCGAAAATCGGATTATCGAATTTTTCTTCGCCAAAAGTGAAAGCCTACTGAAGAAACCATTATTCAACTGCAAAATGTGTGGTCATTGCATACTTCACTTCACAGGAATGGTGTGTACGATGGGATGCCCGAAAGAGATCAGAAATGGCCCTTGCGGTGGTGTTAGATATGATGGTTCCTGTGAAATTTCTCCAGACATGAAATGTGTCTGGGTAAATGCTTGGGAGAACTCTAGCCACATGAAGGTTTTTTCAGACTCTATTCATCAAATTCAACCTCCTTTGGACCGTCGTCTAAAAGATTCGTCAGCCTGGATTAACGAGTTAAGACAAAAATGATCATTCAGCCAGCAACTAACCTGGAAAAGCGGCTCAACAAAGGGATTTTCACGGTTACAGGCGAATTAAGCTCGCCGGATTCTCCCACAGACGAAAGTCTCCTTGACAGAGCAAGAAAACTATCACCTTTCTGTGATGCGCTAAACGTAACGGATTCATCAAGTGCGTATCCCCATTTTTCGAGCCTTGCAGGATCTGCAATTCTCCATAGGAATGGGATAGAACCGGTCATGCAGATTAATTGCAGAGATAGAAACAGAATAGCTATACAAAGTGACGTGCTCGGTGCCCACGCTCTCGGGATTCGAAACATACTTTGTATCACCGGGGATGGAGTCGAGTCGGGAGATCACCCAGAAGCAAAACCGGTTTTCGATTTAGATTCAGTGAGCCTTCTCTCAACAATCAGTCTTTTAGAGAAAGAGGGGCAATTTCTCAGCGGAAGAAAGTTGGAATCACAACCCAAACTATTTCTTGGAGCGGCGGTAAATCCGTTCTCGCCTCCATACGACATGAGACCCCATCGACTACTCAAGAAACAAAAGGCCGGGGCATCTTTTTTCCAGTCTCAATTTTGCTTCGATATTGCCAGATTCAAATCATTCATGTCCGAGCTATTGGATGCTTGTAACGGAACTCCCCCTCCGATACTCGTCGGAGTGGGGCCGCTTAGGTCTGCGGATATAGGGCTATGGATGAGGGACAACATAGCGGGAGTCTCGATACCTGATTCTGTCATAAGCCGCATGTCAAAATCTGTTAAAAAGGAGCAATCCAAAATTGGCATAGAGATATGTTCTGAAACAGTGGCTACGTTAAAGGGCATTCACGGAGTTGCCGGTATTCATATAATGGCATATAAGTGGGAAGATGCTGTCCGGGAGATCATTACAAATACAGGATTGCAGAAGGAAAATAGAAATTAGCCCGCTGACTGAAAATAAGTGGTATCCCTAGCGGGGCTCGAACCTGCGCACCCGGTTTAGTAAACCGACAATTACAGGCGTGAATCGCCTTATCCAGGTACGAAACCGGTTCAAGTCCGAAGCCGGTCACCACTAACTGACCAGGGCGATTTCCTAAGCAGCCAAAGCAATTCTCAATCTGTGTGCCAAGTGTGGACGGCCACCCCCCGTCTCCACCAGATTTATAGGGCCTTCTGTCGACTAGCAAAGGGCCTTGTTATAGCTGTCACAAATGCACTATCCGGTAGCTTGTCTCTTACCAAGAGATCTGATTTTTCCGTCATTTCAATAGGCAAAGCCACTGACTAGCAATCAGTATGTTCTTGGTTTAAGTCCGAGGCGGGTCACCATAAATTCATAGCTAAATAGGTATCTTTATCGGTTTTTTTCATTCATTAAAAAACTTAGTCCGACACAACCTTTTTGAATCAACCTGCTTTTAGGAACATATCAAAAACATCGAAAGCGTCTTCAACCCTTGTCATTACGTGAGAATACGTATGTATGGTCAGGTTGATAGATGAATGTCCAATTTCCTCTTTAGGACTAGTCTCAGGACTTCTTGTTGAATGCCGTGAAGCTCAAGATTTGAAGTTTATTGACCTTTAAAGGGATTCTTCAAATTTACTTATTTTTCATATGATTTATTCGGATTTCAATGGGGGACTCTGAAATAAACCATAATTAGGAGCAGAAATGGGATCAAAAATGTTGACTGGGTCAATGTTGGTCTTTGGACCGATATTAGCGATTATTATGCTTTTTGTAGAGCCAGGCGGTATGGAAGATGAGGCCGCCTTCTCAGTTATTGTTCAAAGCTTGCTTGATAATTCTACGCTTGGTGAAATTGCTGCGGTGGGCTGGCCTATCGCACTGCTGGCCACCACAATCGGAACCGCATACTTAGCTAGATCTATGCAAGGTGAACATAAGATTGGATCAGACCTTGCAGGTCTTGCGTCGGTCTTAGCCTTTTTGTCAGCAGGAATTGTTGCTGTCTCAACCGGTCTTGCAATGGTTGTGTTCTCCAGCAGTTGGGCCGGCCAAGGCGGTGACGCCGCAAACGCGGTGGCGGTTAGTGAAGCTTTAGGCAGGGGTATGATGATGTTCATGGGGGCAGCCATCCTATTACTAGGAATAGCAATATTTAGACAAAAAAACTTGAACCGTATAGCAGGGGGAATCACCGGACTATTTGGAGCGTTACTATTTGGAGGATGGATTATTCCCGGTTCAATTGAAGTTTTCGGATTAATAGGGTTCATAGGTTTCGTGGGTTGGCCTATCATGACGATAGTACTTGGTATCCT
Organism: uncultured Dehalococcoidia bacterium; assembly: GCA_964409595.1. Classification (GTDB taxonomy): domain Bacteria; phylum Chloroflexota; class Dehalococcoidia; order Lucifugimonadales; family UBA826; genus CAYPDR01. The sequence goes on from CAYPDR010000023.1 coordinate 7,574, forward strand.
CACGATCAGGCAGGCGAGATCAGAGTAAAAGCTCTAGATTCATTAAACAAGTTTAAAGAAATTCCTTTTTTCAAATACAGGATCAAATTTGCTGTTTACATAAATCATGTGTACAAGGATGAACTGATTTATACTTAAATGAACCAATCGGAACGGTTGTATGACAACTCTTAATCAGTAGGTTCTCGGTTCAAGTCCGAGCCGGATCACCACCTAAAAATTTAAGTCGGTGTATACATAATGATAAATTTAATCGTTGAAGTAATCTGTTTCAGTGCCACTTTTCACAGTAGACTTGAGGTTCAGCAAATTTGTTGACTATTGAATGATTAGAAAGGGACATAATATGACGGATATGATCACCACTGATTCAGGACTACAGTATGAAGTTTTAGTAAAAGGTGCTGGAGCAACGCCCGGACCTACGGACACAGTATCGGCCCATTATCATGGAACCTTTGAGGACGGCCGTGTATTTGATAGTTCAGTTGAGCGCGGTGAACCAATCGACCTTCCTGTGAATGGGGTTATTGCTGGCTGGCAAGAGGCACTTCAAATGATGAAGGAAGGCGACAAATGGCGTTTGGTGGTCCCATCTGAGCTCGGTTATGGTGCTGCAGGCGTCGGTCCTATTCCGGGGAATACCACTTTAGTCTTTGAGGTTGAGTTGATAAAAGTTAGGTGATTGAAACTGATAGGAATTTGAAAGTGGCATCACATGCAGAAACATCCAATGCAATGTACCAAGATATGCAGTTCGTGCTCGACACAAACTCGACACAAAGTGACTTCATCTATACCTAAACGATCATAAATGTTGCGAATTTTACAACTTTTAATCAGTAGGTTCGCGGTTCAGGTCCGAGGCCGGTCACCACTAACAGACCAGGGCGATTTCCTAAGCAGCCAAAGCAATTCTCAGTCTGTGTGCAAAGCGTGGGCAGGCCCTCTGTCGCCTGAACCATGTACACACATATCCCTCGTATTACTCACTGGGAATAACATCAATAATCACGAATCAAAATATTTGCCGCCGATTTTTTGAGAGTGGAACCCCAGCCCCGATCACCTCTCTAAGATGGGACACCGCGAGTGCAATGGCCTCGTGAGGCCCACAGGCATTCCCCTGATCCTCATAAACTATCGACATAGTTCCGTTGAAGCCAGCAGACAAGAGAATTTCCATCACACGCCCGTAGTCGATCCACTCTTCGCTACCGCTGTCTATCTTATAAATCTTAGCTCTAACGTAGGTAGCGTACGGCGCCGTTTGCTCCATATATCTGTATATGTCTACGTCAGGGTCCGGCACACCCATCGGCGACGTTCCGGGAGAGCCCTTCCATCGGCCGGTATCTAAAATGAATGTAAAGTTGTCACGATCGGTGTCCTGAAGGATACGAATTATGTCGTCTCCCGTTGGTGAGTCGACCGGTGGATGATTATGTAAGCCGATGAAGACTCCCTGACCTGCAGCATAGTCTGCAACCTCCCTGTAGCTATCGATCATCTCGGACCAGAGCGCGTCACGTGATCTCGTGGCTTCGGGGATGCTCCCACCGAAAATCCTGATGCAGGGAACACCCATATACACTGCATCGTCGACAGCGGTTTTTACCTCTTTGATGCGCCTCCGCAACTCGTCCGGGGTCAGGGAAATGCCAACGACACCGATTCCAGGAAGAATCTCGGAGCCAATGAAGCCGCTCCCAATTCCCAGGAATCCTATAGGCAAGCCACGCCTAAAGCTCGCCCGCTTCAGCTTTAATAGGTAGTCTCTATCCCGTGAACGGAGCCCGCGGTCAACCTGAAAATCGATTGCGTCTAATCTCAGCCTGTAGGCTAACTCTACGAACTCCTCTGCATCCATCCACTGGCCTTCGCCGATCGCGATAAGGGAATTGCACGCCAGCTTAATCATCTAACAACTACCTCGAGAATAATTTGCGAAAGAGCTGTAGGAGTGAGCATAACTGTCCTCTTCATCGAATAAGATTATAAAGACTAATACCAAAGTCCTGAACGCAAGATACCGTGTTTCCCTGACCAAATATGTGCCAATTAAAAGATCATCTCAGCAAATATATTCCCCCTTCACCGGCTGCGACATAGAGCATTCCGTTGGCCAGTATAGGTGGTGATGTTATGGGGCCGGCTAAATCGACTTTTTGATTCAATTCACCCGTATCATGACTAATGATGTGAATGGCTCCTTTCGTGTCGCCAATAAAAAGCTCAGAAGCGGTGGCAGACATAGATTCTGTTAAAAGGACACCGGCATCGTATTCCCATATCAACTCTCCGGTGATTTGGTTTACTTTAAATATCTTCCCTGTTGAAGAACTAATATAGACGGATTTATTTGCTATAACAGGTGTACCTATAAAATGCTCTCCTGGCCTGTTAAATAACCACACAGCGCCTTTCACAGGAGGGAATGATTTAATAAATCCCCAAAAGAAAAGATTGATGCGAATCGTCCGAATTTTCTTTTCAAACAGAGCCTCCTCTTGGGTCCAATCTATCGAATATAAATTACCCTTCCAGTCTGCAACATAAAGCCTTTCACCGTCCATTGATACTGATCCATTTGCCATTGACGTACGATATTCCAATCTCATTTGTCCGGTAACCGCATCTAGTATGTGCACAAGATTTTCCTGAGAGACAAATGCAATTATCTCGTCATTGACTGCAGGGATCGAAGTGACCCTACCATTGACTTCACGCTCCCACAGTAACTCTCCATTGGCAGCGTCCAATGCGTAGAGCTTTTCATCAAATGAGCCTATGTATACGATTCCATTACGTATTGTCGGAGAGGAAGAAATATGATTCCCCAAATCGGATGACCACTGAGTTTCCCCATCATGTGCGCTGAGGGCAAATATTCTTCCATCTCCTACAGCAAGGTACACAAAATGCCCTGCAACTGCGGGGGAATAACTAATAGGAGCGGGAAACTGTCGTTTCCATATAAACATGCCCGTGTAGGCATCTATTGCAATAATACTGTAGCGTCCACTCTCTCCTGAAGTCAGATATAAGATGCCAGCGACAATCGCGGGAGAAGACACTACAGGGTCGGCGCTTTCAAAGATCAGGTGAGCCGTCAATTTCTCAGCTAACGGTTCGGTTTCGGAAAACCCTTCATTGAATGATGATCTCTGGTACATAGGCCAATTATTTTGCGCTAACTCAGCACCGATTTGAGAACTGGGTAGAACAGAATAATTATTAATGTGAAGTAAATAGTAAAGTAAAGAAACTATCGATATAAATACCGCGATACCGCCTAAGACATAACCTCTGTACCCACGTTTAGGTTGGTTCCCTATAAATTGGCCGTCTATTTCTCGACCTTCTGATTCCTTTGTCAGACGTTGTCCACGCGTGAGAGGGGTTCTGCACCTGGCACAAAAAGAAACTTGTCCAGAGTTTCTTTTTTTGCATCCCGGGCAAATGACTACGGTATTCAAAATAAGCCAAGGCCTTCCTGTGAAATTATCTTGCCTGTGTTGACTAAGGAGTCGACTCCGATTCTAGATATTGGATGTATCCTGTCAACTGACCAATACCTTAGCAAACCTGACATTATTTTTTGTGTCAATTTGTGTTAAAGTCCCCACAATATGTAATATTGCGCAGTGCAGCTATGGGCTTTGTTAGATTAGTCCCAAAAATGGGGAGGAATTGTATGAAACCATTTAGGTTCTTTAGATACTCGGGCTTAGCCCTGGCTACCATGGTTCTGGGGGGACTCATTCTTGGATGTAGTTCAGACCCAGAAGTGGTGGAGGTGATTAAAGAGGTGGAGGTGATTAAGGAAGTAATTGTAGAGGTCCCCCAAATCCAAGCGGAAATTAAAGAGGCCCCTGTTGCCATTGCCCAAGCTGTGGGTCAATACTTCAGGCCTCCAATGAATGCAAAATATGGAGGAACCCTATATTGGGGTGGACGTGCCAAGCCTTCAATGTATGACATGCACCAGTCTCCAACACATAACAACTTGACTGCCCAGCAGCCGATGTATAACGGGGTAGTTCAATTTGACCCCAGGGATGGAGGACTCACGATCGCTCCAGACCTTGGGACATCGTGGGAGGTATCCCCGGACGGAAAAGAATACACGTTCAATCTGAGACAAGGCGTCAAGTGGCACGACGGTCCTCAGTTCCAATGCGGCGGCGGTGACTTCACTTCAGCTGACGTAGTTGCTTCCATCACAAGAATTATCGATCCTCCAGAGGGTATGGTGAGCATGCGTAAGGAACTGATGGTCGAAGGTGCCGACCTGCGAGAAGTGGTAGCCGTGGACGACCATACAGTTAAGTTTGTTTTAGGTAGCCCACGTACTACTCTCGTGCCTGCCCTTGCTTCAGGTTGGAATATGGTATTTTCCAAGAAATACTTGGACTGCGTAGACAACAGCATGAGAGATTCAGCGATGATCCCAGGTACTGGACCTTTCATCATCACTGAACATACCCCAGGCGAGAGTTGGAGTATGGTGAAAAATGAGGATTATTTTGTTGATGGCCTACCTTATTTTGATGCCTTAGAACTCACAGCGCTGGCGCAAGCCCAGGCGAGAGCGGCTGCCATTTACGGAGGTCAGGTAGACGCTGTTATGCAGATAAACAGGGACGACATGGCACGAGCCTGGAACGAACCTGATGAATACCAGGCACAGTACGGTGTTTTCTTTAACGGAAACATCACGGCATTCAACGCTAATCGGCCTCCGTTTGACGACGTTCGAGTGCGGCAGGCCGTGAACCTGGCCGTTGACAAGTACATGTTGCACATGGCTATAAGCAAGAGCCAGTTCGTAGGAACAGCAGGTCCAGGTGCTACGGATACTGGGATGGGCGGATGGTTCCTACCTGACTGGCAGACCGGGGGATCGCCTTATTCCCGTCCCGCAGAAGAACTTATGCAGACTCCTGGATTTAGAACCCCTACCTCCGAAGATTTGGCTAAAGCAAAAGCCCTGCTCAAAGAGGCAGGCTACGACAAACCAGAAGATCTCTCATTCGCCTTGCTGCAAAGAGGCACGCAGCCAAGCGATACGATCGCCTTAATCCAGGACATGATCAGAACAAACCTCGGTGCTGACGTGACAGTAGAGCTTTCTGACGAGGGTGGTTACTATGACAAAGTACAGAACCTGAACTTTGATCTTACTAGTACATACACTGCAGCTGAAATCTTGGACCCGGCGCCCTGGTTTGCGAGGTTCCTGTCGACTGACGGATCCTACAACCTGGGCGGATGGCAGAATGACGAAACAGACGCTCTGATTAAAAAGATCGCTGAAGAGCAGGACGTGGAGGCTCGTATAAAGCTAGTGAGAGAGATGCAGGAAACACTGGACGAACTCGTGCCGGTGATGATGTATAACTACCACGGTGGATATGATGTCTACAGGACCATTTTTGGTGGCCCTGGTGTGACTGAAAGATACTACGGTGGCTACAACTCGATGCACCGTCGATGGACTCATATGTGGCTAGAGAGAGAATCACCTGTGTCTAGATAGAAAGGCAGTCAGGAAAATACGAGGATGTTCCCAGAACGGGTTAGAAATGTAGTTCGTGGGAGCATGGGACCGGACTTCAGCGTCTGGAACGAAAATGAAAGGAAGTACAATGAGGAGGAGGCATCCTTGAGTAAAGAGGCCCCCTCCTCGTTTTTTTGCCTGATTGGCATCCATATAACCTTATCCACCAGGCGGATTTCATAAATGTTTAATTACATAGTGCGCCGGCTGCTATGGACCATTCCAACCATAATAGCCATCACAATGCTCATATTTGTGATCTTACGCATAATACCGGGCAACATAATTGTGGCGATGTTTGGCGGCGGCGGCGGCGGTGGAGAAGGTATTCAGAAAGTCGATCCTGCGGTGATCGAGAAGATCAGGAGTGACCTGAAGCTAGATCGCCCTCTTTACGAACAATACTACTACTGGGTAAGCGGTCTTGCGCGCGGGGACATGGGAGAATCGTTTTTCAGGGGTCAGAAGGTGTCCACTCTAATTAAGAACCATGGGCCCGTAACCCTGGAAATAGCACTTATTTCAATAGTTGTATCCTGGTTAGTTGGTGTGCCCATTGGCATCTTAAGTGCGATTAAACAGGATTCATGGGCAGATTACTTGGGTAGATTCTTTGTAGTGCTGTTCGTGGCAGTCCCCGCTTTCTGGTTCGCCGGTCTGATTGTCCTTGGACTGATTGTGGCGTTTCAGTGGTATCCCCCACTTTATTATGAGCATATATGGGTAGACCCTGTGGCCAATATCCAAAAGGTCTTTGCCCCTGTTATTGTAATTGGTGTAGGCATGGGGGCGATGATAGCAAGAATGACTAGATCCTCTATTCTGGAGGTAATGCGAGAAGATTATGTACGGACAGCAAGGGCTAAGGGCGTGGGGCCCAAATTAGTCATGTGGCGTCATGTTTTAAAGAATGCGATGCTGCCGGTGTTAACCATAGCTGGGTTGTCTCTTGCATTCAGTCTTGGGGGGTCTGTTGCGGTGGAATATGCCTTTTCCATAAACGGACTCGGCATGGTAATGATAACGGCGCTTATGGATAAAGATTTTGCAACAGTACAAAACCTTGTATTGATTTATTCGTTAGTGTTCGTTCTCATAAATTTGTTAACCGACCTCTCATATGCTTTGCTGGACCCAAGAATACGATATGACTGATCGGAAAAGAGAGAGCGACGTAGAAAAAGATTGCTTCAATTGAGACAGTAAATATGAATTCGTCAGAATTAACCAATACTAAAAATATAATTATTAGATTGATTTATGTCTGTTTGCGTTTCATAAAATACAAACCCCTTGGTGGAACCTTTGGAATAATACTCTTTCTAATCTTCTTTATAGCTATCTTCGCCGACTTTATCGCTCCGCACGATCCACTTACAACTAATCCGCTTATGGTTAGAGAACCTCCGGATTCCAAATACTGGTTTGGATACGATGAGGTGGGACGGGATGTCTTAAGTCGGGTCATACACGGAGCAAGAATATCATTACTGGTAGGGCTTTCCTCCGTTCTACTGGGAACGACCTTTGGTGGCCTATGGGGTTTGGCAAGTGGCTACCTTGGGGGCTGGTTTGATCTTCTGAGCCAACGTGCGGCTGAAATATGGATGAGTTTTCCGAGCCTGGTGCTCGCTATGTCTCTGTTAGTGGCAATGGGATCCGGCGTAGAAACGGTGATAGTAGCTGTGGCATTTACTCGAGTTCCTACAACTGTTCGAGTTGTTAGATCAGTATCGATCGCGGTAAGGGAATTCATGTTCGTAGACGCCGCCGTTGCCATCGGCGCTTCAAAAACCAGAATTATGATGAGGCATGTACTTCCAAACTGTGTAGCGGCTTTTATAATCATGTTCACCGCCCATGTAGGCACAGCAATTATTATCGAGGCCTCTCTAGCATTTCTGGGAATCGGTGTACCTCCCCCGACACCGACATGGGGGGCCATGCTCGGCAAAGCGACGTCCGCAGCAATCAACCCACAGTGGTGGAGGGTACTGTATCCAGGTGTAGCGATAGTCCTGGTCGTACTTTCTTTCAACTTATTTGGCGACGCGATTCGCGACGTATTGGATCCTCGGCTCAGAGGCTCTCAGGATGTGGGATAAGCTGCCTACTGCTAACCCAAACAACCCAATCGAAGGCAGAAACCCAGTGTTGGAGGCGCTGAAATCTGATCGCCCAATCAACAAACTGCTCCTGTCCAAAAGCATACGACGCCATAGTGTCATAGGCCAGATCCTCTACCACGCCAGGAAGAAGGGTGTCTTGGTAGAGTACGTTGACTCGCGTTTCATCAAAAAGCTTAGCGTCAGTGGGCATAGCCAAGGCGTTCTCGCTATGGTTGCCACCAAGGAATACGTAGACCTAGACTACCTGCTGGAAGCCTCTCAGCAAAAAGATGACCTGCCCCTATATATCGTGCTGGACGGTATCGAGGACCCGCACAACCTGGGTGCCATACTTCGGACTACCGACGCTGTAGGAGCACACGGCGTCATCATACCGAAACGTCGCGCCGCCGGCCTGACAGCGGCTGTGTCTCGGGCTTCAGCTGGTGCCGTTGAATACGTTCCAGTAGCTAGGGTCAGCAACATTCCGCAAAGCATCAACCATCTACGACAAAAAGGTGTCTGGACTGTCGGCGTTGATATGACCGGAGACAAACACTACACGCGGGCAGACTACATCCAATCCATAGCAGTGGTCATCGGCGCCGAAGGCAAGGGCCTGTCACGCCTAGTGAAAGAACGGTGTGACCAGATAGTCTCCATTCCAATGAAAGGGCACATCGCCTCCCTCAACGCCTCTGTAGCAGCCGCGATAGTGATGTACGAGGCTGTTCGGCAACGGACTGTGAGTTCCCGCGCTGGTTGTTAGTCTAGATCTTGTCGGTATGGATGCCTGCACCTCCAATAGCTTGCGTGATCCCCGAAAGCATTTCGCACTCCATCAAAGCGAGTCGACCATTCAAATCTCTTAATTTCAACCTAAGAAGTTTTTTGAGAAAGTGAAATCCTGGAGCAGGTTGTAAGTCGGTTTTCCTGTATCGGCGCTAACCCTGTAGCCAAGACACCATCAGTACAGTCAATCTGTGTGCCCAGTGTGAGCGGATCCTTCCCGTATCCACAAGATCTAAAGGGCTCCCTGCTGACTAACAGAAGGCCTTTTCTTAGTCAGCGGCTGCCGCCCTCTGTCTGATATATTCATATTACTCATATAAACAAAGGGCGGGCTAATATTTGAATCCGGAACACTGAAACTAAAGTTTCTGCTCAACCTTTTGGAATAGTATTGTGCTCTGATGACTCTTTCCAAAGTACCACCTTTACCAATTTTGGTAACCAGTCTGGCTGTTGCTGCAGCACTGCTCGGCGACGCGATGCTATATGTAGTCATGCCCTCTAGACCAGAACTATGGCATCTTACGATTTTTCAAGTCGGTATATTACTATCAGCAAATAGACTAGTTAGGCTGTTTACCAATCCATTAAGCTCTGTTTTTGTTGAAAAGTTCGGCATCTACACTCCATTCAGAGTTGCTCTTCTTTCCTCTTTGGGTGTTTTGGTCGCCTATGCGTTTTCTAAGAATTTCATTGTGCTGGTCCTTGCCCGCCTTCTGTGGGGAACATGTTGGTCTATTTTGCGACTGGTGTCTCAGTGGGTGGCATCAGAACATAGTACTAACGAGAACTTAGGAGTTAACCTTTCAAGTAATGCCTCGATTATTAGGGTGGGGTCCATTGGGGGTGCCCTGTTTGGCGGGGTACTTTCTGACTATTTAGGATACAAAGTAGCCTTTATCATTTTTGGGGTTTTTACGCTTGCAAGTTACATCGCCTGGATCAGTAAATCCTCATACAAGAATAAAGACAAAACACTAGTTAACGGAAGAAACTTGTCCGAATTTATTCACGTCTTAAAGGATTTTCAAGTACTGATTCTGAGCGTTGCCAGCATGTTCAGTGCATTGGTATTTTCGGGATTGATTGGAGCAACAATAGGACATTTTTTCAGGCATACATACGGGTTGGAGATTGATTTCATATCGATCACTTTAGGGGTAGCAACTATTACAGGATTTGTGCTGGGTGTGAAAAGTTTTGCTGAAGTACTGGTAGGACCCTTTGGCGGCTTTTTCTCAGACCGATATGGACGCTACAAAAGCCTCATTATCTCAGCTGCTTTGACCTCAATCGGTCTTATATTTCTAGGAATTTCTAGCACTATTTTGTTTACCATCTCTTGTCTTATGCTAGTGTTCATCGCTGGAGTCATGCTAATGATGCAGCTTTTAAGCGTGTTAGGAATGATCGCCGATACCGAATCCAGATCCCAAGTTTTTTCAGTTTTTAACACTTTTCAAGACATTGGTTCAGCACTTGGACCTCTTATTGGTCTTTCAGTAGTCTCCGCAAATTTATTGCCTGCACTATATTCGATTAGTGGGATTTTATTGTTTATTTTGATAATAGGCGCCTGCTTATTTTTAAGTAAGGATATGGCCAATAGTAGACTCCATTAATATGGCGTAGCGTGCTCGAAGAAGACTTAAAGCAACCGTTTTAAGCACCGGTTCAAAATAGATTGTTAAAGTTCAGGGAGAAAACCCCGAGAGTGTCGATTGAACGCGGATAAGATCACGAAACAATTTTACGATCGTTTCAGGAAGCTGCATCAGGACTTCCAAAAACATATCACCGGCATCGATGCCCAAGATGATCGCGAGTGGTACGCCTCACTTATGCTCAACAGACTAATGTTCATCTATTTCGTACAGAAAAAGAATTTTTTGGATGGGGACGGCGATTACTTGAAAAACAGGTTGAATAAAGTCACGGAAGGCCGTGGCCTAGGAAAATCCCGATCCTTCTATCGAATGTTCTTAATACCTCTGTTCCATGACGGGCTGGCCAAACCGGAAACACAACGCGCACAGGAACTTTCCGATCTGCTAGGCAAGGTGCCCTACCTGAACGGCGGCATATTCGATGCCCACAGACTTGAGCGTAGCTACCCTGACATAGAGATTCCTGATGAGGCGTTCGAGCAGATATTCGATTTCTTTGCTGACTATCATTGGCATCTCGATGAACGGCCCTGCGGCGAGGACAACGAAGTCACCCCGGACGTCCTAGGGCACATCTTCGAGAAATACGTCAACCAAAACCAGATGGGTGCTTACTACACTAATGAAGACATCACCGAATATATCACTCGAAACACGGTGATTCCCTTCCTGTTTGGGGCTGCACAAAAAGAGTGCCCGATCGCTTTCAACGAAGGAGGCAACGTTTGGAGTCTCCTTCGTGCGGATCCAGACCGATACATATATCCGTCTATAGGCCACGGCATCACTTGGAATGCCCGTAACGGGGAACCAACTCCACTCGAAAAGCCCTACCGTCTACCCTCAGAGGTTGCCAACGGAATCGACGACGTGTCCAACCGGGGTGACTGGAATCGCCCTGCACCGCATGAGTACGCCCTTCCTACTGAAACCTGGCGTGAGGTAGTCGCCCGCAGGCAACGATACGAGCATGTGCGGTTGATGCTAGTCTCTGGTGAGATCCGTGAGATAAATGACCTCATCACCATGAATTTAGACATAGCCCGGTTTGCCGAAGATGCCATCTCATTCAGCGAGGGGCCGGAGCTTGTACGATCCTTCTGGCATGCCATGCGTGACGTTTCAGTACTCGATCCCACGTGCGGCTCGGGTGCATTCCTGTTCGCTACCCTCAACATTCTCGATCCGCTCTACACAGCGTGCCTCGAAAGCATGCGAAGGTTCGTGGATGACATTGACAAGTCTGGCAGGACACACACACCCGATGGGCTAAAAGACTTCCGAACTGTTCTAGAACAGGTGAAGCAACATCCTAGTCAGCGGTATTTCACCCTCAAGTCGATCGTTATCAGCAACCTCTATGGCGTAGATATCATGGATGAAGCACTTGAGATATGTAAGCTCCGACTCTTCTTAAAACTGGTCGCGCAACTAGAGGGGTACGAGCAGATAGCCCGCCTGCCAGACATTGATTTCAACATCAAATCAGGCAACACGCTGGTGGGATTCACGTCGCTTTCCGATGTGCGTGATGTCATCACCACCAATCGGAGTAAGCAAGGAAATGGTGAATCAAAACTGGTGATGGAAGAGCCTCAGGAGACATTTAAAAACATCGAGGTGATGGCTGAGGCTGCTGGCGTGGCATTTTGTCAGTTCCAGGCCATGCAGATCAACCACTGCATAGGGCCAGAGGAGTTTACCAATACCAAAGTGAATCTACACAGCCGACTGGAGGAACTCGCTGACGAGTTAAACTTCTACCTGGCCTCAGACTACGGAGTGGACCCAGACACCTCAGTCGACTATGAAAAATGGCTCACCGGACACAAGCCGTTCCATTGGTGTACTGAATTCTACGGGGTAATGGCGTCCGGCGGGTTTAATGTGATTATTGGCAACCCCCCTTATGTGCGATATGGAAAAGTCCGCTCAAAATACAAAATACGCAATTATCTTACAGAGTCAACAGGCAATTTATATGCTTTTGTGATGGAAAGAGCCATGGCGATCGCTATTCCCAAGGCCTGGTTAGGAATGATCGTCCCCATAGCATCCGTTTCCACCGGCCGTATGTCGAAACTGCAGTCATTGTACAAATCGAGCTTACCTAAACAGTGGCACTCCCATTACGCCACCAGGCCTGGGAAATTATTTCCTGGGGTCGATATGAATCTCACAATAACAATCGGGCAACTCAAAGGCACAGGTGTAATACCAAATACATTTACGACTACGTACTACAGATGGAAGGATAGTCCAGATAGTGATAGAGAATCTCTATTTTACCGACTAAGGTTTCTCACGCTAGAGGTCCCCTCCCGACACGCTAATAACTTTCCCAAAATGGGGACCAATATTGAATCATCGATATTGTCAAAAATGCACAGCCACCAAAAGAAACTCAAGGATTTTTATGACAATAGTGCAGAACCCATTTTCTATCATTCGGGAGGAAGGTATTGGCGAAAGGCTCTTCGAGAAGGACTTTCCTCCCACTACAAAAAAATTATGGTGCGCGAATCCTTCTCCACTATAGCTCTGTGCCTTTTAAACAGTCAGCTCTACTATTTGTATTGGATCACTAACTCCAACTGCATGGACGTGGTATCTCGCGAGGTAAGCGAACTTCCAGTTTGGGATTTCCACAGTACTAGTAATTTGGGCCAGTTCAAAGAACTCGAAAATGATCTACTGGAAAGCTATTACTCCAATGCAGAAAGACGCGATCGGAAAGGGCAGCTCATCTCTGCTAGCGAAATTAACTTTGATGTCGTACAAGCCAAGCCCACAATTGATAAAATCGACAGGGTGATTGCTAAACATTACGGTTTCACCGAAGAAGAATTGGACTTCGTCATAAACTATGACATTAAATACCGCACTTAACTGAGCAAATAGCTTGAATTTCTTGAATCCAGAATGAGAGCAGAGGTCAATCCCCAATAAATGTCTGGAAATATATATGCATCAAGAGTCCTCCTGCCGTTTGATGATCTCGTCCTGCCTGTGTGCACATTCTTCCCGCGGTCTGTCAATCCTTACTCACCATGTGGAGTACGGGCAGGCGCCCCAACTTTACCACCTGCTGTTGGCGAATTAGGCAATAATTGAGCTAGTGAACTCCTCATAATTTATATGAATGTCAGAGCATGTCTTGATAGGCCGTCAAATTATGGTATGAATAAACAATATCATCTTGTATAATGCGTGCTTGGAGATCAACGTAGTTCCGGTCCCCCACATAGGGGCAGGTATGGTGTATGCTCCATAAATGAAGTGATTACATAACCAACAGCGCGAACGCGGATCCAAGTAGGGTGCTCGCACTGTTTCGGGAAGAAATGATTAAATAACCTAGTCGCCAGGGGGTCTAACGATGGATTTAGCTAAAAGGTTCAAAGTTCCGATACTATTATTTGGTGCCCTAATTGCCATTTTGTCGGTTGCTTGCAGTAGTGATGCGGAGGAAGAAGCTGCTCCTGCTCCAGCTGCTCCTGCTCCTGCTGCAGCTGCTCCTGCCCCTGCTGCTGCCGCACCAGCTACGGCAGAGAGTGAGATGGTCAAGGACGTATGGGGAAATAGCGTACGGAAGCCCATTCACGGCGGCACCATCCCTATCGCGACAAATGTGGCCCCGGAGATATTTGACCCATGGCACGGGGATTGGGTCAGTGTATATGGTGAGTACATATGGGACGACCTCTGCACCATTGACTGGGCGCTTCCAAGAGATGAAGTCGACCTAACAGCTGGCTACAAGCAGATGAGTATGTATGAGGGAGAGTTAGCAACAAGTTGGGATATATCTTCTGACTTAACGACATATACTTTCCACCTCAGGGAAGATGCATTCTGGCACGATAAGACGCCCACGAATGGACGACAGTTTGTAGCTTCAGACGTAAAATACAGCTGGGACAGAGTAAGAGGTCTAGGAGATTTTTCAGAGGCCGGGGCCAGCCCTCACGATTGGCTTATGGGGGACATAGAAATAGATGAGATAACAGTAACGGACGACCAGACCGTGGTTGTCCACTCGGCAGCACCCAGTCTGGAAAATATCGGAAGGATGTGCGGTATTGGTGGCCCCTGGACAAACAGTTTCGTCCCAAGGGAAGTCATTGAAGAATTTGGTGATATGAAAGCTTGGGAAAATGTGTCTGGAACAGGTCCATACACGATCTCTGGTTTCACTGCGCAATCCAAAATTGAATTTACTAGGAATCCTAATTACTTTGGGATAGACCCTGTTTATCCAGGTCAGGACCTTCAGCTACCATATTCTGACCGTATTGATATACATGTAATGCCTGACGCAGCCGCAAGAGTGGCCGCGATGCGTACGGGAAAGACAGCAATGCAAGGAGGCCAGCACCTAAACAACGACCAGGTAAGCAGTCTAAAAGAGACTAATCCGGAATTATCAGCTGTAAAGATAACCGGAACTTCGAAGTCCGATCCGGCCTATTACCTTGGCGCAGCTCCCTTCTCCATCTGGGAAGTGAGGTTGGCCATGCAGAAGGCCATCAACTTCGATGAGATCATTGATAGCTATTACAAGGGCGACGCAGATAGAAACCACTGGGGATTCGCCCCAGGGCCTGCTGCGGGATATTACACTCCGTA
>CAYPDR010000024.1:0-127983 GCA_964409595.1 uncultured Dehalococcoidia bacterium
AGAATGGTATCGAGAAGGCTGGAACAATGCTTATGGAGTTAGGCGTGAAAGCATTCTTGGAAAAACAGATAGCTCAGACACCCTTGGGCCAAGGAATTTCCTGAGTGCCGAGCATCTCGCTAACCACTTACAAGAAGCCCCAGTATGGATCTTCGCCGTATTGAGAAATATCAATGCAACAGGCAATGCGCGGGCGGGCTCCTCCATTTATGGGGCAGTCCAACACCTCATGCTTGCCGCCAGGGCCCACGGAATCGGTACGACACTGACTACTCTCTATGCAGCACACGAAGACGATGTTAAAAAAATGCTCGGCGTCCCCAAAGACGCTACAACAATGGCACTAATTCCACTGGGCTACCCAAGTCAGGGAAAGTGGTCCCAGCCTAAGCGTCAACCTGTGGAAGAGGTGACACATTGGGAATCCTGGAATAATAAAGTCGCCAGGTAATATCTGACTAAATTCAGGTTCCACATCAGCGGGACTTTATTGCAACAAAAAGTGTGCATGGAATGCTGTCCCTGTTGCCCATTTATTGCAACATGGAATAGAGTATATTTAACTTATAAATTCCAGTCGTGGGAAATAGGGTAATTCAGCAGTAACATAGTTATCAATTGCCAATGGTGCTAGCACTAATAAAGCCCAATGACCCCTGATACTATGGAGACAAAATTTCTCCTTAGCAAGCAGATCTAAAGCCTTTCTCCGGCTATTGGTAATCAGAGTGGCAGGTTCAGTGTTCATGCCTTTTGCTCCCGTTAATGACATAGAAATTTATTATGAAGTTCACGGTCAGGGTCCTAATCTTGTATTCGCTCACGGTTCGGGTGGCAATCATTTATCCTGGTGGCAACAGATTCCATATTTTGCGAAGCACTACCGGTGTGTGGTCTATGACCACAGAACATTTGGCAGAACGAAGGACGGAGAACCACCCATGGGACGAGCGGCCTTTGCAGAGGATCTGAAATGTTTACTGGACTATCTGGATATCGAAAAAACGGCGGTCATCGCCCATTCCATGGGAGGACGCTCCGGTTCGGGCTTCACGCTCAGGAACCCAGGAAGAGTGTGGGGATTGGTCCTTTCTGGTAGCAACGGAGGCGCAGATAGCGCGGAAGCGAGGCAGGTAAGGCAAGAACACAAGTCAAATCCCCCTTTCACACCAAAAGGGGCTTTGAGAGCGATCTCACCAAAATTTACCAGAGAACATCCTGAAAAAGCTTTCCTATACCGGCAGATTATGAGATCAAATCCGCCTCACGGTCCAGACTTTCTTAAGGTGCCTAAACACCTGTGGGGCATAAGCACGCATGAACGGTTTATCGAACTAGAAACACCGGTCCTTTATCTGACAGGTGATGAAGACGTTATAGTCCACCCAGAGACAATCAAAATAGCTTCGCGATTAGTCACCCAATCAGAATTATTCGTCTTCCAAGAATGCGGGCACTCCACATACTATGAGCAACCGAAGACATTCAACAGTACAGTGCACGACTTCTTAAAAAAAGAGTGCCGCTCCACCTAGGTAGATAAAACGTTGGAGCTATGTGACCTTATTTTTTCTTGATCGCTCTCGGTGAAGTGTGGTTCCATCAACCGAATCAACCGGTCAAGCGATTGCTGCGGCGTATCTGCCGAAGTATCTATGGGAATGACGGGTCCGATAGTGCTCTTGCCAACCAACCGTTCATATTCCAACATAATCTCTGGTATATCCTCTAGATTCATCGGACTATTAGAATGGTCAGCGCTCTTATACAACCTTGACATACGCTTTGCGATGACGTCAGGAGACGCTGTCATGTGAACGATAATGATAGGATCTGAAGTTACCTGCTTGACCCTACGTTCGACCTGTTCAAATACTTTTTCTCGATCAAATTGATCACCAGGGAGTCCGTACCCATAGTATTTTCGGGCAAATATAGACTCCTCTATATGAAAACCTATAGTGAGATCATCTTCATGAATATAGTGGTGAATATGGTAGTACATACTATATCGATGATACATTTCCTTGAGTTTAGGAGAGAGCGCAAGAATCTGCTTCTGCTCTTCTAATGTAGTGTCGTCAGGATGACCTGATGTGTGCGGTAATTTTGAATGGTCATGTATAAGCCCCATATGAAAAGGCTCTCCTGTGGTCTGTTCTTTCCATTCCGAAAGTAAGTTGGCCAAAGTTGTCGTGCCGACGTATTCAATCCCTGCCAGGATGATTTTCACTTTTCTACGCTCCCCAAGGAATAATAGCTTCCTTTAATGTTTTGTATCCATGCAAAAACCCTGGCCGTTCCCCACTGTAAACATCATCAAACGTATCAAGAGCAGCGTCCAACCATTTTCTAAGTTGAGGATTGTCTGGGTTGGCATCTAGGTAAGCGTCCCTTATCAACACGAAATGTATCCTGGGATCGTAAGGCTGTTTGGTACCTCCCACCCATTCATCCCCATCCAGCAGCCTGAGCAGCATTTGGTCTGCCGAACCAAGCGTCTGCTCGTGTATTGGAGGCCCGTCCATACGATACATAACCGAAGTCATATCCCGTCCGTTACCCGTCGTATACCCCATCTCTGCCCAAACGTCGGACATGTTGACATCCTTTCCGATCTGTTTCGCAACCATCCCGCCAAAAGCTCTGAGAGGGTCAGAAATATCAGCCAGAAGATCTGTGAGTCGATCGCCGTCAAGGTCAGTGGCTAAAACAATCGTATCGCGCTTCTCGATCAAGTCCCAAATCAATAAACCATAGTTCGTATCCGATATATGCTGTTCTATTTGACCACTCCAATCTCCCATCCCCTCTTTGAAATTGTCAGGTAGCAACTCGACAATTCTGTCCACGCTTTCCCTGTGTTCTTCGTAAGGGTCTACGGCATATTTCCGACCGATATTAAATTTTGTGCCTTGCAATAACCAAGAATGAAGTCCTGCGTTAATCCCGTCTTCCATCGCTTGAGTAGGTTTCATAGCGACTCGCCCCATGTGTCCCGTTTCATGGACCAATTGAAGAAACAATCGATTTGCATAAGCCATTTGAACGGCCGGAGTATTCATTTCAGAATGAACATTCCCCGACTCATCCACCCCAAAATTGGGTTTATCTTGGGAATAGGGAAGGCAGGGCATGCAGCGTACCACCGTTATCGGGCCATAGGGCCTAACATTGCAATATACCCCTGCTTGAGTTCTCAAAGG
Source organism: uncultured Dehalococcoidia bacterium (assembly GCA_964409595.1). Taxonomy (GTDB): domain Bacteria; phylum Chloroflexota; class Dehalococcoidia; order Lucifugimonadales; family UBA826; genus CAYPDR01. The sequence continues at coordinate 3,207 of CAYPDR010000024.1, forward strand.
GGCATTGCCTGACTTGCCCGCAACCACCACCTTACCGCCCTTTCCGTCATTCACATATGCATCCCCAGCCGTCGACCATTTAATGGAGGTACACGGCATGTTCCCAAACCAGGCCAGCGACTCCAGGTTGGTATCATGCCTAAATTGGGACCACATTGGCACCGCGTAAAATGGAAGGCCCAGTATGTCTGTCGCCGCAATCGTGCCAAGAAGAGCATAGGCGTCGGTCAGAGAATGTGCTACAGGATTTACTTTCCCGTCATGGTTACCCCCTCGCCAAACAACCGCGTCAGGGTATCCGTCCGGCTTCACGTCAGATTGTTCGAACAACTCCGAGAGCTGTCCTAGCAAATTCCCTCCCGAACCTTCAGTTCGTGCAATAGACATTAGATCAATCATTTTGAACACCTCGTATTTAAACGAATTTGAACTCAGATGGTATCAAATTAGACGCCCTTGTTATTCGCATCCAATTCGAGAGCATGAGTTTATACCAATCTTGCAAGAACTTCCTGATTTATCGCAAACGGGTGACCCCTTTTTAAAGCTCTAGGCTAGGGAAAGAACATCTAGAATGGCCGTCAGATCTGGTACAATGTGCCAACCCAGAATCAAGCTCAGGGGACCTGCATGGCTCAATCAGCAACTCAATTTGACGTCGATAAGATAACCTCCCTTTGCAAAAGGAGAGGTTTCATTTTCCAAAGCAGCGAAATTTACGGGGGACTTGCAAGCACTTGGGATTATGGGCCACTCGGTGTCGAACTCAAGAGAAATGTGAAGGACGCGTGGTGGAAAACCATGGTTTGGGAACGGGACGACATGGTTGGGCTAGATGCTGCAATCCTAATGCATCCAGATACCTGGAAAGCCAGTGGTCATGTTGATAGTTTCACCGATCCGCTTGTGGAATGTAAATCCTGCAATCGCAGATTCAGAGAAGACCATCTCGAAACAAAGTCTTGCCCAGAGTGTGAAGGCGAACTCTCTGATCCAAGAATGTTTCACTTAATGTTCAAAACTTTTATGGGACCGGTAGAAGATGAGGCCTCTACGGTTTATCTAAGGCCGGAGACCGCTCAGGGTATATTTGTGAATTTCAACAATGTGGTCACGTCTAGCAGAAAAAAGCTTCCGTTTGGCATAGCTCAAATTGGAAAAGCCTTTCGCAATGAGATAACCACAGGAAATTTCATTTTCAGAACTAGAGAGTTCGAAATGATGGAGATAGAATATTTCGTTATGCCAGGAACCGATGAAAAAATCCATGCCAAATGGATAGACGAATGCCTAGACTGGTACAAAAGTATAGGCATAAACCCAAAAAAATTGAGGCTCAGGCAGCATGAAAATGACGAGTTATCTCATTACTCCAAGTCAACATACGACGTTGAATATAATTTCCCTTGGGGATGGGGGGAAATACAAGGTATAGCCAATAGAACGGACTTTGACTTAAAAGCCCACATGGAAATGAGCGGGGAAAGACTCACATATTTTGACGAAGCCTCTGGCAAACACGTGGTTCCCTACGTTATAGAACCCTCGCTTGGTGTCGATCGTGCTGTTATGACACTACTAGTGGACGCATATACTGAGGAAGAAACTGAAACGGCAAGTGGAAAGAGGGAACCAAGGATATTACTGAAGTTACACCCATCAGTGGCACCAGTCAAAGTAGCCATATTGCCCTTGAGCCGTAACGAAAGGCTATCTCCACTCTCTCGCGAAGTATACGATACCGTAAGAAAATCTTCCCTTGTGGATGGGCATGTTCAATTTGACGATGCCCAAAGTATCGGAAGGCGGTATCGGCGACAGGATGAAATAGGAACTCCTCTGTGTGTAACAATCGACTTTGACTCACTTGACGACAACATGGTCACAGTACGAGATAGGGATTCGATGCAGCAATCACGTGTGGCGATAGACCGCATAGATGAGGAGATCTCATATAAACTAAGTCGGACTAAAAACTAGAAAAGATATACGGAGATTCCTGAACGTGTTGGTAATCCACACTGCCGACGTCCACATTGGAGTGGAAAACTATGGGAGACCAGACCCTGAAAGCCGCACTTCATCCAGATTAACCGACTTCTTAAACACTTTAGATGAAGTTGTTGCATATTCCATCAGCCATAAAGCCGATGTAGTCCTGTTTTGCGGAGATGCTTATAAGAGTCGCAACCCGACTCAAACTCATCAAAGAGAATTTGCACTAAGGGTAGCCAAGTTGGCCGCGAACGGAATTCAAGTGTTTCTCTTGGCCGGTAATCACGACTCCCCTAATGTCCCCGGCCCTGCCACAGCACTAGACATTTTCCCAACGCTCGACGTAGGGAACGTCCATATCGGGAACACCCTAAAAACTCACCTGATCACCACAAGGAGTGGGCCCCTGCAAATAGTAGCTTTGCCATGGATTAGAAAAGGTCAGTTCATGGCATCAGTGGATTTCGATAATTCTTCTTCTCCAGCCGGCGACCTGTTGAATGACTCGATTGAATCACGCCTAACCGAAGCCATACGTCTTAGAGCCTCAGAATTGGATCCTAATATACCAGCCATTTTGGCAGGCCACATATCAATAGACTCTGCAAAGACCAGTTCAGAAAAATCAATGATGCTAGGTAAGGACTACGTATTACTTAAAAGTTCTGTCTCCCTCCCAGAATTCGATTATGTAGCTCTCGGGCATATACATAGACATCAGATACTCGGCGACTCTCCAAAGGTAGTCTACCCTGGTAGCTTGCAAAGAATCGACTTCGGAGAGGAGAAGGACACCAAAGGCTTTTGCGTAATTGACCTAGATGTTAATAAACCGCGAGGGCAACGAGAAAAGTCTTACGAGTTCGTGACAGTGAATGCCCGCAGATTCGTTACAGTAAAAGTCGCAATATCAGAAAATGACATAACTCCTACTGGAACAATCACCACCACTATAGAGAGCCACGCAATATCAAACGCGATCGTTCAAGTTCTTATAGACGTCCCAGCCGCGCTCTATCATGAAGTCGATGAGGCTGCGATAAGAGAGGCACTAAAGTCGGCACACTATATCGCCTCTCTGAGGCGAAATATAATTGCCTCCAATCGTAATAGGTTGGGCAAATCTTGGGCTGAAAATATAAGCCCCATGGAAGCCCTTAGCGCATACCTGGAAGAACGTACATTCCCTGAAGAACGAAAGAAACTATTAACTGAAAGAGGTAAAGAACTTATGGATGAACACTCTCGTAGCGGGAATTAGCATTAATGCTCTTTCTCGCGTGGCGATGTGGGCGTGAAATACAAATATTAAAGGGCTCTTTATCCGTAGGAGTTGCCATCTTAGTAACGGTTGCTTTATTTACCGGATGTGTTAACAAAAACGAAAGTCGGCAAGCACCAGGGTTCGACATTACACTCTACGGCTCCGAAGACTATGAACTGGGGGACTCTTACAACTTTAATCCAGCAAATACGTCTCCACTGATACTTAATTTCTGGTTTCCTTCATGCCCTCCGTGCGTAGCGGAGATGCCAGAAATAAACTCCGTCTATGAAAGGTACAAAACGATTTTAGATGTGGTAGGGATTCAACTTGTAGGATTGGATTCCATTGAGGATGGAGAAAAATTCGTAGCCGAAAATAGGATTAGTTACGCGGTTGGAGCCGATCTTGACGGACAAATTTCCGTCGACTATGGGGTTTCGGTGTTCCCAACAACCATTTTCATAAGCCACGAGGGAAAAATAATAAGAACCTGGCAAGGCATGATAACTGAAACCGAAATCGGTGAGATAATGGAATCAGAACTGAATATCTCAGAGTAATAACATGGGATTTTTTGAATTGTTTCATCTAATTGTCCGTTGGGCTCATTTTGTCTCAGCAGCAGCATGGGTTGGAGGGAGCCTCTTCTGGTTGTTTGTGTTAAAGCCGGCGGCCGAAAACAAAAAACTGAAAGACGAAACATTCATGAGAGAGACAGCCGCAGAATTCCGTTCCACGGTTGACACGTGCATTTTTGTTCTGTTAGCTACAGGAGCTGTCATGACTTTTAACAGGCTAACTCCTGGAGACGTTGGAGTAACATACGTAGCAATACTCGGCGCCAAGATCGCTGTGGTTGCGATAATGTTTTATTTGATCAGAGCCAGGAGGCACAGATTGATTGGTGGATCTGTATCCACTCCCACAGGAAAATCCAGTCTTTTCAGCATTCGTATCCTACGAATGCTGACCGGGTATAATCTGGTAGTAGTTTTGGGATTACTTGTCTTTCTGTTGTCAAATCTACTTCAATATGTATACAACTACACAACGGGGTAAAGTAACGCACATAACTCTGACAAGAGGACTAAATTGAAAAAATCTTTATTGGACATCATTGTTTGCCCAGAATGCCAAGGGGACCTCAAGCTAAGAGTTGAAATCGAAGATACGAAAGAAATTTTGGAAGGTGCATTAGATTGCCTTTCTTGTCTCGTGTCGTTTCCTATAGAGGGGTCTATTCCTAATCTCCTCCCTTTAGAGATGCGAGAATAGTTCTAGATACGACTTTCTTAGACGGCTTCTCGAAGTCTTGAAGGGCTTCAAAAGCTGCCCCAAGAGCATTTCCGGAATCAGGGTGAGTAAGTGAGGGCCTGAGTTCCAATAACGGTGCGAGGACAAATCCCCTATCCAACATCCTCGGGTGAGGCACCGATAGGCCTGGTTGATCTAATCTCGCAGACCCCCATAAAAGAATGTCCAAGTCGATTAACCGAGGAGAGTTTTGGAAGGATCGCCTCCTACCCAACTTGCATTCCACCGTCATTAGGTGGCCCAAGAAATCCCAAATGGTCAAACAAGTAGTAACCTCGCAGACCGAATTAAGGAACTTTGGTTGATTCGAAAATCCAACCGCTTTAGATTGGTAAATACTTGAACTCTTGAGATATACCGACTGTTTTCTAACTTCTTCGGTGGCTTTTCTAATATTTTCAACCCTATTGCCTAGATTCGATCCTAGTCCAATGAATACCCCTTCGGTCAGCGTCATTGATTCCAACCTCTAACAACAGCGTCACTCATTTTAGAGACCCGGGCCATTTCCTTCACATCATGAACTCTGACTATGTCTACTCCTTTTGATATCGCTAACGCCACCGTTGCAGCGGTGCCTTCCAAACGCTCCCCTACCGGTAGGTTCAAGACCTGACCAATGGTAGACTTTCTCGATGTACCAACCATGACGGGCCTGCCAATTACCCTGTACTCGTCCAAGCGCCTCAGTATTTCTAGATTTTGGACCACATTCTTCCCAAAACCTATACCCGGGTCGATAACAATGGATTCTCTTTTTACCCCTTTCTTGACAGCTTCGTCCACCATCATTGACAAAGAACTCACGGTATCTTCGACAACATCTGTGTAGCAAGGTGTATTTGTATTATGAGTTATGACTACGCCTACGTTAGTGTCAGCAACCACTGCCGCCATATTCGGATCTTTTTGCAATCCCCAAACATCATTTACGATGGAGGCCCCGGCTTTGATCGCTGCTAGAGCAACTTCTGCCTTATAGGTGTCTATACTTACTGGTACACTTGTGCTAGATGTTATTGAGGATATAGCTGGAATTATTCTCTTAAGCTCCTCGCCTTCCGAAACAGGAACCACTCCCTTGTATAAACCAGGTGGCCTAGTAGATTCCCCTCCAATATCCAAGATGTCTGCGCCGTTTCTTATAAAATCCAGCGCCTTTTGGTTCAAAGCTTCCAAATCACTTCCAACCCCATCTCCCGAAAAAGAATCTGGAGTAACGTTAATTACTCCCATGATGAAAGTTTTACTACCCGATTTCAACGCCTTTATACCAAACATATCTCTTCCATAACATCAAAAATCCATAGAACATAAATAATGTGACACATAGTTCCTTGCCACCGCCCTATATTATCTGATATTTTGGTCGAGGCATTTTGACGCACCCTTGCGGAGCCTTTCAATTATGACATCTCACGAGTCCACCAGAGGAAAAAGAGACGAACTCCTGCGTAAGCGGGAGGAGAGTATACAAGGCGGTGGGCCGCAGAGAATCGAGTCTCAACATCGAAGGGGAAAGCTGACGGCGAGGGAACGACTTGCCCTTCTTCTTGACACCGGCTCGTTTGAAGAACTCGATCCATTTGCTTTGCACCGATCGTCAGATTTTGGACTGGAAAGTCAAAAATATCTGGGTGACGCAGTAGTGACTGGTTACGGAACGGTAAACGACAGACTGACATTCGTGTACGCGCAAGATTTCACCGTCTTCGGAGGCTCTCTATCCGAAGTAGTTGCTGATAAAATATGCAAAGTTATGGACCGAGCTATGGAAAGTGGCGCTCCCATAGTTGGCCTGATAGATTCGGGCGGAGCAAGAATTCAAGAAGGAGTCGACAGCTTAGCCGGATATGCCTCTATATTCACTCGCAACGTTACAGCATCCGGGGTAGTTCCCCAAATCTCAGTAATGCTAGGTCCTGCAGCGGGGGGGGCTACATACTCACCTGCATTAACAGATTTCATATTTATGGTTCGAGGTCTTGGGCAGATGTATATAACAGGCCCAGACGTAATTAAAACAGTAACGTCTGAAGACGTTACTCATGAAGATCTCGGCGGAGTAGATGCCCATACTGTAAAAAGCGGGGTTGCCCACTTCTCGGAGGACAACGAACAAGATTGTTTAAAGAGAGTTCGTGAACTATTGAGTTTTCTTCCTCAGAACAACATGGAAAACACACAGGCAATAGCCGCTGAAGACAGCCCAGACCGTATCGATGAGTTTCTAAACGACATAATTCCGGACAGTCCCAATCAGCCTTACGATATGTTAGAAATCATAAACACAGTTGTAGACAACGGGAATTTCATGCAAATCCACAGGAACTTTGCAAGGAACATTCTTGTTGGATTCGCCCGTTTGGAGGGAAAAAGCGTCGGGGTCGTGGCCCAGCAACCCACGGAATACGCCGGCGTGTTAGACATTGACGCGTCAGTAAAGGCAGCGCGTTTCGTCAGATTCTGTGATGCTTTCAACATTCCGATCATAACTTTTGTAGATGTCCCTGGATTTATGCCCGGTACTTCACAGGAATACGGTGGCATAATTAGACACGGTGCGAAATTAATATTCGCATATGCCGAAGCGACGGTGCCAAAAATAAGCGTCCTAACGCGGAAAGCCTATGGGGGGGCTTATATCGTGATGAGTAGTAAGAACCTAAAGGGCGATATAAATTTTTCATGGCCAACTGGACAAGTCGCTGTAATGGGTGCAGAAGGAGCAGTAAACATAATTCATCGTGCAGAAATCAGCAAATCCGAAGATCCCCAGGAAACAAGAAATTCTTTGATTGAAGAATATGAAAAGAACCTTATGAATCCTTACACGGCGGCGGCGCGTGGACTCATAGACGATGTTATCGAACCTTCACAAACCCGTAGTAAAATAATTAGGGCTCTCAGAATGCTAGCTAATAAGCGCGAAAGTTTGCCTCCAAAAAAACATGGTAACATCCCACTTTGAGCCAAATTCCCCCCACCCCAACGCAAATGGCTGCCATTTCAGCAGCGATCAACAGTTACTTGAACTTGTCGCCTACCAAGGGAGGCCAAGACCAGTTGATATCCCCTTGGAAAATATCTATTAGAAATGATATACCTCTTCCGTTCATACGAAAGTTAACTGGCTGGAACGGACTAGGCCACTAGGAAATTCACATAGACTAATTCAAAATGACACCTAATCCCGTAGGAATAACAGACACTACTTTCAGGGACGGCCATCAAAGCTTGCTTGCAACTCGTCTCCGAATGGAGGATATGGAGCCTATAGCAGCTGCTATGGACAAGATTGGCTTTCACTCCATGGAAGTATGGGGCGGCGCTACTTTCGACGTAGCCACTAGGTTTCTCTCTGAAGATCCTTGGGAACGACTTCGAAGGTTTAGGGAACTGATACCTAGCACCCGTCTATCTATGCTATTACGAGGGCAGTCACTAGTAGGGTATCGAGCATATGCTGATGATGTCGTTGAAGCATTCGTAGAAAGAGCGGCAGAGAACGGTATAGACGTATTCAGAGTATTCGATGCTTTAAATGACGAATGGAATTTAAAGCAGGCCGCAGAGTCGATTAAGAAATCCGGAAAGCATCTACAAATGACAATCTGTTATTCAGTAACTGAATCCGGCAGAATGGGGGGGCCGATATATAGCCTTGAATATTTCGTCAGCAAAGCCAAGGAATTCGTGTCGATGGGAGCAGACAGCCTTTGCATAAAAGACATGGCTGGCCTTTTGGCCCCTTACGACGCGTTCAACTTAGTCAGTGCTCTCAAACAAGAGGTTACCATACCACTCCAATTACATACCCATTACACCAGCGGTATGGCTTCTATGACGGTACTAAAAGCAATAGAAGCCGGGGTTGACATCATTGACACTGCCCTTGCCCCATTTGCTCTAAGAACCTCTCAACCAGCGATCGAGCCTATCGCTGTCTCTCTTAAGGGAGAGCCCCGAGATCCTGATATAGATATCTCTGCGTTGATTGAATTAGGTGATTATCTAGAATCAATTATTCCAAAATACAAGCACTTGGTAGAAAACACGAGATATTCAGTGATCGACGCGAAGGTATTAAGCCACCAAATACCGGGAGGGATGACCAGCAACTTAATTACCCAGCTCCGTGAATTCGATGCTCTTGATAAACTTCAAGACGTTCTAGAAGATATCCCAAGAACCCGTAAAGACCTTGGGTATCCACCCCTCGTGACTCCAATGAGTCAAATGGTCGGCTCGCAGGCCGTCAGCAACGTCCTGTTCGGCCAGTACAAACTAATATCAGATCAGGTTAAAGATTACGCACATGGTATGTATGGCAGACCACCAACTACCATCGACCCCAATTTATTGAAAAAAGCTTTAAAAGAATACGAGGCAGGAAATAAGCAGATAACCGAGCGGCCCGCTAATTTATTATCACCCGAGCTAGAAAAAGCCAAAATGGAAATTTCTGACATTTCGGAAGATATAGACGACGTTTTGATATACGCTCTATATCCAACTACAGGCCTAGCATTCTTAAGGATAAAATATGGGTTAGACCCGCTTCCTGTAGATGTGGAACATGACTCAAGTGGTTCTACTGACGCCGTAAAATTGGCGGATGACTCTTCTCCAAAAGCTAAAGATGTCCCGCTAAAAAGTCAAAATGCTAAAGCCTTCAATATATTTGTTGACGAGACTTTTTTTAGGGTGGAGGTTGACCCAATAAACGACGATATCCTATCGATTAATGAAATGAAGCCGCCCGGCGCTAATATCAACGAGGAAAAAAAATCCAGGCAACCAGACTCGGGCACATCAGCCAAAACTCTTTCCGCCCCCATGCCTGGCATTTTATTGAGATACCTTGTCGAAGAGGGCAGCACAGTTAGCACAGGAGACCCTATAGCTGTCCTTGAGGCTATGAAGATGGAAAATACGTTACCTTCCCCTTGTGACGGTATAGTTGAATCCCTTCCCTCAGATCCCGGATCGACAGTTGTAAAGGGAGACATACTAGCTATAATTTCATAGTATAGGTTAAGTTAACCAGCTATGATCTTAATCCACATCAAAAAGTTGAAAGCTTTATACTTTTCACTTTTATAAATTATAGAATGAGGATGATTCATGAAAAATAAGGTGACGGTAGTAGGTGCTGGCAACGTCGGAGCTACAACAGCACAACGTATTTTCGACGGGGGATACGCAGATGTAGTTTTAGTAGACATTGTGGAGGGACTTCCCCAGGGTAAAGCTTTAGACATGTCGCAATCTGGCCCCATTTTGAGGTCAGATGCGGCTATCGTGGGAACAAACAGCTATGAAGAAACATCAAATTCTGACATAGTTGTCATAACCTCAGGAATAGCGCGCAAGCCCGGAATGAGTCGAGACGATCTACTGCTGACAAATATGAAAATTGTTTCCAGTGTAGTTAAGGAAACTTCGAAACGCTCCCCAAATAGTATCCACGTAATCGTAACAAACCCTCTTGACGCTATGGCACAACGAGCGTTGGAAGTAAGCGGTTTCTCGCCTGAAAAGGTCGTTGGTATGGCTGGCATATTGGATACTGCTCGATACAGAACTTTTCTTGCTCAGGAGCTCAACGTTTCGGTTGAGTCTGTCGCCGCCCATGTATTGGGTGGACACGGAGACACAATGGTTCCTGTTATAGGAAGTACGAACGTTGCCGGAACGCCCATCAGTCAACTGATAAATCAAAATAGGCTCGAGGAAATTGTCCAAAGAGCAAGAGATGGTGGCGCAGAAATCGTCAATTATTTAAAAACTGGAAGTGCCTACTACGCACCATCAGCTTCAATAGTCCAAATGGTACAGTCAATACTCTTTGATAAAAAAGAGATCCTTCCCTGCACGGCATATTTACAGGGGCAATACGGGATAAACAATCTTTATGTGGGAGTACCAATAAAGCTAGGTGCAGCTGGCGTTGAAGAGATTGTAGAGCTGGAACTAAACGACAACGAACTCACTGCTCTCAGAAAGTCTGCGAACGCAGTGCAAGAATTGGTAGACGTAATGGCTTCCTCTAAATAGTACAATTTTCGTTCAATAATGAAATATACGTGACTTTCGCGAACCTACTGCCCAATAGTTGCCTTCCTGACAAGATATGCAAATAGCTTGTCAGGAAGTAGGCGTTTTGCTAAGATCCCCAGTTTTGCATCCATACCCACCACATAGCGGAACTGTGGCGACTTAGATCGAACGATTCTTTCAATTACGTTCGCCACTTTATCCGGATTCGAGGGTCTAATAAATCTTGAACGTTTCACCAAATAATTATTGAGGAACTTTTGGTAAGGGTATGAAGGAGAGTCTGATTTTTCCGCCCTAACTTGACTGCTTTGAAATCCTGTTTCAAAATACCCCGGCTCAACTAATGAGACTGAAACTCCAAAAGGATCTAATTCATACCGAAGACTTTCACTAAGGCCTTCTAAAGCAAATTTGCTGGAAACATACGCTCCATTAAACGGGGTACCCAGCCTACCCAAAACCGAGCTAACGTTTATTATTTTCCCATTTTCTGACGACCTGATCTGAGGTAGTAGCGTCCTAGTTAAAGACATCAAACCGAAAAGGTTTGTTTGGAATTGATTGACCAACTCCTGGTCACTGAGCGTCTCTAACGGTCCCCACAGACCATACCCTGCATTGTTAACCAGCACATCAACTTTTTCTAAACAGCTATTGCTTTCTATTACTTCCTTGATATCACTACTACGAAGATCCATTGAAAACGTTTTTAATTCAAGCCTCAAGGCGCCCGCTTCCTCGACTAAGCCTCTCAAACGACCTTCAGATCTACCGGTAGCAATGACTTGATAGCCTCTCCGGGCTAGTCTTAATGCAGTTACCCTCCCTATACCAGAAGAGGCGCCTGTTATTAATACTTTGTACAAAATTCGCCACCTCATAGATCCAACTATGATTTACAATTTCATACGGGTCATCTTAGCACCGTAAGCGGTGTATAATCTTGATCTATGTAAAGCTTCCTAGTGTAGGTGCGTGTTGCTCATTTCCGTCATTGGCGAAAGCAAAGCCTCTCCAATAAACTACTCCCTTGCGGAAGAGGTCGGTAGATTACTGGCAGAATCTGCAATTACCACTGTTTGTGGGGGACTGGGAGGAGTAATGGAAGCAGTATCCAAAGGCGCGAGGTCAGCTGGGGGCTCAACAATAGGTATCCTACCTGGATTGAATCCCAAGGAGGCGAATGACTGGATCGAGTACCCTATTTGCACCGGTTTAGGGTATGCAAGAAATGTAGTCGTTGCCCGTGCAGGCCTGGCTGTAATTGCCATTGGCGGTGCTTATGGAACCTTGTCAGAAATTGGGCATGCCTTAGCAGATGGCAAACCGCTTGTGGCATTAAATACCTGGAGTCTTTCCCGAAACAAAATAGCTGACACTTCAATGCATGTCTGTAATACGCCAAAAGAAGCAGTGGAAACAGCTATTTCATTAGCCAAATCTGATTACATTCAAGGTTGACATTTATGGTGACCATCAGCGACATCAAATCCAGAGAAATACTTGACTCCCGCGGAAATCCAACGGTGGAAGCTGACGTTATTCTTACCGATGGGTCTGTTGGCACAGCTGCAATTCCTTCCGGTGCCAGCACAGGACGGTTTGAAGCGCATGAGCTGAGAGACAACGATCTCAACAGATATAAAGGGAAAGGGGTTTTAAACGCTGTAAAAAATATTGAAGAATACGTTCTTCCTGCGGTAAAAGGTGTAGAAGTCCATGATCAAACACACCTAGACAGTATACTCGTGGAATTAGATGGTACTCCAAACAAAGGATCGCTCGGGGCAAACACAATCCTTGCCATCTCACTAGCCAGTTCGAAAGCAGCAGCAGCAAGTAGGGGATATCCGCTTTACGAACACATAGCCTCCGACGACGACTTTGTTATACCTGTTCCCATGTTGAACATAATAAATGGGGGAAGACACGCTGAAAATTCCACAGACATCCAGGAATTTATGGTAGTTCCGGCAGGCTTCGACTCATTTTCGGAGGCGCTTCGTGCCGGCACCGAAGTCTATCATCAATTGCGCAATCAAATCGCATCTTTAAACCTCGGAACCACCGTAGGAGACGAAGGTGGTTTTGCCCCCTCTCTCTCATCTAATCAAATCGCAATAGATTTGATAATAGAATCAATCGAGTCCTCAGGTTACAAATTGTCGGAACAGTTCTTCCTAGCAATAGACGCAGCGGCGTCTGAAATGTTTGATGATAACATCAAAAAATATGAGCTTGATATAGAGAGGCGCTCTTTAACCGGGGAGGAGCTAACAGATCTTTATGGGAAGTGGATAGATACCTATCCGATTATAAGCATCGAGGATGGATTGGCCGAGGATGAATGGGAAGACTGGCAATCTATGACTGCAAGACTAGGATCAAGAGTTCAACTGGTTGGTGATGACTTACTAACTACCAATCCTGACAGAATTTCCCGAGCTGTAAAAGAACGATGTGGAAACGCAGTCCTAATAAAACCTAATCAAATAGGCACACTTAGTGAAACAATAACAGCTATTGATATGGGTAAATCTGAGAATTGGGGAATAGTAGTAAGCCACAGATCTGGAGAGACCGAAGACACCTCAATAGCTGATCTGGCAGTCGGAATTAGATCCGAGCAAATAAAAACAGGGGCGCCTGCCCGGGGAGAAAGGACGGCGAAATACAACCGACTAATTCGGATCGAGCAAGAACTCGGTGCTAAGTGCCGCTACGCAGGGATGTCTGTGTATGCGAAATATCTAAAGAACAATCACTGATCCAATCAGTAGTCAGAGGCAATGAAATAACAGGAATGTCAAATAGGCAAATCAGACTCGGGATAAATGGGTTCGGCAGAATTGGCAGACTAATTCTAAGGGCTATTTCTAAAGGTAAATACTCTAATCTGAAAGTTGTCTCCGTTAACAGCACAGGAGACCCGATGACAAACGCCCATCTGCTGAAATATGACAGAACGAATGGCGTGTTAGCCGCAAGTATAGAAACATCCAACGAATTTTTGATAGTTAACGGCAGCAAAATCGCGTGTTTGACCAACGAAGAACCATCTCACATACCTTGGGGCGATCACGATGTAGACATAGTTTTCGAATGTACTGGGAAATTCACCAGCAGGGAAAAAGCCCGTGGACACCTAGAATCTAGTCCAAGAAAGGTGATAATTTCAGCTCCCGCCAAGAACGAAGATATCACTATAGTAATGGGGGTTAATGAAGCAGACTACGATCCTCAGTCGCACCACATAATATCCAATGCATCTTGCACCACGAATTGCGTCGCACCTCTAATTAAAGTCCTAGATGATAATTTCGGAGTTTCTGCGGCAATGATGACTACAATCCATGCCTATACTAACGATCAACAAATTTTGGACAAACGTCATAAAGACCTTAGGAGAGCGAGGGCAGCTGGCTCTAATATCATACCGACCACAACTGGAGCCGCCAAAGCTGTAGGAACGGTGATCCCAAACTTGGAAGGAAAAGTCCATGGTATGGCATTCAGAGTCCCCACAGCGTCTGTTTCAGTGACTGACGTTGTTTCAAATCTGAATACTCCAGCCAGCGTCGAAGAGATAAACTCAGTCTATAAAACTGCTTCAAATGAAACTATGCGCGGAATTTTAGATTTCAATATGGAACCGCTTGTTAGTTCAGATTACAGAGAAAACCCCTACAGTTGTATTGTAGATGGCCTATCGACTATTACTTTGGGTACTAATATGGTAAAAACTGTTGGCTGGTACGATAATGAATGGTGATATAGTTTACGTACCATAGAGTTGGCACAATACATAGGACAAAAGGGGTTATAGGCCAAATTTTTGAAATCCACCTCTGTTAAAAACCGTTAGCCCGAGTCCGATTGAAGGTGGGACCGCCGTAGGAGTATAATTCAATCAAACAAACGCCGTAATGTTCAATTTGAGCGGAGGGCTTAAATGGCAATCGACACTAAACCAATAACAGGTACTTGGGCAGTTAAAACAGGGCATGCGCAGATGCTGAAAGGCGGGGTGATTATGGATGTCGTCACGCCGGAGCAAGCTATGATTGCTGAAAACGCTGGAGCCGTAGCAGTGATGGCCCTTGAGAGGGTACCGTCAGATATTAGAAAAGCTGGGGGCGTGGCCAGAATGTCGGACCCGCAGATGATAGCGGACATAATAGACGCAGTTACCATTCCCGTGATGGCTAAAGCCAGAATCGGTCACTTTGTGGAGGCTCAAATACTTGAGGCCTTAGGAGTAGACTACATCGACGAGTCGGAAGTCCTGACACCGGCGGACGAAAATAATCATATAGATAAGGAAGGTTTCAAAGTTCCTTTCGTGTGTGGAGCTCGTGACTTAGGTGAAGCACTACGAAGAATCGGAGAGGGCGCGGCGATGATTCGAACAAAGGGTGAGGCTGGCTCGGGTAATATCGTGGAAGCAGTGAGGCATGGCCGGAAAGTTCTGGGTCAAATAAACCGCATCCGTGGAATGGAAGCCGACGAACTCATGGCAACTGCAAGAGATCTAAAGGCCCCTTACGACTTAGTTAAGAACATCCATGAAACGGGTAAATTACCCGTCGTGAACTTCGCGGCTGGAGGAATTTCCACACCTGCCGACGCAGCCTTAATGATGCAGATAGGTGTCGACGGGGTGTTCGTGGGATCTGGCATATTTAAGTCAGAAAGCCCTCAAATAATGGCCGATGCCATTGTAAGGGCTACCACGCATTATAAAGACGCAACCCTTTTAGCCGAAATATCGAAGGGGCTTGGATCAGCAATGCCCGGCATAGACATTCGCACATTGTCAGAGTCAGAGCAATTAGCTAACAGAGGCTGGTAAATTGCCAACAATAGGCGTCCTAGCTATACAGGGCGACTTTATAGAGCATAGAGAGATGTTAGGGGCAGTAGGTGCCGAATCCAGGGAAGTTAGGCTCCCTGAACAGCTCGAAGGATTAGATGGCCTTATTATTCCAGGTGGCGAAAGTACTACGATTGTTCAACTGATAGATATATTTGGAATGAGAGAACCGCTTAAGCAATGTGTTTCAAACGGAATGGCCGTCTGGGGTACTTGTGCCGGAATGATAGTGGTGGCAAGGAGACTGCTAGACAGGCGTCCGCAGCCTCTCGGCCTAATGGATATTGAAGTGTCTAGGAACGCCTTCGGAAGACAAGTTGACAGCTTTGAAACAAGCCTAGAAGTGAATGGCATAGATGGTCCGCCGGTGCATGCGGTGTTTATTAGAGCACCCGTGGTAACAAAGGCAGGGGAGGCAGTTAGGATCCTAGCTGAGGTAGACGGCGGCATGCCTGTGGCTGTGAGGGAAGGTAAACTGCTCGCAACATCATTTCACCCTGAGTTAACTAACGACACCCGTATGCATAGGATGTTCGCATCTATTTCGTCATGTTAGGAGATTGAATCACTAACAGCGAGTTCCGGAAAAAGAGGTAACTGCGAGACATTGGTTCAGAAGACAGAGACAGATCTTAAAGTTCTAATTGACGTCATACCTAAACGTATTAGAAATGTACTTCAGTCCCATGAACATATAGAAGAGTTATTGGAGGTGGTACTTGACCTCGGACGTCCGCCGGAGGCCAGATTCTTAGGCAAAAATGACCTACTTGACATAGAGGAAGTCGCTTTAGAAGACATCGACTACGCAATAAACAAAGTCGGCATGTTTGGCGCTGACAATCGAGCAGGTATCGAACGCACGCTCCATCGAATATCAGCGATACGAAACAGATCCGGAAAAGTGGTTGGTATTACTTTTAGAGTCGGAAGAGCAGTCTACGGAACGATACGTATAATCGAAGACCTTATTCTTTCTGGTAAAAGCGTACTCCTCCTAGGAAAACCGGGGGTTGGGAAAACGACGATGCTGAGAGAGGTTGCTAGAGTATTATCGGACGATGCAGACAAACGAGTAATAGTTGTAGACACCTCCAACGAAATCGCAGGAGACGGAGATATTCCTCACCAGGCCATTGGAAGGTCCAGACGCATGCAAGTTCCCTCCCCAACCGAGCAACACGGGGTGATGATCGAAGCTGTCGAAAACCATATGCCAGAAGTTATTATTATTGACGAGATCGGCACCGAGTTAGAGGCTAACGCAGCACGCACGATTGCGGAACGCGGAGTGCAGCTTGTCGCCACAGCTCATGGCAACGAATTAGAGAATTTAATAATGAACCCTACATTATCCGATCTTGTGGGTGGTATCCAGACTGTTACCCTCGGCGATATTGAGGCAAGGAGGAGAAGGTCTCAAAAAACTGTCCTTGAGAGAAGCGCACCACCAACTTTCGATATACTCGTAGAGATACAGGGTTGGAACATGGTCACCGTACATGAAGATGTCGCCACTACTGTCGACAGAATGCTGCGAAAGCAAGCAGTGGCCTCCGAAACACGCACTATGTCCCAAAATGGGTTGGTAAACAAAAGTACATCTGTGAAAAACAACGAGAACCACAGTAACGGTCACAGATTCATATACTCAACCAACAATAACCCAGGGGACAGTGGAAGCAGTCATCCCCAAGAAAAAGTAACCAGCATCTTGCCTTACGGGGTCAACAGAGGGAGAATTGACCAAATTATAAAAAGTATGAGCGCCCCGCTTGCTCTCGTAAACGAAATGGAAGCTGCTGATCTGGTGGTAACGACCAAGAATTACCACCGCCGACGAACTCAAGCACTACAAACGGCAGAAAAAATGGGCAAACCTGTATTTGTCCTAAGGAGAAACACCGTAAACCAAATAGAGCAATTCGTTAGAGCTGTCTCTAGGGAAAGTCATAACATCTCTGTGACTGAAGCTGACAGGTCACTAGCTGTTCTGGAAGCTGAACGGGCAACCCACCGCATAGGTAAAGGTGAAGGGGATATTGAACTAAGACCTCAGAACTCTCATATAAGAAGGTTACAACACCAGATAGCGACTCAATCGGGGTTTGAATCTTCAAGCCTTGGCCGTGAACCACTGCGTCGAGTCGTAATCCACAGTAGTTAAAAATTTGTTAACGAACGAAAAGCGATGCTTCATTGTTTTCGAGGGAGTCGAAGGTAGCGGAAAAAGTACGCAATCTAAACTACTGAGCCGACGACTATCAGACAAATCAATCGGAAACATAAGTTTGAGAGAACCGGGAGGTACGCAGACCGGCGAGAATATTCGAAATTGGCTCGCCGAAGAAACCACAGAGTTAGATGCTTATGCAGAATTGTTTCTATTCTCTGCAGCTAGAATAACCCTCATAAAACAAAAGATAATCCCATCCTTTAGGGAAAATAAGGTTGTGATTTTGGATCGGTATATATATTCCACAATCGCCTACCAGGGTTTCGCCCGAGGATTAAGCCGTGAAGTCATCAACTATCTAAATGAAATAGCAACTGGAGGAATAATTCCGGACAAAGTGTTTCTACTTGATATTTCTCCAGAACTCTCCTTTAAAAGAAAAAAAGGGGACACACTGGACCGATGGGAATCGGAAAAATTGGATTTCCACAATAAGGTACGTGAAGGCTATTTGGCTTTATCTGAGGAAAACCCAAATAGGTGGCAGGTGCTTGACGCAACAGCATCTGAACAGGAAACCCACAACTTGGTTTGGAGATCATTGAGAAAACTGTTGCCGCTAGCCTAATTTTTTTAAAATCTCCACCAAGCCTTGGTAGTACGAAATCTTTTCGGAGAGTCAACCGCGACTTCACTATTTTCTAGTATAGATAAAGGAATGTCGCGAACCATTCCTTGTGCAACTGCTGTACCCACAATACCACGAACAACGTTATAGCCTGTGGACATATCGGGGGATCTATCGCCAGTTGCATCATGGGCGTCTGAACTAATAATATGGGCAAGATTGCAATTTAGCATTTCCATGGTAAATCTTCTCACCTTTCCGCCAAACTTACCTGACAAGCTGCCGGCAGTGATCTGAGTTAACATTCCTTCCTCTACGAGGGTAGAAAGCAAATTAGGGTCAGAATGGAAAAGTTCCATTCTCTCAGGATGAGCAATAACGGGAATTAGTCTCAGTTTTTGAATAGAATGCAGTGTTTTTCTCAAAGCATTGGCGTCACATTTTTCATAGGGCATTTCCACGAGAATATACTTTCCGTCATTTATTGGTAAAGCCCTTCCGTTCCGTACATCGCTTATGAGGGATCTGTCTAAATGATTCTCCATTCCTAGCATTATTTCGGTCTGACACCCTTCACGAAGTGAAAGTTCTCTTACATTAGCTAGTATTTCTTGAACTTCTTCAATGGAATGAAACTGGTTAACGTCCTTGCGATGAGGGGTTGCTACGATGACCTTGACCCCTTGCTCCGATGACATTTTCACCATCATGAGAGTCTCGTCCATATTGTTGGGGCCATCGTCAAGACGAGGTAGGAGATGATTATGCAGATCGTACACGCGCAAGTCCTGTGATCATGGAGTAAAACTAATTCTTCTGAAGCCTTCCGCGTATTTTAGGCCGCACGAATCTCCTAGTCTTTGAGCCGAATCTTTAATAAGACGGTTCATTTCCTCACTTGAGGCTCCGGGAGGTATTTGAGAGGAGTGGAATAAGAGAGCACTAATTTTTTTTTCTATGGTTTCCGATATGTCAACAAAAGTATCCGGCGATTCTGTTCCCCACAACAGAGCCTCAGGGGTCCGATGAGCAAGTAACCCTTCTGTTTCATGTTGTGGATAATGAAGCCGATCTCTAGCGTAAGGGAAAAGAGCATCCAAAGCTACAGTACCAGTTATCCTATGGTCGCGATGTAGATAAAATCCACTTCTCAACGGATCCGTAAAAAGAGCTACATCCGGGCGGTATTTCCTTACAGCACGGACTATATGACCTCGAAATTCCGGAGTATCTTCGAGGCCCCCATCAGGGTAATCAAGTCTGACAACTTCATTAACTCCTAAAGTCTCGGCAGCTTGCGCTTGCTCCTCTGTACGAATAGCGGCAAGTTTTTCCGATGTCATGTAGGGGTCCGAAGAACCTTTATCTCCGTTGGTACATAAAACGTAGACAACCACTGCGCCATGGGATACCCACTTTGCCACAGTACCCCCACAGCCTAACTCAGAATCGTCAGGATGTGGTGTTATTACTAAAACTCGACTAGGAACAGGAAATTCTGTAGGAATGTTCACAACATTTACCTCTAATATAAATAAAACTAAACATATTATTACATGCACGTCCGAATCACGGTAACAATCTATTGGCAACCATTTCTTGTCCGCCTCTGATAAAATGTGTCTTGAGTTTAGCAGGCTGATATGACAGACAAATTTTCCATAAAGCACTTTCGTTGGGAGGAAACTTCTGACGTCGTCGCTTTCTTAAACCATACGTCCCGATTTGAAAACACTGAGAAAGAATTAAGCCCGAATTTGTTCCGTCAATTACATGAGATGCCAGGTGCGGACCCAGAAAAAGATTGTTTCGTCGCTAGAGACTCTGAAAGAAAAATAGTGGCTTTCTTACACATGATTTCTGAAAAACCGATAAACAGAATGGTAGCTCTACAAACAGTCGGCGAGTGCGATTATCGCGAAATTGTTGCCACAAAATTGTGCCAAGTAGCCCAGGAATTTTCCCGACATAAATTTCCGAGCACTTTACATGTGCAAATTTCAAAACAAGATCACGATTGGACGAGAGCCTTAAATAATCTTGGGTGGAAGAAAGTCAAACAGTACTGGAACCTTCAGCGGGTAACGGAAAAAAATAAGGACCTTGAAGAGACCATCATACCAAAAGGGTACAAAATCAGAAGTCTTGATATACAGAAAGACATAGAAGAGTTTACCGAAATACAAAATAGTGCGTTTGCTGAACACTGGGGCTTTTGCCCAAATACGTCCGACGAGATTTTTTCCAGGATTTCTATGGAACGAGACGGGCAGGAAGGCATACTTTTGATTCATAGCGAGAAAAAAATCGCCGGGTATAATTGGACTCTATACTCAAGTAAAAATGGAAGGTCAACCGGTTGGGTCTCAATGACCGGAGTTCATCCTGACTACAGAGGCAAAAAGTTGGGCAAGGCTATAGTACTAACTGGTATGCATGCTCTAATCCGCAGAGGCGCAAAGTCGATAGAACTTGAAGTTGACTCACAGAACGCACCCGCAAGAGAACTCTATTTCAAATTGGGATTTAAAAAGATTTCAGAAACACTATGGTTCGAGACTATAATCTAGTTAAATATGGGCCTATTAGACAGCCGTTAAGATCTGGTCACATCTACTTAATTTACAGTAATAATCAGCTACCTGAGAAGCAACAAACCTCCAATCCATCGCCCGGGCTTTCCTTTGGGCTGCCCTACCCATAATTTTCCTCAAGTCTGAATTCTGTAACAGCATCTCTATGCGATCCGCAAACGGCTCAGGGCACCTCCAAGGTATCAAGTAGCCATTCACACCATCATCTACAAAGGAAGGTATTCCTCCTACTCGGGAAGCAACGATTGGTGTGCCACAAGCCATTGCTTCCAAGGCAACAAGTCCGAAACTTTCATAATGAGAAGGTAGGACAAAAACATCAGCAGCAGAGTAATAAGATCTAAGCTCTGATTGTCCCACCGATCCGGTGAACATTACTTTCTCACTAACGCCTAATCGATCAACATTACTACGAAGCCTATCCAATTCCTTGTCTTCCGATAAGCTACCTCCAACGATGATAAGCTGAGCGTCGCCCGAACCATCTAGCATTCTGAATGCATCCAGTAATATGTCAAGCCCCTTTATAGGTTCAATCCTGCCAGCATACAGGATAGTTTGCCCACTATTGATGCCTAGTTTCTGTTTCGCTTCCGTTTTATCCTCAGGGTAAAACGTTCGGGTGTCGACTCCAGCCGGTATCACTGAAACTTTACTGGAAGACATACCATACATATTTATAATATCCGACTTCTCAGCCTGCGTCAGAGCTAGAATTTCAGTCGACTGGTCCATGACTTGTCGCTCTAAATTAATTCGAAGACTCGATTCCCTTTCCCCCGCCCTTGCCCTCAATTTGGTTTTCGCGAGCGTGTGAAATGTCGCCACGTGTGGAGATTCCCACCTATCACTCAAAATGGAAGCCACCTCACCTGAAATCCAATAGTTGCTGTGTATAAGATCATAAGAATTTCCGGCCGTATAAGAATTAGCAACCAGATTATCGACAAACTCTCTGATGTAGAATGGTAATTCAGCCTTTTTTTCTCCAAATGGACCGGCCTTTATGTGAATTACTTTCGCCCCAGGTTCTAGCTCAACAATTTCAGGATCTAAAGGATCATGAAACCGGGTAAACACATCCACAATGTGCCCCAATCTTGCAAGTTCTTTCGCAAGATTTAAGACATATACATTCATTCCACCAGTGTCCTTTTCACCCAATCTGGCGACTGGACAACCATGGAAACTAATAATGGCAATACGCATGAATTTCTTATATAACCTGAGATTAATACTACGCGATCATCACGTAACTAGGAGGACCCCATTCTAACTGACCTGATCTTAAATATCATCTCGACACTTCAATGTCGTAGACGATCCTATCTTCTGCTCCAAGGTGATACTTGTACCTTTCGATTCCCTTTAGAAAATTGTATTCTGTCTTACCTTCCTCTATTGCTGTATCGATAGTGAAAGCTTTATTAAGAAGTCCTACACTTAGGGATGAATAATCTGGATCGTAGCCACTGTTATAGAGGAGGAACTTTCCATCGTAGTCAAAGCAGATACACGCAGCCACATTTATTTCATTAATTTTAAGATAGAAAAGTTTGAACTGCCCTCGATTACTTAGCTCCTGAGCTATATCAATAAAAAATCTCTTGTTCGAGGAATCAAGAAAATTGCTCTTTTCGTCGCTACTGAGCGCCATCAACCGGAAGAACTCTTCCATTATTTCTTCACCGTTTCCACCTTCTATTGTGGCAAGATGTTGCTTATATTCTTTGCCAGACTGCAACCGCCTCATTTTCCTACGAAGTTCGTGCCTATCCTTTTTCCTAAGCCCTAAAAGGTAATCCTCCCAATTGTCCGGCAAAATTGTGTAAGGCGTTTTATCAACCTCGCTTACTGAAACGTTACATCCCTGCGATCTAGCAAGATTTACTAAATGGACTAAAGTCGGAGAAGCCTCTGGAACTGATTTAAGGCTTAGGAATCTCCAAGGTAATTTCGCAATTTCCACCCAAAGCAATTCAAAAAAGCGTTCCTCCCGGCCCACAACTACTGGGAAATCCATGTAATCAAACACCTCAGGATCGCCTATAAATGTCAACTCACCATCAAGTTGAATCAGGGGAATAATACCTAGAATATCCGTACCTTCTCTAATCGATACAACGACAAGTGACTGGTCCCTTGCGAATCTTTTCCACCAAATAGACTGCCACCAAGGAGTTATGAAGATAGTGTTGGTTGAGCACTCTGGTAGGATCGTCTCCCAATCAGACACAATGGAATCAGAAATTTCACCGCAGAAAAAACTCATTTGAATCCTTTCAATGAGGCTAATGACATCGTTTCTTTCAGGGTTCTAAGCACATCCTCAGACCCCCTTTGTGCGACAGTCACGACATGGCTCCCCGGCTTTCTTACACCTCTTAGAGTCATACACATGTGTTCCGCGGAAACAAACACTAAGGCTGCTTTCGTACACAAGTTTCCAACAATCGTATCGACAATCTGAGTCGTTAATCGCTCCTGTATTTGAGGACGTCTAGAAAGGGTATCTATAACTCGGGCCAGTTTGCTAGCACCCACAACTCGTCCATTCGGATTGTACCCGACGTGAACATAACCTAGAAATGGGAGCAAATGATGTTCGCAAATAGAAAAAAACGATATGTTTCCAACTATAACTGGCTCATGGTGATTCTCATCGAATGTGGTTTCTAGGAATTCTGCAGGATCTTCTTTAAGACCTGAGAAGAGTTCCGAATATAATTCCGCAACTCTGACCGGCGTTTGCTGCAGGCCGTCCCTGTCAGGATTTTCTCCTAGTGACTTCAGCATCTCCCTCACCCAGGATTGAACTGGGTTAAACTTTATCTCTGGAGAATTGCCTTGGAGGCTTGGGTCCTTTCTCATACCGAACAAAGTGCTTTTTCTACGGATTTAAGCTCCGCGGAGTATTCGGCGAAATAGGCCGGTTCAATTTCGCCGGCAATATCTGGATCTTTTAGCCCATTCCCCGTCAACACGCAAACCACAGTTTCACCGTTAAGATTGACCCCACTACGAGATTGTTTTAAAAGTCCGGCAAGAGAGGCTGCCGAGGCTGGCTCACAAAAAATCCCCTCCTCAGAGGCCAATGTCCGATAAGCACCCAATATTTCATCATCTGTTACCGAATCAATAACACCACCGGACTGGTCTCTGGCAACTAAGGCGGACCGCCAACTAGCAGGATTCCCTATCCGTATCGCTGATGCGACAGTGTCAGGGTTGTCTATAGGTTCTCCCACGACTATCGGTGCCGCGCCGGCGGCCTGATATCCATTCAAGGCCGGGAGTGTACGACTCTTCCCACGTTTGTGATATTCCACGAAACCTTTCCAATAAGCCGTAATGTTTCCTGCATTGCCGACCGGTATAAATAGTTGGTCAGGCGCATCTCCCAGATCATCTACGATCTCAAATGCCGCTGTTTTTTGCCCTTCGATCCGATTTGGGTTAACTGAATTCACCAACGCTACAGAATGTTTTTGACACAATTCTTTTGCTAGTTCCAGTGCTTTGTCGAAACTTCCGTCTACCATAGCAATATGCGCCCCGTACGCAACCGCCTGTGCTAACTTACCACGTGCAACATTCCCTTTCGGGACTATTAACGTGGTTTTAAGATCGCAGTAGGCGCCATACGCTGCAGCGGATGCACTAGTATTCCCCGTTGAAGCACATGCGATACTCTTCATGCCGCCTTCAATCGCTTTAGCCACAGCGACGACCATACCACGATCCTTAAATGAGCCGGTCGGATTACATCCTTCTAATTTGAAATAAAGACGTGTACAGCCAATTAACCTACTTATTCTCTTGGATTCGACAAGAGGAGTATCGCCTTCACCGAGAGTAATCATCGGTGTGTTCTTCGTCACTGGCAGGTATTGACTATATTTCTTCAAAACTCCGTGGATCATATACTCACTTGGGTAAGCCAACAAATTATTGAGAGCAAGCAAGCTCAATCTTTGGCAGTTACTAACTTTAACCCAGTGATATACCACCCGCAAGAGCACCAATTGATTCTAAACCGTTTCGAAAATAAAATTGACTTGTCGAGACTCCAGCGAGAATTGACATTCACTTAATGTAGATAGATTAATTCTCAAGAAGGGCTCTAGCGGCAACCAGAGGGTCGGAAAAATAGTGCTGGCATCTACGGGAAATCCTAAGGTCAGCCGTATCTTTAGTGAAGGGGCATAAATACGATGTTTGTGGAATTGGTAGATCAGCAGATAGCTCAAGCAATGGAGAACGAGACAGTTCGTCAAACAAACAATATCAACCTAATCGCTTCCGAAAACTACGCAAGTGCAGCAGTAATGGAGGCGCAAGGTTCCGATTTCACAAACAAGTATGCCGAAGGATATCCGGGCCGGAGATATTATGGAGGCTGCGAGTACGTCGATGTGGTTGAAAATATCGCCATAACCCGCGCAAATGACCTCTTTAAATCTGGCTTTGCCAACGTACAACCCCACAGCGGAGCCCAGGCCAATATGGCAGCATATTTCGCCACTTTAAAAATCGGAGACACCGCCATGGGAATGAATCTAAGTCACGGGGGACATCTGACTCACGGAAGTAATGTTAGTTTTTCAGCAAAGCTTTACAACTTTATCTCCTACGGGGTGCGTAAAGAGTCTGAAACCATCGATTACGACCAAGTTAGAGTATTAGCCGAGAGGCATCGTCCAAAATTGATTGTGGCCGGAGCATCTGCTTACACAAGAATCATAGATTTTGCAAAATTCAGGAATATATGTGACTCTGTAGGTGCTTCGTTAATGGTCGATATGGCACACATTGCCGGGCTTATCGCCGCTGGAAAACACCCATCGCCTATCCCCCATGCCGACATCATTACCTCCACAACACATAAAACCTTACGAGGTCCACGAGGAGGATTGATTCTTGCGAAGAAAGGACTAGGTAGAAACATTAACAGTGCTGTTTTCCCAAACGCACAAGGCGGTCCTTTGGTGCACACTATCGCGGCTAAAGCCGTCGCGCTCAAAGAAGCTTCGACACCCGTTTTCCAGAGATACCAAAAACAGGTATTAGACAACGCTAAGGCTCTTGCTGCTGTTTTATCGGACGGCGGGCTCCGTATCGTTTCTGGTGGGACAGACACTCACATGGTACTCGTAGATCTCACAACAATGAATATGTCGGGAAAGGAAGCCGAAGAATCGCTTGGAAGATCTAATATTGTGGTCAATCGCAACGCCATACCTTTCGATCAAAAACCACCTAGGGAGGCAAGCGGCATTAGACTTGGAACATCTTGTATCTCTACTCGTGGCATGAACACTGACTCAACAGAAGAATTGGGGGAACTAATACTAAGAGTCCTTCGCGATGTTGGAAACTCGTCCGTTGAAGCACAAGTAAAAAGTGAGATATTGAAACTGACTGACAGCTATCCGATCCCATAAATTAAAAAAATTTGCTAGGCAAGGAAGACTCGGTGGGCCGGATCTAACTCTCTAAGTCACCAGATCATATTAACGCGAGTTAAAATCCACGAGCTTACTCCGTTCTAGAGCCTCCCCATGCTCGGGATACACCTGCAGCTGTAGGATCGACGATGACATTTGCGACAGCAGGTTTGTCACTGGAAAAAGCTCTATCTAAAGCCGGTTTGGTTTTCGCAGGATCTTCCACTTTTTCGCCGAACCCGTGTAGCGCTTCCCCCATTTCATCGAAGGCAGCGTAACCTAATTCCCTACCTGGCTTTCAATGCTGCATAAGGCGTCCTCTGCAGCCCGTCTTTCAGCCATCGATTTGCTAGATCCAGAACCACTGCCTCTAATTATCCCATCTATCAAAGCCACTGCCGAGAAAATCGGGGAGTGATCTGGACCTTCTTGACCGGTAATTTCGTAAGCCGGTACCTGTCCGGCTCCCGACTGAACCAAAAGCTGAAGCCGAGTTTTGGGATCATGTTTAATTTCCCCAGAATTTGCAAGTTCAATCTCTTTAGAAAGCCAGTAGCTCACTGAGAGTTTTGCCATCTCTAGGCCACGATCTAGGAATAACGCTCCAATTAATGCTTCTAAAGCCGCTGCTAAATTCGAGTTGCGATTCCTACCACCATCTATTTCCTCACCCCTACCTAAAACCAGCAAGTCTCCAAGCCTCATCCGGCGTGCTGCGCCGGCAAGAGATTCCCCACTCACTACTTGAGACCTCAAAGAAGAAAGTTCTCCTTCGTCTCTATTCTTCCCACCTTGATATAGTGCTTCAGCTACGACAAGACCAATGACAGCGTCCCCTAAAAACTCCAGACGCTCGTTATGACGTCTCAATCTATTTCCAGATTCATTTACAGAAGAACTATGAGTAAGTGATTCTTGTAATAGTTCTTTATCAAGGAAATCTACATCTAGTAATTTTTCTGCGTCAGAGACATTCACTATAGCGCTCAAATTTCATATTCACCCAAACTGTTTAATCAGCTATCTGACCTTTCAGACAGACCCCTTTGGCCATGGAGGTTGAGGTCTTTTTATCTCCCCTATGTAGGATCGATCCGAAAACAATCCTACAAAGTGTTCAAATGCAGCCATTGATTCGTTCACAGGCGGTATAAAAGTCTTCACATAAGCCGACTGGCCGTTCTGAAATATGAACGTGGGTGTGCCAAAAGCCCCATGAACTTCGACAGCTTCTGTGTGATCTTTCGCTATGATCTCTAAAACATTTGGATCTCTGAGATCCTCCTTGAATCTTGTGACATCTAGCCCACATTGGCCTGCAACATCTATAAACACATCGCGATCATTAAGGGGCACTCGATTACCACCGTGTCTCTCAGTAAGTAAAGATAAGAAAAACTTGAGGAATGATTCGTTCCCTTGTTTTTTCGCAGCTTCACCAGCTATAGAGGCCATTAGAGATCTTGTTTTAGTAAGGTCTTTTTCCTCCCAAACTCTCCAGTCACCGGCATCCTTTCTATTAATCTGCTCCAAGGAGAAATTTCTCCAATTGAGCTTCACAGCGTTGGGTGATTCTTTCCGTACGTTATCCAGCCACACGGCTGCATTGAATACGTACGGTCAACTAAAATCATAAAAAACGTCACATTCGAGATCGGCCATTGTAACCTCACAATAAACTTTCGAGTAAATCTGTCCCATTTAAGTTTACGGGGCGGCTATCTATCCAGTCAAAGAAAGTTGCACAGCTGTAACAATTATTTAACAATCAGTAGGGGATAAACCTGTCGCGGGCACCGATAATAAGACGACATGTAAAAATACCGTATTACCACGAATCCTCTACAATCAAGAGTTAATGAAGTATAGGTCCAGTTAGTCAATCAAACCTTAGGAGAAATTCGAAATGGCAAATGAGTCTGCAGAAATCCTGAAGCTGATGAAAGACAACGGTTGCGATATCCTAGACTTAAAGTTCACGGATTTACCAGGTACTTGGCAACATTTTTCCGTTCCAATAAGCCAAGTTGACGATGAGCTAATATCCAAAGGGGTTGGTTTCGATGGATCTAGTATCCGTGGCTTCCAGTCCATTGATGAGTCAGATATGCTCATCGTTCCGGACCCCTCAACAGCTCGAATAGACCCATTTAATAAGGGCACTGCAAGCTGCATATCAGACATCAGAGATCCCATAACTGGAAACAGCTACAGTAGAGATCCAAGAAATATTGCAAAAAAAGCCGAAGCCCATTTGGCATCCACAGGAATCGGAGACACTTCTTTCTGGGGTCCTGAAGTTGAATTCTTCATTTTTGATTCAGTTCAATTTGACTATGGCTCGAACTTCGGATTTCACAAAGTGGACTCGAACGAAGGTATCTGGAATTCTGGGGAACCGTACATGCTAGACGGGGAAACTCTAAATACAGGGTATCGCCCTAGGCATAAAGAGGGCTATTTCCCAGTGTCCCCTATCGATTCATTTCAGGATTTGAGAAGTGATATGGTCAGATCTCTTGTAAATGATTTCGGACTGACCATAGAAGCCCAACACCACGAAGTGGCCACTGGTGGGCAGGCTGAGATAGATATGAGATTTGACACATTACTTCGGACCGCAGATGCAGTGATGACATATAAGTACGCCGTGAGAAATGTCGCCAAACAACACGGAAAGTTGGTGACGTTCATGCCTAAGCCTTTATTTGAAGATAATGGTACTGGTATGCATACGCACCAATCCATTTGGAAGGACGGCGTTCCCCTGTTCGCAGGTGACGAATATGCAGGATTGTCTGAATTAGCGCTGCACTACATCGGCGGACTTATAAAACACGGCAAAGCTCTCATGGCTTTGGCGGCGCCTACTACTAATTCTTACAAAAGATTGACTCCCGGTTTTGAGGCACCAACCATCTTAGCCTTATCTGCAAGAAATAGGTCCGCTGCTTGTAGAATACCGATGTACTTCAATGACCCGAAGGCTAAAAGAGTCGAGTTCCGATCTGCTGATCCCACTTGCAACCCATATCTCACATTCTCGGCAATGCTCATGGCCGGACTTGATGGTATTGAAAAAGGTTATGACCCAGGCGAGCCACTTCAACAAGATCTTTTTGAGTTGTCGTCAAAAGAAACCGCTGCTCTCCCTCAAGTTCCGGCCAGCCTTGAAGAAGCTCTACAAGCTCTTGAAGACGATCACGAATTCTTACTTAAAGGTGACGTTTTTACTCAAGATGTCATTGATAATTGGATTAGTTTTAAAACCGAAAATGACGTAGACCCAGTCAGGCTAAGGCCACATCCATACGAATTCTTTCTGTCGTTTGACGCGTAACTAGTAGCGCTACCGAAAAGGAAAGTAGTCAAATAAGAGTTTGGACGCCCACAGCCTACACTCTACCTGTAGGTTGTCGTTCACAGGGGTGAGATAGCCTCACGGGAAGTTTGACACTATTTTCACAAACTAATAAAATTTCGCTCCGAAAAAACGGTAATGACAGGCATGCGTCCTTACTAATGTTAAGTGTCGATCTGGAGCGCAACAGATTACGACCACAATACCGGGCCTCAGGAGGGCCTGCACATGCTGGAACGTAACGGCGACGCAATCGAATACGCGCTTCATGAAGCAAGAGATAATGACGTTAAATTCATTCGTCTTTGGTTTACTGACATTCTTGGAAGCATAAAAGGGTTTGCCATAACCGTGCAAGAACTAGAAAACGCGCTCACGAGAGGTATGGGGTTTGATGGTTCTTCGATCGAAGGGTATGCCAGAGCTGACGAACGAGATCTGTACGCTCTTCCAGATCCAACTACCTTTAGCGTATTGCCTTGGCGCCCCAGGACCAACGCAGTAGCCAGAATGTTCTGCGACATAGTGACGCCGGATGATAAACCCTTTGAAGGGGACCCCCGCAGCGTTTTAAGGCGTAATTTGAAAAGAGCCGTAGACAAAGGATACTCGTATTACGTCGCTCCCGAACTTGAGTATTTCTACTTCAAAGATGGGACGAAAACAGAATTTTTAGATTCTAATGGGTATTTTGATCAGAGCACCCCAGATCCGGGAACAGACTTAAGACGCGAAACTGTTCTCACCCTTGAAGAGCTCGGAATTCCGGTCGAATCTAGCCACCATGAAGCTGCTCCGAGTCAACACGAAATAGATCTTAGGCACACCGACGCACTCACTATGGCTGACACGGTAATGACTTATAAGTTAGTAGTAAAAGAAATTGCTATGAGTCACGGTTTATTCGCCTCTTTTATGCCGAAGCCAGCCTTAGACGTTAACGGTAACGGCATGCACACCCATATGTCATTGTTTACAGGTGATAAAAACATATTCTATGGTGACAACGATCCTCACCATCTCTCAGAACACGCTAAACAATTTTGTGCTGGATTATTGAGGCACGCGAGAGAAATCACGTTGGTAACAAACCAATGGGTAAATTCTTACAAGAGACTAGTTCCTAGCTATGAAGCGCCCACATACGTTACATGGGCAGAAGTAAACCGATCCGACCTTATCAGAATACCTTCGTACAAACCCGGAAGAGAGTCTTCCCGCAGGATTGAGTATCGCGCGCCTGACCCCGCCTGCAACCCCTACCTAGCATTCAGCGTTATGTTAGCCGCAGGCCTAGAAGGAATAGAAAATAAATATGAACTTCCACCATCTTTAGAAAAAAACGCTCATGACATGACGCAACCGGAATTATTGGAACTCGGAATAGAATCTCTTCCAGGAAATCTTTGGGAAGCCATTCAAGTGACAAAAGGGAGTAGCCTCGTGAAAGAGGCACTGGGACCAGAAGTATTTGCTAGTTTCATACAAAATAAAAAGATCGAATGGGATAGCTATAGCGCCCAAATCTCCCAGTATGAAATCGAAAGATACCTACCAACGCTTTAGAATTTTAGTAGCCAAATGTTCAGGAAGAAAATGAATAAGCGATACCAACATCCCGATATACCTAAGCCCACCAAGCAAGGCCTTTATGACCCCAATTTTGAACATGATTCCTGTGGAGTGGGAATGGTCGCAAATATTAAAGGCGTCCGATCTCACCAGATTGTCACTCAAGGCTTGGAGGCACTAGCTAACTTAGGCCACCGGGGGGCATCAGGCGCCGACCCTGAAACGGGAGATGGCGCAGGGATCCTAATTCAAATGCCTGACAAATTTTTTAGAGTTGAATCTAAAGGCTGGGATGTCAAATTACCCTCCCCTGGCAAATACGGCGTCGGTATGACTTTTTTTCCTCAGAAAGAGACTCGACGGGAAAAATGCAAAACTATTATCGAAAACTCGATTGAATCTGAAGGTATGTCGCTGATCGGATGGCGGGACGTACCTGTTGACTCAAAAAAAATTGGGGTACTAGCCAACAAAGCGAGACCATTCATTAGCCAGTTTTTCGTCACAACTATCTCAGACATCTCTGAAGAACAATTCGAATCCAACCTTTATTCTCTCAGAAGGGTTATTGAAAAGGCTGTCGACGCCGATTCTCCAGAAAGCAGCGATGATTTTTACATTTGCTCACTTTCAAGCAACAAAATTGTGTATAAAGGCCTGATAATGGCTCACCAGCTGGAAAGGTTCTACTTAGATCTTGGGAATGAGACATTAAGATCCTCCTTTGCCCTTGTTCATTCCAGATTCAGCACCAACACGCTGGGAACATGGAAGCTGGCTCATCCATACAGATTCGTAATACATAATGGTGAGATTAACACCCTGAGGGGAAATATAAACTGGATGTCCTCAAGGGAAAAAGTCTTCCTCTCTGAAAAACTAGGTTCTAGTGTAGAAAAACTGATCCCTATCATAAAGCCTGGACAAAGTGACACAGCATCCTTAGATAACGCTCTGGAACTCTTGTTGGCCACTGGTCGAAGCCTAGAACACTCGATGATGATGCTCATCCCAGAAGCTTGGGGGGACCACATCCCAATGAGTAAAGATAAGAAGGATTTCTACGAATACCATGCCAGCATGATGGAACCTTGGGATGGACCAGCCTTGGTTATAGGGACTGATGGCAAGAAAGTTTGCGCCGTGCTAGATAGAAACGGACTACGCCCTTGCAGATACCTTCTCACTGACGATGATCTGTTGGTTATGGCGTCTGAAACAGGGGTTATAGATATACCCGCGGAAAAAATCCTCTTCAAGGAGAGAATTTACCCTGGTCGGATGTTCTTACTGGACAGTGAAAGAGGGGAAATTATAAACGACGAAGAGCTCAAAAAAGGACTCGTCTCGCAAAAACCTTATGGAAACTGGCTCGACCAAAACAGAGTGTTTCTACATAATCTGCCAAGTCCCAAAAACGTTGGGAGTTACGAACCGAACACGCTAACCGCACGACAGAACGCCTTCGGATACACTCTCGAAGATTTGAGAATTATTATGGAACCCATGGCGTTAACTGCCTATGAGCCAACGGGATCTATGGGAAACGATATTCCACTTGCATTTCTGTCAGATCAAAACCCCATATTATTCAATTACTTTAAACAACTTTTTGCGCAAGTCAGCAACCCTCCACTAGATGCGATAAGAGAAGAGCTTGTAACTTCACTCCGAGGAACTATCGGTCAGGAAAGGAACTTGTTTTCGGAAACCGCTGAACACTGTAGACAAATTACGATTTACGAACCTGTTATAGGTAACAAAGATCTATCCCGGATTAAAGAATGCAATCTTCAAGGGTTACAGGCAGAAACCATTCCAATATTGTTCGATCCAACGGAGGAGGGTGGCCTTAAAACCTCCATGGACAGAATCCGTGCAGAAGCATCTAAAGCCATTGAAAACGGAGCTTCCATTTTAATTCTGTCTGACAGGGGTGTCGATCCTAACCATGCCCCGATTCCTAGTTTGCTCGCCACTTCTGGGGTACATCATCATTTAATCAGAGAAGGAACCAGGGCCAAAGTAGGTATAGTCATCGAAACAGGAGAAGCTCGGGAAGTGACTCATTTCGGTCTTTTGATAGGATTCGGAGCGGCGGCTATCAATCCATATTTAGCATTCGAATCATTGGAGAATCAAATTGAAAAGGGCGAGTTTGATCCAAATCTGACGCCGTCGCAAGCTGTGCAGAATTATCTTGTTGCTAGCCAGAAAGGAATCTTGAAAATTATGTCCAAAATGGGCATTTCCACGATTCAAAGTTACCGAGGAGCTCAAATTTTTGAGGCAGTTGGCTTAAATCAACCATTTATTGAGGAATATTTCACATGGACTCCGTCTCGAGTCGGAGGTATAGGAATCGAAGAGCTAGAACGGGAAGCAATATCAAGACACAGCTCCGGATTTGGCATGAAGGGCCGAGACACTCACATATCTGGCAGTCTTGGTATTGAAGCTGGTGGAGTTTATCAGTGGCGACGTGATGGTGAATTCCATATGTGGAACCCCAAGACCATCACCTCTCTGCAACACGCAGTGAAAACAAATAAATGGGAAACCTACGAACAATTCGCCAAATTCGCGGATGAAGAAAACATAAACCTGAGCACTATAAGAGGACTCCTCAATTTCAAGAAAGTAGCTAACCCTGTGCCTATCGAGCAAGTCGAACCCGCGTCAGAAATAGTCAAGCGGTTCGCCACAGGGGCAATTTCCTTAGGGTCTATCAGCCGAGAAGCACATGAAACAATGGCGATAGCTATGAATCGAATCCAGGCTCGAAGTAACACTGGGGAGGGAGGGGAAGATGCATCAAGATACACTCCTAATAAGAATGGTGACTCAAGAAACAGTGCTGTCAAACAGGTAGCCTCGGGAAGATTCGGTGTAACAATTAACTATCTTTCGAATGCTAAAGATTTGCAGATTAAGATGGCTCAAGGGGCTAAGCCAGGAGAAGGAGGACAGCTACCCGGCCATAAAGTGGACGAATACATAGGAGGAGTCAGAAATTCCACTCCAGGTGTGGAACTCATATCTCGCCCACCCCATCATGACATTTACTCGATTGAAGATTTGGCTCAACTGATCCACGACCTGAAAAGTTCAAACCCTCAAGCTCGGGTGCACGTGAAGTTAGTCGCGGAAGCAGGAGTTGGTACCATTGCTGCAGGAGTTTCCAAAGGCCATGGCGACGTTGTTCTAATCAGTGGCCACAGCGGAGGAACAGGAGCATCCCCTGAATCATCTATTAAACACGCTGGCCTTCCTTGGGAATTAGGTGTAGCAGAAACTCAGCAGGTCCTTGTTATGAACGATCTAAGGGGACGAATCGTCGTACAAACGGATGGTCAAATCAAAACAGGTCGGGACGTTGCGGTCGCTTGTTTGCTAGGCGCGGAGGAATTTGGACTAGCCACAGGTCCATTGATATCTATGGGTTGCATTATGTTACGTAAATGCCATATGAATACCTGCTCTGTAGGCATAGCAACGCAAGATCCAGAACTACGACAGAAATTTACAGGTGAACCAGAACATGTTATTAACTATTTCTTTTTTATCGCGGAACACTTGCGGAAAATCATGGCAGACCTCGGACTTAAGACCATCAATGATATGGTGGGGAGGGTAGACCTATTAGATTCCGAAATCTTAGTTAATCACTGGAAAGCAAAAGGGATAGATTTAAGTAATTTACTTCACTCACCAAAAGTCCCCGACGGGATTGCCAGGCATTGTGTGACCCATCAAGACCACGGCTTAGAGAAGTCTCTAGACAATCACCTTATTTCAGAGGCTGGGCCAGCAATCAAAAACGCTTCAAAAGTAGTAATAGAAAAAGAAATTAATAATTCTTATCGAACTGTAGGAACAACGTTGAGTCACGAAATCTCCAAGAAGTATGGGGAAGATGGACTTCCGGATGACACCATAACCTTAAATTTCACCGGCTCAGGAGGACAAAGTTTCGCTGCATTCTTAAGCAAGGGGATAACAATAAATCTCAAAGGCGACGCTAACGATTATTTTTGCAAAGGATTGTCAGGTGGAAAAGTTATAATCAGCCCACAGCTTGAATCCGAATTTGTGCCCGAAGATAACATAATCATCGGAAACGTCGCGCTATATGGAGCTACAGGAGGACAGTCTTTCATACGAGGAATCGCAGGAGAGCGGTTTGCCGTGAGAAATAGCGGGGCAGAGGCGGTCGTCGAAGGCGTGGGGGATCACGGTTGTGAATACATGACAAGAGGAAAGATTGTAATCTTAGGATCAACAGGTAGGAACTTTGCTGCAGGAATGAGTGGAGGTGAGGCCTACGTCCTAGACGAGGATGGGGAGTTTGAATCACTTTGTAATAAAGGCATGGTCAGCTTGGAGAAAGTAGTAGAGAAGGAAGATGTCGAGTCCTTAAAGGACCTTATCCGTACTCATAGAGAAGTCACAGGAAGTTTCAATGCAACCAAAATTCTAGACAATTGGGCCACAATGCTAGACAAATTCGTGAAAGTAATGCCTACTGCCTACAAAAGGGTTTTGGAGGAAAGAAGCTTGCAAAAAGAAAAGACGGGTTAGCCTTATGGGTAAACCGACGGGATTCAAAGAATTCGACAGAAACAATCCAAAGAGATTACCTGTTTCAATACGACTCACTAACTATAGCGAGTTCTACGAAAAATGGAGCGACGAAGAGGCCCGAACCCAGGGAAGCAGGTGCATGAATTGCGCCGTTCCGTTTTGTATGAGTGGATGTCCTCTGGGAAACATAATCCCCGACTTCAACGACTTGGTCTACAAAGGCCTATGGCAGGAAGCCCTAAAAGAATTGCATTCCACCAACAATTTTCCCGATTTCACAGGAAGGATATGCCCCGCGCCTTGCGAAGAGTCATGTGTGTTAAACATAAATGAAGATCCGGTAACCATAGAACACATTGAAAAAGCGATATCGGATAGAGGATGGTCAGAGGGGTGGATCGAATCCCCCTTACCTATAAACAAAACAGGAAAAAAAGTGGCCATCGTAGGATCTGGACCAGCAGGACTTGCGTCTGCGCAGCAACTGAATCGGGCCGGACACGCGGTCACAGTTTATGAACGGGACGAACAGATCGGAGGGTTATTACGATTCGGTATCCCAGACTTCAAACTCGAAAAGCTGGTGGTGCAACGTCGGGTTGACCAGTTGGAATCAGAGGGGGTCATTTTTGTCACAAAGGCCCACGTCGGTAAAACCATTGCCATCCAAGAAATTTTAGACTCAAACGACGCTGTCTTACTAACCGGTGGATCTACTATCCCCAGAAACCTTGACATCGAAGGCCGTGATTTAAGGGGCGTGCACTACGCTATGGAATACCTAACACAACAAAACCGTGTCAATCAAGGAGAGTATATTGACACTACGGAAAGAATATCCGCAGAGGGTAAACGCGTAATCATTC
Organism: uncultured Dehalococcoidia bacterium; assembly: GCA_964409595.1. Taxonomy (GTDB): domain Bacteria; phylum Chloroflexota; class Dehalococcoidia; order Lucifugimonadales; family UBA826; genus CAYPDR01. Next base: position 39,947 of record CAYPDR010000024.1, read on the forward strand.
TTGGGGGCGGAGATACTGGTTCGGATTGTCTTGGTACCGCTCATCGACAAGGAGCAGAGATCGTTCACCAGCTAGAGTTACTCCCTGAACCTCCTCTGGAAAGATTACAGAATGATATGTGGCCAAATTGGCCTCTCACACTGCGAACTACGTCTTCTCATGATGAAGGTGGGGTCAGGGACTACAACATTCTTACGAAAAAATTCTCAGGGAATGGTAACAGAATAGAGAAGCTACACGGTGTCCGACTCGAATGGGGAAACGCAGATGAAGAGGGAAGACCTTCTATGATCGAAAAAAAGGGTAGTGAGTTCGAAATTGAAGCTGATCTTGTGCTCTTGGCAATGGGATTTCTACACCCGGAACATCAAGGCATGATTGGAGATCTTAAAGTAGCGTTGGACGCCCGCGGAAACGTAAAAACTGATGGTAACAAAATGACAAACATTCCCAAGGTGTTCGCAGCGGGAGATATGACTCGCGGTCAATCTCTGGTTGTATGGGCTATTGCCGAGGGAAGAGAAGCCGCTAGAGGAATCGATCAGTTCCTAATGGGAACTACCAAGCTCCCAAGATCATCTAGTACATACTAAAAAGCCGGCCTACCACCATTACAAAGACAGCAACGGGTGGAGGCAACTCGAGAGAATACATTTCCTGTTCACCTGTATGTATGTTTATAATCTGTCTCGCGAATTCCGTATGTATATCTGTAGGTAATGGCAAGTCACAGTACAAATAAGGAGGAAACTTTATGGAAAAGCTAAGAGTGGCTATGATATCGAGCGGTGAACCCAACCCTGACTTGGTACGGGAACAATTGGAGGGAATTGACCATGAATTTGACACATTTGTATGCAATAGTGACGGCGAAACCATCGAAGCTGTAAAAGGCGCTGATGTAATCATAAACCAAGGTGTACCAATGCCTAGAAGTGTCATCGAAGAGATCGAGGACGCTCAAGCGCTAATCATTCCATCGCACGGATTCAATCACATCGATCACGAAGCCGCCACCGATCAGTCCATGATGGTTATCAACGCGGCAGGATTTTGCACGGAGGAAGTGTCAAACCACGCAATAATGCTAATGCTAGCATGTGCAAAAAAAGTGACCATTTTGAACAATCTGACCAAAGCTGGAAAGTGGGGTCCAGAGACTCGGGAAGCTATCATGCCAATGGCCCCTATCACTGATCAGGTATTAGGACTAGTCGCATTGGGCAATATAGGTCGCGCCGTCGCACGCAAAGCTCAAGCACTTGGCATGTCAGTCATAGCATATGATCCTTACGTTCAACCTTGGGTAGCAAGGGAATATCGAGTACAGCTTGTGTCCAGTTTGGAAGAGTTGGCAACAAATTCCGACTTCGTATCAATGCATACCCCACTAAATAACCAAACCTCAAAATTGCTAGGTGCCGACTTTTTTAGAGCTATGAAACCGTCCGCTTATTTCATAAATACTTGTCGCGGAGGAACTGTAGATGAAGAAGCTCTTATAGAAGCCCTTAGGAATAAGGAGTTTGCTGGAGCTGGCCTAGACGTGTTCGATGTAGAGCCCACCGCGCCGGACAATCCCCTCTTCGAAATGGAAAACGTAATAGTCACTCCACATTCGGCCGGAAGTTCGGATCGCGCCAGGGTTGCCTCGCAGGTTCAGGTAGGACAAGAAACGGCCCGAATCCTAAAGGGAACTTGGCCGATGTCACTTGTGAACCCGGAGGTGAGAGCACGTATCGACATGAGACCCATGGCAACGAGGAATGACTAAATAACACTGTGAATGGCGGGTGGACATGCCTGATGCCTCCCGCCATTCCTCTATGAAGATTAGATGCCCAATCAATTTGTAGTCAAAATCAGCTTTCCAAAAAAGTTTAAGCTTTCCATAGTTTCATGCGCTTTTCTAGCCTCCTCCAAGGGGTAGACAGAGTCAATAATACCGCGAATCGTACCTTTCCCAGCATGGAAAATTGTATGATGTAAATCTTCAGGCCTTCCCATAAAAACACCAAACATGGTTAGATAACGGGTGAACATCGCCCCCATCTGCAATTCGGCACGATACCCAGAGCTAACACCGCAAATCCCATACCTGGCACCTATAGAGAGACTTCGGTTGACAGAGTTCCAAAGTTCGGTACCAACGTGATCAATAACTACATTGACGCCCTCGCCATCTGTAATTTCTTTGATACGGGTCTCTAAATCTTCTTCTCGATAATTCACAACGTGATGGGCACCTATATCTAAAGCCTTATCCATTTTTTCTTTTGTACTAGTGGTAGCTATCACTGTAGCCTTTGAAATATTTCGTGCGACCTGTACGGCAGCAGTGCCGACACCACTAGAAGCTGAGGGTACGAGAACAGTTTCCCAAGGCTGCAACTGAGCGGTTCTAACAAGTATGTTCCAAGAGGGCATAAACACTGTGGGTAAAGAAGCCGCTTCTGCGAAACCTAAGCTATCGGGTATTGGGAAAACGGACGTTGAAGGAACCGCAAGACGTTCCGCGTATCCACCCATAATCTCAGAACCTACCATGGAAGTGTTCAAACATAATTCGCTTCTATTGGAAACACATTGGTTACATTGCATACAAGTGATCCGAGGATTCACTAGAACTCTCATCCCTACTTCAATCCCGACTACGGAACTTCCCACTTCAATTATGATCCCCGATACATCCGATCCTAAAACATGAGGGCTTTCAAAATTTCTTTTAGTCCCTCTCCGCCCGGCTCTCGTATAAAGATCCAGGCGGTTAAGAGCACAAGCCTTTACATTAACAAGAACTTCATTGGATTCAATTATCGGATCGTTTACTTCCCCATATTTGAGAACATCTGGACCACCATGACGCTCTATGTAAACTGCCTTCATTGCTAGACTCCTAGTCAAAATAGTTTCGTTTCATAATTAATAAGGATGTGTAAATCTTTTTGAACTACATTAGACTACACACCAGAGAGGAACTATGCCAAATCCAATGACTTGTCTCACCTATAACTTTAAACATGATTATAGATAGCCATACTCATCTGATGCCAAAAGATGTAATCCAGAATTGGCCTCATTATGCAGCAAAAGATTCAACACTTTGCAAATTGTTCAACAAACGTAGTAGGAGTAGTACCGCTGAAGAACTCATAGAAGTCATGGACGAAACCGAAATAGATATTGCTATAGTCCAAGGGATGGGGTGGAGTGACAACTCATTCAACTCTTATATAAACGACTACATATTGGATTCACAACAATCGTTCCCTGATAGGCTAATCCCTCTAACTGGAGTAGTTCCTTCATCAGGGGACGTTGGAATATATGAGGCGGAAAGATGCATTGCCCTTGGATCCAAGGGGTTCGGTGAAATGCACCTATCACTTCAGGGGATAGATATGTTGAACATGGATCTTATAAAGCCGTATATGAATTTACTTATTAGTCATGGGTTCCCTGCCGTTATCCACGCTTCTGAGCCAGTAGGCCACAAATACCCTGGAAAAGGAATCACAACACCGGGAATGCTCGAGTCGTTTATTTGTCGTTTCCCAAGGTTGAAAGTAGTCCTCGCTCACTGGGGAGGAGGCATGATTTTCTACGAACTAATGTCTGAAATCAGCTCTTCGTTCAAAAATGTATATTACGATTCGTCAGCCACCTCTCTACTTTATAATAGGCAGGTTTTCGAGTTAGCGGTGAAATTAGTCGGCCCTGAAAAAATACTCTTCGGCAGCGACTACCCACTCGTTCACCCTCGCAGAATTATGGATGAGATCGCCTATTCAAATTTCGATCATCGTGAACTTGAATCAATATATTTTTCCAACGCAGCGAAATTATTTGCAGTGAACTAAACGACCGGGAAGCGACCAACTACATAGACCCAAACTCAAAAACCACTTGTTAATTTTGTCACAATCATGCTAGGATTTACTCAGAAATTTACACCTTAGCGGTGGAGAAATAGGAGCTTTAACATGACTGAGAGCGCATGGCCCGATTGCCGGGATTGCAGTACGGGTAGTCTTCTTCCGCTATCTGACTTTGGAAGCCAAGGGGCGCCGATACATTACAAAGCTTGGGTTTGCAGTAATCCGAGTTGTGGTTTCAATATTAAGATAAGAAACGGCGACGTCTACTTAAACGAGCCGATTGCAAGCGGCGCATCCCACTCCCCAAGGGTACGATAGCCTCAAGAACCTCGGAAAAGGTCAGTAACCCTTGTACGATAGTTCCCGGTCCTTTCAGGCTTATAATGGACGGGGTTCTGGTGTAGCCTCTGCTATCGCGGCTTAATGATACTGGGGTCAATAGGTCTGACTTAAGATATTATTTGGTATGGTGGAAAACGTTGGGAAAATAATTGGAGTCGTGGCTATTGGTACTGGCCTGTTATTGGTACTATTTTATGTGTTGGCCTACGGCGGCAACCCGTTATCTTCCGCCAAGCTAAAAAATCTGAACGCGATATCCAACCCCGATGTACCGCTAAGCAAAGATGCAGCGCCCCCCATCCGAATATCGTTCAGTAAAGACATGGAAGAAAGTGAAATCGCGGATATAAAATCAGAAGCCTATTTAAGGCCCAAAATGTCCGAACATGCTAACGGAACCAACTTGAATCCCGCCTCTGTTTTATCCGCGACTCCCAACACAGAACGATCGACATTACCAATAGAGGGATCCTCCAAAGCCGTAACGGGAATTCTAAATGAGAGTGAAAATACCCAAGTTTTGATCAAGGGATATGGATCCGATCTATTCGTAAATCAAATGCATCCCCGTGATTGGGAGGATCCTAATTGGTCAGAAATTGACAAACTTGCCAACGCAAAATTAAATTTCCCACCAATAGATATAAATCGTGTTACACGACCATCATTCCTATCGGGTCCCGCAGTTAACTTACGCATCCCCTCTATCTCAGTGGACTCAAAAGTTGAAGAGTTGGACGTCATAGTAAAGGATGGAATTAAGCAATACGAGACTCCTAAAAACGTAGTGGGAAGAATACCCACAGACCCGGATATGCTAAATAGCGTAACGGGGTGGTATTTCGGACACCTGGAAAGCCCTATCAAGGGAGAGGGTAACGTGTTCCACGCACTTCCGAAAGTAGCTGACGACATCCGGAATGGAGACCCAGTTTATATAATCTTATCCACTGATAAAAAAGAGTTCACTTATGAAGCGATAAAGTCAGAGGTAATGCACGAATCAAGTCTTAAGCTATACGACGCGGGTCCTGATGCAATTATACTAGTAACCTGTGCAAACCGTCCCTTATACGATCATCGCCAAATCGTTACAGCTCGACTCATTGGAATCGCTCCATAGTTTATCCATGCTCTACCTTTAGTCTCTCCCTCATAACAGTCAACAATTGCCTAGCAGGATTTGACATAGTCCTTCCTGGAAGTGTCACAATACCAGCTTGATCAACGGGAAGGAAATTAGCAAGGCTTACCATCCCAAGCTGACCTAGATCGTTGTCATCGATAGCCAGCCTAGGACCAACTGACACTCCCAGCCCTATGGATACAAACTTTTTTATCATATCCATGCTATCTAATTCCATAATAACTTGATAATTCAACGCTCTTTGCTGCAGTTGATCTTCTAGTATCTGCCTAGTGTAAGTGCCCCGCGCCATCAATATAAGCGGGAAGTCAGCTATAGGATCTATTGATTTCAAAGGAGTGCGAAGTAGTTGATGTGACTTGGGAGTGATCAATACTCTCTCATATAGAAAAAGTGGTTCGAAATCAAGATCATCCCCTCTTCCAACGTGTTGGATTATACCCGCGTCTATCTCTCCACTTTTGACCAATTCTATGACTCTATTTCTGGTGGCAGACCGAATTTTCAAATAGACTTCAGGATAAAGAGTGTTAAATAACTCAACCACTTTTGGAAGGGTATGCGGAATGATATCGGGAGTGGCGGCAATCGTGACAGGTCCTCGTTCCTCAGCTTCAGAAGTTCGCGTCGCAAGCGAATCTATACCAATAAGAAGTGGTTCTGCAAGTTCATAAATAGTCTGGCCAGACAAGGTCAATTTGATAGGCCGAGTTATCCTATCAAATAAAACCATCTTCAATTCAGATTCAAGTTTTTTGATATGCGTGGTAACAGTGGGTTGTCCTACAGAAAGCTCTACGGCAGCTTTCGACACACTACTGAGTCTCGCAGCAGTGACAAAACTTTTAAGTTCTCTCAATTCCATGGAGTGTCCACCTTCTAATATCGCGAAGTTCAATATAAAAGAACGTCCATTATCCGTCATCATAATATCATTTTCAAGAATTTCTTCACACTGTAATCCCCTGTTAACTAACCAATTAAATCAGAAAGATCGTCAACCAAGCTCCCTGTCGACCGCGATGTTTAGCCGAATCGATTGCCCGCTGCTACCTCCAGGCAATCACTTCATAACCCGAAAATTCTTGCAAGATCGTTAACGTGGTTGATTTAATTGCCAGCGAGAAGGATTTGGAAAAATAGAATTTGGATCATTTCCTAAAATTGTTCAGCCTAACCTACTGTAGCCAAATACAATAGAATGCTAGGCAGCCATTTAACTTTCAACTAAATTGCGGCGAGGCCTGCCATGGTTAACTTTTTTCGGCAAGATGATAGATCTAATCTAGCTAAAGCTCTTCGAAGAACTCGAAGTTCAGTGTTTGGCCAAATTGGTACTTTGTTCGGATCGGCGGAGCTGAGCAATGCGTTTTTTGAAGAGCTAGAAGATATTCTTCTTTCCTCTGACCTCGGATTCGAAACGTCTCAAGAAGTTATACGTAAACTTAAGGATTTATCCTATTCTCATAAGATCCGATCGGGAAAGGACGCGATCTCGTCATTGAAGGAAATATTGTCCCAAATTTTGTCTATTAAAGCTTTTGACTGGACCCCCGACTCCACGGACCTTCCACTGGTAATCTTAATGGTCGGAGTAAATGGCTCTGGAAAAACAACAACGATAGCGAAACTTTCAAAATGGTATTTAGATATGGGCAAATCAGTAATAGCGGGTGCCGGAGACACTTATCGCGCTGCTGCTTCTGAACAACTTGAAGTTTGGGGCAAGACTCTGTCTATAGATGTCATCAAACATCAAACAGGATCAGACCCTGGAGCAGTGGCCTTTGACACTATCAAGGCCGCCAAAAGCCGTGGAATAGACGTTGCATTAATTGACACAGCGGGGCGGTTACAAAATAAAAAAAACTTGATGGAAGAGCTCCAAAAAGTTCATCGTATATGCACCAGAGAATCTTCGCCAGATTTCTCCCGGGTAATGCTAACAATAGACTCAACAACAGGGCAAAATGGTCTAACCCAAGCTAGATCGTTCAACCAATTAGTTCCCTGCAATGGAGTATTTCTTTCCAAATTGGATGGTTCCGCCAAAGGGGGAATAGTCCTACCCATCGTAAAAGATCTCAGTATCCCGATTTCGTTCGTAGGAACAGGAGAATCCATAGATGACTTGGCGTTATTTGATTCCCGTTCGTTTGTAGAGGGCTTATTCACAAATTAGATCGGAGATAGTCTTATAATGGAATCATGCAGACATTAGTCTGGTTCTTGGCTATAGAGGTAATGGGAATTATTGTATTCCCAATTACGTTCCGCTTGCTTCCCATCCTCAAAGACAAGGGCTTTTCAATAGCCAAGCCGTTCTCTATGGTAGCGCTAGGTTTGTTATCTTGGCTCCTAAGCACAACCGGTTTATTAGCTCCCAATACGTATGTTTTGTATCTGTTGTTTCTATTCATCGCTTGCTTATCCATATGGAGCGCGTGCAAACAGCTCGCAGCAATACGGCGATTCATAAAGCTGGAATGGAAAACACTTATAGCTGCCGAAACCATTTATATCGTCGTATTCGCATCTTTCGCATTAATTAGGTACTTTGACCCTGCAATAGACCACACTGAACAACCCATGGACTTTGCCTTTTTGACGTCGTCGATGCATGCCGAGGCAAGTGGCGCACTCGACCCTTGGATGAAAGGGCTAGGTATAAGCTATTACTACTTTGGATACTGGATTTTTGGCAACCTAGGCAACTTTACATTCTCTGACCCCGAAATAGCTTACAACCTCGCCATGGCGACGATCCCCGCGCTTCTAAGCCTTACTATATTTGGCCTTTCTCTAAACTTAATACCAGCAGGAATCAAGTGGTTCGTTCCAATAGTGTTTGCTGCATTTTCTGCCATCGTGAGCGTATTTCTTTCAAATTTTTACGGCGTCCTCGCCTTTATGAAACACAATGCGTTGGGGTCTGACGGCTTCTGGCAAACAATCTGCATCGATGGTATGAAAGCAAACGTAGACACTGTTGTGGATAGTTGGCGTCCCACAGAATTTTGGTGGTGGTTCAAGAGCACAAGAATAATAAATTTCTTTGGAGACCAATGTAACTCAATTGGGCTTGATTACACGATTACAGAGTTTCCATTTTTCAGCTATTTGCTTGGAGACATGCATCCCCACGTGATGTCTGCTCCTTTCATTGTGATGTTCCTCATAATTTGTTTGAACATCGTAAGAAAGGAATCCACTTCAAAATTGGATACAGGCTCATTAGCACCGGTTTTTATGGCAGGGTTGACCATTGCTGCTGTTACTTTTATGAACATGTGGACCCTTCCAACACTTATCGCCGTCCTTACCGCGAGTCTTGGAATCAGAAAAATTTTAGGTTATGAAAAAAGAATCCTCCCAATTCTTGCGATTTTAATAGGGACACTCTGCTTTTCGGCAATACTGCTTTTACCCTATCTGATGCATTTCAGTACTTCTGTTTCAGGTTTATATCCAAGTCCCATACAAACCGGTTTAACACACGGAATCACCTTTTGGGGCCCCCTGTTTATAGTGCTAGTTCCATATGTTGTTTGGGAATTCGCCCAATCGAAGATATTTTGCCGTTGGAAAACTATCTTATCTGTGGGAACATTAATAGCAACAGGCCCCTGGCTAATAAGATATTCGCTCTCAAATTCATTCGCAGACAATGGGCCCGGGATGATTGAGTTTGCGCTGCCTCTAACCATTCTCATCCTAATTTCTGCTATAGCTGCAACAAGTAGAGCGACAAGCGAACAGTTTTCCGGAAAAGTAGCCACTTTGTATTTGTTAACTTTAGGATTTCTCCTAATTCTATTACCAGAGCTCATATACGTGGGAGACGTATATGACAGCCGCATGAATACAATATTTAAACTCTCCTACCAAGGGTGGGTATTACTATCTTTATGCACTGGCTATGTGGCTTACTTCTGGTTTACGAAGGTTAGATCATCTGTCGGCAAAGTAAGGGTTGCCCATAGAATATGGGGGCTCACATCCATTGTCGCTCTGTTATTGGGGCTTTACTATGCTCCGGCGGCAGCGTTCACGAAAGCATCGGAATCTCCTTACCAATCTCGAAACGGTCTCATATTCCTCCGATCCCAAGACCCAGGGATGTACGAAGCCATAAACTTCGCAAGGCAAAATATTGATTCCGGAGAAGGAATATTAGAGTCGGTCGGTGAATGGGGAACGGCCGGGATAATAGCCGGAAGTACCGGACTAACGAATATAGTTAATTGGCCAGGCCATCAACAACAATGGAGAAAAGATAGCTTAGAAATTGACAAGCGGACGAAAGATGTCAGAACGATTTACCTTACTGAAAACGCTACCTTAGCAAAATCCCTTTTGGGTCTCTACGAAGTTAGGTACATATTAGTTAGCCAGAAAGAAATTAGAGCTTATGGGATTGAAGGTATGAAAAAATTTGAAAACATAGGAAAAAGGATATATGGGGGACCTGAGGGACTAAGAATATACAAAGTAGATGAGTAAATGCGCCTTCTTAATCAAGCCACATGAATAGACTTCTAAAACAAAAGATTTCAAATCTTCCTAGAATCGAACTGCTGATCTACGCAGTATTAATTGCCATTTCCGCATTCTTGAGACTTTTCCGACTTGAAGATAGGGCTATGCACCATGACGAAAGCCTGCATGCATTCTATTCATGGCAGCTCTCGGAGGGTCTGGGTTTCGTACACAACCCCATGATGCATGGACCCTTTCAAATGGAGCTGACTGCCGGCGTATTTGTTCTACTAGGTGATAGCGACTTTACAGCGAGATTACTATACGCAGTCACTGGGATATTACTCGTATTAATGCCTATTCTATTTAGGGATTTTCTTGGCAGAACCGGCACGATTTTAACCTCCTCCATGCTTTGTATTTCGCCTGCGCTTGTCTACTTCAGTCGCTTCGCAAGAAATGACATCATTATGGCCGTCTTTACTTTCGGAATCATCATCTGTATATGGAAATATCTTGAAACACAGAAACCTCGGAATCTTTACATCATGTCAGGCCTACTCGCGTTATGCTTTGGGACGAAAGAATCAGCTTTCCTGCTGACCGGATTAATTGGATTTTATCTGATCTTGGTTACTGTTCATTTTGTCTGGACTGAGGCGGTCAACAAAGTGGACAAGAGCCAGTTGACTCTTGTCCACTTTTACAAGCAATTTAAACATCAAATCTTGCTAATCTTAAGGAATGGCATCGCTCAAACTAATATACCTTCTCATCTATCCGTTTTTATCCTAGTACTAGCCCTCACACTCCCACAATGGTCTGCAGGTTTAGGATTATTTCAACATACGCCTCTCCTTAGTTGGATGGGTCTCACTTTGTTGAGTACAGAGGGTCAGATAGGTATGCCTACAGGCGGAGGCAAAGTCATAGCTTCATTAGCCGTTATGACTACACTAACATTTTCGTTTCTGATTGGTTTCAAGTGGTCTTGGAGCATTTGGTGGAGATGTGCTGTCATCTTTTATACGGTTTGGATTTTGATCTACACCACCATGTTTACTAACATATCAGGCGGGATCAGCTCAGGAATTTGGCAGTCTCTAGGATATTGGATCGTACAGCAGGGAGAAGCACGGGGAGGACAACCGTCACATTACTACTTATTGATCGGCTCGCTATATGAATACCTGCCGCTTTCCGTGTCATTAATCGCCTCAATTTTTTATTTTAAGACTAGAGATAAATTTGGCTTATTTCTCACATATTGGTCCTTGTCTACATTTATCATATATACGATAGCAAGTGAAAAAATGCCTTGGCTCCTTGTAAACATCACCCTTCCCTTGATCATATTGTCGGGCCGTTTTCTAGGCCAACTTTCCGAATTTTATGTCAAGGAAAAACTTTTTCGTATGAGCTGGGTTCCTTTCCTTGCCCTATTGCCCTGTTTAATAGCCTTCGCAGGTTGGTTGCTAGTATTCATTTTTAAAGGCTCCCATGGTTTCCAGTCCACGGCCATACCACTCTTGGTCATTTTATTCGGATGGCTAGCCTGCGCTTTACTTACTAGCATAGTACTGAAAAATAGATATAGAGGTCATGCAATTACGATCTTATTCGGCACCGCCATATTATTTGCCTTACTTACATTTAGGACAACGATTATTACTAGTTTTAAGAATAGCGATATACCTGTTGAGATGATGGTCTACACACAGACATCCCCTGACCTGCGTACCGTTTATAAAGGAATAGAGCAAATGAGTCGATCCACCGGGCAAGGAGCAGATTTGCCAATAAAAATAGATCAAACAAACGGGTTCACTTGGCCGTGGTCATGGTATTTGAGAGATTATACAAACGTAAGCTACCCGCTTTACGGCTCGGACTTTATCCAGGATGTGGGAAATGCTCAGGTGATCCTAATTCATTCAAACAATAAGGAAGCGGCCGATACCTCCTTCCTCAGAAATCCCTACTTACTTGAAGGTATACGAATTCCTCATAGATGGTGGTTTCCTGAACATACATATAGACAAATAAGTGGCGACAAATATCGTTTCGGAATGATATTACGTGGATTAGGTAACATAGATTCTTGGAACAATTTAGTCAGTTACTGGGTCAATAGAGAGGGAGTCGCTAAAAACATAGGCAGTGAAGATTTTTTCCTCTATACCACGAAAGATTTCCCTAAAATAGACCTGATAAGTAATCAGGTCAGATCAAAACGATAAAATACACCAAGGAGCCCATATATTGATTCGCTTCATAGTGGGAGTGCTGGTCGGCGTTATACTTCTGGTTTTTTTTGCTTCAACCGCAGGTATCCACGAAATGCTAATGGCCCTTAAGTCAGCAAATTATGCCTACGTACTGATTGGTATAGCAGCTTATTTCGTCAGTCTGTGGTTGCGCACTATTCGATGGCGTATCCTACTCATCAACACAAAACAGATCAAAGTCAGAAGACTATTGCCGGTGGTAATTGTAGGATACATGGTCAACAATGTTTTGCCATTTAGAATTGGAGAATTGGTTAGAAGTTACTTCTTGAGCAGAAGAGAATCTGTTAGTACCGCAACAGGACTTAGTACGATCCTTCTGGAACGGCTTATGGATTCGCTAGCTCTTTTATTGTTGATCGGGGCGACCTCATTTTTTGTTCCATTATCAACTCCGTTAAAGAAGTTTTCCTTGTCAACAAATATAGATAGCACAGTTCTGTTGGCAATTTTCACACTTCCATTCATATTTATCTTCCTAGGTTTGGTGGTGGTCGCTTTAAACCGCAAAATAGCCAGCAGATTTGTGCATTTTATAGCCCAGTTCTTAACAGAGAGTCTTAAAGCCTCTCTTATACAGGTAACTGAAAAACTACTAGACGGTCTCAAGTCCCTCACTGACAGGGAACAAATTACCAAATCGCTCTTGATATCCATACCGATTTGGATAGCTGAGTCAACCCTCTTTTATTTCATCGCTTTCAGCCTAAACATAGATGAAGGATTTGATGGACTAGTAGCATTATTCACAGCGTCCATTCTCGTTACTGGTATTACAAATATTGTATCTTCAATCCCAGCAGCTCCTGGAGGACTCGGAATTTTTGAATTGGTGGCAAGAGAAACTCTCGTCTACATGCCCCACGGAAGTATTAGCAGACCGGAAGCTGCAGCATTTGCAGCAGTCACCCATACTTGCCTCCTCTTACCCCCAATATTGTTAGGACAAATTTTTCTATGGTTCAATGGCATGTCTCTGATATCTCTCTCCCGAAATAGTCGACCGTCAAGCAAAGGAATGAATTAGAGAAAAATAAATGAAGGTAGCAATAATTGGAGCAGGGGCAACGGGTTTATCCGCTGCCTACGATTTATCATCCTGGGGACATGAGGTAACCATATACGAAAGAGAGAGCTTCATCGGGGGACACGCCTCAACTTTCGACGTCGCGGGGGTCCCGGTGGAAAGGGGCTATCATCACTGGTTCAAAAGTGACAAACACATATTAGCTCTTTGTGAGGAGATAGGACTCGCTAGTCGAGTTAAGTGGTTCCATTCAACCGTAGGTACCTTATACGAAGGACACATATACAATTTTGGCACACCTTTTGACCTGCTGAAATATAAACCTCTCTCTATGGTAAACAGGATCAGATTAGGATTGTCCGCACTAAAAATACGGAAGATAGTTAATTGGCGATCCTTAGAGAACTGGACCGCCGCAGAATGGCTTCAAGAACATTTGGGACATAAGGTATACGAAGCGTTTTGGGAACCCATGCTCCGAGGAAAATTTGGGGAAGAATATTATCGAGAGGTTGGAATGGCTTGGGTGTGGGGAAAGATGGCAACTCGGTTTGCATCAAGAAACGGGATCGGAAAGGAGATGCTGGGTTACCCTATTGGAAGCTTTAAGGAGGTTTTCGAGGCCCTTGCCGGAAAGGTTGTGACTCAAGGCGTCCGCATTAATTTGTCTACTCCTATTACAAAAATCCAACCGGCGGAAGATCGTAAAATAAACTTGTTCGTGAATGGTGAGACGAACCCTATCAAGTTCGATGCTGTAATTGCTTCTGCACCTTCTCATGTATTTAACGGTATTACCGAAGGTCTAGAACCCGAGTACCGTAAAAAACTGACTGAGGTGAAATATATGTCGGCCGTGCTGCTTGTATTAGTCTTAGACAAACCTCTATCCCACGTTTATTGGCTAAATGTAGCAGATAGGTCAGTGCCATTTGTTGGGGTGATCGAACACACAAATCTTGTAAACTCGTCGCATTACCAAAACAATCACATCGTATACTTATCAAATTATCTGACAAAAGCTAGTAAATACTATGCGATGAATAAGGATGAACTGATGGCAGCGTACAGTCCCCACCTCCTAAGTATTAATTCCGAATTCGACAAGTCCTGGATACGAGAGAGCCATCACCAAGTAATTGACGGTGCCCAACCCATTATCGGCTCAAATTATTCAATGAAAATGCCCGCTCACGATACTGGAATACCTAATCTATACCTCGCCAACACTACTCAAATTTACCCGGAGGATAGAGGCACAAATTACAGCGTGATGATAGGTCGGAACGTAGCACGAACCTTGCACAACAACCTCTAGCATATTTGAATTGTTCGCCGGTAAGTGCTGTGCTATCATTGAGACGAATTTTACAAAGGTGAGGGTAGACATCTTTGACAGCTGCAGGTGATGGCTTACGCGAACAAGCGAAAGAGGCGATACAATCCCAGAAGAGGCCCACTATCACGGTCCTCTCATCTCTGCTAGCCGTTCAAGATAGCACGGGATACATCTCCAATGAAGCAATTGAAGAAGTTGCAAAATCCATGCGTACAACTACCAACGCGGTTTATGGGGTAGCTTCGTTTTACCCTAATTTTCGATTTACGCCCCCAGGGAAACATTCTGTCGAAGTTTGTTGGGGACCAACCTGCCATCTCCTTGGGGCAACGGAGGTCTTATTGGAAGTCTTACGAAACCTCGATTTAGAATCGGAGGGGGACACGAAGGACGGCAAAGTCTCTTTTCGTTTCAATACTTGCTTAGGTGCATGCTCTCAGGGGCCAGTGATGAGTGTGGACCACGAACTATACGGAAAATTAGACACATCTAAAGCCTCGGAAATTCTAAAAAGAATAGATCAATGATTTACCAAAGGAAATAGGCGGTCAAAGGTAATTGGTTCTAGCAAATTACGAAGAGATCAAAACAAAGGCTGACGAACATTGGAATAGCCTAAATAATAGCAAGATCCCCTTCATCAGAATAGGCAGCGCGATGTGTGGTCATGCCTCAGGTGCCTTCAGAGTTGAAAAAACTCTAAAATCCATCCTAACTGAGAAAAACATAAGGGCCAACGTTTACCAAGTAGGGTGCATCGGCCTCTGCTATGCAGAGCCGATCATAGATATAAAGAAAGCGGGTAAACCCAGACTTTTTTTTCGCAATGTATCCCCCGAAAATATTGGAGATATAATTGAATCATACGTTATTAATGACGCGTTACCTCCACATAATGTCCTTGGATACCTTGGAGATGAGGGGCCGATAGGGAACGCCCCGTCCATCGAAGACATTCCCGGCATATCACTCCAAAACCGGATTGCATTAAGAAACGCTGGGCATACCGCGCCATCCGACATACTGCAATACATCGCCAATGACGGATATAAGGGTCTTCACAAGGCCCTCAGATCTATGGAACCTTCGGATGTAATAGAAGAGATAAAAGATTCTGGGTTAAGAGGAAGAGGTGGAGCTGCTTTTCCTACAGGGATCAAATGGAGTTTCCTTGTAGGGTCCCCAGGACCGACCAAATACATACTTTGCAATTGCGAAGAGGGAGACCCCGGAGCCTACAACGACAAGGGCATCCTAGAAAGCGACCCACACACCTTAATAGAAGGACTCACCATAGCCGGCTATGCGACAGGAGCCTCAAACGGTATTGTATTCATCAGACATGGCCATGATGGGCCAATCGATAGAACGGAAAAAGCCATTGAGCAAGCCTATGAAGTCGGAATTTTGGGTAAAAACATATTTGGTACTGGTTTTGACTTCGATGTTGAAGTCGCCTTAACAGGAGAGTCTTACGTAGCCGGTGAAGAAACAGCACTTATGGAAGCTATTGAGGGCAATAGATCAATGCCTAGATTCAGGCCTCCTTTCCCTGCCGCTTTTGGGGTGTGGGGTAAGCCCAGCAACATAAATAATGTGAAGTCTCTTTCGTACGCGCCTGAAATTATCTCTAGAGGTGCAACCTGGTTTTCATCGATAGGAGTCAATCGAAGTACCGGAACAGCGATAGTGTGTTTAAGTGGCAATGTAAACAAACCTGGACTCTATGAAGTACCCATGGGAATGACCTTGGGCACAGTCATAGATGATCTAGGAGGCGGTGTCTCCGGAGGTAGAAATCTCAAGCTTCTACAAACCGGTGGTCCTTTAGGGGGAGTGTTAGGTCCAGATAGCAAGGACATACACATAGACTTCGACGAAATGCGAGAAGCGGGAGCAATTTTTGGATCGGGCGGGATAATTGTAGGTAGTGACGAAGTATGCGCAGTAGACCTAACAAGGGTCCTAGTAGCGTTTTGCCAATTCGAGTCATGCGGTAAGTGTTTCCCTTGCAGGTTGGGGATGGAACATCTACTTGAAATCGTTGAAAGGATTGCCAGCTTCGACAGTGAACTGGGAGATATGGATTTAATGAAAAGCATTGGGGGAACAATGGAAGCAGGTTCTCTATGCGGGCACGGTCAGCTGGGATTTGGTCCAATAAGGTCGGCTATAACTCATTTTGAAGAAGATTTTCGTTCTCATATCGAGAGCAAGGTATGCCCGACCGGAAGCTGCAATCGCCAAAAAATAGTGCCCAAAAACACACGCCCATACGCAACTGATTTCGATCCTGGAGACTAACATGACAGAAAAAGTCAAGCTGACAATTGACGGGACGGAAGTACAGGCTGATCCGGGTAGCATGATAATCCAGGCAGCGATGGACAATGGAATGTATATTCCTTATCTCTGCTACTACCCAGGCATGAAGCCCTTCGGGGCATGCCGAATGTGCGTGGTAAAGGCGGAAGCGCCAACCCCAGATGGATCATACCGACCGCTGCCTGGCAGTCCGGCGTCGTGTACCACCCCAGTGTCGGAAGGAATGAAGGTCGAAACAAATACTGATGAGCTCGTTTCGTTGCGTAAAGGCATCATGGAACTGCTAATATCCGAACATCCTCATGGTTGCCTTAATTGCCACAGGATTGACCTCTGCGGCCCAACCGATGTATGCCTACGGCACGTAACAGTAAACGACAGGTGCGTAACCTGTCCCAAAAACGAAAGATGTGAATTGAAGGACACAGTGCGCTATATGGAGATGGAGCTAACAACTCCCTTGACATACAACAATCGTCACCTTCCTCTCGATGTCAAAGATCCGTATTGGGATATGGATATGAACTTATGTATCGTATGTTCAAGATGTGTCAGAGCCTGCGATGAAGTTCGCGTCGACAGAGCTATCACTTTAAAAGACAGGTCTGGAAGAAGCATCATTGGAACTTCCCGAGGTACATCTCTTCTTGAATCTGGTTGTGAATTTTGTGGCGCTTGCATAGATGTGTGTCCGACAGGGGCAATTGTGGAAAGGGATTACAAATGGGATAAAGCCGTGGAAAGTGTCACAACTACTTGCCCTCATTGTCCAGTTGGCTGCCAACTAAATTTGGATGTAAACAAGCGAGGTAAAATAATCAGATCCATACCAGATCGTGAAGCAGATGCCAACCACGGCATGGCCTGTTTCAAAGGAAAATTCGGCATTGATTTCGTCAACAGTAGAAAGCGGATTAACACTCCTATGATAAGGAAAGATGGTGTTCTAGAACCAGCAACATGGCCCGAAGCCCTTGATTACACGGCAAAAAAATTGGTCAACTACCGTGACGGTGAATATGCGATGATCGCCTCAGATAGAGGTACGAATGAAGATAACTTCATGGCACAAAAATTTACCCGCCAGGTGATGAACTCACAGAACGTGGATATATCTTCGAATACCAAACCTCAGCTTCTTAGTCCTTTAAAGGAGATGGTAGGGGCTTACGCTGCCACATCTCAAACATGGGATTTATTGGAATCAAAATGTATTCTAGTGGTTTCCTCCAACATAACTGAGGATCAAAATGTTTTATCCGTACCAATCAAACAGGCTGTCTCGAAAGGATCAAAACTAATAGTCATTGACCAACGTGAAACGGAGCTCACCCGGTATGCGGACCTCTGGATCAGGCCAAAACTTAACTCAGAACCGGCTCTTATAGGTGGATTTATTCGAACTATCGTTGACGAATCTTTGGAAGACCACTCGTTTGCTATAGATCAATGCGATGACTACGCAGAACTCCGCAACTCGCTTTGGGCATTTGATCTAATTAAAGTCGCGGAAGTAACAGGAGTTCCTGAGGCTTCAATTAGGGATGCCGCTAGGCTTTTTGCTGAAGCTGAATCCTCCTCTACCTTGTACGCCCTCGACACTGTCTCGCACGATCTCAGAATCGATTGTGTTAAGTCCCTGATAAATTTATCCCTAATAACGGGACAAATCGAAAAAGAATCTTCGGGCATATATCCATTGTTCGAAGGAGCCAATGAACAAGGTTCCAAAGACGTCGGTTGTGCACCATTTCATGGGCCAGGCTACGAGCCGGATAATCTGTCCGGAATAGGATTGTTGGGAATAGCAGAAGCGATAACACTGGGGAGGGTGAAGGCCGTACACATCATAGAAGACAGTCCTAATTTCGATAAAAATGAAACTGGAAACTTTTACAGCACTTTGGCGCAGTCTGAATTTGTCGTCGCACACAGTACCTTCGAAAACAAAATCACTAACAGAGCAAATGTAGTCTTCCCTTCAAAAACATTCGCTGAAAAGTCAGGCACCTACACGAGTTTGGAAAAACGTGTCCAAAAAGTAAGTCCGGCTATAGGGACTTCCGGTGAAGCGGACGACGAGTGGAGAATATTATCTCAAATAGCTAACAGAATGGGATTCCAAGACTTCCAGTATTCTAACGACAGCGACGTATTCAAAGAAATCTGTGTGGCTGTGCCGTTCTATAGGAGTCTAGGTAGGGATCGTTTGGAAAAACCCGGCAATACATGGGAAGTTGAAAATGACCGAAAATACAAATTTTCTCCAGTAACTCTAAACTCAGATATAGATATGTTGGAGGATGAGAATTTTCCACTAATATTTGCACCGGGACGGGTCCTGCAAGAGCCCACAAGAGATCCTGAAGTAGACATTGTGAACGAAATGCACACCATCACTCGAACGGAAATCATTGAAATGAATTCGGCCGACGCTGAGGCACTAGAAATTTTAAACGGAGATAACGTAAAAGTTGTGGGAGAGAATTTTGAACTGGTTGGTACTGCCCATTTAAATGGGCTTCATAGCGGAATGGTTGCATCCACAAGCCTGTTCGGTAGTCTTATTGAAGAAGTTTCCAAAAATGCGGCCGACGATCCCATGAGGAAGATCGACACCCTGGAGATCAGAAGAGTAAGAATAGAAAAGATTTAAGCAGGTTGAGCCAAGCTCAATCAAATAAATAGGAGAAGATATGACCACGAAGAGGGTCTTCAAGAGGCCTCCCCTTGCACAAGTCGAGATCGTCAAAAGGGAGGACAAGACTAACGATTTAACCTTGGTATGGATTGAAAAACCTCAAGATTACACCTTCAAACCCGGTCAGTATTGCACTATCGGACACCAGGGTGTAGAACGGGCGTATTCAATCGCCTCAGCTCCTCACGAAGAATACATAGAACTCTTCATAGAGCTGGTACCCATTAACGAAGGCGGAGTTCTTACTCCCATATTATGGGGGCTCGGAGAAGGAGATAGGGTCACTATCCGACCCAGAGCTAAGGGTATATTTACCTTCAAAGAAGACAAAAAGGACCAGCTCTTGGTCGCCACGGTTACAGGAGTGGTTCCTTATGTAAGCTTCGTAAGAGATTACATCGCTTCTGGTAGGAGTGGGCACCATTTTTTTATCCTTGAGGGGGCAAGCTACCTTAACGAATTCGTTTATGACTTGGAGTTCATGGACCTTGCGAGGGAGCGTCCTGACCTTGTAACTTTCGTGCCTACTGTGAGTAGGCCCGATGAAGAGAAAAATTCTACGTGGACTGGAGAGAAAGGACGAGTTAACAACATCGTGGAAGATAAAATTAAAGAATTTGACCTCAGTACAGAGAACACAATGATATACGCATGCGGCCATCCTGGAATGATTGAAGATGTAAAGGAAAGAGTTACACCTTTGGGATTTGAGTTTCTTGAGGAGCGTTTTTGGAAAGAAGATTGATCCTGATCTCAACTCAACCCAAACATAAAAGGCCCGCCACCTCAAGCGGGCCTTTTATGTTTGGGTTAACCGATATCGCCTATAGAATTAAGCACTTCATATGTGGACATCACTAGCCTTATCATGACAACTCCCGCCAGAAAACAATATCTCAATATAAAGTCCAAACATGGAGAAGAGATTCTTCTATTCAGAATGGGAGATTTTTATGAGACCTTTGATTCCGATGCGGAAATAATCTCCCGCGAACTTGAAATTGCTCTAACCTCGCGGGAGATGGGCAAAGGGGTGAAAGTGCCTCTTGCAGGAATACCGTATCACTCCCTGGAAGGCTACCTTACGAAACTAATATCAAAAGGTTACAAAGTGGCTATTTGTGAGCAAATGGGGGACGCTGCAATCTCCAAAGGTATTGTGGAAAGGAAGGTCGTCAGGATAGTAACCCCGGGGACTGTGTTTGAAGACAGCTTACTGCAAAACGAAACAAATAATTACCTGGCGAGTCTCGTAGTGCGTGGGGATCAAGCAGGGATTGCATATGTCGACATAACTACGACAGAATTTGCTACTACCCAGATACCAGTGACGGGAGTTCAAGCAGAAATTGAACGCCTCTCGCCTAGAGAACTATTGCTACTAGAAAATTCAGTAAATGAGTTCAAGATAGGTACCTCGGTAGTAAAAAGCACCGTTAGCGAACATCACTTTCATCCAAGGTGGTCAACAGAAGGGCTAATGGATCATTTTGGAGTTGAAACTTTAGAACCTTTCGGCTGCCACAAGCTACCACTCGCATCTCAAGCTGCTGGAGCAATTATTGAATACATAAAGGATCATCAGGGCACAGCGTTGCCCGGACTTAAATTACTGAAAACATATTCGACAGAGTCTTTCATGGTTCTCGACGAACAAACACGCCGAAACTTGGAGCTCTTTTACGGAGGCAGGTGGGGTTCTAAGAACGCTTCGCTTTATTCAGTCCTCGATCAAACATCCACCCCGATGGGAAGCAGGATGCTCAAACGATGGATTGGTCAACCGCTACTCGAAATAGATAAACTGATTTCCCGTCAAGACGCTGTTGAATGGTTTACAGAGAGCATATTTAGAAGAAATAATGCCGCGGACCTATTAAAGTCAATGTCTGATCTGGAAAGGCTAACTACAAAAGTGACCGGAAGAACCGCGACACCACGGGACTTGTTGGGTATATCAAATACACTAGCGGCCATCCCAAAACTGTGTGAATTATTGAAAACTAATGGAGACGTACAACAAGTTGAATGGATATCGCGTACATTTCCAGATAATTCCAATATGTCAGACCAACTTAAGTTATCACTTTCAGAGGATCCTCCCACTTCCGTCGGAGACGGTAGAACTATTAAACATGGTTTCTCCGAAGAACTCGACTCAATCAGAGAAAAATCAAAAATAGCAATAGACACCATGTCGTCCATTGAGTCAAGGGAGCGTAAGCGGACAGGAATAAAGTCATTGAAAGTAGGTTACAACAGAATTTTCGGCTACTACATAGAGGTTAGCAGGGCCAACCTCAGTCTCGTACCACAAGAATACATGCGCAGACAGACTCTAGTAGGAGCTGAAAGGTTTATAACTCCGGAGATGAAAGAGCAAGAAACCTTAATACTCAACGCAAAAGATCGGGTAGAGGAAATAGAGACACGGATCTTTGAGCGACTTTGCGACCAGATAGCACAAGAAGCTTCACTGCTCTTGAAATCAGCAGAGGCAGTCGCGTTGGTTGACGTTTTTTGTTCACTGGCATACGTCGCGTCGGATCGAAATTATTCAAGACCAACTTTGAATAACGAATCTGCTATTGAAATTAAGCATGGTAGACATCCAATCATTGAACAAATTGTCGAGGCCGGATCTTTCATCTCCAATGATGCGAATTTAGACTTGGCTGATACCCAAATAATGGTTTTGACCGGACCTAATATGTCTGGAAAATCTACATACTTGAGGCAAATTGGACTTATAACACTTATGGCTCAAATAGGAAGTTTTGTACCAGCTGAATCAGCAACCGTCGGCATCGTCGATCGGATATTTACAAGGGTCGGACTCCAAGACGACCTAACAGTTGGACAATCCACCTTCATGGTCGAGATGGTCGAGACAGCGTCCATACTAAATCAAGCATCACGAAATTCTCTGATAATACTTGACGAGATTGGAAGAGGAACCAGCACCTATGATGGCCTCGCTATTGCGAAGTCGGTGGTTGAGTATATTCACAACCACCCTACGCTGGGATGCAAAACTCTGTTTGCCACTCATTACCACGAGATGATAGATGTTGCCCATACACTTCCCAGAGTGAGGAATCATCATGTGCCAGTAGTTGAAGAAGGGGGAGATATAGTTTTTTTGCGACGAGTGACTCTGGGAGGTTCCAATAAAAGCTACGGAGTGCATGTAGCTAGGCTTGCAGGTCTTCCCACCGGAGTAATTAACAGAGCCTGGGAATTACTGCAGGAACTTGAAAACAAAGTTTCTTCAAAACCCCAAAACCTTGGTATCCAGTTATCTCTGATAGATGAGGTCCCTAATCTGATCAAAGAACTTCGTGACTTAGATGTTGCCTCAATAACTCCACTAGAGGCAATTACGAAACTCTACGAATATCAAGCGCGGTCTAGAGACGAATGAATATTAGGCGCCAGAGCCATTTCTGCTGCCTCGAGCATCGCTCCAATTGGAGCGGTGCAACCTGTCCATATCTCAAAGGCCTTCGCGCCTTGATTTACCAACATATGTAGGCCCCCTACTACCGAAGCCTCTGCCTTCTTGGCTTCCTGCATTAGAGGCGTCTCACGCGGGGTATATACCATATCGTAAACAAGCACATTCTTCGGAATCTGTCGGGCATTTAGGGGAGTACAATTCTCAGCGGGTCCATTCAACATACCCATAGAAGTGCAATTCACAATGAGATCCACGTTTGAAACATTTTCCTGAAACTCATTTGAAGTCAAACACATAATTGGAATAGGTTTTTCACCTTCAAATTCATCAGCCAATCGACGGGCTCTACCTATGGTCCTATTAGCTATTGCGACGGAGGAAGCTCCTTCATCAACTAGCGAACGAATAGCCGCCCTTGCAGCACCACCCGCCCCTATAATCAATATATTTTTATCCTGAGCCTTGAATCTAGCATATTCTCTCAAAGATTGTATAAATCCAAATTTATCAGTGTTATATCCAACGAGTCGCCCACCTCTGTTTACAATCGTGTTAACTGATCCTATCCGAGAAGCGACAGAATCTAATTCATCCAACATAGACACAACAACTTCTTTATAGGGAATAGTTACGTTGGCGCCTATTACATCTTCTTTACGCAAATCACAGATCTTTTCCGACAATTCGCCTGAGGTAACCTCCCAAACCTTATAAACGATGTCCATATCCAATTTATCGAATGCAGCTTGTTGAAAAATTGGAGAAATCGAGTGCGTTAAGGGGTATCCGATAATACCAACCTTTCGAGTTACCATGGCTTGCTTTCCTGAGAAAGTGTTATTCGAATATACAAACGATCCCAAGATTATACGACTAAAAAGAGCAATCCGACTACTTCATTGACCCTGACTTTACCCGCTGTTACGATTCAAGGTGAATCGAATTAACAAATCCTAAACTTAGGTGCTACATTTCCTCAGTTGAATTCTCAAGATCTCACCCTTAAGATCGGCGAAATAGCGTTACGAGTCTCAAAATGCTCTGACTGCAGACTTTCAAAAACAAGAAATCTAACTGTACCCGGAAGGGGCAATCCTACTTCAAGGATAATGCTCATCGGTGAAGCACCTGGATATAACGAAGATAGACAAGGCACACCGTTTGTGGGACGTGCAGGTAATGTGTTAGATCAATTGCTTCAATCCATCGGTTTAAATCGTAGAGACGTATTTATAACCAACATGGTGAAGTGCCGACCACCAAAGAACCGTGACCCACAAGTTGAAGAACTTAATTCTTGCTCGATTTTTTTGGACGAACAAATAACCGCCATTGACCCTTCGGTCATCATCACGCTTGGAAGATTTTCGTTCGCTAAATTTTTCCCAGATCTATCCCTTAGTCAATCTAGAGGTACCCCTCGCATATGGAAAGGTATAAATATATTCCCCATGTATCATCCTGCCGCGGCACTTTACAATCCCGCCTTACGCCCCAGGTTAGAGCAAGATTTCAACAAGATACCTCAATTGCTTGAACACTTCTGGAAGGCAGGTGCCATCAAATCCGGAACCTCGCCAGAGGTAACAGAACGGCAACTTGGATTGTTTGATTGAGCAATTTCAAAATACCTAACAAAGATCAACCCATCAGAGTCATCCCATTAGGTGGTTTGGGAGCGATCGGCCAAAACATGATGGTCATAGAGATGGGATCGGATGTTCTCCTTATTGATGCTGGGGTCCTGTTCCCAGACAAAGATATATACGGAGTAGAAATTGGCCTACCCGACATTTCTTATTTGGAAAGAAATTCAAACCGCGTTAAAGCGATATTGATCACACACGGTCATGAGGACCACATAGGAGCACTACCCTATCTATTAAACCGAATCGACGCCCCAGTCTATTCCTCCCGACTAACTAAGGAACTGATCTCCAATAAACTGAGAAGGTCGACCTTAGAGAGTGCTCCGCGTTTAGTAGTTATAGAACCAGATGAAGCCTTCAACGTAGGCTGTTTCGATGTTAGGTTTTTCCGAGTATGCCATTCCATACCAGACTCGATGGGAATCGCGATACAAACACCATTGGGCGCAATCGTGCACACCGGTGATTTTAAAATCGACCATAACCCTGCGGATGGCGTTACTACAGATCTCGCTGCAATAGGGCGACTCGCTGAATCAGGAATCCTTCTACTTTTGTCAGACTCTACTTACGCGGAAATGGAGGGTTACACCGAATCAGAATCTGTAATGGTGGAAACTTTTGACAACCTTATTGAGAATGCAAAGGGTCGGGTGATATTCGCTACTTTCGCTTCTTTAATTTCCAGGATACAGCAGATTATAGACGCTTCTCACCGACACAGACGAAAGGTAGGTATTCTGGGGAGAAGTATGAATATCAACGTAAAGATGGCCCTAAGGATGGGATACATCACAGATCCTGGAAACGTCCTAATCCCAATTCGAGAAATACGGAAAATGCCCAGGAACAGGACAATATTAATCGCCACCGGGAGTCAAGGAGAGCCGAAAGCGGCCATCTCTAGAATATCCGAAGGGCTTCATCCCGAAATCTTCATACTAGACGATGACACAGTAGTTTTTTCCTCCTCCCCGATTCCTGGAAATGAAACCTCTGTCGCACGAACCATCAATAACCTGCTCAGGCTTGGCGCTGAAGTCGTATACAGCCGAATAGCCAAAGTTCATGTACATGGACACGCCTACAGAGAAGAACTGAAAACAATGTTAAGCATAGCTAAACCGAAATACTTCGTTCCTATACACGGTGAGTACCGCCACTTGAAAGCACACGCTCAAATTGCAAAGGAAATGGGACTACACAAAGAGACCATATTTATCATGGAAAATGGAAACGTGCTTGAAATAATCGATAGTGGGGCAAAGATGGCCGAACCGGTAGAGTCGGGCACAGTGTTCATGGAAGGGGAAAATACATGGGATGCCTCAAGCAACCTTCTCAAAGAGAGACACCAGCTATCCCGGCAAGGCGCCATATCTGTGAGCATAACTATTGACAGAAAAAAGGGGAGAATTACAGAACCTCCGGTGATCATTTCGGCTGGATTTCAAGAATTGGAAAAAGCAAAGCAATCACTTCAATCAGCTTCTAAAGTAGTCCAGAATATGCTGGAAGATAGAGACCTTTTGGTACTAGATTTAGAGGATATCGAATCAGAAGTTATTAAATGCCTTTCGAATCATTTATTCAAGGGAACGAAAAAGCGTCCCATTATAATGCCTATGGTTAAATTCTTGTAGATCCTATAGTTTCACCAAAGTCACCTTGGTGAAAGTTATTTTAGGTAATGAAATTTGTCCGACAATTAACATTTGTTCAGTAACCGATTTTGAGAATGGTCAGGAAACAAGACAAGTCAAATAACCCCACTAATATCAGAATCCCATCTGTCTATATTAGCTTTAGACAAATTTCGATTGCCACTTTAACGCTATTTCTTGCCACTATATCTATTTTGTTCTACGTAAATTTCAAGGTCGCCACAGAATTCGTGATTGGACAAATTGAAATTTTACTGACATGGACCGGGTTGGGAATAGTTCCCATACTCTTCTCAATATGCTTGATCTTCTGGTCAATAAGGTCAGGAAAATTGCGGTCCTACATCTTACGAAACAAACGGATTGTTATTGGCTTATATGGATTAATCATTGCCTTATGGGGTATCTCTGCACTCTACACTCCCACAAGCGGATTTCCGGGATGGACTACGGGCTCTTCTGCTATTCCCGTTGGAGGAAACATAGGTACCCTAATAATAGGTTCTAATGTAACTCATGCCGTAATTCGCCTCCTTATAATTTCAATCTCGTCCATAGTAATCATTAAACCCTCACTTGTTCATTTATCGTGGAATTCGGTCAGGAAATTAATGAGGGTACTCTACAGCTGCTTGGCAGCCCTGATTAGATACATTTCTGGAATGTATGAAAAAGATGGAAGCACAAGAGCCCTCGAGGCTCATACCGAAGGATTAAATGTAGAGGACCAGTATCTGCCCGCTGACTTGCTAACGCCACATATGAGAGAAAGTGAAATTATTGGCGATATATCGGATATGGAAGTCGAAATTGAGAAGGACGAAAACAGAATCTCTTCCGACCATTCGACTAGTTCAAGTTCCTTCACTAAACCGGAGAACTTTTTTGTTTCAAACAAGAAATCGCAAGACTATGAAGCGCGGTCAAGCCTAGCAGACTCAGGCATCCTAAATGCATCGCACCGAACAAGAAACCAAGATGTATCACAAAAAGACGGAGCAAAATTTAACAAGTTCTGGATAAATCAGAAAGCTGAATCAAGAATACATGCAGAGGTCGTCAATAGTGCTGGAAAACTTACCCAGAGGGACTCCACCCCCAACACTAAAATTGAGGACATTACATCGCCCTCTCCAGGCATAGCTAACCAGTGGAAACAACCTGAGTTAGAGTTGCTAAATAGTGCCGAAGAACTAGGGATAAGCCCAGAAGAAATAGAAGCTACTTCTCGTACGATAAAAACAACATTCGCCGAATACAGAGTTGAAATTGAAGTGGAAAAAGTTCGCCCAGGTCCAGCCGTGACTATGTACGGAATAGAGCCAGGGTGGGTCAGAAAATCTAAACGTGTTCGAATAAAGGACAAAAACGGAAACCCAAAATTAGATGAAAAGGGTAAACCATTAGTAATCCAACGTGAAGACAAGACCCGAGTCAGCGTGGATAACATTTTGAGGAGGGAAAAGGACCTTTCTCTAGCCTTAAAAACCCCCAGTTTACGTATTGAAACCCCGGTGATGGGAGAGTCGTTACTGGGAATTGAAGTTCCGAATCCTAACCCGAGTCTTGTCTCCTTACGAAAAGTAATGGAAAGCAACAGGTATAGATCATTAAAGGGTAAAACTTCTCTTCCAGTGGCTTTGGGTAGAGGTTCTGACGGCGAAGAAGTTGTTTTTGACTTAGCAAGAATGCCACATATGTTGATTGCAGGTTCCACTGGAAGCGGTAAAAGTGTGTGTATGAACGCCATAATCTCTTGCCTGCTCATGGTAAGAAATCCTTCCGAATTACAAATGCTGCTTATTGATCCGAAAAGGGTTGAATTAACGCCTTATAACGGAATTCCACATCTCATCACCCCTGTGGTAGTAGAAACAGATGGTGTGGTAAACCTCTTGAAAGGGTTAATCGCAGAAATGATGGATCGTTATAGGACGATGGAAGAAGTCGGAGTCAGAAACATAGAATCCTTCAACCAGAAAATGCCAGGGAAAAAGATGCCCTACCTAGTTGTTGCAATTGATGAGTTGGCAGACCTAATGATGACTGCGGCTTTCGATATAGAACAATCCATATGTAGGTTAGCACAGCTGGGTCGAGCAACAGGCATACACTTATTGATCGCAACACAGCGACCTTCTGTAGATGTAATAACTGGGCTGATAAAGGCTAACTTTCCCAGTAGAATAAGTTTCGCGGTAACCTCACAGATAGACTCACGCACAATATTAGATAACACAGGAGCAGAACGACTACTGGGACGCGGAGACATGTTGTACCAACCCATTGACGGAACACGTCCGACAAGAGTACAAAGCGTCTTTATATCCGACAGCGAAATTCAAGCCATAGTAGAGCATTGGAAAAATATCCCTTCTTCCTCCCGACCACAAATTAACCTTGCGACTCTCGGCAACAATGATTTCAAAGAGGAAGCCAATATTTCACCAGGTCACCAAACTCGGGATCAGCTAGCCGACAGAGCCATAGAATTAGCTCATAGGCATACCAAACTATCTACGTCTCTCCTACAACGCAGGCTCCGTATCGGGTATCCCAGAGCTGCTAGACTCATGGACGAACTGGAAGACATGGGAATCGTTGGCCCAGGTGATGGGTCAAAATCTCGCGATGTTATAATCTCGTAAGATTCTATGTGATCGCCCTTCATTTTCAGGAAATCTATTTATGCGCACAAACTTTTCAAGTTTGGTAGAAAGACTTTTAAAGGGTCAAAATACCGAGCCTATAGATACCGGCGGACACTCTTTTTGCTTGGTTTGCGATTCCAACCTCTCGGAGTCGCGATCCTATCTGAACTACAAAGTTTGCTCAACTTGCCAATTTCATTACAGCATGACCGCAAGAGAAAGGATAGATTTTCTAGCTGACAAAGGTACATTCCGAGAAACCAACAAGTCCCTTTCGTCTATGGATCCTCTTTCTTTCTCTTCAAGAACTTCCTACAAGGAGCAGATATTTCGCGACCAGAAAAGAACTGGACTTACTGAAGCAGTTGTAACGGGATCCTGCAAAATTGGCGGAGTATCATGCGTATTGATTGTCCTAGATTTCGGGTTTATGGGTGGATCGATGGGTTGTGTAGTAGGAGAAAAAATATCGCTTGCCTTTGAACGAGCTACGAAACGAAACTTGCCCGTAATAAGCGTCATAACTAGCGGCGGTTCGCGAATACAAGAGGGCATATTGTCATTGATGCAAATGGCTAAAACTTCTGTAACATCTAACAAACTACATGAAAAGGGAATTCCATACATATCAATACTAGCGAACCCGGCCACTGGGCAAGCTTTCGCAAGCTTTGGAAATGCTGCGGACATCATACTGGCAGAGCCAGGCGCAATAGTTGGCTACAGTCCTCTTCGAACAGTTAAGGAAAGTCAAGAGAATGTAGCGGAAAATGCCCATACCGCTGAATCGCAATTGAAACACGGAATGATAGATGCCGTCGCCGATAGAGCCAAGCTCAAAGAGATCGTATCAGTTCTGCTAGACTTGCTTCAGAAAGAATTCAAGTTGCAAAAAACTGGTGTGCGAGATGAAACTTTACGGGATTCTGCGCCTACTGGAGCGTGGCACTCTGTGCAGCTCGCAAGGCACACTTCAAGGCCTACCGCCCTGGACCTAATGGCGCGAATGATGGACGACTTTGTGGAACTACATGGAGACAGAATGTACGGCGATGACCAGTCTGTCGTTTGCGGACTCGGCCATTTGGGAGGCCAAACTGTCGCCGTAATCGGCCAAGAACGCAGGCGTCCAACAAATTCAAGCCTTGAGAGACGCGACGGGCGAATCTTACCGGAAGGTCTTCGAAAAGCCCAACGAACACTCCTACTAGCAGAAAAATTTGATGTTCCAATAATTACGTTACTCGACACACCAGGTGCCAATTTATCCACAGAAGCAGAAACCAGAGGAATAGGAAATGCAATCGCCTCTACCATGGCGGTGATGTCAGATATAGAAATACCTACAATATCTGTGATAATAGGAGAAGGTGGCAGTGCCGGTGCCCTTGCTCTAGGTACTGCAGACAAATTACTAATGATGGAAAATGCCATATACACAGCTGTGTCACCAGAAGATGCTGCCCAAGTACTATATCAAGATGAATGCAAGGCTCAAGATGCGGCGGAATCCTTAAAGCTTACTGCGTTCAACTGCCATGAGCTTGGCATAATAGACAATATTGTCCCAGAACCCGAAGGGGGAGCGCACACCAACCATCACCAAGCTGCCCGACTACTAAAGCGAAACATCCTCCACGAACTTGCGGATCTTCAAAAACTCTCTAAGCGAAGTAGGCAGAGGAAGCGATACAAAAAATTTCGCAATATAGGCGAATACGGTTCGCTCTTCCGCTCTTCCATTTCACGTGAGGTGAACATGTTGAGAGGAACGGTTGCAAGAAAAGTGAGAGAAATCCGGGTCAAATCGATTCCTACTGATTAGAAGTCAATAATATTAGAGCCTCAGGACCTTCTCAGCGTTCCGTCCCAGAATCAACTCCTTTACGTCTTCGCCAATCCCAGTCGCATTATTAACCCATTCAGCTGGTGAATCCAGTCCCATATCAAATGGAAAGTCGCTCCCCAAAAGAACCCTATCTGACCCTACCCTATTTATGAGAAATTCCAGTTGATCGTACCCGTGCGTTAAGCAATCGTAGTAGAATGAACTGAGGTAGTCACCAGGAAGTTTGTCAATATTAGTGCGCGGCTCATTCCTGACCAGGTGGCCCCTATTTAGTCGGGGTATCCCGTAGCAAGCGTACCCACCTCCGTGAGCGAAACACAATTTCAAATCAGGGTAACGATCCATGACACCGCCGAATATAACGCTAGATATTGCGATTGTATTTTCCAATGGATTACCGATCAAATTGGCCAAATAATATTCTTTCATACGGTTTGTTCCAGCGGGAGCATGCGGGTGAAAGAAAAGGAAGGCCCCTAATGACTCTGCCACTTCGAATAGAGGCCACAATGACCTATCGTCATAATTTACACCATTTACATGAGTGCAAATTTCGGCCCCTTTCATTCCTTGAGAAAGGGCCCACTCGAGCTCCGAAACAGCGGCCCCGATATCCTGAAGCGGTATCGTAGCCAATGAATCAAACCGATCAGGTTTAATTGATGTCATCTCAATCAGTTCTTCATTAATTATTCGTGCCGAGCAGATACCCATGTCCTTATCTAGGTGGTAGTTGAAAAAATATGGTGGTGTAGAAATCAGCTGTTTATCGACGCCAATTGAATCCATCAGAAGGACACGTTGGTCAATGGTGAGATGCCAATTAGGCTCGATAGGACCTGCCAAACGGTCCTTCGTATCGATAAATCGCTTCCCGCTTTTTTCTTTTATGGAGGCACCGAACCACGAATTCCCAGCTGCACAGGCCTTCCAGAAGTCGCCCGGAACGTGATGGGAATGAACATCTATACTGGGATTTTTTTTCAGGACGGTAGCACCCCACCATGCATAGGTCTATTTGATTCAAAAGAAGCTATCTTATCTTCATCTTCTAATGTTAGTCCGATTTCATCCAGCCCATTGAGTAGACAATGACGCCTGAACGGCTCTATATTGAATTCGGTTACCACCTCTTCATTTTCGTCCCAAATTCTCTGGCCCTCTAAGTCAACCGTTATTTTATATCCAGGGTTATTCTCCGAGTTTTCTATCAAGATTTTTACGGTTTCCTCTGGAAGTACAACAGGTAATATTCCATTCTGAAAACAATTCGCAAAAAATATGTCGGCAAAGCTGGGAGCAATTATGCATTTGATTCCGAAATCTTGCAGCGCCCAGGGAGCATGCTCCCTGGAGGACCCGCACCCGAAATTTCTACCACTTACAAGGATTGAGGCATTTCTATATCCGCTTTTATTAAGTATAAAATCAGGATTCGCAGATCCATTTTCCTCAAACCTCCAATCATTAAACAGATACTGCCCGAAGCCCGTCCTTTCAACTCTTTTGAGGAACTGCTTTGGAATTATCTGATCAGTATCTACATTCACACGGTCAAGTGGAGCAATCGCTCCTGTCAAAGTATCAAACGCATCCATTGTTCACTCTCTATATCCATTCTCTAGTGTCTACAAAGTGTCCGGCAACAGCAGCGGCAGCAGCCATCTCAGGACTCACCAAATGAGTTCTACCGCCTTTCCCTTGCCTACCTTCGAAATTTCTGTTCGAAGTAGAAGCACATCTCTCTTCAGGCTTTAGAATATCTGGGTTCATGCCAAGACACATCGAACATCCCGCCTCTCTCCAATCGAATCCAGCTTCTTTAAATATTTGATCCAATCCTTCTTCCTCAGCTTGGCGTTTAATTGCGTTCGAACCTGGTACCACCATCGCATAAACTCCGTCACTAACTTTTCGGCCTCTTGCGATTTCTGACGCAGCCCTTAAATCATCCATTCTTGAGTTCGTACAAGATCCAATAAAAACCCTGTCTATAGAGATGTCCTCAATATGAGTCCCCGGCTCTAGTCCCATGTAGTCCAACGCCCTAGCAACCGATTCTTTCTCCCCTTCATCCTCGTAATCGAGTGGATTCGGTACAGCCGCCGTTACCGGTGCCACCATTCCAGGATTTGTTCCCCAAGTTACGTGAGGTTGAAGTGTCGAAGCGTCGACAATCACCACGTCATCGTATTCCGCACCCTCGTCACTTTCAAGTTTCTTCCAAGCCTCTATTGCATTGTCAAATTCTTTGCCCTGCGGAACATTTTCTCGACCACGCATGTAATCGAAAGTGACCTCATCAGGGGCAACCATGCCAGCCCTCGCTCCAGCTTCGATACTCATGTTACATACAGTCATCCTCCCTTCCATGGACAACGACCTAATTGCTTCCCCAGTATATTCAATTACATGGCCCGCTGCCCCCGCCGTTCCGATTTTCCCAATGATGCCGAGAACAACATCCTTAGCCGACACTCCATGAGGCAGCGAACCATCAACTCTGACTTCCATCGTCTTGGGTTTGAATTGACGCAATGTTTGAGTGGCGAGAACATGCTCTACTTCAGAGGTCCCGATACCAATGGCGAAGGCTCCAAACGCACCATGCGTGGAGGTATGGCTATCACCACAAACGATGGTTTTACCAGGTTGGGTATGGCCTTGTTCGGGCCCGATCACATGAACGATGCCTTGTAGAGGACTGAACCGATCGTGAAGAGTTACTCCAAATTCCTCGCAATTTCTTGATAGAGTGTCTAATTGTTGTTTAGCAATAGGATCGGTGATCGGTAACGACAAATCCCAAGTCGGTGTGTTGTGGTCCGCTACCGCCACCGTCAAATCGGTCCTCCGTACTCCACGACCAGCCATTCTCAGTCCTTCAAACGCTTGCGGTGAAGTGACCTCATGGACTAAATGAAGATCAACATAGAGGATGGATGGCTTGCCCAATTCTTCATTAACTAGGTGAGCGTCCCAAATTTTTTCAAACATAGTTTTAGGAATCATTTAATACTCCAAATGCTGTATTTAGGAAAACACCCCCCACCGACAGATCGGCGGAATATAAGCACTTATTGAAAACGTTTAATGTCATTTTGCTGAGTCGACAGATAATGCCCTATTTAGTGCATTCATGTAGGCCCTAGCACTCGCAACAATTATGTCTGTGTCACTTCCCCTACCCACAAAAACATCAGAATTGCGTTCAATCCTGATCGTAACATCTCCCAAAGCGTCGATTCCTTCCGTTACAGCATCCACACGGAATTCCGTAAGGCGATTGTCAACTCCGACAACCCTATTAATAGCCCTGTACACTGCATCGACGGGGCCGGTGCCAGTGGCAGCATCGATTATCTCCTCCCCTTCCGGCGAAATAATCTTTACCGTCGCAGTTGGAACTTCGTGATCTCCAGTTGAAACTTGTATGTGCTCCAGCTCATAAATCGTAGGAACGTCAGCAGTTCGCCTTCGAGTCGACATCAGAGATTCGAGATCTTGATCTGTAACCTCTCGCTTCCTGTCTGCAAGATTCTTGAAAGCTTCGAAGACTTCATTAAGCTCATTTTGATCTAGGTGGTATCCGAGTTCTTCTAAACGTGATCGAAGACCCGCACGCCCGCTAAGTTTACCCAGAACGAGGGAATTACTCGGCCAACCAACCGTCTTAGGATCAATGATTTCGTAAGTACTTGTATCCTTAAGAACACCATCTTGATGTATGCCTGATGCATGCCTAAAAGCATTAGCACCCACTATCGCCTTGTTAGGCTGTACTGGAAATCCGGTTATATCGCTAACCAATCGGCTAGTTCTATAGATTTGGGTCGTATCTATACTAGTTACCACGTCAAAGAGATCATCTCTAGTTTCTATCGCCATAATGATCTCTTCAAGGGAAGCATTACCTGCCCGTTCGCCGAGCCCATTTATACAACCTTCCACCTGACGAACTCCTGACCTTACTGCTGCGAGACTATTGGCAACTGACAAACCAAGATCATTGTGGCAATGGACACTTATTACCGCTTGATCTATATTGGGTACTTTTTTCTTTATGGCTTCTATCCTTTCTGCGAATTCGGAGGGGATCGTATATCCGACCGTATCAGCTATGTTTACAGTATTTGCTCCAGCCTTTATAACTGCTTCAAGCATCTTGAATAGATATTCAGGATCCGTTCTGGTTGCGTCCATTGGAGAGAATTCCACGTCCTCGCAATAACTTTTCGCTCTTTCTACAGAAGAGACCGCCGCATCCATAACCTCTTCAGGATTTTTCCTAAGAAGATTCATTATATGGTTGTCAGAACTGGATATGAAAACATGTATTCTCGGTCGAGCCGCCTCTTTTACCCCTTCCCAAGCGGCATCTACATCAGGTAAATAACATCTAGCCAAGGAGGCTATTATTGGCTTCCTCACATTTTCAGCAATCGTTCGCACAGCTTCTAGGTCACCAGGAGAGCTAGCCGCAAATCCAGCCTCTATAACGTCCACACCCAACCTCTCGAGTTGTTGAGCAATTTCTAGCTTTTCCTGAGTAGTCAATCCAATTCCTGCAGATTGCTCACCATCTCTTAAAGTTGTATCGAAGATGGTTACTTTTTCCCGCGACATTGCCGCCTCCTTATTTACCGGTTATCCGATCTTTTTCCCTACCAACTTCGTTTCCATCATCGTCACAAGATGATTTCGGTTGAAATGTTGTCATCTAGAATAATTCACAAACACCGCACACAATGAGTTGTGTCTCTAGCATTTTCCCTAGAAAATGAGCTACTTATGAATGCATAGTTACCATATTTACAACGCTTCAATCAGCATCGGATAGAAACGTCATCATTGATCTTAATTCTTTTCCGACCGATTCTATAGGATGTCCTGCATTTTCCTCCCTGAGCCTGTTGAAAGTGGGTCTACCCTCGTCGTTTTCCGAGATCCATTCTCTGGCGAACGTACCATCTTGAATCTGACTTAAGATGTCTCTCATTTTTTCCTTCACGCTCTCATCTATTACTACCGGACCCCTAGTGTAATCTCCGTATTCTGCGGTATCACTAACGGAATACCTCATGTATTCCATGCCACCTTGATAAAATAGATCTACAATTAGTTTAAGCTCGTGCATACATTCAAAATAGGCTGATTCGGGCTGATATCCTGCCTCTATTAGTATTTCAAACGCCGCTTTCACTAAAGCTGCGACTCCGCCACAAAGGACAGCTTGTTCTCCGAATAAATCAGTTTCCGTCTCTTCCTTGAAGGTAGTATCTAAAACACCTGCCCTTGTACATCCGACACCCCTAGAATAGGCTAGCCCGATACCATGGGCATCGCCTGAAGCATCTTGATGCACTGCAAGAAGTCCGGGCACCCCTGACTCCTTTGTGTATACCTCCCTCATTCTGTGTCCTGGAGCCTTAGGAGCTACCATAGATACATCAACATTTGAAGGTGGAATGATCGCGTCATAATGAATATTGAATCCGTGTGCAAACATGAGGGTCTTACCAGGCAACAAATGCGGAAGAATTGATTCACGATACACTTGAGATTGTAGATGGTCCGGTATGAGTAGCATTATGATATCTGACTGCTCTGAAATCTGGGAAACGGTTCCTACGTTTAGACCGTCCTCTTCGGCCTTGGGCCAACTGCCGCTACCTTCGTAAAGACCAACCGAGACATTTAGCCCTGAATCCTTCAGGTTCAAAGCATGGGCATGTCCTTGACTCCCATACCCTATTATTCCAATTTGCTTCTCATCGATTAGCGACATATCAGCATCGGTTTCGTAATACATTTTGGCTGGCATAGGCGCAGTGCTCCTCTATTTATTTTGTTCGATATTTATGAAACATCCCTTGTCAGGCTAGAAGTTATACTTTCCCCTTCAAAAGATACACCCCTACTCATTGCTATGGTTCCAGTTCTCATAACTTCTCTAACACCAAACGTACGCAAAAGATCGACAAGCGAATCAACTTTATCTTCGTCCCCAGTAACTTCAACAATCAGAGTACCTTGAGAAACATCAACAATTTTTGCGCGAAATATCTCTACGATCTGCATAATTTCACTTCGGGATGCCACGTCGGCTTCGACTCTTACCAAAGCCAATTCACGGGACACTGCGGCCTCATCAGATATATCTACAACTTTTATTACCTCAACG
This sequence comes from uncultured Dehalococcoidia bacterium, assembly GCA_964409595.1. Taxonomy (GTDB): domain Bacteria; phylum Chloroflexota; class Dehalococcoidia; order Lucifugimonadales; family UBA826; genus CAYPDR01. The sequence continues at coordinate 76,930 of CAYPDR010000024.1, forward strand.
AGTTTGTGTAGATTTTTTGCCACCATTTCCACCGTGGCTGAGTCTCCCTCAACGACAAAAGTCATTCGTGAGAGACCTTGGCTCTCACTTTGCCCTACCGCTAAGCTAGAAATATTGTATCCTCGGCGTCGAAACATGCTTGAAATCCTATTTAGGACTCCCGGCTGATCTTCCACAAGAGCGGTTATCGTATGGCGGCCAACTAATTCACTCATGCTGTTACCTTCCCTACTGAAGGTTCCTCGATAATATCTCCAACGGTCATACCTGACGGGATCATCGGATAAACATTTTCTTCCTGTTCCACAATGAAATCTATCAATACCGGCCCGTCGTGTGATATGGCTTCCTCGACAGCAGATTTAACTTGAGTTTTATCGGTGACCCTTATCCCTTTAATGCCATATGCCTCAGCCAAGCGCACAAAATCTGGGTTGCCTGAGAATCCCGTAGAAACGTAGGAACTTTCGAAAAATATTTCCTGCCACTGTCTCACCATTCCAAGAAAACCATTATTTAAGATGGCAAATTTCACGGGAAGCTTGTTCTCCACAATAGTCGCAAGTTCGCATAACGTCATTTGGAATCCGCCATCTCCTGCAATCGACCACACCAGGCCATTGGGATTGGCTACTTGAGCTCCCATAGCCGCGGGAACTTCATACCCCATAGTCCCCGAGCCTCCCGAGGTCAATAGGGAGCACGGGTTCTTAAACGTATAATGCTGTGCCGCCCACATTTGATGTTGCCCAACTCCAGTTACTATAGTCGCTCTACCGTCTGTTATCTCTGATATGTCCCTCACCACTTGACGTGCAAGTAATTTATCAGTATCCGGCAGTCGAAGAGATGGGTGCTCATCTTTCAACGTATCTATTCGTTTTAACCACTCAGTGTGAGTTGCATGTTCCACTATTTCATTTAAGCTCGCTAGAATATCTCTCACATCCCCTACTATCGGAACATCAGCTACTACGTTTTTCCCTATCTCTGACGGATCAATATCAACGTGTATTTTCTTGGAATTCGGGGCAAATTTCTTGGGGTTGCCCGTTATTCTGTCGTCAAAACGCATTCCAAGAGCTATTAACAGGTCAGATTCATCTATAGCTAGGCTTGAATATGCCATACCATGCATACCAGGCCAACCGGTCCAAAGGACATGGTCCTCTGGAAAACAGCTTATACCCAACAGAGTAGTTATAACTGGTATTTGAGCTTTTTCGGCCAACTCTTTGAGCTCTTCGTAGGCTCGCGATATTATAACTCCATGGCCAGCCACAATTACCGGTTTCTTGGAATCTTTAATCAGCTGAGCGGCCTTTTTAATCTGCCCAGCATGTCCAACTGATGTAGGGCTATAGCCCGGCAACTCAATTTCTCCAGGGACCATATACTGAACTTCTTCTAGAAAAACATCTCTTGGTATGTCAACTAAGACGGGTCCTGGCCTTCCTGTATTGGCGATGTGGAATGCCTCTTTAATGACCCTCGCGATGTCACCAGCATCCAGCACTAGAAAGTTGTGTTTTGTTATTGGCAGAGTAATTCCCGTAATGTCTGTCTCCTGAAAGGCGTCTGAACCGATCGCGGAACTATTTACCTGACCGGTAACGACGACCAAAGGTACAGAATCCATTTGTGCAGAAGCTATACCAGTCACCAAATTAGTCGCCCCTGGCCCTGACGTAGCAAATGCAACACCTGGTCTCCCAGTCACTCTGGCATAGCCATCGGCTGCATGAGCCGCGCCTTGCTCATGACGGACTAGGATGTGCCTAAGATCTGGGAATTCTGGAAGGGTTTGATAAAGCGGGAGAATCGCCCCTCCGGGAATCCCAAAGACAACATTACAACCTTCCCGCAAAAGACTTTCGCAGACTATTTGTGCTCCTCTCATCTTCATCGAATCTCATCTCCAAAATTAATGTTATGAACTATAAAAATTTCGTCAAACAAAAAAATCCCGTCCACTCAATGGGACGGGATAAATATTCTCTCCCGTGGTACCACCCACGTTGCCAACTTGGCTTGCGCCACGTAGACCACTCAATTAGCTGTAACGTCGCCAACGCCCACCCTCTATTTACTTTAAGGGGGGTGCTCCAGGGCGAGTTCGCCGCGGATCCCAGTGCCCGTTTTCCACCTTTCTCACCGAGCTCTCTAGACCGTCCCTTACGGCTACTACTCCCTTTCTACACATCTATGAGTTATTTAAATTAATTTGACAGGTCATTGATAGTAACATTCAGCTACAGAAGGCGTCAATGAACCAACCTTTCAATTTCTAAGAGGTTTCACTCTTGCTAGTGTTTTCCGAATCGATGAGACTCTTCGATGCGAAGTATCTAACGTTAGAGAGAACCTCTAAAATAGACTGATAAAGGTCTTCATAACACCGTCGGAGAAGTAGCTACTCTACCGTATTGTGAGGTTCCAATGCCTGTGCTATCGTCTTTTTGAACTTCTGTACACTTTGGGGGGTAACCTAGTATGCACGATCACGATGTCCTCATCGTAGGAGCCGGTCTCGCCGGTATGCGGGCTGCGCTCGCAGCCACGGAGGCTGGTGTAGACGTAGCCGTGGTATCGAAAGTCCATCCTGTAAGAAGCCACTCTAATGCTGCGCAGGGAGGAATAAACGCCGCTTTAACAGACCGTGGAGACGATTGGAGAGATCACGCATACGACACGATAAAAGGAAGCGACTTCCTCGGAGATCAAGACGCTATCGAGATCATGTGCAGAGAAGCTGGTGACGAAGTAATCGCCATGGAACATATGGGAGCAATATTCAACCGTGATGATGAAGGTAAACTGGGCACCAGAAGCTTTGGTGGCCAACGACAGGCAAGAACGTTTTTCGTCGCTGACTTCACCGGCCAAGCACTCCTCCACGTCTTATATGAGCAAATATTGGAGGCCGGAGTTTTAGTCTATGAAGAATGGTTCGTTCTTTCTCTGATTGTTGAGGGAGACAGGTGCGTCGGATCCGTCATGATGGATATAAAAACTGGCAAAATAGAAGTCGTACGAGCCAAAACCGTTATCCTGGCGACAGGCGGGCTGGGACGAGTCTTCGAGCCCAGTACAAACGCACTAATATGCACTGGAGATGGCATGGGACTTGCCTACAGGGCAGGGGCACCTCTTATGGATATGGAAATGGTGCAGTATCACCCCACCACACTAAAAGGAAGCGGAGTACTCATAAGCGAAGGTGCTAGAGGCGAAGGAGCATATTTGCTCAATTCCGAAGGGGAGCGTTTTATGCTGAAATATGCCCCTGAGTTCAAAGAGCTTGCTTCGAGAGATGTAGTATCAAGATGTGAACAAACAGAAATAAACGAAGGACGTGGACTCGACGGGTGTGTCCTTCTCGACCTTCGCCACCTCGGCGAGAAACTTATCAACGAACGGCTTTCACAAATACGAGAACTGGCACAAGATTTTGCCAATGTTGACATGGTCAAGGAACCTGTTCCGATCCGGCCAGGCATGCATTATCAAATGGGAGGGGTAAAAGCTGACGTAGACGGGCTTACGAACCTTCCAGGTCTATATGCAGCAGGCGAAGTCGCGTGTGTAAGCGTACATGGAGGTAACCGGCTTGGAGCTAATTCCCTCCTCGACACACTAGTTTTCGGGAGAAGATCAGGCGAACATGCTGCACGATCAGCACAATCTATTAACCACGCTAAAATAGATGACTCATATGCCAAAACTGACAGACAATCCATTCAAAGGCTACTAGACAATCAGCCAGGAGAGACTTTCGGTCAACTCAGATCAGATCTCGGCGACTCCATGAACAACCATCTAGCTGTGTACAGGAACCAAACGGGGATGGAGCAGTCACTCAAAGACATTACTAGCATAAAAGAGAGATTCAACAAGGTATACGTCGCTGACAAGGGTAAAACGTTCAATACCAATCTAATATTCACGTTAGAAATGGGGTTCATGATCGAATGTGCTGAATCGATAGCTTTGAGCGCGCTGGAGAGGACGGAAAGTCGCGGAGCTCACACCAGAGAAGACATGCCCAACAGGGATGATGCTAACTGGCTAAAACATATCCTAGTCGCTAAGGAGAAAGACGGGAATAAAATCACCTACAAAGACGTAGTCATTACAGATTGGGAGCCAACAGAGAGACAATATTAAATTCCTAGAGGGCCGAGAATAACGACGAAACATTAGACTCGCTTTGACCTAAGTGGGAAGGATTGACAGATGGAAGTCAAGTTCAACATTAGAAGGTACAACCCTGAATCAACAGCCGCTGTTGCCCATTTTCAAGAATACCAATTGGAAATGGACGACACATCAACCGTCCTTGATGGGCTTATAAAAATCAGAGAAGAAATCGATGGCACTCTAAGTCTAAGATGTTCTTGCAGAAGCGCCATCTGCGGATCATGTGCCATGAAGATTAATGGCCAGGCAGGACTAGCCTGCAATACAAAAGTGATAGATGTGTTGTCCAACAACGGGTCTCCTATAGTCGTAGAACCCGCCGGAAACCTCCCCCTGATTAAAGACCTAATCGTTGACTTCCAGCCATTCTGGTCCAAAATTAGAGAGGTAGAACCTTGGTTGCAGCCAGATGGCGAAAAACCGGAAACAGAATATATAGCTCCGAACGAAGATATGCTTCATTTGGCGGGAGTAATGGCGTGCATTATGTGTGGTGCGTGTGTATCTGACTGTACTGTTCTGGAAGTCGATCCCAACTTCTTAGGTCCGGCAGCCCTCGCAAAGTCATATCGATTCATAGGTGATCCCAGAGATGACGGCAACAGTCGCCGACTCAGCCAACTGAATGAGCCAAATGGAGTTTGGGATTGTACGCGTTGCATGCAATGTGTAGAAGTTTGCCCCAAAGACGTAGCTCCGATGGACCGCATAATGTCGTTGAGAGAAATGGCCATGGAATCTGGACATGTAAATACCAACGGCGCGAGACACGCTAAAGCCTTCAGTGATTCAGTCAAACATAGCGGATGGCTTGACGAACTCCGCCTACCGATAAAGAGCTTTGGCATTCTTAATATCAAGGCTATGATAGGACTTATTCCGACCGGAATAAGAGCTCAGATGAATGGTAAAAGACCCCCAATATTCCACAAAAGCATTCCCGGGGCCAGAAACGTTAGAAAGATATTCGATAAGGTTGAGAACAAAAAATGAAATATGCCTTCTACCCCGGTTGCGTCTCCAGGGGCGCCTGCCCCGAACTTTATACGGCAACTCTAGAGGTGTGTCAGATACTAGGTATAGAGCTCGACGAACAATCATTGAAAGGTGCCTCCTGTACTGGAGCCGGAGTACTTCAAGAAAAAAACCAACGCCTAGGGGACACGCTGAACGCGAGAACTTTCGCTATGGTAGAACAATCTGGATTGCCCCTCATGACAATATGCAGCACTTGCCAAGGGGTAATGGCACAAGCTAATGACCGACTCATAAATGACCCCGAATACCTGGCATCAGTGAACCAAGATCTTGAAGAAGAGGGCCTAGAATATAAGGGGACTGTAGAACCTAAGCATCTACTATGGATCATAGCTGAAGATATAGGTATTGACTTCCTAAAATCCAAAATCGTCCGAAAGTTGAGTGGTTTGAAACTAGCCCCTTTCTATGGATGCTACATTGTACGGCCATCGAAGGCACTCGGATTAGATGAAAACCCTGAAAGGGAAAAGGCGCTTGAAGCCGTGATAGAGGCCGTAGGAGCGGATGTAGTAGATTTTCCAGGAAAAACCCTCTGCTGCGGTTTCCCAATATTGACCATAAATCCCGAAAACTCGATAAAGATGGTGTCAAACCACACAACCGACGCTAAAGATAGAGGTGCAGACGCCATGGTTACCCCATGTCCTCTCTGCCATCTAAACCTGGACGGTTACCAGCCGAATGCCTCCGCCTCTGCAAATCGCGAAATAGACCTTCCCATCATCCATCTACCGCAATTAGTAGGTTTGGCGCTGGGGATCGCACCTGAAAAGATGCGGCTAAATAAACATATAGTTTCTACTAAGAAGCTCCTATCTGAACTGGCCGTGGCTCCCTAGTTGACAGACAGCCCACTCCGCTGACGCTATGTCCTTAGGACCCATTTATTAGTCAGCGAGAGAGACCTTCAATGTCGAAAGAATTGTAAAAGCTATCGTTACACAAACTAGCAACCATAGTATGGCTGCTACCTGCCCTAAACCCATCGTCACTGAAATCAATGCCCATGACAACGGACCGACTATGGCTGCCGCTCTACCAACCATACTTGACATTCCAAAGTACTCCCCCAATCTCCTTTCTGGGGCCATTAACAGTACAAAGGGTCTTTCTGAAACATAGAGCCCTGCCATTACAGTCCCGCTTAAAACGCCCACGACCCACCAAAAATATTTAGGCAGCCCTAGCAAAGGAATCCCGGCGGCAAGGGCAAGTAGAAAAACCCATCCCAATATGTTCCATTTCAATACGGTGAAAGCCCCAACCCGATCTACAACTCTACCCCAGAGAGCCCCCATCGGGATTCCAGAAAGTATGCCGGTCAATAGAACAAGCTGAACCTGAATCTCGCTAAGTTTCACAGTGCCGATCCCATAGAGAACCGCGAAAGCTGACGCAGCATTTACTGCCCAGAGATACCAAAATCGCGCTATTAAAAACCTTAGCCACTCACGATTCTCAATCAACCTGCCTGTTGCTTGCTTCGCTATGTTAAAGCATCTCGATAAAATTCTGTTTGAGGTCAATTTCTCCGAGGTTGTAACCTTATATTTTCCGACAACCATGAGAGGTAAAACTAGACCTAGTTCCAATATTCCCATTAATCGAAACAGGTAAATGTGTCCCTTAGATTCGAGAAATACAAACCCCAATAAAACCGAAACTATTCCTCCAAGGTATCCAACTCCAACTCCCAGTCCTCCAATAAACCCAACATTGTCTCTACTGGAAACATCTGCAAGGAGTCCGTTGTAAAATATTGCTGCGAGCTGAACCGCACTTACCGAAATGCAAAATAGACCAAGAGAATATTCGTAGGAAAAAACCCCGATTAGCAATGTGCAAAAAATACCAACTATCATTGATATCGTTAAAAATGGCATTTTCTGTTCGAGCTTATCTGAAAGGACACCAAGTATCGGGGATAAGGTAAAGACGACTCCCATGGAAACCGCAAGAGCGTAGCCTACGGTGGCATCGGTCCCACCCATTACCCTGGTTATCCAAAGGGGGAATACCAGTCCAACTACTCCTGAGAAAAATAGAGTGTTGCCTATATCGTAAACAATCCATGAGATTACACTAATCCGCGTTGATGTTATTTCTTCATGCTTCATACGCAATCTACAAATGAAATCTAAGCTATAGCGTGGTCGGGGCGACTGGACTTGAACCAGCGACCTCCACGTCCCGAACGTGGCGCGCTACCAACTGCGCTACGCCCCGACACTTATATAATTTTATTAATTTTACAGCTATATAAGCAAGGCAATGGGTTCTTCCATGGCTAAGTTATAGCACATTTATTTCTTTGACCACATTTTATAGGGTATTGTAAAATCAATTAGCGAAAAAACACATAAACGTGAGGTACTGAGCCCCCATTGAAAGAACTTTCACCTACAGGGTGTAAGCCGGGAACCATCTATAGAACGATAGGTCTTATTGGAATTTTTGCGGCTTTCGCCCAAATCTCACTCGGGGGTTTTGTTAGAGCCTCGGGATCCGGTCTTGGTTGCCCGGACTGGCCACTTTGTCACGGCGAGATTATACCCACCTTTGAGTATCACACTATCATCGAATATTCCCACAGGGCATTAGGTTCCATACTTGGCCTACTGGTGATCCTTTTGTTGGCATCAACACTTATTTTTTATCGTAAGAATCGCTGGTTGCTGTATTGGAACATATCTGCCTCCATGCTTGTTGTATTAGCCGGGGTGCTAGGAGGTATCACAGTAATTACGGAACTAGTTTGGTGGGTAAGGCTTATTCATTTAGCAATAGCCCAATGCGTAATAGCATCATTAGCTGTTATTCTCTGGCAAGCATTCGAAGTCAAGCCTCCATCCACGGCGACCTACAGCTCCATTGGTAATTGGAAAAACAAGATTGTGATTTCTCTCACAATTGTTTTTAGCCTTATGTTAACTGGATCTTACATGGTAGGTGTTGGAGCGAGTACGTCGTGTTCAACATGGCCCCTTTGTAGAAATGAACTTTTCCCGTCAGGCATGGAATATAGCATCCATATGGGGCATAGATACATGGCGGCAATTTCAACATTGTACCTAGGATACATGTCTATAACTTTTATAAAAAACAGCAAGAACTTCCCTATTTTGAGAAAGGCCGCCCATTCTGTGCTGGGACTGATGATCTTGCAGATCGTGGTTGGTGCTTTTGTAGTTTGGTCAGACTTTTCATTGCATATGAAATCAACACATTTAAGCCTCGCTACTCTGATCTGGATAGCAGTAGTTTTCACAGCTCTTACTCTACATTCTCTTTCAACGACTAAGCCTGAATTAAAAAAGCTCAACTCTAATGAGCTGAGGAACAATTGACATGATAGCCGGTTATATTGCGTTAACAAAGCCTAAAATAATTTCCCTGTTATTATTGACAGCTTTGGGGGGAATATTCTTAGCCACTCAGGGAATCCCGGATCCTCTACTTTGTTTAATTGTGTTGTTAGGCGGGTCTCTGGCGGCTGGCGGAGCAAATGCTATAAACCATTTCCTAGATAGAGATATTGACGGAAAAATGAGTCGAACTCAAGGTCGCCCTATAGTTTCGGGCTCCATAAAGCCACCATATGCGTTACTGTTCGGCATTGTATTGAACGTAGTCGCGTTTGGAATACTGTGGGGTTACGCCAACCTGTTAAGCGCAATCCTAGCTCTGTCGGCGACATTGTTTTATGTCTTTATTTACACAATGGCCTTGAAAAGAACTACCGCTCAAAATATCGTAATTGGAGGTGCCGCAGGAGCGATCCCCCCTATGGTGGGCTGGGCTGCTGTTACTGGAGACATTTTAGATCCAGCTCCAATATTACTATTTGCCATTATATTTTTCTGGACCCCCCCACACTTTTGGGCTTTGGCGCTACTTTTAAAAGATGATTACGCTGATGCCGGCATTCCCATGCTCCCTGTAGTATCAGGTATCGACACCACAAAAAAACAGATATTCCTTTACACGTGGATTTTACTAGCATTGATGATAATCACAGTCTTAACCACAAGCCGACTGGGAATTATTTACGGGGCGTGTTCTATTTCGCTGACTGTCATTTTCATGTGGATGACATGGCGACTGATGAAAGAAGACGGAATTGAAAAAGCAAAATCGACTTACCTTTTTTCCCTTGCATATCTAGCCCTAGTATTTCTATCTGTAATGATCGATGCAAGTGTATCTATTTGAGCTACTAGTAGCATCACATTGAAGCCAGTTTAGCCTTGACGCTCAGGCATGTCTTTGATAAATTTCCCACTTGGTGTTACACATTTTGGCTAAAAAACTTTAGAGGTCCACTACCAATCGTGTTCATGAAGCATACCAACCTGAGGAAATTCGTATCGGTCTCAGTGTCTATCTCTATGGTTCTAATTGTCGCAGGCTGTGCGATTATAGATCCGGCTAACAATCAATCCACCTTTGATCCCAGAGGTCCAGTTGCGGATAGGCAACTTGATATTTTCTGGTGGATACTAGGTGGTGGTGCGATAGTTTTCGTAATTATTGAAGCTGCGCTTGTATATATGATATTCAAATTCCGAATGAAAAGTGAAGACCATGTGCCCCACCAAACCCATGGTAACAACACTCTGGAAATCACCTGGACAGTAATTCCAGTCATCCTCTTAGCAATTATCATGGTTCCCACTATTCAAGTGTTGTTTTATTCCGCCAACGCACCGGCGGAAGCAAAAGACGAATATACCTTAGAGGCAATCGGTCACCAGTGGTGGTTTGAATTTAGATACCCTCATCCAGGGAATCCTGAGGAGGAAATAGTCACGGCGAATGAAGTTTACATACCCGTCGGCGAGCCAGTAAAGATTAATCTAGAATCTGTAGACGTTATACACAGTTTTTGGGTCCCCAAGTTAGCCGGGAAAGTAGACATGGTCCCCTCAGAAGGAAACTATATGTGGTTTCAAGCGGATGAACCGGGCGAATATTTCGGTCAATGTGCGGAGTATTGTGGGACCTCACATGCCAATATGAAATTTAAGGTAATAGCAAAAAGCCCCTCTGAATTCAATGTTTGGTTAAATGCGCAAGCATCTCCGGCGCTCGAATCATCCGACCCGTTAGTTCAGGAAGGTGCCGATGTCTTTAAAAGTGCCGGATGTTCAGGATGCCACGCTACCAAATCAACTATTAAAAGCGGTGCCAAAGGTCGACGGGGACCAAATCTCACTCATGTGGCCTCCAGAAGACATCTCGCTGCAGGAATGATGGATAACACAGACGGTCAAGGTGGCGTTATAAATGATGGCTACCTACAAGGCAATCTTCGGCAATGGCTCGAAGATCCCAATTCAGTAAAGCCGGGAAACATAATGTCCACCGAGGCAGCGGTGTACACAGATCCTGATCGCTCATTGACGGAAAAACAGATTTCAGCATTAGTCGCGTATCTGACGTCGCTAAAATGAACACAAAAATCAAAACAAAAATACATTTCCTAGAACGGGAGAACATTGCATGAGCACATTCCCTCTAGCAATTCCTAGACCGGTGCACCCGACAGGTATCTGGGGATGGATCACTACAATTGACCACAAACGAATAGGCATCCTATATGGTGTAACGGCTTTCATTATGTTCCTAACTGGCGGTATAGAAGCCGTTCTAATGCGTATCCAACTGGCCGGACCAGAGCTGGACATAGTGAGCGCCGCAGTTTTTAATCAATTGTTCACCATGCATGGAACCACAATGATATTCCTGGCGATTATGCCAATGGGTGCCGCCTTCTTTAATTTTGTAATACCGTTGCAGATCGGTGCACGGGACGTGGCTTTCCCAAGGTTGAATGCCTTTAGCTACTGGACCTTCCTAGCTGGTGCTTTAATGCTTAAGCTCAGTTGGATCGGTGGCGCTACCGATGCGGGCTGGTTCGGATATGCACCTCTCACATCAATCAGTCAAAATCCTGGATCTGGTATCGACTTCTGGATTCTTAGCCTTCAGGTCCTCGGAATCGCATCTCTTGCGGCAGCTTTCAATTTCATAGTCACTATCATCAACATGCGAGCCCCTGGCATGACCATGATGAGAATGCCTCTTTTCACTTGGATGAGCTTCCTAACAGCGATACTGCTGGTGCTCGCCTTCCCCGTCATCACTGTCGCCCTTATAGAGCTTACCTTCGATCGCCAGTTTATGTTCAATTTCTTCAACGTCGCCAACGGGGGAAGTGTAGTCCTTTGGCAACACCTGTTTTGGGTTTTTGGGCATCCGGAAGTTTACATTTTGATACTGCCAGCTATGGGCATAGTATCGGAAGTGTTACCAGTCTTTTCAAAAAAGCCTCTATTCGGCTATACCACAGTGGTGTTAGCGGGTGTCATCATAGCTTTCATGGGATGGATGGTATGGAGTCACCACATGTTCACTGTTGGGCTGGGACCCGTTGCCAACGCAGTATTTACCATCACAACCATGCTAATAGCGGTTCCAACCGGTATAAAAGTTTTCAACTGGATGGGCACTGTGTGGGGAGGATCTCTCCGACTTAACACTCCAATGCTATTTTCTTTGGGCTTCATTGCCATGTTCCTTATCGGTGGTATCAGTGGTGTCATGCATGCCGTTTCACCATCCGACGCCCAGCAACAAGATACTTATTTTATTCCTGCCCACATCCATTACGTACTCTTTGGAGGCGCGATAATGGCATTACTTTCGGGCATTTATTACTGGTTTCCTAAATTCACCGGAAAGATGTTTGATGAGAAACTAGGAAAGCTTCATTTCTGGTTGATGATGGTAGGTCAAAACGTAACGTTCTTCCCCATGCACTTCGTCGGACTCGATGGCATGCCCAGACGAATATACACATACGTGGAAGGCATGGGTTGGGAATTTTGGAACGGTATATCGACCTTCGGAGCTGTAATACTAATGCTAGGATTCCTAATTTTTATTCAGAATATGATAAAAAGTTGGAAGAGTGGCGAACCTGCACCTGGAGACCCCTGGGATGCCCGGACACTCGAATGGTCAATTCCTTCACCCCCTCCAGAATATAATTTCAAAGAAATACCAGTCGTTCGTTCGCTAGACGATTGGTGGGTAAGCAAGCAAAGAGGCGCACAAAGGAATATACCGGCATCCGGAGGATCTGGGGACGAGGCACACGGAATACACCTTCCGCAAGCATCATATTGGCCAATAGTCGTTTCGCTGGGAATATTTATAGCCGCTTATGGCGTAGTTTTTAATAACTTCTTGATTCCATGGAGTATGGCGATTATTGGAACTTTTATCGGATTTGTCGGAGTCTACGCCTGGTCACTCGAACCGGTAAATGACCCAGATGAAGAGACAGGCCACTAAGGGAGGCAGGTTAGTTGGCACAGGAACACACTGAAGTCCCTCACGGAGAGGATGAAGACACTTATACCGGCTTGAACCACAGAAAGATGCTGATGTGGGCATTCCTAGGCTCAGACTGTATGTTCTTCGGGTCACTTATAGCTACTTATTTAGTCTACAGAGGTAAAAGTCTCTCAGGTCCATTTCCAATGGACGTATTTGACATCCCAGTCACCTCTGTTAGCACCTTTGTCCTATTAATGAGCAGCATGAGTATGGTGCTTGCTTACGCGGCCCTAACCAAAGGGAACATGAAGGGCTTCCGAATTTGGATGGTGTCTACAGCGATTATGGGAGCAACATTTATAGGATTCCAAGTATATGAATTCAGCAGCTTTGCCCACTATCATGTTCATTTCGAGTGCGGTGAGTTAGCTGGTGATATTGAGCAAGGTAAACATATCAAGCCAAGTGATGAATTATTCTACGGAAAAGAGTGTCTGGATGAAAACGGCCTTGTTAAAACCGCTCACAATGTGGATAAGTCCTTTGGGCTCAAACCTCAAACCAATTTATTCGGAACAACCTTTTACACTCTTACCGGATTTCACGGTGCCCATGTTACACTCGGGGTTATTTGGCTCCTTTCCATTTTCTTCCTCTCTTTTAAGAAAGGCGTTGTGACTCCAGAAAAAAATTTGGACGTCGACCTTGCCGCTCTTTACTGGCATTTTGTTGATGTAGTCTGGATAGTGATTTTCACGGTTGTATATTTGTTCGGAGTATTCCCTGGGTTCTGAAGGGAAACTGGAGATTAAATGAGTCAGGAGATAAATACCACCGAACTTCACACAGGACACCCCACTGCTGGCATGTACTTCAAGATCGCGATGATCTTATCAGCAGTCACGGCGATAGAGGTCGGAATTTTTTACCTAGAATGGCTAGGCCACTGGATACTCCCTGTACTCTTTGTCCTCTCTGCAGGAAAGTTCGCCCTTGTGGCCATGTACTATATGCACCTTAAATTCGACAATAAGTTGTTCTCGATTATGTTTGTAGGAGGATTCATTCTGGCCGCTGTCGTCATAGTACTACTAATAGTACTATTCGGAGTATTCTGGTAGATCCTTCAAACAAAAGGGCCCATAGTAGACGATGGGTGATTTAAATTCCTCCATTTGGCTTCACTGGCACGGTCACCCTGACGCATTGATTGGGTTGGTTATTTTTCAAAGCGCCTATCTCTTTGGAATAGGTCCCGTTAGAAGAAAATTTAAACTGTCTAACTATGTTGATCCCAGGCAAACTTTGACCTTTACGGCCGGTGTTCTCGTAATATTTCTATCGCTTCTCTCACCGATTCACATACTCAGTGATAAATATCTGTTCAGCGCTCATATGCTGCAGCATGTCCTGTTAACCCTTGTCGCGCCACCCCTTTTAATACTAGGAATTCCAGGGTGGTTGATTTCACCATTAATTCTAAACAAGAAATGGACGTTGTTATTTTTCCGATCTGTATTCCACCCGGTATCGGCTGTGGTATTTTTCAATCTCGTATTCTCCATATGGCACCTCCCTGTGTTGTATGAGTTATCAGTTTCCCACCACCCGATCCATGTAGTAGAACACCTATTGTTTATGATCGCAGCATTCATTATGTGGTGGCCTATATGTAGTAAAGTACCTGAGATTCCAAGGCTAAATTACCCTCTACAAATGGTATATATGTTTGTGATGTCTCTCGCTCAAATTGTGGTGTTCGGAATCATTACATTCGCTTCCGAACCTATTTACGACCATTATGCGCACGCGCCAAGAATATGGGACATCAGCCCCCTAGCAGATCAGCAGCTCGGAGGAATAATTATGAAGGTAGGAAGTGGATTCCTGTTCTTAACCCTCATAATTATCGCTTTTTTTAGATGGTTTGACGAGGGATCTAATGATGAAGAAGATAGTATAATGTAGCACAGTGAGGAGAAACACAGGAAATGGTTCTGAATGAGCCTATTTAACAGTAAAAAGGATGGCAAACCGATTTGAATAATTTCGTACTTTCTGTAGTTGTGCCCTTAGCTTCCTTCGCTTTAATTGCGGCCTATGCCGTCGGTCTTGGTATTGTGTTCTACCAAGTACACCACAATACGGAATTTGGAACTTTGGGAGTCATAGGGATCGGTTTAGCACTGCTTATCTTAACGCCAGCAATCGCGTTCCTGTTAGAAAGGTCGTCTGACAAATAACCTTCAAATAGAGTCCGATCAAACGTCTAAAGTCGCTCTGTTGATTAGAATGCAACGTTGTTTTCAATTTATATCATTAATATTCTTTGTATTTGTAATCAGTTGCTCCGGAATGGAGGCCCACACTCCAGATTACAGAGGGACTTCTCTGGCCAATCACAACGGTTACCAATTTTCTCTAACAGATCATTTTGGAAAAAATGTTACATCGACTAGCCCCCAAGGTAGTGTAAAAATTTTGACATTTTTTTTTACCAGCTGTACCGACGTCTGCCCAATCATTACATCCAATATCAAAAAGGCGGTTTTTGACGTTAAAGAACCCGATCGAATCCAGGTTATAGTAATCACAGTCGACCCCGAAAGAGACACTACAGAGGCCTCGAAAAAATACGCGACGAAGTGGAAACTCTCTTCCAACTGGCATTTTTTGACAGGATCCGAAAAGGAATTAAGCCCCATTTGGGAGGCGTACTTCGTAAATCCTCAAATACCGCCTTTAAATTCAAATAATACCGGCGCTCAGTCAGTAAACTCAGCTTTCAACGATCGTTACAGCGTCATTCATACCACACCAGTTTACCTTCTAAATAGCAACGGCGTCCCCAAAGTAGTACATACTAATCCTATTAACGAATCTGATCTTGCACACGACATCAGAAAGGTTCTAAGCGAAAATAATTGAGAAGTGTAAATTATGAGTCGACGATATTTAGCTAAAACTTCAGGCGGCAGTTCCTTTTGACTCAAGTACTGCGATTGCCTCCCGCGCAACCTCAGCGAACGCTTTTGGATCGTTGGTAGCCAATTCGGCCAACATTTTTCGATTTATTTCAACCCCAGCTGTGCTAAGACCATACATAAGCTTGCTATATGTGGTCCCATTATCTCTCGCAGCAGCGTTGATACGAATATTCCAGAGTCTCCTCATATCGCCCTTTTTCTGCCTCCGGTGGTCAAACGCATACTGTTGAGCATGTAGCATGGACTCATGTGCACGCCTAAACAGCCTATGCCGAACGCCCTGATGACCCTTTGTCATCCCAAGCATCTTCTTGTGCCTTCTTCGTCTAACGACACCACTTCTGACTCTAGTCAATTCTATGCTCTCCTAAAATTGAACCTCGTTTAATTATCGTATGGCAGCAGTCTTTTTAGTCGCGGTACGTCAGCTTCGCTAACTGGAAGCCTTGAACCATAAAGTCTTTTAACCCTCTTAGGCTTCTTTCTACGTAGATGGCTTCTTAAGCCTTTCATTCTCATGAGTTTACCAGAACCGGTCACCTTGAACCGTCTCTTTGCTCCCTTGTGGGTCTTAAGCTTTGGCACTTTGCAATTCCTTATTTGCCACCTGCTTCCGCAAAGAGGGGCTAGGAGACAGAATCATGGATAAGAACCTTCCTTCAAATGACGGGGCTTTATCCAGCATGGCATCCTCCTTAAGATCTTCAGCAACGTTCTTTAAAAGCGCCATACCTATTTCCGGATGTTGCATTTCCCGTCCCCGAAACATCACTGACACTTTCACCTTGGAACCTTCTGAAAGAAGTCGCTTTACCAGTCTGGTTTTAGACAACCTATCATGTTCACCGATACGCGTTTTCATGCGTACTTCTCGCAGCTGATTTCCGGCCTTAGACTTATTCGCCTTCCTTGCTTCTCGTTCCTTTCGTGTAGCTTCATAACGAAACTTTCCGTAGTTTAGAAGCCTACACACAGGAGGGTTGGCCGCAGGCGCCACTTCCACCAAGTCAAGTCCTTTTTCACTGGCAATATTGAGAGCCTCTGCAGTTGGCATCTCGCCGAGTTGAGTCCCTCTATCATCAACCAAAAGCACATCTGAAACCCTTATACGATCGTTTACTCTATAGTTTTTAGGTATGTTATTCCTCCCTTTTTACACATAAACACCCCAGCGAACTAAAACGGACCACTCTGAATATAGCACACGGCTTTTATTGCATCAAGAAATTAACATGTGTGCCCAGAGCTAAACGCGAGACACAACTTCCTCACGTATTCGAGAAATCATATCCGGAAGGGAAATCATTCCCAAATCCTCCCCGGACCTCAACCTTACCGATACGGAATCGGATTCCATTTCTCTATCTCCTACGATAAACATGTAAGGAATCTTCTGAAGTTGAGCGGTGCGTATCTTCGCGTTCATTCGATCGTTCCCATCATCAACATCTATTCTAATACCAGATGAGCTAAATTTTTGACCCAAGTCTTTAGCATAATCCAGATGCCTATCGGCAATTGGTATTATTACGGCCTGTACTGGCGCCAGCCAAACTGGAAACGCACCCCCATAATGCTCTATAAGGATTCCCATAAATCTTTCAAGTGACCCAAATATAGCTCTGTGCACCATGTATGGCTGATGATATCCTCCGTCTTCACCCACATACGTGAGACCGAATCTCTCCGGAAGATTAAAGTCAAACTGAACTGTTGTGCATTGCCATGATCTCCCGATCGCATCTCTAATGTTCACGTCTATTTTCGGTCCGTAAAAAGCCCCTCCAGCTTCTTCGACATCAAATGTTAGTCCTCTCGCCACCAAGGTATCCCGCAATGAACTCTCTGCTATATTCCACTGTTCGTCAGACCCGACCGCCTTTTCAGGTCTTGTGGAAAGACTGATGTCAAAGTCTCTAAACCCAAAAGCCTCAAGCAAATAAAAAGTTAGGTCCAAAACACCGTTTATCTCGTCAGAGATCTCATCTGGTCTGCAAAATATATGTGCATCGTCCTGGGTGAAACCGCGAACCCTCAGCATCCCATGTAATGTCCCTCCACGTTCATACCTATACACGGTACCCAACTCGCCCACTCTCATAGGAAGATCCCTGTAACTCCGCAAATTCGCTTTGTAATACATTATGTGGAAAGGGCAATTCATCGGCTTTAGATAGTAGTCTTGACCATCCGTTTCTGAAGCGGAGAACATGTTTTCCTGAAAAAATTCCAGGTGCCCGCTAGTTTCCCAAAGATTAGCTCTACCTATATTCGGGGTGTAAACTAAATCATAACCCCTGACGTAATGTTCCTCCCTCCAAAAATTTTCAAACAAACTCCTTATTCTTGCACCCTTCGGATGCCAGATAATTAATCCGGGACCAGTCTCTTCATGAACAGAAAACAAATCTAGTTCTCTACCCAAGATACGATGATCTCTCTTACGAGCCTCCTCCAGACGAATAAGAAAGTCTTCAAGCATTTCCTTGCTCTCCCACGCGGTGCCATAAATACGTTGAAGCATCGGTCTGTCTTCGTCTCCCCTCCAATACGCCCCAGCAACGTTAATTAATTTGAAAGCAGGAATGTTTCCGGTAGAACCAACATGAGGCCCCGCACATAAGTCTTCAAATTCGCCATGTTTGTACGTGCTTATTGGGTCTCCTTCAGGTATCTCAGCAATCACCTCTAATTTAAACGGCTCAGATGAATTTAGAACAACGATCTCTTCACGGTTGTACTCCGTGTATTCAAAAGGAAGGTTAAGAGCGATCACCTTATCCATACCTCGTTCAATTTTTAGCAGGTCCTCATCAGTAAATGGTTCATCGGTAAGGAAATCATAGTAAAATCCATCGTCTGTAGGAGGACCTATAGCAAGCTTGGCATCTGGATACAGCGACGTCACCACATCAGCCATCACATGTGCGGCCGAATGCCTAATTCGTTGCCTAAGATCAAATAATGTTTCTTCATTCATTTAAGCGTCCTCAATTTTACTAATTAAATGAAAAGAACCCTCTATGAAAAACAACCTGAAGTTAAGTTGTTAAATCATGAGAGCTACATGCAGTCAATCACTGTACGATTTTGTATAGGTTTTATAGGCCAATTTCACCAAATAGTAAATACGGAAGCCCAACCAAAATTGTAGGTGGACTAAATTTGGCGGTCAATTGCTATATGAACTATGAAATATCCGTTATTGATCGAAAACGGAACCATCAAGATGTAGTCGCGTGTTAACTGGTCTCGCAACGGCAGGGAATTTCTCTGCTGCACCATCAACTATCTCTATACCTATACCAGGCTCCTCTGGAATTTTTAGAAATCCTTTATCTAGTTCAAGGGGCCTATTCACAATTTCGCTTTTGGGGGGTTCTAGCTCCCCCAATGGATATTCCTGAATGGAAAAATTCGGTATGGCCGCCGCTATTTGCAAGCATGCTGCTGTACTGATTGGTCCAAGAGGATTGTGAGGCACAACACCAACATAATTAGCTTCTGCTAACGCTGCAATTTTTTTCGTATGGGTGATCCCTCCTGCAAGACACACATCAGGCCTTACATATTGAACAGCCCCTCTATTCAACAACATCTGAAACTCGTGAATAGAATGTAGCCTTTCCCCGGTTGCTATTGGAACAGATATGCCCTGAGCAACCAGTCCCATTGCATCGAAGTTGTCAGGAAGAATAGGATCTTCGTAAAAAAATGGGTGGAATTCTTCAATGCCTCTAGCAAGAACAACCGCCTCCGCGGGTGAAAGGCGACGATGAATTTCGATGCAAAGATCCACTTCATCGCCTACAGCATCTCTATACATTGCCACTGCCTCTATACCGTCACGGATCTTGCTCGCATGTGTCTTGAAGTATGGTAAATCTCGTTCTTCATCTAGAAATGGTGTCAAATGGCCAACGGCGGTGAACCCTTGCTGTTTGGCTAATTTGATACCATTCACAAGTTGATCGCGAGTACTTCCGAATACGTGATAGTACACTCTTGCTTTGTCTCTTGTTTTACCTCCAAGCAACTGATAGACAGGCACTCCAAAATTCTTCCCAGCTATATCCCATAGCGCGATATCCAAAGCGCTTATGGCCCCCATTATGGCTGCGCCTCGAAAATGACTAAAGCGGTACATGTATTGCCAATGGTGTTCTATCAAAAGTGGGTCTTGTCCAACCAAATATTCACCGAACTTATCTATAGCTGAGGCGGAAGGTTCCAAGAATCCCCACGCTCCAGATTCCCCATACCCAATTATCCCTTCGTCTGTATACACCTTAGCAAATAAAAACTTATCAACGGGAACGGCTTCCACTTTAGTGATTTTCACATTTTCTCCATCAAATCCAAGATGTTTTCAAACCCGACCTGACAAGTGCGAGCAAGCCACCCGAGATTATAACGCCAATTACCACTTTCCTGTACAGGTCTTCATCAATGTACTTAATCAGTTTCGATGCAAGTAGGAATCCAATTAGAGCAGGAAATAATCCGATTGCAATCAGGAGGATAGCTTCCTCACCAAATCTGCCACTAAACCAGTACCCCACAACTGCTGTACCTTCTATGAAAAAATAAAAAAGCGGAAGAGAACCACGTATAGCATCACGACTCCATCCCTGACTAACCGCTGCTAAGGCCATAAGAGGCCCCCCGATTCCTGTCGACGTTAACAACCCACCAACTACAAAGGAAACTGTCGGAAATACAAGGGGCTTTGTACTTATGTGTTTTGTGTCATAAATAGCGACAAAAGCACCAGAAATGATTATTATGACCGCGATGATAATACTCAACAAATCCGGGTTTATGTGTTCGAAAATTAACAAACCTGCTGGCACACCTAATAATCCGGAAGATATTGGAAGCGCCATTTCTCGATATTGGATTCTTTTTTGATTTTGGACAATAAGCATCACGAATACGGTCAGAGATACGGAATTTATAACCACCACCGTGGTCTTCGCGTCTAGAAAGACAAGTAAAAACGGAGAACCTGAAAGCCCGATACCAAACCCTACGGAACTAAGCACAAAAGATCCGAAAAACAACCCGAGGATCGTGGCTAATATACCCAATGACATACGCGTTATTGGGCAGTCTCGCCAAGATTCATATATGTAGGGTCTGGAGTAATGAGGTGCAAAGGAAGTGTCTCCCTCGCTCCACTTGGTAAGGTCCACTCCAACCTAAACTTCGGGGGCACACCAGCGGAGTTCTGTTGAACGACAATATGTGATTGGTCCTTCCTTAAACTTACTTTTTCCGTAGAAAAATCAGTGATGTGTGGATCTGAGGATGAGAACATGTGCCCTTCTATAACAATGTTCATTTCACTATTAGAACTCACATGAAATTGGTAATCACCGGAAACAGGTGGAGTTATAAAGCCAGCCCACACCACAGAATAGGGGCCATCAATCGGAATATCATAGTAGAAAGTGTCTACCGTACCTGTCACCTCCGCTGAAAAAGGTACACCGCCGGACTCGAACACTCCTGCGATGCCTACAGGCTTAACCGACCCTTTATACAGAGCCATATCACTAACCGGATGCCAATCATTAAAAGGCCTCCTCCAAAGCAGTTCGGTGAACTCCGAACTGGATTGCACTGATCCGCTTATTTTTAAATTATGCAAGCCGACTCCCAAACGTATTTTCGCGATGCCATCTTGAGAAGGAAGAATTTTATTGCCATCGATATCAAGGCTACCGATTCCTCTAATTTTAAAGTGATATTCATCACTTTCCCTTATATGAAGAGAGGTTTCGAGCAAGAATTTAGCGGGGAATCTCTCATCATCCAACATCATATTCCAGGGGACAGATAAGGTAGAGTGACTCCTTTCGAATACTTCGGAATCAGACAACACAATATGGCTACTAACCCCATGAGAATGTTTAATAACCTCTCGATCCAGAACAACCTCAAATAAAATTATCTTGGATCCAGATGGTGTCCGTATCTCTTTAAAGTCTCCCTCGGGGTAGTAAATTTGGAGAATATCAAACACTCCCTTCTCTCTCGGCTCTAAATAGATAACAGCACCATTTTGTATTTCGTCTAAATTTAAAGGTATGTCCCGTGGTGAACGTATGGCTTCATAATGTGTCCCATTACCTATGACATATGCCGGCAGGCTGTGTAAAAATTGACGGGAGCTATATAAACTGTATCCACTATTTTTGTACGTTTGCATCCGTTTCGCCATGATGGTCTCCGCTGTAGAAAACTCGTTGAAGACTTCCGAGTTATTAGCCTGGACTGAAAAAACACCGTGAATGTTTACAGCCCCTACAGTAAGGGCAATAGCTACCGCAAAGGTTATTATGAATCTGTGGCCCAGGGTACCAAAAACTGTTCTTCCGCGATTAATAAGTACAACTATTGGTAAAACGGAAATCACAATCACAGCAGGCATTGCTCCAATCGACCTCAATGACTGAGGCGATTCCCAAGGAACCGTGAAAACGCCCGGCAAAATCATCACTAAAATCCAAATGGGAAAGATCAATAGAAATCTATTCTTATGGGTAAAAGACATGGCTATCCCGATAATGAACAGTGCTCCCGTGACAACATCCAGCATTGGTTCGTGAGGAATATTGTGCCTAGGATTTGGGTCACCCGATATATTAAACATCAGCAAATGTTCTATTAGTGAATCTCGTAGTACCATCCAAATTTCGGTACCTTCATGAAAAGTAAACAGCCACAACTCCCTAGACCTCTCAAAGAACACTTCGTGGTCTAATACAGCAAATTGGATCACTGGGGCGGAGCTGAGAAAAGAAGCCCATAAGAAAGTTAGGGATGCCAAAATAATCCTCTTCCAACCCGGAAACTCGATGTACATACCAACTAGAAAAATAGCTCCCACAACGACCGGAAAGGCCCGAAACGAGGCATAAAACCACATACCAATACCTACAGAAAACCCGGCCCAAAAAAACCAAGCCAAATCCCAATTCTTGACAGCTCGCAGCAATAGGTAGGCACTCAGCGCTGAGAAAAAAGCGGCCGTTATTCCATGCATTCCAATACGTCCCCAGTTCACGCTCCAGCGCAATACACACGCAAGATATGCAGATCCGACACCTAATAAAACCCCTCCAAGTTGATTCCCAAGAAAATATAGAGACGCTATTAACCCCAACGAAAACAATCCTGCCACCAGGCGACCAGCTATCCAGTTATACCCTATCCCTTCTTGGACAAACGCGATCAGAATGAGAAAAGGAGTAGGAAGGTGAGTTGAAGGCGAGAACACTGATACTTTTCCAGGATTCTTATTGAATTCGACTGCGTTGAGAATATTGTCAGCCTCATCGTACCAAAGGCCGTATGGCAGCTCGGTGATGTTGTAGATCCGAATAAGTAGCCCTATAACTAATATGAAGGCCAGGCTGCCCCAAGCCAACTTTCGAGCAACGGGTCTATTAAACACAGCCAACGATTTCAAAGTTTGTCGATCTCTACAAAAAATAACTCCCGCTGATGAAGTGACCAGGGAAAGTAAGAACAATAACCATGCAATCC
Organism: uncultured Dehalococcoidia bacterium; assembly: GCA_964409595.1. Classification (GTDB taxonomy): domain Bacteria; phylum Chloroflexota; class Dehalococcoidia; order Lucifugimonadales; family UBA826; genus CAYPDR01. Next base: position 100,056 of record CAYPDR010000024.1, read on the forward strand.
AGTAGGGCGGCTGAAGTCTAAACTGAGCCAATGCTAAAAAACAAATAATTCCTCCTAATACCAATAGGAAACCACCAATAAGAATCTCTCTCGCTTTAATCCACATGGATACCGTAGATTCCTCTGTCATAGAGAAATATCGCCTGGCTTCCACTCCCCCTTCATTCACTTCGATATGAAAGTTCCTATCTTTGAGGTTTGACCAAACGATAGACGTTACCGCCACCAAGGCAGGAGAAATTGCCCAGATGGCTCTATCAAAGGCCCATAATCCCGATGACAGGAACGCAAGAAAAATCCCGGTTATTAGCAGTACGCAACTTGTTCGGTTGTCGTGCATGTTTTTCACTATGGAAGCGAGCTGATGGCAAGGCGAGTCAAGCAGCCCGAAGGAATCTCTATTCGGATCCGTTGGGGGGAAGTAAGTTTTTGTTCCGTATAAAATACGACAAAAAAGATAAGCCCCGAACCTACCAGCTCGGGGCTTATTAAACTCCTTGTCTTACTGTACAGAGACTAGGAAACAGTCATCGACTCGAGTTTCTCCCTTATGGAGGCTCTCATCTCTTTGACTCTTGGCAGATTAGGAAATTGCCCATCTTCCTCTGCCTTGTCATAAATCTTATCACCGTCGGCAAATACCTGAAGAATCCCGCCGGTACCAGGCGTGATCTTAATCGCTACGTCCTTTCCACCTTCTGCAAAAAACTCGCCGGCCATCCAGGCCGCCGTACCGTGGTGCGCTCAAGGAACGCAGTAGATAATCTCTACTTCAAACTTACCTTCTCCTGCCATGATTTCCTCCTTACGATTGTGCTTAAATCACGAGTTGAAAATATCACAGACACAAAACCAGGTCAATGCATTCATCGCTAAATGTCTATATCCATTCCCATATCAATGACTCTTCCCAATTTGTTTTTCTCGAGAATAATTCTATCTTGAAAAGTCTTCCAAGCATTAAGTTTGTCAACATCTGAAAGCGATTCCATATCATAAATATCTTTCTTGAGTTCATTCAGGGCTGACTCACTCTCAGTTCCTGTCGGCATGTCAAAAAACTTTCGTTCAAATGCTGGCACCTTTCCCGGAGGGAAATATCCCATTCCGGGTAGTTCGTAGCCTTCAAGGTTATCGGAGTCTTTACCCAACACTTCTCCAGTCTCCAAATAATGCTCCATAACAGAAGGCAATCCATACTTTTGCACTGGGCAAACTTTTATACACACGCCACATCCTGAATACCTAGTCATAACTGGGCGACATCGTCTGGAAATGAGTTTATTTTTCTCAACTCCTCTAAACCAAACTCTTTGAGCTTGGATAGCCTTTCCCGGGCATCTCATAAAACAAATCTGACACGTCTCACAAAGTTTATAGACCCCGAAGTCGACAGGAGAATCATGCTTCAAAGGCGCGTCAGTTATTAATATTTGCAATCTGGCCCTGGAACCGAAATGGGGAGACAAAAGCTGTCCATTGACCCCCAACTGACCCAACCCTGCTTGGACAAACATCGGGATTACTGGTCCAAAATGCCAGACAGGTCCTGATATCTGCGATTTATAGCCTAGACTCAAAAGGAAATTAGCTAACTCAATAGAAAGTTTAGCCTGTAATAAATAAGCATCGCCTTGAGCTTCTTCGGCTTCCAGGCTAGGTATTTCTTGTGTGCGGACATAATCTTGTTCTACAGCAAGGCAAATTGCATTGGGTAAATCGGTTTTAACCTGCCCTCGACGACTACTATAGACATATCTCCGGTCGAATCTCGTGAATCCTACTTCCCCGTATCCCAGAGATCTTGCCTTCTCTCGAATTAGTGACGTGACGTCCTCAGTCTGCTTAGGAACTTCAGGATTCCTTTCCGCAACCTCACCTATGTTCTTCACCCACGGCAATATTTTAGACTGGTATTCTCTGTATAACCGTGAAGTCTCAGGAGAAACCACTTCCCTCTCTTTATCTGCCCAAATTGCGGATGCACTTTCAGATACTGAGAAACTTTCAATGGGAAACTCCCGACTATAGTAAGACACTTCTGCCTCTCTTATCGGAATACCGTCGACTTTCAGAAGGTCAGACGCAATAGGTATACTAACTTCCGGGTCCAAAGACGTTCGTCCTTTTCTAAAAATGTTTTTTCCCAGCTTACGTTTGGCCATCTATCGATCCATCATTTAACATTTCTTTAAGAATTATCCTAGCCACATCTTTATCAAGTGGTTCATTGTTGCTTCCACATTTTGGAGATTGTACACATCCTGGGCAACCTTCTGTGCAGTCGCATTCAGTTACAACTTCCAACGTAGTCTCAATCAGTTTCTCTGCCTCCTCATACCCCAATTCCGAGATTCCTACGCCACCTATATGCCCATCATGTATGAAGACCTGTGCTCTTCCGGTATCTGGATGAATTGGTGTGGAAACACCCCCGATGTCACTACGGTCACACATTGCAAACAAAGGTAATATTCCGATAGCTGCGTGTTCTATTGCGTGGAGTCCCCCAGCTAAATCGAGATTATGGTATCGAATGTAATCTAGAGCCTTTTGAGGAACATCCAACCATAGTGAGACAGTTTTGTAATTCAACTTCGGAAGTGAAACATTTTCCTCTGCAAGAACCATTTCAGTAAATCTATGTTTTTTTCTGAACCCAAGTACTTGTGTGGAAACATTGACTTCACCTATGTGAACGACTGTATTGCCCGCTACACGACATCGATGTTCGTTAATAATTCGAGTCTCAGTAAAATCCCGTGCCTCTGTGTAATACGATAGATCTACTTCAACGCAGTAAGCTGTTAGTGACTCTATATCTAGATCAGTAACAAGAAACGATACACCTTGATGAATATACGTCCCACCTGGGTGCATCTGCAAAAACGCACCAATTTCGTCGATTGTTTCAATGATTGCGCCGCTGACCTCATCTACTAGGGTATATATTCTCTGTCCAACGGAGCGGATGTTTATTTTCTGAGCAGGATAAGAAACCTCCGGAGAAATATGCCAATAACTCTGTTTGACTCTGAGCTGCCCTTCCTTTACGAGTTCATCCACGTTCCATAGCATGTCTGGACCAAAAAAATTTGTGTCAGACATAGAAAGGGGAAGTTCATAAGCAGCGCACAGAAGATGAGGCTTTTGAATATATGGGTTATTAGGGGATATGCGAGCGTGTTCAAAATCTTTTCTGAAAAAGGCTTCAGGATGTTTCATTAAATACTGGTCCAAGGGATCATCAGATGCTACCAAAACGCTCATTGAGTCACTTGCACCTCGGCCACCTCTGCCCGATTGTTGCCAAGTGCTCACGATAGATCCCGGAAATCCGGTGAGAACCGTGGCGTCAAGTTCCCCTACGTCTACACCTACTTCCATTGCATTGGTAGTTATAAGCCCTAACAAACTCCCGTCAAAAAGCGCTTTCTCAATTAACCTTCGATCTTCGGGCAAATAGCTCCCCTTGTAAGGAGCAAGTTTTTCGACCTTAGAAGGGTCGACTCTAGATAGATTATCCCTCACATAGAGGTGAACTACTTCAGCTTGACGCCTACCTCGAACAAATGTCATGGACCTAATTTGTTTTCTTAGTAACTGAGTTGTCAGTTTTGCCGACTCCCAGTTTGTACTACGGCGACTTCCGATGGCAGAATCGATGGTCGAAGGATTCCAAAATATAAAATCTTTGCCCGATGACGGGGATCCGTCAACCTCTATCAGCTCAAATTCCAGTCCTGTAAGGTTCTTGGCGTGCTCCCTTGGATTCGAGATAGTGGCAGAGCAGAAAATAAATTGTGGCACAGAACCGATACTAGCACAGATTCTACGTAACCTTTTCATCAAATTGGAAAAGTTAGACCCGAAAACTCCCCTATATATGTGTGCTTCGTCAACCACTACATATTTCAAGCCTTTAAAGAATGTATGCCACGATCTATGGTTAGGAAGTATTCCAAGGTGGAGCATATCCGGGTTTGTAATGACTATTCGAGCACGCTTTCTGATTTCTGTCCTATCAGTGGCTGGCGTATCTCCGTCGAATATATCATGACGGAGATTGCTGTGAAGTGTTGTAATCCTGTCCAAGCCTCTGCTCTGATCCTGGGAAAGAGCTTTAGTGGGAAACAAATAAAGAGCTTTCTTGGATTTGTCGGAGCAAAGATCTTCCACTATAGGGACGTTGTAACAGAGGCTCTTACCGCTGGATGTTGACGTCGACACAATTACATTATGCCCGTCCTGGATAGCATTGATAGCTTCTGCTTGATGATAAAAAAAAGAGTGTACGCCTATATCACCTAAAGCTTCCATAGTCTCATCACTTAACAGACAATTAAGTTCCCCAACGATGGAATCCCGACCGGATATCTTCTCCCAATGTACGAGCTGGTCATCATACCAATCGGCAGCTTTAACATCATTTATAAAAGTTTCAACATCCAAAAACGTGCTGTCCTAAAACCCCGTGAACGTCTCCCTATCTATGTCAATGATCTCTACATCCACCCTTTCTGATTCAATAAATCGAATCGCTTTCTCGATGGACTTCTCTCCATGTCTGAGACTTGAACTAACCGATGAAATCCCTATTACAGACCGTCCCCACTGCTCATTCTCCGCTACCTCAGATATAGAGACGTTAAATTTGTTCGATGTTTTCCCCATAATAGATCTTATTATCCGCCTCTTCTCCTTTAACGAACTAGAGGGCAGGACAAGGGAGATTTTGCAGACACTTACTATCATAAAAAGTCTCAGCTCCTATTGCAGTTACCACACCATAGGCTCGATTATATAAGAATCCGACAGAATCCTAAGAAAGGTAAAAGTACGTGGAAGTCAAGAAGTTTATAAGTTCGTAGAAGATTTCAATGCGCATCCATGAAATTGGATGCGAAATCTGCCGGATATCGGGTATCTTTAATGAAGGCAGGAAATAGCTAAGTACTTAATAATAATGACAATACAACAAAATTCAAAAAAGGACTGATTGGTGACAAGCTTTGCCTGAGAAACTTGGAATAGAACAAGTGGGTTTATACGGTGCAAATATTCTTTTACGATGGAATGATGGGCATGAAAGCACATACAACTCTCGAGGCATAAGAATTAGCTGCCAATGTGCCGAATGCGTCGAAGAATGGAGCAAACGCCAACTGCTGGATCCAGCCACAATACCCGCAGACCTACGGGCGGAAGATTACCTTATGATCGGGAACTATGCCATACAATTTTTGTGGAGCGACGCTCACTACACGGGCATATTTCCTTTTGATGTTTTACGCGCAATGTGCCCGTGCGGAGCCTGTACTCCGGCTCACCAATAACAAGATCAAAACTTCTGAGACCTTATATTTTGACACCGCTTGGCAACGGCTTAAAAGACAGACCTCACACACAGGTAAGCCAAGGTAATGGCCAAGCAATTTCCTACGCCGGCTCAAATTTTGGAAGAGCCAGCTCATCGTTGATGTCCTCGAAGACTACCTGAAGATTCATCCCAATCTCTAAATTATCAAAGGACGGATTCTCGATCAAAATATTGGTCGCCATCTTCGGGCCTTCTTCCAATTCCACAATAGCAGTAACAAATGGCACATCGTCCACAAATCCAGGATGAGGTGCCCTCTGCACAATACCGTAAGTGAATAAAGTAGCCTTTCCGCTCGCTTGAATCCAATCTGTATCTTTTGAAAAACAACAAGGAGAAATATCTCTAGGATAAAAATATGGCGTGTTGCAATCGTTACACTTACGAAGCCAAAGTTCACCTTTTTTTGCTTTTTCCCAGTAGAAGTCTGATTCGCCCTGAGGTACAGGTACGGGTTTGTTGTACGCCATCTTTGATTCTCCTTTCAATTAATCGACTGCAAGCACTGTGGTCCCAGTTGAGGAAAGAGATCCACCAGTGCCGTTTATAAGACATAACTTGGGATTATCAAGCTGACGTTCTCCGCACTCCCCACGTAACTGCCTGACTGCCTCAAGTACCAAAAACATTCCGTACATTCCGGAGTGGGTGTAGGAAAGGCCACCACCTGACGTGTTCATTGCAAAATCTCCACCTGGGGCTGTACGTTGGTTAGCCACGAAGTCAGGACCCTCTCCTGGACCACAAAATCCCAAACTTTCCAGCGTTGCGATAACTGTGTACGTGAACGAATCATAGATCATAGCGAGATCGATGTCGTCATGGCTGACTCCAGATCTCTCTAACGCAGCCGGCCCTGTGTTCCTCGCTACGGTACGAGTCAAGTTGGGCATCTGGCTAATCATATTGTGATCATGGGATTCAGCAGCTCCAAGTACCCAAACAGGTTTTTTCTTTGCGTCCTTAGCTCGCTCAGCTGAAGTTATTACATAAGCACCACCGGCGTCCGTTACCAAACAGCAATCCAAAAGATGGAACGGTTCAGATATCCACCGAGAACTGTGATAGTCATCAAAACTCATATCATCTTTCATGTAGGCTTTGGGATTAAGTTGGGCCCATTTCCTAGTAGCAACAGCTACTTCCGCCATGCCCTGACGAGCGTATTCCTCTCCATACTCATGCATGTATCTTCGGGCAGCCATCGCGTAATTAATAGGAGCACCCAAAAAGCCATAGGGCGTTTCAAACTGCGAACCAGGATCGGATGCGTTTCCTCCCGCTCTGCTTCTAGCACTCCTTCCTGCTTCACCATGAGTGACAAGCGCCACATCACAATAGCCAGCGTTAACAGCAGCCATGGCGTGAGCGATGTGAATTATAAAAGACGATCCCCCCACCGCCGTCGTATCAGTAAAACTTGGTTCAATACCGAGATACTCTGCAAGATTCAAGGTAGAAGTTCCGGCTGTGAAAAGCCCGTTTACATCCTTCATAGACATTCCTGCATCTTCCAATGCATTATAGGCCGCTTCGGCATGATGTTGTAGATTAGATTTATCTGGTACTTTGCCAATTTCATCGGATTCATCTACCCCGACGATGGCGACCGTTTTCCGAAGGTCGGTCATAATTATCCTCCTATTAACACTTATACTTTCAGATATGTAGGGTGAGACGCAAAATATCGTCACCTAGCATACATCCACTTTGCCGTGGTCACAACATTAAGCCTTTTGAGGGAAATCACCAGTTCGTAAAGGCCCCGTCATTCCTTCTAAGTTGAGGAGTCCATCCTGTCGGGTCTACGATACGGGAGGACGCAGCTTCCTCATCGAAGTCAACACCCATACCAGGTTCATCTGGACACCAGGCGTAACCATCAGCCCACTCTATTTGCTTCGGAAATATGTCCGTTGCGTATGTGCCAGGTCTCTTAGGCATTTCTTGAACCCCTACGTTGGTAGAGGCCATACAGAGAGCTACACACACAGCAGCACTTACCGGCCCAAGCGGGTTATGAGGCACTATGTCAATATAGTGTGTTTCAGCCCAATGCGTAATTTTCAGAGCTTCCGTCAATCCGCCGACGATACAAAGATCAATTCGAGCGTAGCTAATGAGTTCTTCTTCGAGAACTTCTCTGAAAGACCATTTGTTAGCCCATTGTTCTCCCGCTGCAATCGGAACCGGCACGTGTCGTGCCAACGTACGATAACTAGCAGAATTTTCTGACCTGATAGGATCTTCTATAAAATATGGCCTGAATTGTTCTACCGCCCTACAAAAGGTGATTGCATGGGCCGTATCCAATCTGGTGTGTACATCAAAGCAGATTTGTACCTCCGGGCCCACGCTTTCTCTAATAGCTCTCATTTGTTCTTGCGCGACCAGTACTGATTCCACTGGTTCTAGCTTATTGAAGTTATCAATATACTGCTGGGATGGTCCCGTCTCTGGCTGGTACCACCTCACAAATTTCCAACCTTCGTCTATATGCCTCTTGCAGCTCTCCAATAGTTCAGAAATATTGTTTCCATAAGTGTGCGGATAGCACACAACTTTTTCTCTTACTGGACCACCCAATAATTTGTACAAAGGCATCTCAAGGGCCTTCGCCTTAATGTCCCACAGCGCGATATCAATCGCGCTAATAGCACAGGAATAAACTTTGTCCGCGGGGAAAAAATTTCCTCTAAACATATGCTGCCATAATCTCTCGGTGCCGAAGGGATCTTGGCCGATCACAATTTGGGAGAGGTGTTCGATTGCTTTTGAAATCGCCGCTCCCCAGCGCGCAATACCAACTTCCCCAAGCCCATAGATTCCTGAATCTGTTTCCACCTTTACGACATAGTACAAGGCATCAGCAGCGTCAACTATAGGAAAACTCTTTATCTTTGTTATTTTCATCAAAATCTCCTGCCCGATTCATCACAAAATCTACAAGAAGCGCCACCTTAAACTAGGCCAGTTAAATGGTCAAATCATGCCAAGAGCTGATTTAGCTATCTCCGTTCGCAACATAAAATGGATCTCTTTAGCATCTCCAACCTAGTAAAATTCGTCAGTTTTGTTACCATCCAGTAATGGCTTCGATTTCTCGCGACCAATTTGAGAGTTTAGTGAGACGGGTACTCTCCCAATTACCCGACGAATTCAAAGCACGCCTTGATAATGTCGATATCGTAGTCGATGACATCGCTTCCAAAGATCAGCTAATCGGAACCGGAATTCAGAGGGAAATAGACTTACTTGGACTCTACGAAGGAATCCCGTTAACCGAGCGCTACGGCTACGACATGATCCTTCCAGACAAAATTACTATTTTTCAAAATCCTGTTGAGTCGGCATGTGAGTCACAAGAACAAATAGCAGAGGAAATAAAGATCACTATACTGCACGAAATTGCCCATCATTTCGGAATAGACGATAGCACCCTAGGTGAGATCGGCATTTAGTCAGGAAGGACCGAAGAGATCCTCCATGTTTTTCTTCAAGTCCCCGATTCCCTGCGATAAATTACCCAAAGCTGCGTAGGATTTGGAACTACCGTAATCTCTCGTACGAACTACTACTGGCATGGGAATCGCATGCCCAAAAATCAATGCCTGTTGACGCGTTTCCAATCTAGAGAGAACTCCGCGAAGTTTCCTACTCCCTGAAACTCCGGACAGTACTGAATCCACATCACGACCACTGTCGAGAAGACAAGCGATCTTCGTCCCTATCTGGCTCATAATCTCGTCGTCTATATCGCTGGGCCTCTGGTCCACAATTAAAAGAGTAACATTGTATTTTCTCATCTCTCTAGCTATGGTGCCGAATATAGTCTGGTCTGCCATAGAAGTACTTAGAAACCTATGAGCTTCCTCTATGGTGATAACCAAGTTAGGTGGTTCTTTAATTTTGTCGCCTAATGAGGCCTCTTTTTGGCGTTGGTATTCATCATATATTCTGCGGGTCAGTATGTTGGCAACAAGCATGTAGGCTGTTGGATTATTACCATGCTTACCAAATTCCAAAACTACATGTTGGCCAGCATTCAGCCGATCTATTATCATGCCAGCAGAATCCTCCACTTTTTCTTTGGACACAAATTCAAATCGCATAAGGCGGTCAAGGCGACGACGCAATGTGGCCAAAGCCGACCCGTTTACGTTCATGGTTCCGGCGAGGGCATTCATAGAGTCTGCAGAAATATTCACGAATTCGCTAAACCAGTTATTTTGGCCAAATTGGGCGGCCAGGGAGTATGCAATATCAGACGTGACCGAACTCATATCCAAAGTTTCTCTTAAAAGTTGGATATCTTCTGGGGCAATATCTGAGTGTCCGAATTCCACTACATGATCAGGGGAAAATCCCCTCCTTGAGGCGCTCTCCTTGTCCATCGAAAAAACGGAAACCTTAGAGCCAAACAATTGTTTCAGACCTTTCACTGAATGATTTGATTCGCTAGTACCTTCCCAACCGTATTCATTGTGCATATCGAATATTAGGTTGCTGGCTTTACCACTCTGAAGTATGCCAATGAGCAGTAATCTTGTTAAAAATGTCTTACCCGTGCCACTTTTTCCAAATACCCCGTTGCTCCTTTTAACAAGTTCGTCGATGTTTAAACATAATTTGGCTTCCATATCAAGAGGACTCCCAATCCAAAATCCTCCTTCAGATTCTGACCCGAAAACATTGTGAATATCATCCTCCGTGGCCGGAGAGACGATGGAAAAATGAGATGGTACAGTTTTCGCAGGCAGTGGCTTTTGTTTGCCAGTATTTTGGTCGATGCCTATAGTCAACATCGGCTCAACCGTTATCGAGCCATAGGCCGAGGTCCCCAGTAATGTTTCACGTAGAAAGGAATCAGACACATCCGGAAGGTTAAATTGCATAGAAGGGTCGGAGGATCCTAAGCCGATGTCCGTTACCACTCCAAAAAATCGGTTGTTACGTCCCTGTATGACAACATTCGAGCCGACTTTAACATCTTCAACTGAAGATCTAGGATCCAACCTAACTTTGACACCCTCAGACAACGAGCCAGCAACTACAACCCCATAGCTTCCTCCTGAACCACCCAAACCTATCATCGAATTCTCCTTAGTATGCCTTCCAACCTACGCGTATCGTTTCCTAGCAAGTTGGCTATCTGCCTGGCCGCTTGCAACTTGAGCTCCACCAGATCAGGAAGAGCCGCACAAGCAAACCTGACAAACGCAGCGACAACATCATCACATTGCGGATAATTCAGCCGCAGTATCGAATTCATAAACCCCATAGAATCAACAAAGGAACGAACCTCTTCTTGGTCACAACTATTAACAAAAGAATGAAGTTTCGGGGGTGTAGGTGGCAGATATGTCATAACCTCAGAAGAATCCTCATATCCAACTGTGATACAGCTGAACTCTGTGCTAAGCAACCGGGACAGCTGAGGGTTTCTCTCGTAGACCTGGCGTTCTGTCTCCAAGTTCTGACCTCGCGCGACCGATCGTCTGCTCGGATCCAACCCTGACGTAGAAGAATAAATAACTATGCCGTACACAGTTTCGATCTCTCCTGCCTTTACCAACGTCCCTAACGCAGGTGAGTCATAGAGCTCATAACATTGAGTTACAAATTCATTTGTATTGCTCTCTACAACTTCCCCTAGGCGCTGCATATCTTCCCCGTCATAACCATCTCAACTTTTTCGATCTGTCTTTCCCAGACGTGAAAAACCTGATGTTTCTGGCCTCCAAAGCGTCCTCCACCAAATTGATGAAATAGGTCCTGTCTGCTGTAGATATAACCGCTTGCTCATGGGCCTCTATCAGGCAAGCGGGATATCCAGACCCAAGTTCGCATTGGTCCAAAACCACAGAATGAACTAAATCTACCTTACGGGTATCCTCAGCTACCCAGAGAGGTATTTCAACTCTCGCTATTTCTTCGCCTACCTTCATGTAAAAAAAATTCACTTCATTGTCGCCGTAATAAGTTTTCACTAGTTGGGAACTACTTCCAAATATTGGAGTTCTAAACCCCTCATCCAAAGATTCTTCAAACAAATTTCTATCTTTCAATCCCAGGGTTGGTGCATCGCAAGGTCTCTTCTCAACCCCTTCGTTTCTGCAATAATTTCGACAATCAGACGTATTAAAAGGGCAAGCTAAAAGACGTATTCCATCCATAACCTCGGTACTTCCGGGAAAGCTTATATAGCTGGCCACAATTACTTGCCTATCCTCACTATATCTCCTTATATCGTCTAATGCCTTAACGAATCTCTCTTCAAGAACGCTACGTATAACAAAGTCTTGGACTCCAGCACGGAGCAAGTCAAGCATAACTAAAGTACCGTCCATGAGCCCTACAATCGGAAGCTGTGAGTCCGATATTTCTTCGGTTTGGATTTTGCTCACTAACGCTTCGATTTCATGAACTGCCCTTATCGCACCAAGTACAGTCCCTTGGATTGGGACATATCTATGAGGATTAGCGGGATCGGTTAGTATCGTGTCCGAATTTCCGGAAAACAATTTGGGAAAGCTCTCTATCTCAGCTATAGGGTCCAAACCATATTTTAGTGTGGCTATGCCTGTATTGATTAAAAAGCAGCTGACAGGTATGTGGCGATTTACATCAATATGAGATCCATCTACTCCTATGGCAACGTAGTTGATAGGTTTTTCAGGAGATGGTATTGACTCAGACGGTTTAATTGGAAAGTCAGGAGAGGACCATTGAAATAGATTGAGAGAAGCATTTCTCCTTTCTGTAAATTTATCCACTTCGAATTTAGCAAGGAGCTCTGAAGCAGCTGTTACCCGACCAATAACAGCCTCATTGGAATCCTTGAGGCCATCAGCCATTTTATCAAGTTGCAATGCCGTCTTAGAAAGATCAAGGGCCAATTAAACAACTCCAAACGTGTCATCTTTAAACACTATCGACAACGTCCCTGAAGAAAGGGACGCACCTGACATCCTTTTCATAGTTTTTACAACTTGCCTGTAACGTTTTGTTAAAGGAGTGTCTTTGGACGATCTATTGTCTGCTACAGCAAATCCCCAAAGACTGGTTTGTGCGTTCCCATTGAGAAAGTTGTTGAGTCCGTTGACAAAAGTGGTGACAACAAGAGCAGTAAAATCAATCAAATTTGCATTTTCGTGTCGGTTAGTGAAATACATCAATATACAGGTGTGATTATCAAGAGTACTTATCGTCTGGCAAAGTACAGGAGACTCTCCGCCCTCCATAGTATCAGAGGTATCTTCCGACTGAACGGCGGTCTCACGCAGAGCAGCCTGCATTACTCTTAGAAGATTAGAAAGGTAAGAAACAGATATAGACTCCGATGGCAACGAGACCTTCAATACCACCCTCGCTTCGTTTCCTTTTTTTTGTAACATTGTTTTTCACCGACGAATTTTCAACGAAGAATTCTTACATCCCCAACTCTTCTTGTTATCTGTTGCTGATCCATGTGGTCCATGAGTGCTAGAGAGTATTTCCTGCTAGTACTGAACATGTCCCTGACATCTGCGATGGATATTTCACCGTTCATGCGGATATAGTCACGGACCTTATTCAGCATGCTGTCATAAGATTCCGCAGCAAAAATTACTCCGTCTGAAACCCTGACGACCTCCCCAGTCTCTATAAGGTAGTTAACAATCTCTTGATCCAGATCCTGATTCGTGGGAGGTGCAAATGGATTTAAGTTCAAGGTTCCAACATATCGTTGGGCTTCTATTTCTTGATCCTTCGATAACAAAGACACATGGTTTTCCAATGCGATCAATGATGCTTGCTCTTTGATCGCGCCCCCATTAACCAACATAACAATAACATCATTGTAAACTGAGTTTTCTAAACCAAGCCTACTCCTAAGCTCCTCTCTAGGCACACCTCCGCGGAGAGGAAATTTCGCATGGAATTCTTTCAACAAGGAAAGTAACGATTTTCTCAAATTGTCCCAGTGAGTATCTGCAAAAAAATTTGCAATTTCCAATTGAACTCTTGTTGCAACAATCCGATGACTTGAAACAAGTTTACCTAGCTCTGCAATAATCTTTGGTTTCTCAATATTTGTAGAGTTGGAGACAAATTCTACATTTACTGGAGTAAGACCAGACGATTCAATCACATTAAGAACAATATCTTCTGAACTTCCTAATTCCAAAGTTCGGAGCCTTCGTAATGTGGGTTCGTGCCGACGCCGATGTCTCTTGGCCCGAGGCTCAATGACAGACCCGCCACCAAGGGTTGTCATATTTGACCGAATTACAAAATAATCTCCCTTAACCAATGGTAATGGGGATTCTGGTTTCATCTGTGCCCATCCAGTCGCCCCTGGTTCTAGAACATCTCCTTCGAGCAATCTAAGTCTGGTTACGGTTTCACTACTGCCTGTATGAAGCGTCACAAACATATTGTGGCGTAATTCGTTCGGTGCCTCAGGCAACACCTTCAGCTGAACATCAAAAGCCTCGCTTGGTCTCAACCATCCCGGTGAAGTAAGTACTTCGCCTCTCATAATTTCATTTTGGTCTATCCCGGATATATTCGCTGCGACCCGAGTGCCTGGTTCTGCAGCGGGTTCTTTTCTCTTGTGAGTCTGCAAACCTCTGATCCTAGCCCCCTTGCCCGAAGGTGCGAGAACTACGTCTTGCCCCACACTTAAGGATCCGTCTATCAACGTGCCCGTTACTACGGTTCCAAATCCGGTAACAGTGAATACTCTGTCTATAGGCAATCTGGGTCGACCTACATCCCGCCTAACTTGGGAGTCGGTCAACATCTGGTCCATCGTTGCTACTAGCTCCTCAATACCTTCACCAGTCTCGGCCGACACAGGACAAATCGGGGAGTTCTCCAGATGGGTTCCCTCGATTAGTTCTTCTACGTCTTTAGCAACTAGTTGTAACCATTCTTCGTCTACCAGATCTTTCTTCGTCAAAGCAATGATCCCTTTTCCAACTCCTAAAAGGTCGAGAATAGCCAGATGTTCCCTAGTTTGAGGCATCACTGATTCATCTGCTGCCACCACCAACATGGCTATGTCAATTCCTCCGACACCAGCAAGCATATTATTGACGAAGCGTTCATGACCAGGCACATCGACAATGGAAACTTCTCCCCCCACTGGCAAAGTAAACCACGCAAACCCCAAATCAATCGTCATACCGCGATTTTTTTCTTCCTGGAGACGATCAGGATCAATACCAGTGAGTGCTCTAACCAAAGTAGATTTCCCGTGATCTACATGACCAGCAGTCCCAACAACAAACAAAGCTACACCTCACAATTGATGTACTGTAATCTCAAAAATACTAGGACTGCCAAAGAATAGCATAGGGGAACAATCGAATACGTAAATCCGAAATGTATATACCCGGTTGGTTTTCCTCCATTCGCTCCTTAGTAGATTGCGTGTGAAATGACCCTTTGTTATGTTTGTTCAACTAACTGCTCACTTCACAAGAAAAGGAGTCGGAAAATGAAAGAAGCCGTCATAATCAGCGGAGCGAGAACTCCAGTCGCTAAATTCGGAGGCGCCTTTAAAAATATAAGTGCTCCTGATCTGGGATCAGCTGCGATCAAAACCGCTCTAGCCCGAGCCGGTATATCACCTGACCTAGTCCAAGAAGTCGTGATAGGAAATGCTGTACAGGCAGCGGAGGCGGGGTATGCCGCACGACTAGCGTCTCTCAGATCAGGTATCCCAGAAGAGGTTCCTACAATCGCCATAAACAGACAATGCTCCTCCGGATTGGAAGCGATTAACATAGCCGCTCAATTGATCAAAGCGGGGGAAGCAGAAATTATAGTTGCAGGTGGCACCGAAAATATGAGTCAAGTGCCATTTCTCATAGATTACAAGGCTAGGTTCGATGGGCTTCGGATGGGAAATTCTACGCTTGTCGATGGATTGACTGAAGGGTTGGGATGTCCTGTGAACAGGTACCACATGGGCGTAACAGCAGAAAACGTGGCCGAAAGGTTCGGAGTGTCACGAGAGACCCAAGATGAGCTCGCCTACATCAGCCATAGACGGGCAAGTAATGCAGTTTCAGAGGGGCGGTTCGATAAACAAATAACAGAAATAAAGGTTCCCCAAAGACGTTCAGATCCTATAACCGTAGTGACGGACGAAGGACCGAGGGCAGACACAACAATTGAAAGCCTGTCAACACTAAAACCGGTATTCAAGAAAGATGGTTCCGTGACTGCTGGAAACTCTTCAAGCATCAATGATGGGGCGGCGGCCGTCGTGATGATGTCTTCTGAAAAAGCATCTGAACTCGGACTAAAAGCGAGAATGAAATGGCATACTCGGGGAGTGGCAGGTGTTGAACCAGCAATTATGGGCACCGGACCAGTGCCCGCGGTCCGGAAGGTACTTAGCAAGGCTGGGATGAGCATATCTGACGTCGATGTAGTGGAGTTGAATGAGGCCTTTGCTTCCCAGGCCATCTACTGTATGAGGGAATTGGGACTAGACGAGGACAAAACCAACCCGAATGGAAGCGGCATTAGCTTAGGGCACCCCATAGGAGCTACGGGCGCCATTATGACCGTCAAAATTATGGAAGAGATGGAGAGGAACGATTCAACCGTTGGATTAGTCACTATGTGCGTAGGCGGCGGGCAAGGGGTAGCGACATTATTCGAGAGACTTAACTGATCAATTGGGGTCAATCAATGAGAACATGTATGACTCCCACTCCAAAAAATGAAGAGGTCTTTGAAGATAGAGGTCACGACCTAAGGACTCCTCGATTCCATCAATAAACAGGCGGAGAATGGAACTAGATAGGGGACTGAATCAGATCCAAATATTTCAAACCAGAACCAGTGTTCAGAAGTAACACTTGCTCGGTCGTAGAAATATTTCCATTATGAATAAATTTGCGCAGTCCTACCGCGGTTGCTGCTCCCTCTGGGCAAACAAACATACCTTCCTTTGAAGCAACCACTCCAATCATGTCGATGATCTCATCGTCTGAAACGGTGATTGCCCCTCCACCACTCTCTCTCAGCGCTCTTAATATAAGATAATCCCCGACGGCTCCTGGGACCCGGATACCGGCAGCTAATGTCTCTGCATCCTTCCAAGGCTCAGCAAATTCATCTCCGTTCTCAAACGCTCGTACGATAGGAGCGCAACCACTAGCTTGTACAGCATACATCTTAGGCCGTTCTGGACCGATCCATCCAAGATTCTCCATTTCCTCAAAGGCTTTCCACATGCCCACAATTCCGGTACCGCCACCAGTCGGATAAATAATCGAATCAGGTAATTTCCAGTCCAATTGTTCCGCAATCTCGTAGCCCATAGTCTTTTTACCTTCCACCCTATAAGGCTCTTGAAGAGTAGAAACGTCAAATAAATCCAGTTCAGAAGCTCTTTGCCGGGAAATAACACCAGCATCACTTATGAGACCATCTACAAGATTTAAGTTCCCACCTGTGATGGAAACCTCTATCAGGTTCGCCTCAGGTGCGTCTTTGGGCATAAAAACATAGGCCTCCATACCCGCCCGTGCCGCATAAGAGGACATTGCTCCAGCTGCGTTACCAGCCGATGGCATGGTTAATCTTAAAACTCCCAATTCTTTAGCTTTCGAAACAGCAGCGGAAAGACCTCTCGCTTTAAATGACGCGGTTGGGTTAAGTCCCTCATCTTTAATGAGCAAATTGGAGGAATCACACATTTCCCCAAGGCGTTTCACCCGAAATATAGGGGTGAAACCTTCCCCCAACGTCACCACATTTGACCACTCTCTGACAGGCAACATTTCAAAATATCGCCACATATTGGGAGACCGATCTATCAGTTTTTCTTTAACAAAATGTTTCCTCGCAGAAGCAATGTCATATCTGGGATAAAGCACTTTTCCACACAATTCACAGAGTCTATAAAGTCTTTCCGGGGAAAAAAGCTCTCCGCAATATGTGCATTCCAAATGAGTGAGAAAACTGTGCATTGTCGACACCTTATCTATTTCAAGACAAATTACTTAGCGATTAGCAAAATGCTTTTAAAGTCCTATATGTTACGTCCAACGACCTAATAGGGAATATATATTTTCTCTCCAAGCGTATAGAGATATGATACAACCGAGTAATAGAAGAAGCTGCTACCAAATTCGCTATTTGAAGGAAGAACGTCCGTGACTACACCCATTGAACAAAAATTCATCGACCTTCATCCCGGGTCGGCCGAGAGGCATGAGCGCGCGTTGAGTATTTTTCCAAATGGGGTGACCCATGACGCGAGGCGTCAAAACCCGTTCCAACTATACTACACTCACGCCTCCGGACCGCACAAATATGATGTAGACGGACACAAAATCATAGACTTTTGGAGTGGTCACGGGTCACTGATATTAGGTCATTCCAATCCATCAATAGTGCAAGCGGTTCAAAACCAAATTTCAAAAGGCACCCATCTAAGCGGATCGACCGATCTAGAAATAGAGTGGGCGGAATTAGTAAGAGAGTTGATTCCGAGTGCAGAAAAAATCCGATTTCACAGTTCAGGAACCGAGGCGGATATGATGGCTATCCGAATGGCACGGGCGTATACGGGGAAAACTAAAGTAATCAAGTTCCAAGACCATTTCCATGGGTGGAGCGACTATGTAGCTGCAGGAAATGAAGGAGTGGGAGGAATACCAGAGGAAACCCTTTCTACTATGATTGTACTTCCGCCTAATGACATATCTATAGTGGAACAAACTCTTTTAAAAGATGTCGATGTTGCTGCAATCATACTAGAACCTACTGGAGCCCATATGGGACTCGAGCCTATTTTGCCTTCTTTCCTTCAGGAATTGAGAAAAGTGACAACAAAGCATGGCGTCATTTTGATCTTCGACGAAGTAGTCACCGGATTTCGGATATCAAAGGGGGGAGCGCAAGAGTTCTACGATGTGACCCCCGATATGACAACACTGGCTAAGATACTTGGGGGCGGGCTTCCTGGGGGCGCGGTCGCTGGCAGGGCGGACATAATAAATATGATAGAACCCACCGTAGACCCTGACTGGAATAATAAACGCCGAATAGCCCACAACGGCACCTTCAACGCAAACCCTCTTTCTGCAATCGCAGGAATCACTGCTCTAAATAAATTGCGCGCCGAACCAATTAATGAAATCGCGACCAGCATGGGTAATAAACTCAAGAATGACCTCAATGGACTACTTACCAAACTGGAAATTCCTGGATGCGCGAGCGGGTTAAACTCACTGATCCACTTGAGATTAGGTTCAGACCACCAATGTGACAGAGAAATATGTGTTCTCACGCCCGAAGAAATGTTAAAAACAACTGACTCGAATAGGAATTCGCAACTCAATCTGGCATTATTGAACCATGGGGTTCACTCAGGAACAAGGTTCATACTAGGCGCCACACATTCTGAAAGTGACATAAAATATACGGTGGATGCTTTTGAAGCAGCATTGACGGAACTCAGAGAGCAGGGCTCATTGTAATATCACAGGTTTTTATGAAAGAACGAGACTTAATAGTTATTGGAGGCGGAGTCGCTGGGTTGACAGCTAGCATATTTGCCGCTCGGCTTGGTCTTGACACGTTATTGTTGGAAAGACTCATGCCAGGCGGTCAGGTTATAAACGCTGAAACCGTCGAAGACTTTCCAGGCTTTCCAGATGGAATTTCTGGAGCGGACCTCATAGCCAAAATTCAAGAGCAAGCAATGAAGTCAGGCGCCGAAATAGTATTGTCAGAAGTAATTAATATCGCCCCCTTGGGTAAATCGTGGAAAGTAACTACACATGAGGGAACCCGAATCGCCAAATCTGTCATAGTAGCTGGAGGATCCAGCCTAAAAAAGCTTGGCGTTCCGGGTGAAGAAGAGCTCACAGGCTCCGGTGTTTCATATTGTGCAACATGCGACGGAGCATTTTTCATCAACCAGAACGTCTGTGTTGTAGGTGGCGGTGATTCAGCTTTGGAAGAGGCCCTAACATTAACAGAGTTTGCCTCGCACGTAGACGTCTATTGCAGAGACAGTTCCTTACACGGACAGTGGGTTTTACAAAACAGACTGATGCAAGAAAAAAAAGTCTCTGTTCATTACGATGTAGAGATCACCGAAATACATGGAACTGAAATGGTGAACAGCGTGTCCTTAAAAAGTAGGACATCAGGAACTACAACTCTCGTTAATATAGATGGAGTTTTCGTATTCGTCGGACTTAACCCTAATACAGAATACCTGACCGGTACATTTGAGTTAGACAGTGGTAGGCATATAAAGACCGATTCGGCAATGAGGACTTCTTCACCGGGACTTCTAGCTGCAGGTGACATACGAAGAAATTCAGCTTCTCAACTTGTTACGGTTTCTGGAGATGGAGCAACTGCCGCATTATCAGCATTTAATTATGTTGCGAATGGAGTGTGGCAAGAAAAACAAGGGTCGTGAACTGGCTTCTGGTAGCACTGGGTGGCAGTTTAGGAGCTGTGTGCCGTTATGCTCTCGACAAAAGTATCGGTGGAGAATTAGGCAGTACCCTATTAGGAACATTCACCGCAAATATTAGTGGCTCGTTATTACTTGGTATATTCATGGGAATTGCATCTGCTAGGGTTGGTTGGCCGCAAAGTTACAATTTACTAATCGCTGTAGGGTTTTGCGGTTCATTTACGACATTTTCAACCGTCACAGTCGCCAGCATTAAAATCATGGAAGATGGCGATTACTTAAAAGCACTTCTAAACGTTGGAGGAAGTGTGTTCGTTGGACTAATTGCTGCTTTCCTAGGGCTCTGGATAGGTCGACATGCCTTTTGACCAAAAATTTTTATAAGGTATCGAACCATCCTTTCACTTGTTCTACATGTTCTGCAGTAGTACCACTGCTGCCGTAACATGCAGACACAAAAGCACCTGTTAAACCCACGACTGAACTCGGTCTAAAAACATTTGAAAGATGCGGAATCATCTCGTCTGGAGTCATGTCATATCTACGGTTAACCCCTTTCGTTTCTCCCAGGTTTAACATTTTGTAGTAAGACAGTAGGGTCTCCCTTGTGCCTTCATCAACATCAGGTGGTATTCCGTAGCCCATTTTACCGCGCTTATTTACAAACTCAGGTACTAGATTTTTCGCAAGCCTTAATAAATCATCCATAAGACCGACATCTTCGGACAAATCAAATCGGCTTTCATCTGGGATTGTTCTTACCCATCTCACTCTCCTTTTGAAAGCGAGTCCTAAGACAACTAAAACTACAAAAATACCGAGAGAAATCGCCAGCACCTCCACAATACCTGCGAGAATAGATGGTTCTTTATCCCCTGTCTGAACTACCATCTCTTGAACAGCTTCTCCTAAGCCAAATTGGGACAAGGGTTGGAGAGGGTCTTCACTCGGATCAGGGGATCCCAAAACCCATCTGAGGCCTCGCAATATGTATTCCACCAAATAGGCTAAAGGAACTACTATGGCGTAGATGATAACTATGCCAACCCAACTTAATAACGTGATTAAAGGTCGAGAAATATAACTAAGAAATTCGTTCCCCAGAGAGCTAAAGAAGGCTCCAACTCCCAAAACACAGGCGACCATGCCCAATATGATTGTCGCCCATCGAATGCCTTTAATTTTTGGCAGAATACCTGGAATTATCCTGCCGATGGCTAGCCCCCCTAAAGACGAGGCAAAAAAAAGTAACATCAGTAAATTCAAATGAAGGTTTGAAGAATGAAACGTGTCGACGATGACACAGACGGCGAGGATTAGAACTCCGATTCTAAAACTGAATATCAAAGACTCCATTGGGAAATCAGAAGCACCTGAAAGCCCTCCCCGCAACCATACTATTGACGACATGACGAATGCCGATACCACTAGGTGTGTAGGTTCACCAAACTTGAAACCCCATTCGTCCAGCCCACCGATCCACGTCAAATCGAATCCGATTCCATCTGGAATACTTGTAATACCCACCAACAAATACACCAAAAGGGCCCCGCAAAACATTTGGGTGCAAAATGAAATTGATGGACTGATTTTCAATAACCCTATTCCCCTAGATAAATAAAGAGAACTCCCGTAAAGAACAAGACAAGATAACCAAGGAACAGGACTTCTATCGAGTCCTGTTAATAACCCGATGACAGAATATATTGCATAGATCCAAACGGTTTCTGACAATATAAATGCTAAAGTGACTAGCCTATCCTGCATGGAAGTCACCTGTTCTTTCTAATTCAGCAAAATGTCGACCAAGTTCGTAAACAAGTGTCCCTTCCGGCATAGTTGGGCAAACATTGTCAGAAACATAAGTTACAACTATTTTGTAGCCGAATCTTTTCAGCCTCTCAATGACTTCTACGAACTCCTCTGTAATTATTGAGGCCGTGATTACGAGAGTAGCACCCATCGGGAATCGGTTTACATTTTCCGACAAGTTGGAGGTCATCGAACCCATAGGAAGCGGACGAACCGTAGCCAGGGTTTCAAGGATGACCGTGAGTTGTTCGACCGATCGAGAGGGCGATATTTTCATAGGCCGGTCAGACAGTATTGGGGTCCCGTTCGAAAACAAACCTAACGAATACCCTTGATCTGAAACATATGAAGCCAGTGAGGCAGCACAAGTTATGATTCTTTCTAGATTTACAGCCGAGTATCCTTCCCAAAACCTTAGCGAAGTTTCTATAGCCACAATCAAAACAACAGTCTGAGAAGAACTAGGTTCGAAAGTCCTCACTTTTAAATCGCCACTTCTGGCAGTAGCTTTCCAATCTACAAACTTCATTGGATCACTTGTTTGGTAATCTCTTATACCCGATGGACGAGATGGATCTTGAAACATTCGGATACCATGCTCGACATCACCCAAGGGCCTAGATTCCGGTAAGCCGAGTACAGGCAACTCTACAATATCGGGATATATCAACAGATAATCATCAGAGCGAACTCGGCGAATACTTTGGAACAGACCAAAACCATCGCCGCTTATTAAAGTTGCTGGCCCTATTCGTAAATATCCCCTCGTATTACCGCTGATCAAATAATCCCATCTGACTTTTTCATACCAAGACATAGAAGTTGAATGGCGCATTCGCGTCGTATGGGGGTCAGGGCTGTGCCCTAAAGTAGCTCCGTCAACAGTCAAAAATTCATCTAGATCATCATCTATATCTATTCTGGAAATGGGTATGGGCTTCCTATTTGAAAGCTCAATGGACAGAGGAACTTTTTCCCCTTTAAAAACTCTTTTATGAGGGATGATACGTTCATAACCCAAATCTTCAAGGCAAAACTTGTTCCAGATCCAAGCGACGCTTGCAACCAACAACCCCATAGCACCAAGCCCAATCGCCATACCCATGCCTGAAAATATTCCTATCAGGATAAGTATCACAAAAATGGTTATCCAGAGATCGTGCCACCATCTTTTAAACACTCTCAGTACCCAAGACAGTAAGGACAGAGTACCGTGGGTTCGAGCATATAGTCAGTCTTTCTCAATTGGAACCGGTATACTTGATAGAACCTCTTCCACAATGCTATTTTGAGAATAACCTCTCAACCTAGCGTTGGCGGTTGGAATAATCCGGTGGGACAGGACAGGTTGGGAGAGTATCTTAACGTCATCAGGTATCACATAATCTCTACCAAGCAGTCCGGCTCTCGCTTGCGAAGCCCTATACAAGGAAATGGACGCACGAGGACTAGCACCGAGTTTGGTACGTTCACTAACACGGGTTGCCCGGACCAAATCCACTATATAACGGCGAATGCTATTCTCAACACGAACCTCAGATACTGCTTGTTGCATGAGTCGAAGTTGATTAGAGTCAACTTCAACCTCTTGGCTCGGTAGCTCTCCTCCAGATTGGTAACGTAGTACCACATCTTCCTCCTGTTCAATAGTCGGATATCCTAAACTAATTCTTACCATGAACCTGTCAAGTTGAGCCTCGGGGAGCGGAAAAGTACCTTCCATATCAATTGGATTTTGTGTTGCAATAACAATGAACGGAAAAGGGAGCGAATGCGTTTCCCCATCAATAGTAACTTGACCTTCTTGCATTGCTTCTAGCAGAGCTGACTGCGTCCTAGGTGTTGCCCTGTTAATCTCATCAGCTAACACTACCCCACTGAAAATAGGCCCCGGCCTAAATTCAAAAACATCTGTTTTCTGATTAAACCAATTAATTCCAAGCACATCTGATGGCATTAGGTCGGGAGTGAATTGTATTCTCCCAAAGCTACAATCCATGGCGCCTGATAACGCCTTCGCCAATGTGGTCTTTCCAACCCCTGGAACATCTTCAACGAGGATATGCCCTCTACAAAGGACAGCAATTACCGTTAGGTCTATGCTGGAACCTTTTCCAACGATGATTTCACTCACACTATTTCGTAATCTAACCGCTACCTCTTTTATGATAGCAATATCATTTGCCAATAAATAAGCTCCTTTATAATCCTGTCAAATAGCCAGAAGACATCGGACTAGAAATAATCTTGAGTACTACTTGCGATAAGGGCCCAAGTATATAGGAGAGAAATACCCCTAGATAGGCTTCGCTGCTTTATACTAGGGAACTTGAGATCACTGCCCGGTGGTGTAGCGGTAGCACTAATGACTTTGAATCCTTCGACCCAGGTTCGAATCCTGGCCGGGCAGCCACATTAAGTTTTTGTTATGTTAAGGATCTCGGCGATTCTAGCCTCTAATAACAAGGCTTCGCTTAAAGGAAGATTACCACCATCTAGCACAGACCTTTTCAGCGAGTGTAGAAGGTTTTGGTCAAGCAAAGTTAATGAATCAGCTATGGCTTGTGTTTCTAATTCAATGTCACAAATTGGCACGATCCTATCAATAAGTCCAATTTTCTTCGCTTCAATAGGACCTATGCTTTTGTTAGTTAAAATCATATCCAACGCTCTAGCGACACCAACCAATCTGGCCAACGTCTGAGTCCCGCCCGCTGCCGGGATCATTCCCAAAGCTACCTCTGGCATACGAAACTGACAATTATCGGCTGCCACCCTGATATCACAAAGGGCGGCAATTTCTATGCCAGAACCAATAACGTACCCGTGCAGTGAGGCAATTACTGGCTTTCGTATGCTCAGGAACATACCCCACAGGTCGCGTTCCCACCTTACTGAGCGTGCTATTACTTGGGATGGAGCCGTACCGAACTCTGACAAGTCCGCTCCCGCACAAAATCCTTTTGGACCAGATCCTTTGATAATTGCCACTTTTGCTGTTGGGTCATCATTGAGCAAACGGATCATTTGATATAAATCATCTCTCATTGCGACGTTAAAGGCGTTTATCTGATCCGGGCGATTTAGGGTCATAGTAGCAATACCGCGGTCACATTCGTACACCACGGATGATTCTATACGGACCATGATCATTCTCCCTCGTATGTTGGAAGGCGCCTATTCAAAAATGAATTGATCCCTTCCGCACGATCCGAGGTACTTTGCAAAATCACACTCAAATCCGCTTCTAGAACCATTCCATCCCTTATAGACATCTGAATACCAGAGTTCACAGCCTCTTTGAAATAGCGTGCAGCCACCGGGCCATGGCTAGATATTGTCTTTGCCAATCTAATGGCCTGAACAACTACGTCATTCTCATGAACGTATTGAACTAATCCCATTTCCAATGCTTCTGCTGAATCGAATTCCCTGCCAGTAATTAATAGCTCAAGTGCCCTGCCTTGCCCAACTATTCTTGGAAGTCTCTGGGTGCCTCCGTTCACTGGCATGAAACCCTTGACAATGTTAGGCATGGAGAACGTTGCCCTTTGAGAACAAAGTCTGATGTCAGTTGCCAATACGACCTCTAATCCCAAGCCATGAGCCCCTTTGTCGACAGCGGCAATCACGGGTATTTCAATTTGAGCAATAAAATCGGAAATTCCGGGAAGTTTCAGGCTCTCATCCGAAGCGCCAATTTCAAAAAACACCTTCGACTCTGAGGTGAGAACAATAGCACGAACTGTGTGGTTCTCCATGACATCGGCGCATGCGTCCTCCAAATCCCATACCAAGCTTGAATTGCATCCTTGGACGGGTAGCCTGAATACCGCGATTTTGCCATCATGAATTAGTTGTGTATCTATGCTGTTCACGACAGAAATTATCCCCTTTATTTGCCGAATCAGGCTTACCCACGCGTCTCAATGTGGGTTTGCGCTATGATATTTCTCGGGGTGCGAAAAATAAACTAGAATCTCCTTAGCTGATGCCAGAATCGGAGGACCTAGTATTACACCCCATAACCCCCCAATTTCACTACCTATAACTATCCCGACTAGTATCATCAAAGGGTGTACCCTCAGTGCTAAGCTTTGAATCCTTGGAACTAGAATCGCACCCTGAATAAATTGAACTCCGACATAAAGCAAAAGAACCAAAATAATCTTGTCAGGTGAAGTGGAAAGAACTACCACAACCGCCGGAATGGCCCCTAACCATGCCCCAATAATCGGAATGAATTCAAAAATACCCGCTACCGCCCCAAGCAAAACAGCGTATTCCACTCCAAGAAAATATAGTCCCACTGAAATCGCGATCCAAACACAAGCTGCTAGTGACACTTGAGCTCTAACATAGGCCCCCGCTACGCGATTGAGAATTCTCAAGACGTAGACGACGTGAATCTGCCAATCCGTCGGAAAACTGTCTATAAATGAGTCCCTGACTTTTTCACGATCCTTCAATAAGTAGAAGACAAATATTGGAACTGCAACAAGCCCCACTACTAGCGTAAGTGCATGCACGGCGGCAAGAGCGGTTTTGTTCAAAAGTTCTCGAAATGCTCCTACTAAAACCCCCCCTGCATCGGCCAAAGTATCATCAATCTCGAGACGGATTTCTTCAGGAATGGCAGAGGCGTATTCTCGGTTCCAACTTTCCACCGTGTTTCTGGCCTCAGTGATGAAACCAGGGAGCTTGACTAAAAGTTCTGTTGATTGACTGAATAAGGGAGGGACTATGAGCAACAATGCGAGAGCAGTACTGAAAAGGAAAGCAATGTATATGATAACGATAGATACTGTTCTAGAGAAATTTTGATATCTGGATCGACCAGGTAGCAACTTTTCTAGAGAGATAACCAGCGGGTGGAAAACATATGTTAGTACAATTCCGATCACTAAAGGGAAAAGTGCTCCTCTAACTAAGTAAAGGGCAAATATGACCACCCCGACTATAAGGAGTGAAATCGCAAGTTTACCTAATGTGTTTAGCGAAACCTTTATCTGAGTTCTTGTTTGCAATGATTTAAAGCTCGTCGTCGTTTAACCAAACAATAATGTGATCTGCTTCTACGCCATTATGTTCACTGTTCGCCCTTTAATCAAGAAAATTGGTCAAATTCGAAAACAGAGCTTCTCTATTACTGGTAATACCAATATCTTCCATGAAACGTCTGTACGCATTCGAGGCCAACCCTAATGATTCTAGGGAAGCATTTTACAAAGAGTCTCCATTCGAATCTGGATTAATGGAAAGCCTATCTTGAAATTTAGTCGGTACAAGCCAAGGCCAATCAGTCATCAGCTAGTTAACGTATTACGCCTCATGTACGCAGTAGAGGACAGTTTGATTCCTCATATTAAAAATCAGCTGAAAACCACCTGCAACAGTAGAAACAATACAGTGTAACTTCACTATTCGTACCCTCACAGGGAGGAAACTAACTGAG
The DNA here is from genome assembly GCA_964409595.1 of uncultured Dehalococcoidia bacterium. Lineage (GTDB taxonomy): Bacteria > Chloroflexota > Dehalococcoidia > Lucifugimonadales > UBA826 > CAYPDR01. Next base: position 127,152 of record CAYPDR010000024.1, read on the forward strand.
TGGCAATCACTCCACACTGAACTACTCAATAACCTTAAAGACCAGAGCCACAAACTTCTCAGTTGAGAGGCTCACTAGAGAAAATCTAGGTTGGTTTTTTAAGCATCCCTCTACATCTAATGAGGTAAAATCACTACTCTGCGGTCCGCTCCCTCGCCTGAACTTTCAGTGTATACGCCTTCCCGCTCAGCGAGGGCTATGTGGACCACTCTTCTCTCCCTAGGGTTCATGGGTTCGAGTTCAATCGAACGACCAGTTGTGATCACTCTTTGTGCAACCCTGTTTGCTAGATTACCTAGAGATTGTTTACGTCGCTCATCATAACCCTCTACATCGAGCGAAAGATTGACTCTTTGGCCAGTTTTTTGACTGATCATAAAGCGTACTAAGAATTGCAATGATCTTAAAGTTTCACCTTTCCGTCCAATAAGAAGTCCGGAATCATCTCCCTCTATTTCGAAGAGAGGGCCCCCATCCTCTTCAGTTCTAGCTTGACGTATATTTGAAACAACATCGACTCCCATGAGTGAAATTAATTGGTTAACAGTTTCGTGGGCAACGTTTATGGTGTCGCTTGCTAAATCGTCTTCTAAAAGCGCCTCTTCAATCTTAGTTATTTTTACTTTTGCTGGTTCGCTTCCGAGTCCGAATACCCCTGACTTGCCTCTGCTAACGACGTCTATTTCTACCTCTCCTCGATCGACGTCTAACTCTCTTAGGGCGATCTCTATCGCGTCCTCCACTGTCTTCCCTCTCATTTCTATCGACTTCATCTTGTTCACTATCCTTGGGCAAATTTTACTCAGTCCCCGCAACCACAGCCACAGCTTCC
>CAYPDR010000025.1:0-19440 GCA_964409595.1 uncultured Dehalococcoidia bacterium
TACCCGGTTTTTGATGGACTTAGGTTCGGATCTACATTAGCAAACCTAGTTTCCCGTGGGAAAATTTCACCGGTAAATTTCATGGAGAATGATATTTACGAGAAAGATGACCACGGACATGCAGAAGATAAAGGTATCGTAATGATTTTCAGGAAGTTATAAGACAATCACAATAACTTAGACATTAATAGAATGGAGCTCCCTTTTTTCTGTAATACCCGTTAATTCGCAGAAGTTCGTTCAGAGACAAGCAAGCGAGAAAGGTTTGTTTCAGAGAGAAGGTGGTGGTCATCATGGACGATCACCCCATTTGATCCCTCAGAATTTCGATTGCAACTCCAACCTTGATCAATCCGGTGGCAAAAGAGTCGCGGGGAGGTTTTCCGAGTTGGATCTCCTATCAAGTCCAATTTACATCATGAGGTTTTTAACACTGTTGGTGACGGCATTTAACCGGTAAGGTTTGCAGTTGGCATTGGGGAATCCCGGGGGATTGGGACTCCAGTCATCAATCATCTTACCAAATGTTTTTCTAGAATCTTAGGATCGAATTCTACTCCTAGTCCAGGACCTGTAGGGATTTCTATATAGCCATTCTTAAAAACTATAGGATCCTTGAATATTTTCCTATGTAAAGAACCTTGGTTTGCCTCAGCAATCATAATGTTTGGGTAACAAGTAGCGACCTGTATGGCAGCTGCAGCTGCCACTGGGCCACAGTACATATGCGGTGCAATCACTGCATAGCTTGCTTCTGCCATAGCTGCAACTTTTTTCCCTACTAATATTCCACCTGCTTGACCAATATCAATCTGGATAATTTGTGCCGCTTGCTTCCTCAGGACCTCAGAGAATTGAAAGATAGTAGCTAGTCTTTCACCGGTAGCAATTGGGATACTAGTATGAGCAGCCACCCTAGCCATCTCGTCTACATTTTCAGGAGACACAGGTTCTTCAAACCAAAATGGTTGGTAGGGTTCTATGGCTTGTGCAACTCTTATCGCACTGTAAGTTGTTAACTGTCCATGTGTGCCTAATCCAACTTCAAGTTCTTCATTTACAGCAGACCTTATGCTCTTAAAAATATTTTCTGCGTAGGCTATTTCTTTTAGACTAATATCCCTGGGTACCCCAGTTATCGGATGAAAAGGGTCGAACTTACACGCAGTATTACCTTCTGCAAGTAATTGCTCTGCCACAGCTCCTGCGTTTTCAGGTTTCCCTTCGGGGATGGGAGGCATGTAGGCGTAAGCCCTGAGTTTGTCCCAGCACTTTCCACCGAGCAGATTGTAAATTGGTTGATTGTTAGCTTTACCAACGATATCCCATAAGGCCATCTCTATCCCTGATATAACCATTCCGAAGTGTAGACTGGGTAGTCTGTAATCATGTCTTCCCGCATACATGTTGTAGTAGATTTTTTCGATATTGAAGGGATCTTGTCCTATAACAAAAGCCTCAACTGTTTCGTGAACTAACTGGATTTGAGACTTGAAATCTTTCCAGGTCATTTTTCCAGTGAAAGAGCTTCCCGTAAGTTTTTCTCCGATTCCTACTATGCCTTCATCGGTAGACAGTTCCAAAATAAGAAAATATTTACCACCAACATACCATTCTTCCGTTTCACCACCTCCACCGGCTCTTACCCCCGGTTCGTTTTCAATAACATAAGTTTTTACGCCTGTTACTTTCATATGATCTCCATATTCCTAAATTCACGATGTCACGGGACTTTATATTGGGTTGGTATTAGTGTCAATTTGGACCAATTCCATATTCTTCTAATCTAGCTGACGACCCATCACCTCCACGAAGTAGATCCACAAAAGTTAGCAAAGTCAGTCTTTAAGCATGTTTAAATATTATTAATCATATTGGCATGAAACTCTAACTTTTGCGGCCAACAGATTCCACGGCTTGAGTCAACCGCGGTTTTCCTTACCAGATCGTCTTAAAAGATCTCAATCATTTTTCTGTGGAGAAGCATGATTATGTATACCACGAGTTGTATCTAGGCATCTTCGGGTTTACTATGGCGAAGGTTTCCCAGCTAAGACACAGCTAACGCTGACATACAGGAGAGAACTATGACCGAGGATAAGACACTCAGGCAGCGAATTCGGGATGGAGAAGTACTGGTTGCTTTGCGTGGATCATTGAGTACAACCAAGAGTCAGTTGGCCGATATTTGGGCAACGGGACGCTACGATTATGTCTGGATCGACGGCCAGCATACGGCCTTTAGCGAGGAATCATTGGTAGCCTATTGTGCCGCCGCTGAAGACTTGGGCATTGACGTGCAGCTACGTATCCCTCACACACGCCATGCCTACTTGGTTGGACGATATCTAGACTTGGGATGCAGTGCTGTTTTGGTGCCTGAAGTGATGGAAGAGGAGACGGTCGATGATGCCGTTTCCTACTCGTACTATCCGCAGGTCGGCCGGCGGAGTTGGGGCGGAGAGGCACGTCGAGGTATGCGTGGCGAGACGCAAGGCATGGATCGGCTCGAGTATGCAGCGTGGTGGAACGATTATGTGAACTTAAGCATCCAAGTGGAGTCGGTGGAGGCGGTTACCAATATTCGGAAATTGGCTAAACCAGGGGTGACCGTCGTGACGTTTGGCCCCAACGATCTCTCCTTCAACATGGAAGGGCATGTTGGGTATCCGTTGACAAATGTGGACGACTGTATGCGCAATGTCGCGGACCAATTGGAAGGGACGGGTATCCGGCTAGCCATGGGCACGGGAACCAAGCCGGAAGAACGGGAAAAGTATCTGGATATAGGAATCACTTTGTTTCAAGAAGATGCGCCTTAAGGGTTTTAACGCTCAAGGATTATTGCGGATGTCGCCAAAACTGGTTTTCTACAAACGGGTTATATCGTCTTTCTCGGGATTCAAGTTGTAGAAATTTGGGACGGAAAGACAGGGTTGGGACCACTGGCATAAACCTGTGGTCCCAACCTTAAACGATACACGGAATGTTGATAGTTCTAATCTTTTTGAGTTAGAAGATCTATGCCCAACCAGACGAACGATTCAACGACTCCGAGAAACCTGACCAACATCAGCGAATGTTCCTAGTTTATTAGGCTGCCGATCCGAAGGCCCCGACGATAATCATCAGTCCGGCACCAAGCGGGGTGAAATTCTTATGTTGTAGTACCCTAGCTCCTTTAGAATTTTGGGTAAGTATTGACTAGGCGCTGAAAGCTTAGTGTTGAAATTGGTTTTTTTATTTCAGTTTTCTAACTAAGTTAAATAACTTAGATTCTAATCTTGGCGACAACCTTTTTGGACGCTATATGTCCACGGGTAGATACCTCACTTCTCAATGGATCCACTCCTGCCGACCACATATTCGATATGTGCCCATATCCAACTCAAAAGCCCGATTGAGATGTCTCAGAGGTCATAGCTGATACATAGAGATCTTCGTTAGAAAGTGGCACATGATTATTTAATAAGAATCACATATTTGATTCATGTCGCTGCTAAAACGGCGAGAGAACCCAAAAGCAAACTTATCCCTATAATTTGTGAATATACAAGTCGTTCTTTGAACAACAAAACACCTGCAAGGATCGGTATAATCGGATATGTCGTATGGGCAACCGATACTATGCCTATTGACCCCAATTCGGTCCCTCTGGCAAACAGGAAAAACGCACCGATTTTCATGGAGGACGTCAATAGCAGTAGACCAAAGATTCTCCGGTTCAATTTTTGCCAGGGTATTTCCCGCCTGTAAAACGAAATCGGGATGAATCCAAAGATAGAAAACATCATTGGAAAGTAAACCCCGAGAAACCAACCCACTTGTTTTGATATTGTCCCCTGCACAAAAAATTGGGTCCCGATAACCAATGTTGCAAAAAGGCCGAGTAATACCCCGGTAGTTAGATTTGAAGAGACAAAGTTGAATTTTTCTGGCTTAAAAACTGTAATGGCGGCACCAGTTAATGCAATGCCTATTACAATAACCTGAAGATAAGCGAGTCGTTCATCTAGAAACAGATAGGCTAACCCCAGCGAAACAATAGAAAACAGTGTCGTAAGTGGAGCGATGACTGATATCGGACCGATTTGCAAAGATCGAATCAAAACCAGGTAACTTAGAAGATTTATAAATCCTAGAAGAACCAAGAGATCCCAATGTTCAAAGATGATTTCAGATCCTGAGCGCGTGAACAAAAAATAGGGCGTGACGATCAAGACCGCCAGTAATTTTTCCCATAGACCGGTACTTATTAATCCGATCTTTCTTGCCAGCCCAATAGTTATAAGGTCTGCGATTCCTATGCTAGTGGCACTCAGTACGCCAAAAATAATGCTTAAAACAATCGTGTTATCCAAATAGCACCTTAATCACGTCACATTCCTAGCAGTCCGCAATTATACTTCTAGAGAGTTCTTTATGATTTCGTGACTACCGTGTATCAGAATGGGGATGATTGTTCTAACAGCGCGACGGAAAGTCTACATTTCGACCTAACGCTTGGATGTATGATCACTAAGGCAGACTAGTTCCTAGTTGATTTAAGGCTTCCAACAGTACCGTACCCTATTCCCAGGATAGGGGTGGAGATCGTGTCCACGAGGAATATCTCGTTGGGTATCTATTACTGTCCTTACACGAAGTAATTCACTCATTAGTGGCGGTCCGGTTCCCAAACGCGTGTCTGACGTGCTTCGATCAGACCTTCATTGGCAGCCTTCAATTTCCATATATCTATCTTCCGTATATGCATATTGGGAATTGTGGTATCCCAAATATTTGCACTTAGTGACACCCCTCCTGAAAAAAGATACCAACTAAACTCCCTTCCTTTGTCATAATCCATGAATGTTTGTAAAAGGGCTTGCCTACCATTAACAAATACCTCTACCAGGTATTTGTCTCCAAAAATATTTATACGAAGGTCTTCGTTACTAGGGATGTCGGACAATTTAAAAGGAGCCTCTGTTTCACCCAAGCGAATTATCTCTAATTCAGGTTGCATCAAGAAAAACAACCCTTCATTATCATCATCTGAAAAAAGATTGAAGCCGAACCTTTTGCCTTCCGCCTCTTTTCGGTCAATAGTAATTTCGATTTCAAATGATTCACCTGGTAAGTCGGCGATCTTTTCTACACCCCGAATTATGTTGTCTCCCTGAAAAGCTTGAGTTTCTCCGTTTGTATTAACATCGTAAACCACGTTCCTAAGAGTGACCCCATCGTATCGAAGCGAGGTCAATTCACGGAGAGGTTCTATTCTTAAGCTCCCATCTTCGTGCAGGCTCAATTCCCTCGGTAGGGATTGAACCGTTTTGAGATTCACTTTAGGGTCAGTTGTGGCAAGCCAAGCCCACATCACACGCCGTCCATCAGGAGTTAACACGCTTTCGGGAGCGAAGAAGTCTCGATACTCAGGTTTTTTTAGTGACTGTTCGGGCCTTCTCCAATTCATACGTCCGTGTCTTTCAGGAACAAACTGCTCAACGTGTGCATCCCAATGGCCGATGTAATACCGACATCCCATAAAATGGCTTATGCTGAGCAGCATCCACTTACCATAAAATGGGAACATGTTTGAACAAGAAAGATCTTCTCCTACAACCACCCCGGGAACGTTGCCCTCCATAAGTGGTCCCACATATTCCCAATCGATAAGATTTTGTGATTTGCAAAGCTGAACATCTTCGGACGCAGAATAAGCATAATATGTCTCCCCTACAGTAAAGAGATCTGGATCTCCTCCTAGTCTCATGTCTTTGCCATCCGGCCCCCCTTTGGGTAATACGGGGTAGGGCTTATTCCATACCTCTAAATTGTCATCCTCAGCAGTGACGATGAATGTATTCCTAGGGTTAGACACTCCGCAATATATTCCCGCTGGCTTACCATCTTTGGTAATAAATCCTGACCCGCTGTACATACCGTGGCCCGTGAAAGAGGGTTGTAATGTTGTCTTTTGCCAAGTCCAATGAATCATATCTCGGCTTGTTACATGCACGAATGAGAAAGACTCACCTTCAGGAGCATTGGGACTGTTTGGTCCATCCCAGCGGTGCTTCAAAATGTAGTGCAAATGATACGTTCCGTTTAAACAGTAAGCTAAATTAGGGTCACCTGGGCGACTATCTTCCCCAGGGTGCATCAGATGGTAATTCAGCATCATGTCATCAGAAAGCGATTCATAAGTCATTACGTTACCTTTGTCCCGAGCTAATTTCGCATACTAACCAAGCCTATTTTAACCAACCCAATAGGAATTAAAAACTCTAGTAAATCCTCCTGCAAATATGGGGGGATAGGAAATGTGGAGATAGAGGGTTGAGTTGTGTTCACCATGGGAAGATTTTCTATACCTTCGCTGAGGGATCTCGGGACCCATGTCCCTGATTCCCTGCGCCCCGCCTCCCATCTGACATCCCTAGCAGCCAATCATGAGTTTTGCAAATTCCGTGATAATTGGGGTCGTGGTGTGGGTAAGCCCGAATGATATTATCCGAGTACATGAACTTTTTGGACCACAAGTTGTATCAAAGGAGAAATCCATGGGTAGGTTAGACGGCAAAGTTGCTCTAATATCCGGTGGTGCCAGAGGACAAGGTGAAGCCGAGGCGAGGTTGTTTGCTGGAGAGGGCGCCAGGGTTGTCATTGGAGACATCTTAGATACGGAGGGTGGGAAGGTTGAGACTGAGATAAACGAGGTTGGCGGTGATGCGAAATATGTCCATTTGGATGTGACAGATGAGGCTTATTGGGATTCGGCGGTAAAAGAAGCTGTCGACAGCTATGGCAAATTAGACATACTGGTCAACAATGCCGGCATAGCTCTCGGGAAAAGTCTTGAAGAGACGACCTTAGAGGAATGGGACCGAATTCAGGAAGTAAATTCAAAAGGGGTATTCCTAGGCTCTAAAGCTGTCATTCCGGCTATGAGGGCATCAGGTGGCGGCTCCATAGTAAACATATCCTCGATGGCGGGGCTGGTTGGATTTTCTGGAATCGCTGCCTATGTTGCGAGCAAAGGAGCCGTCAGGCTTCTGACAAAGTCCTTAGCGGTTCAATATGGGTCGGAAAATATTAGGTGCAATTCTGTTCATCCAGGATACGTAGAAACTGAAATGATAGGTGGCATACTCGCTGACAGCGAAGAAAGATCCAAACGACTGGCTATTACGCCCCTCGGGATATTCGCAACTGCCTATGACGTAGCCTTATCGGTACTATACTTGGCCTCTGATGAATCACGGTACGTAACCGGCTCTGAGCTGGTTATTGACGGAGGTATAACAGCTCAATAGGCTTCTCTAGCTGAGGGTGATATGGAACACCCTCAGCTAGATTTATCACAAGGATGCGTCGAGATTGGTCAACGGACAAAGGTGAAACATGGGGAATCTGGAATTTGGCGTGTTCGACGAGTGCAGCTACAATTGGTTCGATTCGGTGCCGCAAGCGGTAGACGCATACGAGCAGTCCTTCCGCGAGGTTCAGCTTGAGGAGGAAGTGGGGTTCAAATATCACTTCATCATTGAACACCAAGGTCACGTTGTAGGTCAGGTCCAGACGCCCTCTGTATATCTGGCGGCCCTGGCACAGCGCACAAGTACGATCCGGATCGGAGCGATGGTGTTTGTGCTCCCATTCCATAATCCCCTTCGCCTGGCGATGGACTGCGCCATGGTAGACCAACTGTCCCACGGAAGACTTGAGTTCGGGGCCGGTGTAGGGACCACGCCTGATAGCTTCAAGAGCTGGAATGTACCCTACTCTGAGAGGCGATTAGCGGGCCCCGAGGCCTTAGACGTGATAGTGAAGGCTTGGACAGAGGACAAATTTACTTATCATGGCAAATACTACCGGTATGATGATGTGATCTCGCTGCCTCATCCTTACCAGAAGCCCCACCCACCGATGTGGTTTGCTGGTCGTTCCCGGTCTTCCCTGGAGCTTTGTGTTGAAAGGGGTTATGGGGTGGGCATGTTTTTGCATCCAGACGAGGTTGTTATAGACACCCTGGAGACTTGGAGAAGATTGTGGAAGTACTCTGGCAAAAAGGAGACCAGGCCCCCTGCATTTCTGACCCGCTCTGTATATGTCGCAGAAACGGACGAACAAGCCTATACGGAAGCTGCATCCTATCTGCCTCTGGCGTATTCTTGGGGGGAAGGGAAATTCTCAATTCCTCAGATTGGTGCCCAACAGTTCGCCAACAGAGAAGAACCTAGTGACCCAAAGCAAGAGATAGGGCGAGATATGTTTACGGGCATGAGGACGGGGATCGATTTCTGGCTCGAGCACAATCTAGCCTATATTGGTAGCCCGGATACGGTAATTAGGAAAATTGAGGAAACCCAAAAGAGCATGGGCTACGACGTTTTTGGCGGACGATTCAGGTTCGGGCCGATTCCCGAGCACCTCGTCGAGAAGTCTATCAGACTTTTCGGCGAACACGTCATACCTCATTTTGAAGAGAATGCACTGGTCACGCCACAACCTTAACGGCAGAGCTATGTTGGCATATTATCAGTATTGGCGATAATAATTATGGTGAACACGGATGCTCTTTATTAGGTGATACTCAATGCTTGAATGCGCAAGTTGTTCCAGAAATGTAGTACCGACTAAAGGATTTAGTTGGGTTTTGTTCATTATACTTTTGTTAATTTTTTTCCCTTTCGCGTTATTACAGGTGCTTTTTTTTGTAGTAAAGACTCCCAAAAAGTGCCCCGTGTGCAAGAAAGGTGTCTATTAAACTAAGGTTGACGTTTTGTAAACTGATCTCAAATACATTTAGGCACGAGATCGGAGTCTCTCCTAAACGGGAGCGGTAATTTAAAAGGAATAGACCCTTCGTGTATATTCAAGGGGTATCAGCACCCCAACGTTTGCTGTACTAATTTTCCAGATATTCCTGTGAGGGAATTTTCCTTTCCTAAAGACTGGTATGTTTCAATATCAATCCCCTGTATCCTGTCCGGTAACAATAACTGTGGGGAGGGTAAATGGACAAAAAGCATCAAGATAGGGTCCAGTGGGTTTATTCGTCGAAAAACAATTCAGAATTATCGCGAAAATACGATGAATGGGCGAAAGATTATGATAAAGACTTGTCGGAATTTTTTGGTTGGGTCGCGCCCAAGACGGCCTCTTCCTATTTAGTAAAATATGTTTCTTCGGAATCCATTGTCCTGGATGCGGGAGCAGGAACCGGGCTAGTGGGCCTTGCCTTAGCAGAATATGGATTTCAAAACCTCACGGCAATGGACCTGTCAGAAGGAATGCTCAAACAAGCCCAGGATAAAAATGTCTATAAGAAATTTGACCAAATGGTTCTTGGGGATCCGCTAAGCTATGCAACCGACTCTTTCGACGCTGTGATTAGTGTTGGGGTCATGACTCTCGGTCACGCCGGCCCCGACTCATTCAATGAATTACTGAGGATCACCAGACCTTACGGCTATATAGTTTTTACTATAAGAACTGACGTCTATTTGAATAATGGGTTCAAAGAAAAACAGGAAGAAATGGTATCTAAGAAATTATGGGAAATGGTAGATGTAAGTGATGAATTCCAGCCGCTACCCATAGGTGAACCTGAAGTTTTACACCAAGTATGGGTGTATCGAGTTTTAAACTATTAGATGACGAATGGTCGTCGTTTCCCCTGCCCTCTTGTTTCTGCAAAATTTTTGAACAGATACTCAAATTACTTCAAATCTCATAGTTTGAGTTGCCATTCTAATCGAAAACCCAGAATCTAGATGGCGACTGATTAAATGAAGACTGACTTGTTACTGATGAACAAGGTTTACTTTTCGTACTTCCAAATATCGCGTGCACCTACATCTACTCCACCGTCTACTGCAATATTTTGACCAGTGATCCATGATGACTCATCGGAGGCTAAAAACAAAGAAGAATATGCAATGTCCTGCGGGTAGCCTGTTCTTAACAATGTAGATTCGGCAGGCACTACTTTGCCTTTACCCATCGACCCTCTGAATAAACCTGCTGCAATGCTGTTTACTCGTATGTTTTCCCCATGCAACTCACGTGCGAGATTTCTTGTTAATCCTACAATTGCACTTTTTGCTGCACCATAGGCCGCGTTGCCTTCCTGCCTGACACTGAAGCTCGCAGCGATTGCCACTATCGACCCACCACCTTGACTCTTCATTATCGGTCTTGCTTCCTGTGCAAGGTTATAAAGACTGTTAACAGTGTTAGAAATAGTGCCACTAAAGAACTCCTCATTGACGTCTTGTAATTTGCGTGAGGGGTCGAAATTGCCCCCTGCGGCTGAATAAATTACGTCTAGGCGTCCATATTCCCCCATAATTTTGTCGATTACTGACTTAGCTTCTGACCTGACAGATACGTCAGCAGGCAAAATGATGGAAGTGCCACCAAGATCTTCTATTTGTGTTGCAGTTTCTTGGAGCTTCTCTTCTGTTCTGGATGTGAGAATCACCTTTGCTCCTTCCTGCGCAAATAATTTTGCCGTGGCCCTACCCATGCCCTGACCAATCCCAGTCATCAGGGCAATCTTGTTATTTAATCTCATAGCCGCTCCTCGAATTCATTTAGTGGTTGAAGATCAATCATAGTCTAGCGTGGTGGTAGACTGCACACATATTCCAAGGAAATACTTGTGATTGGAAATAAATTTCTGACGATAAATAATAAGTGGGATTAAAGGGGTGTTTCAATTGGTAGATCTAAGTCAAATCAAAGTTCTTGCTTGGGATATCGGCGGAACTGTGTTTAATTGGAGGGGAACAATACAAAAGGAGCTAGAGACATTATCCAGGGAACAAAACGTAGATCTGGACATATTTCAATTTGCGAGTGAATGGAGATATGGGATGTTCGACATGCTGGCTAAGGTCCGTAGCGGAGAAATACCCAGGATGAATGCTGATCAGATACACAGGAAAGTGTTGGATGACGTCATTGATTCAGACGGCATTCTGTCCTTATCTGAAAGTGAACGGGACGTCCTAAATACCGTGTGGCACAGATTAGAAGCATGGGATGACGCACCAGATGCCATTGAAAGGCTTAGAGGTAGGTACATTGTAGTGCCCTTAACGGTATTGAGCTGGTCAATTGGCGTGGACTGTTCAAAATTTAATGGCATTAATTGGGATGGATTAATATCGTGCGAATTCTTGAGGCAATATAAGCCTGACCCTGGATCGTACCTACATGCAGCTGAGCTATTGAATGTCGATCCAAATGAAATAATGATGTGTGCAGCTCACACAAGCGACCTAGTGGCAGCAAAAAAAACTGGTTTTAAAACTGCATTTGTATACAGAGATATAGAAAAGGCACGAGACGTATCTAACGGCACCTTTTCAGAAGAGCCGAGCGTACCCCTGGAATTTTTTGATGTACACGGCCAAAACTTCTCTGAACTGGCAGATAAATTGCTCACATAACCTGAAGAAAGAAAGGTTGTAGTTGAACAGAATTTAGTCATTTATTTTTGCTGAAGCTATCATTCCCCCGTCAACCAATAGGGTTTCCCCATTAACATATTGGCCCAGGTCCGATGACAAATATAAAACAGCATTTGCTATATCACTCGGTAGCCTACCTTTACCAGATGGCACAAAATTTTTTAAATCATCTGGGTTGTGCGGTGGGCCATCTATCGAATCAGCTCCAATGTCGGGCAGTTGATTCGAGATGGCTCCTGGAGCAATACAGTTTGCAGTAATATTTTTACCAGCTAAATCTGCGGCTATACCTTTCACCATTCTCCTCAATGCCATTTTCGCTGTGCCGTACGCAGTCCAATTTGCCATAGCGACATAAGAGTGAACACTTGATAGGCAGATTATCCTTCCACCAGTGTTACCTGAAATCATTTCTCTAGCAGCTTTTTGTGATGCGAAAAAATATCCTTTTAAGGATAAATCCATCATCCGGTCCCAGAAGACTTCATCTGTTTCGAAAAAAGATCTTTGTTGATCAGGAAAAACAGCAGTGTTTACGGTATATTCTATTTGTGTGATTGCCATGATGGAGACGCCGTTGGCTCTGTTTGACCAATTCAGGAAGGCGGGCTGAAGGCATTGGGACGACTTGGATGGAAATTTTCCCGATAGTCTTGATGAAGAAACAGGAGGATATTCGGAGTGAAATCTGAAAGAAAGCAGGTTGCACATTTGTTCAGGCGCGCTGGATTTGGAGCAACTCCAAGTGAACTTGATAATCTTACCGAAACCAAATCTTACGAAGACATTGTGGACGACCTAGTAAATCCGGAGAGATGCGAAAACATAGACGACAGCTTTGTTGAACGCTATTACTTTGGGGAAGGGGTTCCCAACTACGTAGGCAAGTGGTTATTCAAAATGGTAAATACAGAGAGGCCACTGGAAGAGAAAATGGCCTTGTTCTTGCATCATATATTTCCTGTTGCGTGGGGTAAAAGCGAGCATGGACCATCGATTTTTGACCAAATTGACATGTTCAAACGGGTCGGACTTACTGACTTCAGAAACATATTGGTAGAACTGTCTAAAGACCCTGCAATGATTTACTGGCTGGATAATAATGAAAAACACAAAAATGAAATAAATGAAAACTATGGGCGAGAACTCTTGGAGCTGTTTTCAATGGGAGTTGGCAACTACACTGAAGACGATATCAAGAGTGCCTCGCGTGCTTTCACAGGTTGGACTTTTAGCCAACCAATACCTTTATACCCCCAAGGCAATTACCCCTCTAGATTTGAATTCCACCCTGAAGACCATGATTGTGATGAGAAGACCTTTCTTGGGCACAAAGGCGCCTTTGATGGTGAAGACATCATAGATATCATAGTTAAAGAAAATGCTACGGCAAGATTTGTGTCCAGACACCTTTGCAATTTCTTTGTTGAAGACGAGCCACAGGTTCCTGCTTGGAACATAGAGGCCCCACGAGATCCTGGTCTCGTGGACCACTTGGCAAAAACTTTCCTAGATAGTGGTGCTGATATGCGTGTTGTCCTAAAGGAATTGTTTAATTCGGATTCTTTCAAGGACTCAATAAGAAAATCAAAGGTTAAGAGCCCTACCGAATTAGTAGCTGGGGTATTAAAACAGGTTGGAACATGCCGAGAGATTAGGCCCGGGCTAGAATCGTATGTTGGTTCTTTGACAGTTATGGGACAAAGCCTCCTAAATCCGCCGACCGTGGAAGGGTGGCACACCGGGCCTGAGTGGATAGATTCAGGGACGCTTAGTGAGCGCATAAACTTTGCCGCAAGCGAGTTTCTAGATGATGAGAGCCCGGGTATGACAGATCTTATTAGGAGAGTGGGTAGTCTAAGTGATGAGCCAAATGAACTTATTGAACCTTGCTTGGATCTATTGGGAGGAGTCCAGATTAGTTCCACAACCCGCAGCGAGCTAGTCCGATATATATCTGAGATTAGAATAACAGAAGGTGAAAGCAATCTCACAGATTTGATAAGAATGATTGTGTCCACTGTTGATTATCAATACGCATAATCATGTTAGATGAAACTCAACTCGTCGGAATGATATAGGGAAAGGAAAGGTATGTATGGTTACTGAAAGCAAAGAAAAAGTCTTGGTAGTGATTCAACTTACTGGTGGCAACGATTTCATGAACACAATAGTTCCGTACACTAGCGGACACTATTACGACGCAAGAAAGAAGGTAGTGATACCACAAGATGAAGTTATCCCGTTAAACGACACGCTGGCATTTAACCCCAACAACTCAGGTCTAAAGCCTCTGTTTGACGACGGGGATTTGGGAATTATCCAAGGGATTGGATATCCCAACTCAAACCGGTCTCACTTTAGGGGAATGGACATCTGGCATACATGCGAACCAGACAAAGTTGGGACTGAAGGATGGCTTGGACTGGCTGTACGTGAGTTGGACCCTAACCAGGAAAATGTGCTCACAGGTGTAAACATTGGGCGAGGACTACCTCGAGCGATGTCTGTCACAGGGGTTCCGGTCACTTCGATAGGTGATATTGATTGATACGGGGTTATGATCGATGCTGAAAAAGCACATTTACGGGATCGATCGATTCAGGCGTTTAAGAACATCTACGGCCAAGCAATTGGCAGTGGCCTAGTTTCAGAATACATCGGCAAGACCGGGATCGACATATTAAAGGGGGCCGACATGCTCTCAGATGTTGCAGAATCGTATGCGTCCTCGGTTGAATATGCAGACAATGCTATCGCAAAGAGCCTAAAAGACGTAGCTCGAATCCACTTGGCAGGGTTAGGTACAAGAATTTTCTATACAACCCATGGAGGGTATGACCACCACGCGAATGAGATGCTGGCACATCCGGGATTAATGAGAGACCTTTCTGGTGCCATTGCAGACTTTATGGATGATCTTGAAGAGCATGGTGCGTCGGAAGAAGTGACGATCCTTGTTTTCACAGAATTTGGTAGAAGGATGCGGGACAACGGAAGTGGTACTGATCATGGTTCTGGTGGAGGGGCATTTCTCATTGGGAAAAACGTAAAAGGTG
This sequence comes from uncultured Dehalococcoidia bacterium, assembly GCA_964409595.1. Taxonomy (GTDB): domain Bacteria; phylum Chloroflexota; class Dehalococcoidia; order Lucifugimonadales; family UBA826; genus CAYPDR01. The sequence continues at coordinate 14,528 of CAYPDR010000025.1, forward strand.
GATTCTATTCCGAGTATCCATCTCTTGACCCAGCAGAGTGGGAACATGGAGAGGATCTCAAGCACACCATTGACTTTAGAAGTATTTATGCGACTTTACTTGAACAATGGCTAGGGGTGGAATCTAGTCCAATAGTAAGAGGCCACTATGAACAGATAAAACCCTTCTTAAACTAATTTAGAAGAGGTTTTACGGAGGACACTATGGGAAGACCATTAGGTTTACTGCGTGCGGGGTATCCATATCTTAAGACTCTTGGGATGAGGAGAGTCACCAATTATCCATACGATCTAGCGTTTGGCCCAGACGACAAGCTGTACATTTTATGCCGCAGTTCCGGAACTGCAATTATCAGGGTATGGTCCTTTGACGATGCGGAGAGACTCACTGATGATCTTGTTCAAATCGGAGGCTATGGAAAGGACGAAGGTCAGTTTCAGTGGCCTGTCCAGATAATTACCGACTTTGATGGGAATATCTATGTAAGTGATGAGGCTACGCATAAAATCAGTAAGTTTAATCCCGAGGGGGAATTTGTGTCCCGTTGGGGCATTCGCGGTAGTGATAAAGGAGAATTTAAGGGTCCCACGGGAATCTCGTTTGACCCGGAAGGAAACATGGTTGTTGCGGATTCCGGCAATGGGAGAATCCAGACCTACGATGGTCAAGGTAATTTAAGAAGGGAGTTCGGTGAACCAGGTGGAGAGGAAGGACAACTAGACAATCCCTGGGGTTTACAAGTTGATGAACTCGGAGACATTTATGTGGCGGACTGGGGAAATGATAGGGTGCAGGTGTTTTCTAACGACGGTGACCTGAAGATGGTTTTGACGGGGGAAACTCCAGACGGAGTGGCCATGACAAGGCCCTCGAGTGTGACCGTTGATCTGCATGGTGACATATACATTACTGATTGGGCCAATAATAGGGTTCTTGTCTTTGACAGTAATGGACGGTACGTATGGAGACTCCTAGGAGATGCGACCCTATCTAGAGTGGCTCGGGACTATATGATGACCAACGCATACTCCAATCGACTTAGGGAAATGTCCAACTTGGAAGAGGAAAAGTATTTTAGAAGTCCCACCGCCGTTAGGGTCGATAACCAGTTTAGAATTTGCGTAGCAGACCATAGATCATACAGGCTTCAAGTTTACCAAAAGGATTCAGTTGAACTTGACGAGCATAGCATCGCTCCTCCTATGAGGAACCATTCACTTACTACTGTTTAACGAAAGGGTTTGCGTAAGGACTCGCGTAATTTTATGAGAGACTTTAACTGATTCGATCACGTTAGGCTTACTGGTTTAATTTTTGTGAGAAAGACGTCTTAGAGTAACTGGCTTGTTCGAAGATTTTGTGGTGAGGATGCAGAATCCAGGAAGCTGTTAGATCCACCCGAACCTCGTTACATTACAGGCCCGAAACTGGTTATTGATGAGGGCATAACGGCTCAGTAGTTTTTCTATAAGAAAGAACCACTACCGCACAAGAAAACGTAAGTCACACTGTCGACCTTGTCCTAAACTGGCCATGTTGTTACTTTTCCCAAACCACTTCCTTATTGTCTTCAATGATAGTGGTCACCACTTGTAATGTTCTGGGTGATATTATCCGTGTAGTTGAGTCGTTTAACCGCGGAAGTTAGACGTATAAATGTTCGATCCGACAGGATATGGAGAGTTGTCTGTGGGTCATTTAATGAAATTGAGCAAAAAAATGCGCCGCATGCTCCTCTTAACCTGCGTGATGGCCCTTACAGCGTGTGGAACCGTAAATATTACGTACGATGTCGAAATTGAAAGTCCCGATGATTTTACTATTCAGTATGAAATGGCTCTAACGGATGCATTCGCAGAAATGGCTAGGGACCAAGAAGGAGATGAACAATTTCCCTACCTAAGTGTTGGAAGTCTTGAAACCATTGAAGGGTGGGAGGTCGAGTTTCTGGAGGATGAACCGACTTCTCTCCAAGTGAGATTGACAAAACATTTCCAGGGGGATGATGCGGTGGAATTTTTGGACACAGAATATACAGAAGATTCTTTAGTTTTCCCCTTGAAAATTTCCAAGAATGAACTTGATAGTCAGGTCGAATATCGAATATGGATTCCCGGTTTTCAAGAAGAATTCACCTCTGGACTCAATGACAATGCTGGTTCTGAAGAACCGAACCCATTTTTTGATGAACAAGAATTAGAAGATATGATGAAGACAACAATGAGGAATATGATCAATTTGGATTTCAGCTTTAGAGTGTTCGGAGAAGTGGTGGATACAAATGCAGAAACAATCGTTGAAAACAAGCTTTCATGGCATTACGATCTTGCAGACTTAATGAATGCAGAAGATGATGGGACTGATTTAACTCCATATGTTGTGACAAAAGTTGGTAAATCCTCTGGATTATTTGGATTATTTGGATTCTTTGGTTCGTGCAACCGTGATAGCAGCGGAGAAGTTCTATCTTTACCTGAGATAGACGCTACCGCCGAGGCCATATTTCAGAAGCGGGTTTCACAAAAAGCCACCGCGGAAGCGAAACTCGATGGCGGGGTAGCAGATCTACTTGCTAAAATTACGGCACCCTTGCCTACTTACACTCCAGTGCCAACTTATACACCTGTAATTATAGTTAAGGAAGTTCCGGTAGAGGTGGTAGTGGAGAAAGAGGTGGAGTTGGTAGTGGAGAAAGAAGTGGTTAAGGAAGTTCTGGTCAAGGTGGCCGGGGAAACTATCTTCGTCGAGAAAGAAGTGGTTAAGGAAGTTCCGGGTGAGACCGTTGTGGTTGAGAAAGAAGTGGTGAAAACAGTTGAGGTCGAAGTGGTGAAGGAAGTCGTCGTGACCGCAACTCCCCTTCCTACACCCGTTGCGACTGCCACACCTGCTGTGACTCCGACGCCCACAAGTAGCCCGACGCCAACAAGTACCCCAACGCCAACAAGCACCCCAACGCCAACAAGCACCCCAACTCCGACATTACCCGGTGAAGGAACATTAATCGAGTTTGGGGGAGCAGGATCGGGACAAATGGCAGGTCAACCAAATGAAGTTGGTGAATGGTATTTCAGGGGAGCGAAAGGACAAAGGGTTAGTATTTCTGAGACAACGGCGACTTTCGATATGCTTATGAGACTGGTATCCCCTTCTTTAACCACTGAGAGGACTGCCCTAGCGGGAGGAGATGAATTGATATCTTTCGACGCGTTTTTAGGAGAATCTGGTATCTACACTTTGCAGGTAAGTTCCCTGTCCGGCGCCGGCACATACACGATATCAATTAGTTTGTGGGCTACGCCAACCCCAACATCCGTTCCCAACTAGTCGTTGACTCTAAGAAACCAATATTATTCTCCACTTCTAGTAGAGAATTTAAAAGAAGATGATCCGCAGCATGCCATTGAACTTCGTTATTCTAACCTAAGGCAATTTGGTCTCAGGGGCCTTTTGCGCCTACAACTCCGAAATGAATAGTCCGCCAAGGCGCCTTGAAGCAACGGCAGAATCTGCTATTTTGGCGAAACGAGTGACCCTAAGCTAACTTATACTAGGCTGTGATTGGTAGTAAGGGGAAGAGAAATCTTGATATTTCTGTTAAATATATAATCGTATCAATGGCAACATATACCGCATTTACTATGTTTGTTCTTTCAGTATGCATACTGGCAGTGGTTGGCTGTGGGGGAGGAAGTTCTCCAATACCTGACATAGACGCCACCATTGAAGCCAAGGTTCAGGACAAACTTGCTGTCGAGGCAACCGTAGAGGCCCGTGTGAAGGATCGATTGGCAAAGGCCATCATGACCCCGACGCCGGCCTCACCGTTGGCCATATTAGAAAGGTCTTTAGTGGCTGTAGGGGAAGCAGGTAACTATCATGTCAAAATGGATATGAAGGTAGTTGTTGTTGCTGAGTTCTTTTCAATGACGATACCAATGGAAATGGAAGGTGACATCAAGAACAACCGGGATTTTCAGGGTATCTTCTCTGCGTCCGTAATGGGTGAATCTTTCAAAACAGATATGGTCATATTCGATGGAGAAACATATCTTCGTGAAGAATCCACGGACTACTGGGAACTTTCCACCGACAGCAGTGTGACAGATGATCCTACGGCGTTCTCAAGCGTAGACATATCTTTGCTTAAATCTCCAAAACACCTCGGTATAGTCCCTATAGAAGCAATAGCGTCCCACCATATAAGGGCCTCCATGGATGCTGGAGATTTGAGTGACGGTAACGACGCTTTTAGTAATGTTGATGGTGAGTTCGTCGTGGATTACTGGATTGGCGTCGACGACTACTACCCTAGAAAGGTCACATTTACCGGAGACTTCCGTGGACGGGGAGACGAGGTGATGGGTGCGGATTTTGGACCCGATGTAGTAACTCTTGAGATGGAAATAACGATGCAGTCGTCCAATTTCGGGAGTCACGTCGTCATCACAAACCCAGAAACATCCGGCCCGCCCGCCCCCGTCGCCGTGCCTACTGTCAGACCCGCCCCCGCGGTACCCTCGAGGCGATATGATGTCAACGCTTCAGAACTCCTAAAGGAGTTTGAAGAAAATGCCGTGGCTGCCGTAGGCAAATACGAGGGAGAAGTGATCACAGTTAGGGGTAAGGTTGAGACGATAGATTTTGATTTAATGGGTGACGCATATGTCTCAGTTACGGGTGGAGGAATGTTCGAGTTTAATTCGATATGGTGCATGCTTAGCGATGCATCTCAATCGGCTGGACTTAACAGCGGTGACGACGTCGCGGTTACCGGGAGATTCGAGGACTGGACAGTTATGATCGCTACCTTAAGCGATTGTACAATTTCTGGGTTGCTTCCAGCGGTAGCACCAGCTCCGACTGCACCCTCAGGGGGTTACGATGTAAACGCTTCAGAATTCCTGAAAGAGTTT
>CAYPDR010000026.1:0-45109 GCA_964409595.1 uncultured Dehalococcoidia bacterium
GTTTTCACTCTTCTCGGGGATCTGCCGATAAGTAACTTTCCATCGGGCCTATTAGGAGCTGTATTTAGAATTCCCCATCATCTGATAGTTTATAGCACAAGCGCCTTTTATTCCGGGCTCGTAAGCGGGGTTCTTTTCGGGTTAGGAGGATTTTTAATTTATCAAACTAACGCTGTGAAAAATGAAAATATATCAAAATATGGTGCCTTCACGTTGACTCTCATCTTAGTGACCGCACTAGTATTTCTATTGTCATACTTAGATGCAGAAACGATTTCCAGAATACAAAGACTGAAATAGTCACAAATCATTTTTGAGTGGCAACACCCTCAAAAAACCAACCGTATTGAAAGCTTTGCTGCGAGGACCTTTTGCTTTCATGTTCGTTAAAACATTCCAAAGTCAAAGATTAAATTGAGGGGGTACGTGCTCTTTGTCCTTCACATATACCTGTAGTCGACCACGAATGCAGTCGGTTACCACAATGCGGTCCGCTTCGTCGATGGCAATACCTCTGGGTCTTTCAAATAATCCAAGTTGGACTAAATCATGTGGTGTCACTCTGCGAAAGGCCTGCTGATAATCTGCATTGGTGTCCATCACTTCCTGAGCAGATTCAGAAAAAACGTGAGCGTCTCCGTAAAGCCCGGTGATAATGTCTCCGTCTGAATAGTACACTTGCACCCTATTATTTCCCCAGTCAACGACGTATACATCACCCTCGCTATCTACGGCAACGTCGGAAGGGCGACTCAACTGGCCCCCATCATCAATATCCGACCCAAAGGTCATAATATAGGTCCCGTCTTGAGTAAATTTTTGTACCCTGTTGTTACCCCAGTCGACCACGTATACATCTCCGTGTTTGTCTATCGTGATTCCCCACGGTTGATCTAACTGACCGGGTGCGCTGCCATGAGATCCCCATTCCGATATATATTTCCCATCAACTGTGAACTTCTGCACTCTGTGATTTCCGCTATCGACAACCCACAGTGAACCGTCTCTATCGAACGATAGACCCGAAGGTGCATTGAATTCTCCCTGCCCCGATCCCTTTTGTCCCCATCGGTCTAGCATATTTCCTTCCGAGTCATAAACAATGACAAAATGACCGTGCGCATCAGAGCAATAAATATTTCCCGATGTATCAACAGCCAGACCTTGCGGCCAAACAAGGTCACCGTAACCAAACTGAGCTAAAGGTTCCTGCTCTATAGTAAGTTTGGTTATCCTTGGGTTCAGAATAGGGTTAGGACCCTTATGGTTTTCTGTTAATCCAGTATTTCCCACGTACAGCAGGTTATCTGGACCATGAACTACAGGGCATGGATTGGCGAATCCATTGGGGCCGACGTGATGCCCGATCGAATGACTGTAATGCCACGTTCTACCCCCTACTGTTTTCGTAAACGTTTTATTTACCATGTGCCATCTCCCTTGAATAACTAAATGGACAATCAAAGTCCCGAAATAAACCATCGGAATGGATCTTTACCAGACTTCTAACGTTCTAAGATCAGTTTAAACATTTCGATAGGTTATTATCAAATAATTTGACAGTTATGTTTTAGGTTACGAGTTTTTACCAAAGGCCAAAATACTTCGAAATACGGGCAAACTTGGAATTGACCTATTATTCTAAGGGCGCTATAGTCCATGGGGTTGAAATGTCATTAACGCTACTATGGCATCCAATGAAAGAGAAAAATGACCTTTTGGCTTTTGAACGAGTAATTTAAAAAATTTTTGGGGAATGGAGAGTCTTGATGAAGAATATAAAAATCGTTGCAGGTGTGCTGATGGTGTGCGCTTTTGCCTTGTTTGCAGCCTGTGGAGACAGTGATGAAGATGCACCAGCGCCAGCAGCACCGGCACCAGCGCCAGCAGCAGCGGCACCGGCAGCACCAGCACCGGCACCAGCAGCGCCAGCAGCAGCGGCACCAGCAGCAGCACCTGAAGTAATGGCTGTTTGTACCGATCTAAATTCCAAGGCTGAAGATGCCCTTAGCCCATGTGCTGTACCTGCCGAGCTAAATGAAGCTCCGATGCTGGCCTCACGCGTGGCATCTGGGGACTTGCCTCCAGTCGCAGAACGACTGCCTGATCCTGAAGACTCACTTATATACGTAACGGCCCAAGGGGAGGAAGGAAAGTATGGAGGGACTCTGCGCAGAGTCCTGATTGGTCCCACCGACGTTTCCTGTAACAGGGCAAGGGTGGACGCTGGGAGGCCATACCAGTTCGCCAACCAGGGTCTGGAGGTTATGCCGCACACCTTCAAGGACTTCGACGTGAATGAAGACGGAACGGAATACACCGTCTATCTCAGAAAGGGTGGCAAATGGTCTGACGGAGCACCCTACAATGCCGATAATCTGGTTTGGTCAGTAGAGCATTTTTGGACAAATCCGGACGTAACACCGAATCCCAAATTCTGGGTAATTGGTGCCGAAAAGAATCCTCCGTACGTCAGCGCAACAAAAATAGACGATTACACCGTTAAATTGACTTACCCCTCATCGTATTACGATTACCCATTGGCCATGGCCCGTGGATGTATGACCAGATTCGGTGAATGGATGTTACCGTCCCACTATCTGGAGCAATTCCATAAAGATTTCAATCCAGAGGCTGACCAATTAGCCAAAGATGCCGGGTTTGAAGACTGGATCGCCTATATCAACAACCAGGTAGATGAAAGATACAATGCAGAAAGGCCAACAGCGAGGCCATGGAAGGCTGTTAGCGTGCAAGGCGATGTGCCTTACATAATAGAAAGAAACCCTTACTATATGGCTATTGACCAGTTTGGAAATCAACTGCCGTATATCGACAGAATACGATTTGACACCGTAGAGGGTGCGGCGATGGTATCCCTTAAAGCCATACAAGGTGAAATCGACTTCCAGGCCAGACATCTGTCGCTTAGCGACTTCCCAGTACTCAAGGAAAATGAGGAAAAGGGAAACTACACCATGATGCCCATGCCAGCATGGGGGGATGTCGACAATCCGATTTACATAAATTCGGGGTACCAAGGTCCTGAGAAAGAATTTTTAAACAACTTAGACTTCAGAATCGCATTAGCGATTGCAATAGACAGGGAATTTATGAACGACACTATATTCCTTGGAATGGGTACAATTCGAAATGCTATGCCCGCCTTAGACCATCCGTGGCATCCTGGAGAGAAATACGAGACTTTGCACACGGAGTATGATCCCGACAGATCCAGGGAAATCTTGGACGGCCTTATGGGAGCGAAAGACTCTGAAGGGTTCTACACATTCCCTAATGGGGATAAATTTGAGATGAAGATCAACACTACTGACGCATTTGGAGGTCAGCTGTTTATAGACACTGCTGAGTCCGGTTGCCGGTTCTGGTCAGAAGTAGGGATCAGATGTACTCATGAAGTGCAAGAGAAAAGCATTCACATGTCAAAAGCTATGGCGAATGAGTATATGGCCACAGTCTGGGCATGTTGCTCATTGACAGCTCTGTTTGCAGGCAGCCACCTCAACATTAATCATTGGAGCGGAAACAGCGAGCCTGACTGGGCTACCAAATATTCGGAGTGGCTCGTGACTAATGGGGAGTCGGGCGTAGAGCCACCTCAAGAATTCAAAGACCTTTCCGACAAGATGCGTGCCGGTGCTGCTGCGCCTCCAGGGCCAGAGAAGGACAAAATAGCAAGAGAGATTTTCCAATGGCATGCAGAGAATCAGTGGGTGATAGGCATGATTGGCCAGACTCCGGTCACCATGGGCCTGTTCGTAGTAAATAATGACCTAGGGAACGTACCTGATTCCTGGGTGAACATATTAACCAGTACCATTCCCAATCAGGCATTCCCTGTGCAGTGGTACTTCAAGTCGGAAGAAAGACGCGCTAAATAGTTTTTCAGGAACATAATAGATCACCTGGAAAGATCATGTTTTTTCCAGGTGATCTGTTTTTTTTTGCTTATTCTTCCACGGTATCTTATCAACGACTTATGAGGTTTCCAGATAAATGTTGGAATTTACATTAAAGAGGCTGGCAACTCTCGTGGTAATGATGGTGGCCATGAGCGTCTTGACCTTCGTTATCATACAGGCTCCACCTGGTAGCTACATTGATGCCTACATAATGCAGGAGTCGGCTAACAACCAGGGCTTGACATTCGACAGGGATGCATTGACAAAGCAGTTTGGCTTGGATAAACCAATGCACATCCAGTATTTCAAGTGGGTGTGGGGTATTTTGCACGGAAACCTAGGATGGTCCATGGAATGGCAAAAACCCGTGACTGAGCTTATTGGGGACCGCATATGGATGACTCTAATACTTGGGGTGTCCACCGTGCTTTTTACATGGACCTTGGCTATACCTATCGGAATTATATCCGCTATAAAGCAATACTCGATTATTGACTACATCTTTACGTTTCTTTCATACCTCGGAGTCGGTACTCCCAATTTCTTGCTTGCTCTGATAATACTGTATTTTTCCTTCGCTTGGTTTGACATCAAAATTTCAGGTTTATTTTCCATAGATTTCCAAGATGAGCCTTGGTCTTTCGGCAAATTTATAGACATGCTCAAACATATTTGGGTACCAATGCTAATTCTAGGAACTGATGGTACGGCCAGATTCACCAGGATTATTAGAGCTAATCTGCTGGACGAATTAAACAAACCATACGTCGAAACGGCACGGGCCAGAGGATTGAGTGAGGCGAAAGTAATTTTGGAGTATCCCACTCGAATAGCGATAATGCCTTTTATAAGCACTGCAGGCTGGCAGTTACCGCAACTCTTCTCTGGGAGTTTAATAGTGGCAACTGTTATGAGCTTGCCCACAGTAGGGCCTGTGTTGTTGAGATCGCTATTTGCTCAAGATATGTATCTTGCCGGCTCGGTAATACTCATCCTTACGGTATTAACTATGATAGGAACATTTATTTCGGACGTTACCCTGGCACTAATGGATCCTAGAATTCGAATGGAGGCCTAAGCCACGTCTAATCAAGGAAATATCCTGGCGGATCTTGAATCTCCAAATGATGAGGCCACTTACGTATCATCTCAGTGGAGATTGGTATGGCGACGATTCTTGCGCCATAAATTGGCTATGGTGTCGGCAGTCGTATTGATAATACTGTATCTTATAGCTTTATTTCCGGAATTTCTGTCCACACATGACCCTAATGAACTTCAAGGGAAACGTGCCTTCGTTCCACCTCAACAACTACATTTTTTTGACGGTTTGAAACCGGTTAGACCATATGTTTACGGAATTGAAGCAAGTAGACACCCCGAAACCTTCAAACCAATTTACGAGGATGATAGGACGATCAAACACGGGGTGAGTTTTTTTGTTCGAGGACATGAATACAAACTTCTAGGTCTTCTAAAAACAGATAGGCATCTTTTCGGTCTATCTGACCCGGATAGTACAGCTCTGTATTTATTGGGAACTGACCGACTGGGAAGGGATCTGTTCACGAGGCTGATGTATGGAACACGATTGTCTATGTCAATCGGCCTCCTCAGTGTCGCAATAAGCCTATTTTTAGGCCTGTTGTTGGGCGGTATTTCCGGATATCGTGGTGGGATATACGATGCGGCAATCCAGAGGTTTATTGAATTCATAAGATCAATACCGACCATACCTCTATGGCTAGCATTAGCCGCTTCAGTTCCATCGGACTGGGGAGTTATCCAAGTTTACTTCGCGATTACAGTGATTATTTCTTTTATCGGTTGGACTACTCTCGCGAGAGAAGTTCGAGGTCGGTTTTTGTCCATGAGAGAAGAGGACTTTGTGATAGCCGCTCGACTGTATGGAGCATCCGAATTAAAGATCATATTCAAACATATGATCCCATCTTTTACTAGCCATATAATAGCTACAACTACACTGGCAGTACCCGCAATCATAATAGCTGAAACTTCCTTAAGCTTCCTCGGTTTAGGACTCCGGGCTCCGGCAATAAGCTGGGGAGTTCTTTTGTTTGAAGCCCAGAATCTGAATGCTGTGGCAAACGCGCCCTGGTTGATGATTCCCGGGCTTGTTGTTATTTTAGGAGTGCTTGGTTTCAATTTTATGGGTGATGGTCTAAGGGACGCCGCTGACCCTTACGCGGTTCTAAATTAATAATGCGGACGTTGTGATTTGGGTTATCAGGTTAATTGTGAGAGCGCATTGATTTATGGAGAATGAAATTGTGAACCAAAACGTAACCCTTTTAGAAGTTGAAAATCTAAAAACCTATTTCAACACGGATGAAGGTGTTGTAAAGGCCGTAGACGGTGTTTCTTTCCATCTAGATCGAGGGAAAACTTTGGGTATAGTTGGTGAGAGCGGATGTGGTAAAAGTGTACTTGCGCGATCTATTCTCAAAATGGTACGCCCACCGGGTCAAGACATGGGGGGAACCATTACATATCACCGGCCCACAGCAACAACATCAGGAGACAGCGCTCACACTGAAATAGACATTTCAAGCTTAGAAAGTAACGGGTCTGAAATGCGCGACATCCGTGGAAGCGAAATGACTATGATATTCCAGGAACCGATGGTTTCGTTCAGCCCTGTTCACACAATAGGTCACCAGATTATTGAAGGGATTATGCTTCATCAGGGCGTCGACAAAACTGAGGCAAGAGACAAAGCTATAGCCATTTTACAGAGAGTTGGAATAGCTGACCCTGACCGTAATATCGACGCCTATTCGTTTAACTTGAGCGGCGGTATGAGACAACGTTGCATGATAGCTATGGCTTTATCGTGCAATCCAACATTGTTGATTGCAGACGAGCCAACCACCGCATTGGATGTGACTACTCAAGCTCAAATATTAGAGCTCATAACAGAATTGCAACAAGACTTTGGTATGGCGATAATGCTGATCACTCATAACCTTGGGGTTATCGCCCAAATGGCCGAAGAGGTCATCGTAATGTACCTAGGAAAAGTTGTGGAACGAGCCGATGTCCATACCCTCTTCAATGATCCAAAACACCCATACACCCAAGAGTTACTTAAATCTGTCCCACAGCTAAGATCAGTAAGAGCTACCGAACGGCTGGCCGCAATTGAAGGAAACGTTCCACTTCCAACTGTACGACCCTCAGGGTGTCCATTCCATCCTCGATGTCCAAAATTCGTATCTGGTTTGTGCGATGAGCAGGAACCCCAAATGGTGAGTTTCGAAAACGGCCATGAAGCGAGCTGCTTGCTCTACTCGGAATCACTTGCCCCACTTGAAGAGGTGTCTACGTGACGACTACATCTAGCAAGAATTCCATTCTTCAAGTCCGAGATCTCAGGGTTCACTTTCCAATAAAGTCAGGGCTTTTGAGGAAAACCACAAATTACGTCAAAGCCGTGGACGGCATCAGTTTTGATCTTAACGAGGGGGAAACGCTTGCCCTAGTTGGTGAAAGTGGTTGCGGTAAGACTACAGCCGGACGAGCACTTATGAGGGCTATCCCACCAACCGACGGGGAAGTCCAATTTACGATGCGCGACGGAAGCCGTATAGATGCGATAGAAGCAACTGCAGAGCAGCAACTCGACCTACGCCAAGAAATGCAGCTTATTTTTCAGGATCCGTTCGCTTCTCTAAACCCGCGCATGACGGTGTTCGATATCGTGGCGGACCCTCTCAAAAGTAACAATGTTAATAAATCAGAAGTTGAATCTATTGTAAGAAGTATTCTTGGAAAGGTAGGTCTGTCAGAGGGATACATGTCCAGGTATCCCCACGCATTTAGTGGCGGCCAGCGCCAAAGGATAGGGATTGCTCGAGCGTTGGTTCTTAATCCGAGAATTGTAATAGCGGATGAACCGGTATCCGCTCTCGATGTTTCGGTTCAAGCCCAGATATTGAATCTAATGTTGGATCTCCAACACGAGCTGGATTTGACATATCTTTTTATCAGCCACGATCTCAGTGTTGTTCAATATATGTCTCATCGTGTGGCAGTTATGTACGTGGGCAAGATAGTAGAAATTGGGGATAATGAAGAATTGTTTTCTCAACCTAAACACCCATATACTCAGGCCTTACTAGCCTCTGTTCCTGTCGCAAATCCAGACATTAAATCGAAGGGTACGCGTCTTGCGGGTGAGGTCGCAGATCCGGCTAATCCTCCTTCAGGTTGTTATTTTCATCCAAGGTGTCCATTTGCTGAGGAAATATGCAGGAGTACCGAGCCCGAATTGAAAGAGATAAAGCCCGGGCAATTTGCAAGTTGTCACTTTTCAGAACAATTGAATCTATCTGGGGTACAGTCTTGAATTTTCGCAGAGGAAAATTCAAAAACACACTTGTAACCCAGAATGGTCAGATGACTTAATTATATATTCACAAATACTCAATAATTTGCTTGAGAGGTAAGCAAGTTCTTCAAAATGTGTAGTTGTGTTTAATCTTGTGGTGTAAACTAGCAATTATTGGAATAATAATATGAGGAGGGAGAAGATGTCGAAGTCATATGGAGACGACATTGCCCTGATGGCGCATCTTATGCGAAGGGCTGGATTTTCTGCGGGTCCTGAGGAATTGGAAAGGCTCACCGAACAGGGATATGAGGAAACCGTAGATGAACTAATAAACCCCTCTAAGAACTCGCCTCCTGCGGACCAGAATGTAATGTATAGATTTATGCCCTCATTAGAGACGGGTGGACCTAACCCAACTCCTGGAGCTGCAAACTGGCTCTACCATATGGTGAATACAAAACGACCGTTGGAAGAGAAAATGGCCCTATTTTGGCATTATGTGTTCGCGACAAGCAATTCCAAAATAGATAACGGCAATCACCTAATAAAACAGGTGGATATGCTACGTGAAAATGGAATGGGTAATTACCGGGACTTGCTTCTGAAGATTGCCAGGAACCCGGCGATGATATATTGGCTTGATAACAACGAAAATCACAAGAAATTTCCTAACGAAAATTGGGGCCGGGAGCTTCTTGAACTTTTCTCTCTTGGAGTCGGGAATTACACTGAAGAAGACGTCTTTGAATGTGCAAGGGCCTTCACGGGGTGGACGATATCGGCCAAGATCCCAAGAGTGCCTCATCACAGGTTTGAATGGCATCATGAATTCCGCCAGGAAGAACACGACTACGGCGAGAAGACATTCCTGGGACACAAAGGCAATTTTGATGGAGAAGACATTATAGATATTATTCTCCAACAACCCGCATGTCCTAGGTTCGTAACGAGGCATTTATACAATTTTTTTGTTGAAGACGAACCCCAGGTTCCTGCCTGGTCTGTGGAGCCTCCAAGAAACCCTGAAGCAATAGACATGCTGACCAAAATATTTGTTGAGTCAGGATTTGAAATCAAACCGGTTTTAAAAGCAATTTTTACCTCAGATTTCTTCAAAGAATCTATGTATAAGAAAGTAAAAAGCCCTGTGGAAGTTGTTGTTGGAACTTTGCGATTCACGTCCGATGCCTATGGACCTGACCCATTAATAGTGGGTCTTTCACAACAACCAGGATACATGGGATTGGGGTTACATGATCCACCTAGTGTTGAGGGATGGCACACGGGAACTGAGTGGATAAACAGTGGGTCGCTTGTGAAGCGAATTAATTTCGTATCAGATCGTTTCAGAGATACTGGTTCGCCCGGAATGACGCAGGTCATAAAAAGATTGTCCGAAACTAACGGAACCAGTATGGCACCAAAAGAATTCGTAGATAGATGCCTGGAGTTAGCTGGTCCAGTGGAGGTCTCACCTGAGACATACAGTGAACTAACGACCCATGCAGAAGAGGATGGTGAAATTTCATGGGAATCCGGTAATGGCGCCTTTGAAACATCATCACGACGAGTGGGTGACATGATGTCTCTAATCGCATCGACAGTAGAATATCAATTCGGATAGTTTTTTCTCAAATTCAGGAGAATCTAGATGACAGTCCAAAAGAAGGAACCGACTATTGTAGTTTTGCAACTAACAGGAGGAAATGATTATTTTAATTGTGTAATTCCTTACACTGACAGTAATTACTATGATAACAGGCCAGCTCTTCATGTAAGTGAGGATAATGTTCTCAAGTTGGACGACGAACTCGGATTTCACCCGGCCATGGCACCGATGACAGAAATATACGAAAGAGGAGACATGGCCATTATTCATGGAGTAGGCTACGAAAACTCTCCCCGATCACATTTCAGGTCGATGGACATTTGGCATACCTGCGAACCAGATAAAATTGGAACGGAAGGGTGGTTGGGAAGAGCGCTTAGAGATATAGATCCAAACGGGGAAAACCCTGTTACGGGTGTAAATATAGGCCAGGGTTTGCCGAGGGCATTAGTGACCCCAGGGGTTTCAGTCGCATCTGTTGCTGATCTTTCAACCTATGGACTTTTAACTGGTATTGAGGAGGAAAAAATACGAGAGAGAGTCCTTGAGAGATTCGTAAATATGTATGGTCAGGCGATCGGAACTGGTCTTGTAAGAGATTACGTAGGTCGAACGGGTATTGACGCGCTCAAAGGGGCTGACATTCTAAAGGATGGGTTAGACAGGTACTCTTCTAATGTCGAATATGCTTCTGACCCCGTATCCAAAAATTTGAAAGATATCGCGATGATACACACCGCCGATGTTGGAACCCGCGTATTCTATGCTCAACATGGCAGCTTCGACACTCATGCTTCGCAAACACCGGCATTCGAAGCCCTGTGGACAGACGTCTCAAGAGGCATCTCAGATTTCTGGGACGACCTGAGAGAACACGATGCTGACGACAATATCATTATGTTCATTTTCTCAGAATTCGGTCGTAGGGTGAAAGATAATGGATCTGGAACAGATCACGGTGCAGGGGGAGTATGCTTCGCCATAGGGCCGTCAGTTGTAGGTGGAATGCATGGAATATACCCTGACACCAACAAGGAATCCCTTGAACAGGGGGATCTTGTACCAAACCAAGACTTCAGAGGGGTCTACTCAAATATTTTGGAAGACTGGATGAAACTAGATGCGGTACCAATTGTTGACGGACATTTCGAGAAACCAGCCTTCGTATAGTCTAGTCACGATCGTAGAATTCCCTAACGTTCGTCCAGTCGTATTGAAGCTTGGATAAATCTTTTCTGAGGTATGTTAAGAGCTCACGCTGACCCTGGTGAAAGGAAGTGAAGTACCTATTACCTCTATTTGTGTCAGCTAGCTATTGAATACGGTATATATTGCATCACCGCTCATCATAGAATTTATCACATGAGCGTCCGGTGCTTTTGTGAATCCAAATTTAGGTAGGGTAGGGGAGGTTCGGGGACTCTCCAAGATTGGCCTAGTACAATTCCTAAACCGGGTGCGCAGCTCTGAGCCCTGCTAGGGACACCAGGCTTCGTGACTGTTAGTTGTTACTGTGGTGCCTATATATTATGGCCTTGATACGGCACTCCGTGGATTCAAATTGCCGATTCGGCCACTCTCCGTTCCGGCGCCACTGTCAATCACTGCATTCACTAATGTAGGCGCGCCTGAATCCATTGCTTTGTTGACCGCGCGATTCAATTCAACCGGTGATGTCACGTGGACTCCAGTGCCACCAAAGGCCTCTATTATCCTATCGTAGCGAGCATCCTTAACGAATACTGTGGTGGCAACATCTAAGCTGTTTGTGGGATCGGAATCCGTGCCGCGATAGATGCCACCGTTATTGAAAACTACTACACATACTGGGAGCCTATAACGGCAGATAGTTTCGATTTCCATCCCCGAAAAACCAAAGGCGCTATCACCCTCAATTGCAAGTACTGGATGTCCTGTTTCTACAGTAGCTGCAACCGCTGCCCCCATACCGACTCCCATGACACCCCAAGTCCCAACATCTATTCGTTTGCGAGGTTTGTAAAGATCTATGATTGTTCGAGCAAAATCAAGGGTGTTGGCCCCTTCGTTAATTAGGATTGTTTCGGGCCGTTCTTTGACAATGTCACGCAGTACTCCAAGAGCACTATGGAAGTCCATCGGTTCGTTTTTGTTTTGCAGCCTAGGTGCCATTCGAGCTATATTGGTTTCTACCTTGGATCTAATTGCATTGGTCCAGGCTATTGGTGGAAGTGGCCAATTCGTTCCCATATTTCCGAGTAAGGCTTTGACGCATGAACCGATGTCACCGATCACCGGTGCTTCGATTCCAACATTGCTATCCATTTCCCTAGGTTCGATATCGACTTGGATAAACTTTTTAGAGTGGTTACCCCATGTGTTCCCCTTACCATGCGCCAGAAGCCAATTTAATCGAGCGCCAATGACCATGACGACGTCGCTTTCTTTAAGTGCCATGGAACGGGCTGCGGAGGCAGACTGAGGGTGTGTGTCTGGAAGAAGTCCCTTTGCCATGCTCATAGGTAAGTAGGGGATGCCGCTTCTTTCAACGAATGTCCGGATGTCCTCATCTGACTGTGCGTATGCAGCTCCTTTGCCAAGAATGATCAGAGGACGTTTGGCCGATTTAAGCAATTCTAGAGCGCGTGTAACCGACTTCGGTCCGGGAATTTGTAGAGGCGAGGCATCGACGACTTTAATGAGGGACTTACCACCTTCTTCGGCATCCATGACCTGAGTGAAGAGTTTTGCTGGAAGATCGAGGTAGACTCCACCTGGCCGTCCCGAAACAGAGGCTCTGATGGCACGCGCAATGCCGATGCCGACGTCCTCCGCATTCAAGACTCGGTAAGCTGCTTTACAGAGCGGTTTCGCAACGGCGAGCTGGTCCATCTCTTCGTAGTCGCCTTGTTGCAAGTCTACGATCTCTCGTTCTGAAGACCCACTTACCAGGATCATCGGAAAACAATTTGTTGTTGCGTGAGCTAAGGCGGTAAGACCGTTGAGAAATCCTGGGGCCGACACGGTCAAACAGATCCCAGGCTTTTTGGTCAAGAAACCAGAAGTGGCTGCCGCGTAACCCGCGTTCTGTTCGTGCCGAAAGGAGAGAATGCGCATACCTGATGCCTGCATCATCCGTCCGAGGTCAGTGATCGGAATTCCCGGCACATTATAAATTGTATTAATATCGTTGAGCTTGAGGGCGTCTATGACCAGTTGAAAACCGTCAGTTAGATTCCCTTTTGCAATTGGTTCTTCACCTACTACTGGTGCTGTTGGTTCAGCCATATAATTCACCTTTAAACCTATTGGTCATTTCAAAGGGTATATTAAACCAAGTCAGATGACCGTATCGACCTGTAGACGAGCTTCTCCGGGCCTTATACCTCATTAGGTACCCGTAATTACCCCCAGATCCGTTTGTGGGAAAGGAAGAAGTCGATTAATGCGAAAGCTATGACGCTGTGGACTTTAGTGAGGCTAAGGAATGTCTAAAATAGGGTTATAGGTGTTATGTCTATTCTATTTCGTGGAGTCACCGCTTCTCTGAATGGGAACTCTATCCCAAATCATCCACTGCGGAGGCAAGTTTCCGGGACTCTTCTATGCGATGCCGCACGATTGCTTTAAGATCGTGCGTTAAGTCCCGGTACTTTACTATTGGGTTTGATTCCGTCTTGGCGACCCAGGGACCCGGTAGCCCGGAGGCTCCGTGCAGTGCGCCGACTATCCCGCCTATCATCGTCGCTATGGTATCGGCGTCTCTTCCGAAGTTTGCACCCCATAGGATTGATTTTTCTGGGTCTCCGTCCGCCAGATTTAATATCGCCAGCACTGCAGGTATCGTTTCCATCGAGTCTGAAGCCGTTGGTCTGAGGAACTGTTCATAGTGAGCCTCTCGGAATTTTTCATATGAACCTGATTCAGCTGCTACTTCAAGAGATCTAGCTATGGCCTGTTTCATTTCTTCCGCACTGACCGGCAAAAGATAGTTCGTGGCAGCTTCAGTGACACTCTTGACTGTAGCATCTGCCTCGAATGACGCGGCGACAGCCGCCGCCATGGCACATGCAGCGTCCCTACAATAGCCGGAGGGTCCGTTATGGATAAAGGAGGCCACGTCTAAAGTCTCAAGGCTAGCTTGACGGGGATTGCATGCGTTAATGATCCCCATTGGCGAGATCGACATTGCAGTCGAAGAGCTTTGCATATTGCCCCAGCCAGCATATGCGGGAAGTGACATACCGACTTCCAGTTTGTGAAAGGCGTTTCTCACTGGGACGAACCAGAGGCGTCTATTTTTGTCTTTGAAATCTATAAACGATTGCGCGAAATGGTCAACAGTAGGATGGCCGTCACTTTTTAAAATAGCGTCAATAAGCTGTTCACGTATAGCGGTATCGTCAGTGCCAACTCCCTCAAAATCGGTTACCCCGTTAGGGCCGTATTTTTCTATTATCGCAGAGTAGTGCATTCCCTCAGTGGGGGCTCCCATAGCGTCCCCGATCAGTCCGCCCAGCAAGCAACCATAAATTTTGTCAGCTAGCTTTCCATCCATCATTTTCGAAAATTCCTTTCTGTATTTCCCACTCTCTAATTCCGTGCACCCAGACCCCACTACTTCATTTTAAAAATCAGGGATGGGAAATTCCGGATTTTGGAAAGTCCATTCCTATTAAGCCCTCTCAAAAATCTGAAAACGGTGCCTGCAAGTTTCAAGTACGTACACTCTATTTTCCGAATCTACCATCACGGCACATGGGTCCCAGAAATAGGGTTCCATTCGGGCTGAGATCTCCCTGACTTCGTCGGTATCTGGTTCGTAGACTGGGACGTATGTCGATCTAGCCAATTTTTCATCTTGCTGCGCCTCAAAATATTCCAAAGCCCAAGGATTCAGATCCGCACTGCCTCTTTGGCTATCTAGAAAATTGCCCTCAGGGTCCAGTACCTGCAGCCGTTGGTTACCCCAATCGGCAATATACATGTTCCCTTCACCATCAACAACAGCGTGGGCAGGGCGGTTCAATTGACCATCTCCTTTCCCACTTTCACCAATACTCTTGATATGCTCGCCATCGGGAGTGAACTTTTGGATCCGGTCGTTGCCCCAATCGGCTATTATAAATTCGTTGTCGTTTCCCCTGCTTATACCCCATGGCTGATCTAACATTCCCTCTTGAGAGCCGTACTGTCCCCATTGGCTCAAGAATTTTCCTTCCTTAGAGTATCTCTGGACTCGATGATTCATAGTGTCCACTACAAAAACGCTATCACTATCTAAGAGCAGGCCAGCTGGTCTACTGAATTGGCCCGGTTGACTTCCATGTTCTCCCCAAGATCTTACGGGCTCACCTTCTTTATCAAACACGGTGATACGGTTTAGTTCTTCGTCTGCTACGTACAGGTTGTCGTCTTCATCCACAGCCAGTGCGCTAACCTCTTGCATTAAACCCAGGCTAGATCCCTTTTCTCCAATTTTTCCGTAAAATTCGAATTCCCTCCCTACCATTTGAATTCCTGTTGTGGGTGCTGGTCCTCGGCTTCCTACAAAAATGCGTCCGTCCGATCTCATAGCGAAAGCTGAGGGATGTTGGAACCCTCGCGATCCCTGATCAGTGTGAAAACCGACGACCGAATGGTATTTCAGTGAGAATGAAGACTCTGGCATGTGAAATTACTCCTTGACCAATAGGTAATTAAGCCATTTGAAACTCTTGGCAGGAAACTATCAGTTGAATGACAGCAACTGCTGCGTTGTCAAATTCTGAAGCGGAGTCCAATGTTTCCCAGGATAGGTTTGAGTATTTTGAGGCATAATTCTTAAGTCCTGTACGTGTGGAATCAAGTACGTCAAGGGGGCCCAACACATCGAGTAAACTCTCAACCATATCGTCAGATGCCATTGACTTGTCAGAGGATCGCGATTTTACTCTTTCTATTATGTCTCTCACGCCAACTTTATTCGGATCATTGAGAATTCGACCCGTAAAATTTACCCTTTCGACATAGGCACCGGTATTGATCCATTCTATGCCTCCTTGCCAACCTTCGACGCTGGGTGGACGTAGAAGACCTTGGCCCATGTTTCCGCACACAGCTTGCGCGTAATAGGTGTCCTTCGAAGGCAATTCTATGGGACCAGCTAATCTCATGGTGCCGACGACCATTTCTGCAGGGCTCTTAATACGGGCATATCTGACCGATTCCTCCTTAAAGAAATCTGACTTGAACATTGTTTCAAGCATGGCACTTATGCTGTGGCCACTTTCAAAATATTCCTTAACAAGTGCATCTATAGCAACTGGGTCCCTAGGTGGTTCATGGGGCCACTGTGGCACTGGTAACTCATCCGCAACAAAAAAATGATATAGATGTCGTGCGATAAACCTGGCCGTTGCTTCTTGTTCGCATATGATCCTTACCGCGTCTTCACCGTTCCAGTTTCCCGTTTGGCCAAGAATAGTTTTTTCGTCATCGTCGTGGTCCTCAGAGTCATATTCATATTGCCATGACATATACCCATATGGCCTTGCCGTGTTATTCCTCATTTTTATAGACATGTAATCAGGGTTTACTACACTCCACCCTGTAAACGCCCGGGAAGTCTCCTTAATGTCTTCCTCTGAATAATTCCCCACCCCCATAGCGAAAAGCTCGAGGATCTCCCTGCCATAATTCTCGTTTATGTTGCTCCCATGGTTATCTTGGTTATCTAGCCACATAATCATGGCTGGATCTCTTGATAATTGGATTAACAGGTTGTCGAAGGTTCCTAAGCCATGTTGCCTGAACATTGATATCTGGTTCATGACAACTCTGCTTTGGATTAACTTGGTTGTGCCAGTGGCAAAGACACGATGCCAAAAAAGACACATTTTTTCTTTTAGGGGGTTTTCTGTCATGACCATCCGGTATATCCATTGAGCTCCGCCGGCCCCTGCGCCTCTCAAGTCGGACTGGTCTTTGTTATATCGGCATATAACGTCTTCTGGTATCGCGTCTTCCGATTCAAAGTCCATCAATT
The DNA here is from genome assembly GCA_964409595.1 of uncultured Dehalococcoidia bacterium. Lineage (GTDB taxonomy): Bacteria > Chloroflexota > Dehalococcoidia > Lucifugimonadales > UBA826 > CAYPDR01. The sequence continues at coordinate 16,893 of CAYPDR010000026.1, forward strand.
CGGCGACTACATTTTCATAATCCGTTTTCAAGGCTCGATCCATGTCTTCAGGTGTAGGTCCGAAACCCGCCCTCCGGAATAGGTGCGCAAGAAGTGCAGGTTGAGTTTGATTTGTTGTTGTAGTCACCCTATTTTCTCCTTCAGCATTTACATACAGAAAAGTTTACGGTCTTACATAGACGTAGCATAGTGTAAAACAAGTTGCAGCAACAGTATAAACCCCATACACCCCGATAGCACTCTATCTGAATATTAACCCGCTTTGCTCAAACTGTCTGGGATGATCGGGATGGTATTTCCCTACAGCAACCGATTTAATGAAGCTGGAAAAGTTGACACAACTAAGTGACTTCAAGTATTGTCTCAGCCTCGCGGGCAATTTGTCCGCCGGTTTGGTTATTGACACGGGTTAAGAAAATATAAGGCTAGGAGATAGAATCTATGGCTATGAGCACAATAATTAAGACCTCCCTTATTTCCACGATTATCGCAGCGGTTTTGCTGGTGGGTGCGTGCGGTGGGACTGAGACTGTGGAAGTGGTAAAAGAGGTTGAAGTTATAAAAGAAGTGGAAGTGGTAAAAGAGGTTGAGGTAGCCGGCGAGACGGTTATTAAAGAGGTGGTGAAAGAGGTTGAGGTAGCCGGCGAGACGGTTGTTGTGGAAAAAGAGGTGATTGTAGAGGTGGAAAGGCGGTCAGAAGAGGCCGTAAGGTCCCCTTTTATTGGGGAACTTGAGGGGCCAACTGTCATCTTTGGAATGGGAACAGATAATTTTGTCCCGGCCAAATACAGTGAGTCTCCAGATTTGGCGGCTTTAGTCGCCAGTGGGGACCTCCCGTCCGTAGAGGATAGGGTTGGGCCCGAGCCTCACGTAATTAGGCCGACTCATGAAATTGGCGTATACGGGGGAACCTGGGAAAGAGGTTTCATTGGTCCTAATGACACTGCGAATGCCATAAGAGCGGTCAATCACGATAGACTTTTCTTCGTGGATGTAAGCGGTGGTCCGGACACTGGCAGTAAGATAGTCCCGAATATGGCCAAGGGCTTTGAAATTAGCGATGATGGGCTTGTAACCACTGTGCACCTCCGGAAGGGACATCGATGGTCAGACGGTGCGCCATTTACGGCCGATGACGTCGTGTGGTGGTACGAAAATATGTACCTGCATGAAGACATTTATCCCGGTTCAAGGTACGAGCTTATGGCCGGTGGCGAGCCGGTAGAGATCGTGAAGGTCAATGAGACCACGTTCAACTTTGTAAGCAAGTCGCCTAACTACATAATACCTACGTTCATGTCTCAGACATCAGCCCTCAGCGGGCATGCGAGATGGGGCAAGAGTGGGTTAGGGTTGTTCGCGCCTGCTCATTACCTGAAACAGTTCCACCCGGATTTTGCGGACGGTGGGCTGGCTGCGGTTAAGAAGATGGCAGTAGCTGACGATTATGGGGAGGATGAGTGGGTAACCTGGTTCAAGATGAAGAACTCAGTGTTCCATAACAAAGAACTTCCCGCGCTAACCGCGTGGATTTTGCATACCCCAATTACGGAACCCTCATGGGAAATGGTAAGAAACCCGTACTCTATCTGGATGGATGAGGCAGGAAACCAGCTTCCCTATATGGACAAAGTGAGGATGCGGCTTGGAGAAGACCTCGAGGTGTTAAACCTCAGAGGCATTGCTGGAGAATATGGTCAGCAGGCGAGGCACATGGATCTGATGAAGGTGCCTGTCTTTATCGAGAATATGGACAAGGGTGGATACGACCTACACCTTGATCCCACAAGGCACGGTGGCGACGCTATGCTATGTGTTAACCAGGGCTTCGAAGGCGACGAGGAGGTCGGCAAGTGGCTCAGAACTGCTGACTTCAGGAGAGCGCTCTCCTTGTCTATAGACAGGGACGCGATAAATGAGGTCATGTTCCTTGGGCTCGGGGTACCAGGTTCGGTTGCTCCCGGCTCGGACACCATGTTCAGCCCTGGTCCAGAAGAGGTTTATCGGAAGATGTGGTCGACACATGATGTGGAGACCGCGAATCAGATGCTCGATGGGCTGGGTCTGACAGAAAAAGACTCAGAGGGCTATAGAATGAGGACAGACGGCAAAGGGCGTCTCATAATCGAAATGCAGACTTATCTGTCATTCATGAACTTCACAAAAATGGGTGAAATGGTCAAGGAAAATGCCAAGGACGTGGGGATATACCTCGACGTCAAAGAATACGAACGGAGCTTGGCTAGTACCAGACGTCAAGCAAACGAGCACCACATACACGTAGAGGTGACATGGGGAGCAGAAGACATTTACGGTCACCCGGTGGTTTTCTTCCCCGGCGGATCCAACTGCTTCAACCAATCGCTGGCCACCGACTTTAGAACTTCTGGTGAGCAGCCCTCCGCTTGGAGAACGCCTGAGATCGAGAAGATATGGGATCTTTACTCACGTGGAAAGACTGTTGATACAGCGGCACGAGTCAAGATGGGACAAGAGCTCTGGAGAATCGTTTTGGACCAGGTCTATGCTATCGGGACTGTAGGCCAGAGCCCGGCTATCCAGGGTGTGAGAGTAGCCAGTAGGGACTTGGGTAACATCGCTGACCGCCACATAAATAGCGCGGGCAAAGACAACCCAGCTTCCTCTATACCGGAGCAGTATTACATAAAGGCTGATTCTAAGAAATTCCGGTAGAGTTTTATTTGATAATGGTAAGGGTGGTGAAAGGGAGTTATCCCTGAGCCACCCTTACGTAATTACCGCTGAGCCCTCGAAGAGGTTCCCAAAACTTTTTCTCGAGTAAGGTCCCAAAAAGTCGGGCTATCAGAATAGTCAGATGGCTGGTGGTAAGGAGCTAACGGGACGTAGAGCTTCGAAACCCATAGAAAAATGTGTTCTTAGATTGTATATTGTAGCTAAAGACAATCTGCCACTCTAAACACATCGTCGCGAGTGACGGTTTTTAGGGGAACCTACAGGTCATGGAAAGAAAGGGTTTGTGAGTTAATGCTGGGATATTTTGTTCGGAGAGTTTTCCTCGCTTTGGGCACTGCCTGGGTAGTTTCTGTCATCTCGTTTATCATAATCCAGTTGCCTCCAGGGGACTACGTAACTTCCTACATCGCCCAACTGGAATCCACAGGTGAGGTGCAAGAGGGCCTGGAGGAAATGCTAAGGGATGAATATGGCCTTGATCGACCAATAGCAATTCAGTACTTGAGATGGATGAACCAAATGTTGCGAGGCAATTTTGGGATGTCCATGGAATACAACCTCCCGGTGAAGGCTGTCATCGGGGATCGTATGATCTTGACTATAGTTGTGGCCTTGGCTGCGACAATGTTGGTTTGGATGATGGCGCTTCCAATAGGGATTTATTCAGCTGTAAAGCAATATTCGGTAGGCGATTACACCGTGACTTTCATTGGATTCATCGGTTTGGCGATTCCGAACTTTTTGCTTGCCCTGGTCCTAATGTATCTGGCTTTCAGGTACTTCAACGCGAACATAAGTGGTCTTTTCTCCAACGAATACTTTGATGCGCCTTGGAGTATCGCAAGGGTTTGGGATTTGCTCAAACACTTGTGGATTCCCTCCATTGTTTTGGGGGTTGCCGGCACTGCGGCTTTGATTAGGATTATGAGGGCGAATCTCCTAGATGAACTTAGAAAACCCTATGTGGTAACAGCCAGGGCGCGGGGAATGTCTGAATGGGGGCTGATTTTGAGATACCCTGTTAGGGTGGCTCTGAACCCTTTTGCGAGCACCATTGGCTACATTTTCCCGTTTATTGTTTCGGGAAGTATTATCGTCTCTGTTGTATTAAGCCTCCCCACGGTAGGGCCGCTTTTGTTGAGGGCTCTGCTAGCTCAGGACATGTTTCTCGCAGGGACAATAATTCTACTCATTGGGGTAATGACAGTGATAGGGACACTTATTTCTGACGTTATATTAGTTTTGATAGATCCTAGGATCAAATTCGAAGGGCGCTGATATTTAAAGTGGCAACTGAAGACATTTCAATAAACGAGCAAGAGGACCGCTTAGAGCTAGAAGAGCATATTTTCATAGCTTCTCAGTGGCAACTCATGTGGTGGCGTTTCAGAAAGCACAAGCTTGCTATGAGCGGCGCAATAGTTCTACTTATGCTTTATTTTGTTTCCTTAATTTGCCCATTTCTTGCTCCTTATGATCCTCATGACATAGACGCGGAATTATCCCTCATGTCCCCAAAAAGAATTCATTGGTTTGACGGTTGGAAACCTAGTCCCCACGTTTATGGCTTGACTGGAGAGAGGGACAAGGCTACCTACAAACGAGTGTACGTCGAAGATAAGAACATAAAGATACCCGTACGGTTCTTCGGAGAGGGATTTGAATACAAGCTATTCGGCATAATCCCCTCTAACCGTCATTTCATCACAGCAGATCCGGGGGTTGATGGCAGGAGGTCACTATTCATTTTTGGAACAGACCTGCAGGGGCGAGATCTTTATTCCCAGATCTTATATGGATCTCGCATTTCTATGACCATCGGATTGATCGGAGTGGCGTTGGCACTGGTTTTTGGTATTGGGCTTGGAGGTATCTCCGGTTTCTACGGCGGAAGGATAGATTCCGTCATTCAAAGATCCATAGAGATCGTCAGGTCGATCCCCACTATACCTCTATGGATGGGTTTGGCGGCTTCTCTTCCTAGGGATTGGACCGTTATACAGGTTTACTTTGCTATAACATTAATCCTGTCTATTTTTTCTTGGACGGAATTGGCCAGGGTAGTCAGAGGAAGATTTTTATCGTTACGAGAGGAAGATTTCGTAATGGCTGCTGAGCTTTTCGGGGCAAGCAGATTGAGAATTATATTCAGGCACATGGTCCCGTCATTTTACAGCCACATCATAGCTGCGAGTACCTTAGCGGTTCCAGAAATGATCATTTCTGAAACTTCACTAAGTTTTCTCGGGTTGGGTTTGAGGCCACCCGCCATAAGTTATGGAGTTCTACTTCAATCTGCTCAGAATGTGCAGACCGTGGCACTTTACCCGTGGATCATGCTTCCTGCAGTTTTTGTCATTGTCGCTGTCTTGGCCTTTAATTTCCTTGGAGACGGTTTAAGAGACGCAGCAGACCCATACGGATGATGGGTTAAAAAAATGGAATATATGACACAAGAACTTTTGTTATCTGTTAGAGACTTGCAGACCCATTTTCCGCTGGACGAGGGCAATGTGGTTGCGCTCGATGGCGTTGATTTAGACATCAAACGCGGAAAGACTTTAGCTGTTGTCGGAGAGAGCGGTTGCGGTAAGAGTGTCACGGCCCGGTCAATATTAAGAATTCTGGATCGACCCGGACAAATTGTGGGAGGGGAGATCCTTTTCAATCCTGGGGATGAGGGAGTAATCGATATAGTTTCTTTGGAAGATGACAGTAGGCAGATGAGAGAAATCCGGGGAGGCGAAATAGGACTTATTTTCCAGGAGCCTATGACCTCTTTCAGCCCTGTTCATACTATAGGAAGACAACTCTCAGAGGCCGTGAGATTGCATAATGATGATCTTTCAAAGGATCAAGTTAAGGAACTGTGTGTGCAGTCCCTCGACCGTGTGGGTATTCCATTTCCGGAAGAGAGGATCAACTCTTATGCCTTCGAGTTAAGTGGGGGCTTGCGTCAAAGGGCTATGATAGCTCTGGCACTCATGTGCAACCCGTCTATCGTCATAGCTGACGAACCTACGACAGCATTAGATGTGACGACCCAGGCACAAATATTGAGGCTGTTAAGAGATTTGCAATCTGAGAATGGTATGGCGATCATGTTAATCACTCACAATTTAGGTGTTGTGGCGGAGATGGCAGATGAGGTCGCTGTCATGTATTTGGGAAAAGTTATTGAGTCGGGTCCCGTGGATGAAATTTTCCATGACCCCAGGCACCCTTACACTCAGGCGTTGTTGAAGTCCATCCCGAGCGTCACGTCGGAGGTTGGGGACCGCCTGGAATCGATTTCTGGGGTGGTTCCCCATCCGTATGACAGGCCGACTGGTTGTTCATTCTATCCACGCTGCGATCGATTTATGGAAGGTAAATGTGAAGTAGAATTTCCTCAGATTACAAAGATTAGTGAACAACATGACGTCAGCTGCTTCCTTTATGAATAAGGTATGAAATCATGGTAATAGAAAATACGAGTGAGACTGATAATATTCTTGAGGTTCAAGAGCTTCGCAAGTACTTCCCTGTAAAGAGCGGGTTTTTCAGGCGCTTAGTAGGAGAACTCAAAGCGGTTGATGATGTTAATTTTGAGCTAAGAAGGGGAGAGACACTGGCTTTAGTTGGCGAGAGTGGCTGTGGCAAGACAACAACCGCCAGATGCATCGTAAAGGCTGTCACTCCAACTTCTGGGTCTATAAAATACAAAGGCCATTCAGGAGAGATTGTAGATACAACCGAACTTAAGGGTGAGCCTCTCAGAACGTTGAGACGAAATATACAGATGATATTTCAGGACCCTTTCTCTTCATTGAATCCCCGGATGAATGTGTTTGATATTGTTTCAGAGCCTTTGACAACTTTCAGGATCGGTGACAGGGCAGATAGAGAGCAGCGAGTTATTGAATTGCTGTCACGAGTTGGATTGCGCCCCGAGTTCATGCGAAGGTTTCCTCACGCTTTCAGCGGTGGACAACGGCAACGTATAGGTATAGCGAGGGCACTTGCAGTAAACCCAGAAGTGGTAATAGCAGATGAACCGGTCTCGGCTCTGGATGTTTCAGTCCAAGCTCAAATCTTGAATCTAATGTCGGACTTACAGGAAGAGCTGTCGCTTACATATTTGTTTGTGTCCCACGACCTAAGCGTAGTTAAAATTTTCAGTAATAGAGTAGCCGTGATGTATGTAGGGAAGATTGTGGAAATATCGGATACCGAAGAGTTATTTTCTAATCCAAAACACCCCTACACTGAGGCACTACTTTATTCCGTTCCGAAAACCGACCCTAGGCTACGAACTGAATGGGAACCGCTCTCAGGAGAAGTCGCCAATCCTTTAGACCCACCTAGCGGCTGCTATTTTCACCCGCGATGCCCTTACGCGACGGATATTTGCAGGGAACAGAGCCCTCCCTTAAAGGAGACTTCTCCTGGGCATTGGACAAGTTGTCACAGATCTGAAGAAGTGGAGCTTCAAGGAGTTGGGTGAGAGGATATCGTTGTGACCGACAGCGATACAGATGGCAATTCCCACAGAAGGCGCCTTACATATTGTTCGGGAATTTACGCTTTTTTGATCGGGGCTGCAGCGATATTAACAGGCATAATGGCCCAGACTGATAAATATGAAGAGGCCGTGCGTATGTCGCCTGTACCGACCATGGTCTTTGGTTTCTTCGGCGGTCTTGCTGCTGCGCTTATCACCATGGCATTAATCTATACGTTGCGAAGGGAAGCGAATTACTCTGCTAGGTACTATACTTACGTTATAATCGCATTTATTTTCTGGATAATCTGGCCCGTTTTGAGCGGATTTTTTACTCCCTTAGCAGTTTACCTAATCCTTTATATCTCAGAGCCAGGTACCATAGGAGAATTTTTTAGCAGGTTCTTCGACCAATTTTTCTTGGGAATGGTCTCCTCAATAGTCTTAGGCACGCTATATCTCTACACAGCATTTATTGCCTCAATATTTTTGACAGCGGGTACATATCTAATAGACAGGATTAATATTTCGCATGGATCTGCAACTTTTTTGTCCGTACCCATTGGTTTAGCCCTTGCTTTGGGAATGATTCCTGTGCTTTTGGTTAGCTTTCTTTCCCCGGAGATAATCAGAATGTTTGGATAGAGTATCGGTAAGAGTTTGTACCAAGTTCCAGCGTTGATATTCCAAGGTTTTGTTCAAGTAGTAAATCAAATAACTCGTTCCTCGGATCCCGGTTTGTAATTTCTGATATTTCTACCGGAATCACATAGATTGTTCTTCAGTGTTCAGACTCGATCGTCATAAGTGTTCTACGAAAATATATAGGAGAGGAATCATAGCAACTTGCCAGGATTTCTAAGTTTGCTGTTACCTTGTGATCTAGTCATAATTCGTTGAGGGCATTGGACACTGCTTCGTTTACCAATTTACCATTCATGGCATTGACGCCAAGAGAAAGAGGTTTACTAGCTGCGATCGCAGCCTGAACACCATTTTCTGCAATTAGTTGCACGTAGGGCATAGTGGCGTTACAAAGAGATTCTGTAGCTGTTCGCGGAACAGAGCCAGGCATGTTGCGGACGCAATAGTGAATGACTCCTTTTTCTATATATATAGGGTCGCTGAGTGTCGTCTGGCGGCTAGTTTCAATGCAACCGCCTTGATCAATACATGCATCAACTATGACTGATCCTTTTTGCATTGAACCTACCATTGACCTCGTAACTAGCTTGGGTACAGTCCCTCCTGCATCTCGAACTGCGCCGATAACTACGTCGGCGGTTTTGACGGCCTTTGTAATTTCCTCTTTGGATGCGATTCCGATTTCCAAGTTCTTGTGTTTAGCTAATCGTTTTTCCAATGCTTGTAGTCGATGTTGCCCGCGGCTCAGAACATTGACTTGAGCGCCCATGTTTAATGCCAACTCCGCTGCATTCGATCCCGCCACACCGGCACCCAAGATTACAACTCTAGCAGGTACTGCCCCTGTTGCACTACTCAATAACTTTCCTGAGCCACCCTGAGGGCTCTTCAAGTAGTGAGACCCTACGTCTACTGCAAGACGACCTGTTAAAGCACTCATAGTTTTAAGAATCGGTAAAGAACCGTCATCCATCTCCAATGTTTCGTAAGCTATAGCTGTCACTTTATTTTTTTTCAAAACATTCGCAAGCTCCGGGTTGGCCCCCAAAGAAAGAAATGAAAATGTCGTGAGTCCCGGATATAACAGACCCCACTCAAATTTCTGAAGTTCCTTCACTTTCACGATCATATCTGATGAAGAATATAGATCCTCTGGTTTTTCAACCAGCTCCGCCCCTTTGCGCAAATAGTTGGCGTCCGACAGGCCGCTGCCTATACCAGCCCGATGTTCGACGAGTAGTCGGTGTCCTTGTTCTACCAGCACTTGCACTCCTTCTGGTGTCAATCCGACCCTTAACTCCTGGTCTATAGTTTCTTTGGGAACCCCTATGATCATTATTGGTTACTTAACCTTCCTATAAGGTATTGTGTTGGCGTGCTAACTTTGCACGGTTCGCTAATTTGTAAGTTTCGGATAGTTTAACTCCATTGGGTGATTCCAGAAAAGGGTGGAAATATAAGGTGTCACACCTGTTCTTATAGTGAGCATAGCGTTTAACTTAAGGAGAGTGATATTTTGTCTGGAACAGTGAATTCCCATTGAGATAAATAGGCTTGGCAAGTCGCAAAATTCGGTTTTCTATGTTTGAAATTACAGTTGTTGACCTATTGACTGTGAAGCCGGGGAAGGAATTCCTTTGGAAATTTTGCGACTACTGAATAAAGAATATCAACCATATTAGCCAACCGGACTCGAGCCACTTGTGAACAAAGTTGATATCCCGTCATCCTGTCGATGCCGTAGTCTTGTTCCAGCCACAAGATAAGTTCGTAGAAAGCGATTCGCGCGGCATCCTCCATGGGGCGAGCACTGCCGACGGTCATTATATATTCGTCGGACTCAATCCGGGGAGTTCCGATGGTGGTTTCCCTGATTATGTCGAATGAAAAGGTCCCTCGTGTAGGAATCTCTGTGGCAACTCCACAGACTTCCCCGTCCCCTTGAGCAGCATGCCCATCTCCGATGTGGAACAGAGCACCGGGAACATTAACGGGCAAGAAGACCTTATTACCAGGACAAGCGTCCGCAGCATCCATATTACCTCCGTGGACGCCAGGAGCCAAAGAGGAGACCGCTTCGATTTCTGGCGCTGTCCCTATGGTGCCATAAAACGGTGTGTAGGGGATCGTCTGAATATCTAAGTCATCGGAAAATGTGATCTGGCCATTTTTGATCGGGTGGAGCATTACCCTCGCGGGTAGTGGTGGTTGTAGAGTTCTAGTGAACACTGTTCCGCACAACCCTCCGAAATCGGGTATAAGCGCACTAACTCCGTAATTTCGAGTCACCTCGATATCATGTATCGTGACCACTAGTGTATCTCCCTTATTGGCTCCTTCAATGTATATAGGTCCGGTCAAAGGATTGACAAATGGGAGGGTGATTAGTTGGGTTATATCATCTTTTTCAGAATTGATCTGGTTCCGGAACGCGTCCATTGTTTCGATGGTTACCATCTGGCCAACACTTACGGATGCTATGGGTTTATTATAGGGACCTATTACGTATACGACTTGTCCATCAGTGGCTGATATTTTGTGCATATACCACACTCCTTGCGATTTAAACGACTAGATATGAAAATAGTCTCAGGTTTCTTGGGGTCAAACATAGGCATACGGAAACTTGTTTTTAGAACAGTTTCAGTAGTGCTCTCGAGACACCTGGTGGAAGCAGTAATTGTTACGGATGACGCCTGGATTTGCTTGGAGACGTATTCTCAGGAAAATTTTACGATCAGTCTGAGTTTAGTTTGAGCCTAGATTAGATATAATCTCAGTATGCACGACTGTTTTACACGTAACTATGTAGTATCCCGCCATCCGTTGATTGCGGATAAACTAACGCGAATGAGGGATGTCTCAACGTCCCCCCGGATATTTCGCGAGCTAGTCAGAAATATCACTGCCTTATTAGTGTATGAAGCTACTGAGAAAATCTCAATTCGGCATAAGAATATTGAAACTCCTTTATCAAATATTGAAGGATCAGAGATAAAAGAGTCTATAGCCATAGTACCTATACTGAGGGCGGGTCTTGTCATGAGCGACGTCACGTCCAGCTTTTTTCCTGAATCGCCAATTATTCACATAGGACTACAAAGAGATGAGGAAACGTTGGAGGCGAAGCAATATTTTAGTGCACAACTTCCAAAACCAGCCGGGACAACTTGCCTTCTTCTGGACCCTATGGTGGCTACGGGAAGTACGGCTTCGACGGCATGTGACATAGTAAAAAACTGGGGAGTTCCAAAGATCAAAATCATTGGTATTATTGGTGCGCCGGAGGGGCTTGAGAGATTACGAGAGAATCATTCAGATGTAGAAATTCATTTAGCGGCAGTAGACTCTCACCTGGATGGAAATGGTTATATTGTGCCTGGCCTTGGGGATGCGGGAGACCGGCTCTTTTCGACCGGTTTATGAAAAATTTTCTGACGTGTAGGTAGTCTCTTATAAGTTTTTTCAGAGAAAGATTTAAATTTTTCTAGGATCTACAGTCAAGTTTCGGTCCTATGGTCAAAACAATCGAAGCTTCTCGATACCTAACGGCGGCGTAGGGCGTCCAACGCTTTAAGTTAATCCGGGGGCACCATACACCACCCTCACTTTTTGGCCACATTCTAGAGACCCTTCTGTTCGCTTGCAACCTAGTGTTCCGGTAGGTTGCTTTCAAATGCTGAGTGAAATGTTGTCAGATGGACCGATCCAGTAAGGTTATTGGCAAATTTTGTTCGGTGCACAACATTGAACGGGTTACCGTTTAGTGTGGATATGGCATTATCAGAAGCATATCTATTACGGTCGGAAGCCGGCCGCCAAGAGATTATTATACTAGCTAGAATTGCGGAAGATTGCGATCCATTCGTTGAGTTTCCACTCTCCCATTTTATATCGGCCTAAGATCACGTTGCGTTCGCTCACTAGAATTTTAGTTGACCTTGTAAGTCCAGTGATATCACCGAGGGTTGATGTGTCTGCTGGCAAGGCATAAATCCACTCCGGATGCCCATCGGACATTTGCTCAAGCTCATCAAAGGTATCTCCCGGATTCATAGCGATCACATATATGTTGGCCAATGAGGAAAGTCCCTTGTCGGATTTCGCCAGCTTCCGTAACTCGGAAACACATGTACCTCAATAGGGTGAGATAAAGAGCAGAAATTCTGGCCGGCCGTCCTGCAAAAAGTGGTCAGTTGTGATCTTTCCTTCGTTAGTGATCAGAGAAAAGTTTGGCAGGTGCTCTTCTGCTTGTTTCTCAGGAAGAGATCTTTGAGTACAGTTCAAAAGTGAAAGCCCAGCCACAACCATGATTATGAAAACAATTCTATTCACTATACTGATGCCGCCATTCCTGTCGACTGCCCTTTGTTTAACATCGGTAAATGGTGACACGATACCTTCTAAAACTTCAAGGGTTTCACAGCGCCTAATGGGGAAAACTGTGGTCTTAATAGGGGTCACTCACGGTGGCTTTTTAAGGGCGGTCTGATTACCATGATTACGTAGCGGTTAAGTTGATTGTCCGCACTAATCACTAAGATAAAACGGGATGCTTTTCGACTTCATTTAGTTGGATACTTTAAGGATTGGTATTTCTTGCTCTACGAGCTTTCGGTGCGACGTTGTGGCCTGAGCCGCTCTTAGGAAAGGTAAGTTTTTCAGGCCAAAGCGAATGAAGTGACGTAAGAATCATGGCCCTACATGGGAGATATGTTCCTGATAATGGTGAGATTGTTTTCCCTGTTAGCCGCTGGTTTCAATCCAAACTAGCCTTTGCATGGGATTTTCGGTAAATCTAATAGGCGAACAATTAAAAGGGAGGTAGAGATGAGATTAGATAATAAGGTTGCTCTTATCACAGGTGGTGCCAATGGCGTTCCAGGATCTTTGATGGGTTTTGGTGGCGCCTGCGCCTGGAAATTTACTGAAGAAGGAGCGAATGTCATACTTGCGGATATAGACCGTGAATCTGGTATCAAAACGGTTAGAGAACTTTCAGAACTTGGTAAGAATGCTGGGTTCGTATGTTTAGATGTGACAGAGGAATCTAGTTGGATCAATGCGATCGATGCTACCCTCTCACGGTTTGGGAAAATAGACATTTTGGTCAACTCCGCCGGTACTTCCTCCACGAAGACCTTGGAAGAAACCACCGAGCAAGATTGGGATGGTCAGATGAACGTTCATGTTAAAGGTTCGTTTTTCGGTATCAAGCACGTTATCCCACACATGAAAAATATTGGCGGTGGTTCCATTGTCAATATCTCTTCAATTAATGGTCTTATAGGGAGTCCTACGTCCACTGCCTATCATGCGGCGAAAGGGGGCGTGCGCCTGCTAACTAAATCTGCAGCCATTCAGTACGCCGAGTTTGGTATTAGGGTTAATTCAGTTCATCCGGGCTATGCAGATACTCCCATGACAGCAGATGCCTTCAAGAACAGGGACTCTTTGGAATCTAGGCTTAGTCGGGTTCCCATGGGTAGACTTGGCACCGCAGACGAAATCGCTATGGGAATTCTTTACCTAGCCTCTGATGAATCTTCCTACGTAACAGGCTCGGAACTCGTTATAGATGGCGGGATGACTGCTCAATGACTGAAAGAAGTTACCTCTAGATCCCTTGTTTTCATCCCCTGTAATCTTTATCAATTGAAAGGTCCGTGCATGGGTTATATTGCCCAGAACAACTTGGGAACTAAGGGGAGTAAAAATGCGTACTAATCTTGCAAAAGAGAAACTGAGGGAAGGGAAATTTGTTTTGGGTCCTATAGTGAACGAATACTCTCCAGGTACTGTAGAAATGTTTGGGGCTATTGGTTACGACTTTGTCATGATTGACTGTGAACATGGAGCTATGGCGGTGGATCAGGTTGAGAACATGGTAAGGGCTGCTGAAGTATTCGGTATTACTCCCATAGCGAGGATCCCTGACCATTCGGACTCGACCATACTAAGGTTTCTGGACAGAGGGGTTCAAGGGATCGTAGTGCCCCATGTGAACACATACGAACAAGCTAGTTCAATCGCGGCTGCGGCTAGATATTTTCCGGACGGGCATCGAGGGGTAGGTGGAGGACGCCCTCACGACTACGGCGTAGGAGTTTCTAAAAGAAAATCTGCCGAATGGGTGAATTCGAACACGTTGGTTATTCCGATGGTGGAGGAGATAGAAGCAGTGAGGAATGCAGCCGCAATTGCCTCTGTCAAGGGTGTTGATATTCTTCATGTAGCGCCTGGAGACCTGAGTCAAAGTATGGGAGATGCTTCCATTAAAGAGGTCCGCGGTGTAATGGATGAGGTAGTTCCCAAGATTCGTCAGGCGGGGAAATGGGTAGGTGTGGGTGGTAACTCTCCTGAAGATAGTAGCAGAGTGGCGGATCTTATAAGGATGGGAGCTAATTTTATAACCATCGGGGTGCACGGGATGTTACTCCATGCAGCGGAGAACTTTCGTGGGCAGGTTTTGCACGAGCTGGAATGAGGTGTTATCAGAATAATTCGGCAGGGCCATGGCTTCATATTTAGGAAAGTAACATGGTCGTATCTAGACTCTAAATCAAATCAAATTCTCAATTTGATTATTGATTGTCCGATCCCTATCTTCTGGTAAATGCAAGCTGTTTCTACGCGGTAGATGTTAACACTTACCGTATAACTAAGTCTTATCTTTGAACATTCACCCCCCTTCCCCCCGTCCAATATGCCCGAATAGGTTATCCCTTTTAACCCGCGCCGATAGTACTCGCCTATCATTGAAAGACTCAATATTTGTCATCTAAAATTAACGTGTTGACATTAAATATGTGAGTGTTTAAAGTTTATACTTACTAAAAATCTATGTGTGTACTAAGTAATTGAATAAGTGTGACATTACTAGTAGTAAATGTAGAGGCTAAGTACTGAGTGGCGAACTGAAGTTAATCTGAAACAGTGCAGGACAGAAAATGAAATTAGGTCAAGTCAGGTCTATTGTGATGTCTGGTTACCAGTTGAAGAAATGTTCATATCTTTTTCTCGGTCTTGTTATGTTGATAGGTTTCATTTCATGCTCTCAACCTGAGAAAATCGTGGAAATTCCTGTGGAAGGGCCGGTTGTGAAGGAAGTTGAAAAAATTATAGAGGTAGAAAAAGATCCTGGGAAAATGGTTCTCTACTCTGGAAGAAAGGAGAGTTTGGTTGGAGAGATAGTCAAGCAATTCGAAGAGGCGACCGGCATTGATGTACAGGTGAAGTATGCTAAGACATTTCCCCTGGCGGCGATGATTTTAGAGGAGGGAGACAGGAGTCCCGCAGATATCTATTTTGCCCAGGATCCGGGTGGGCTAGGGTTTCTGTCAGCTGAAGGTCGATTGGTTGAGTTACCCCAAGATATTACAGATAGAGTGGCTGATTGGGCGAAACCAAAAGATAGAACTTGGATAGGATTGTCCGGACGGGCGAGGACTTTAGTTTACACTGCAAGCTTAGAACAATCAGATCTGCCGTCATCGCTCGAAGACCTAGTTAATCCGAGATGGAAAGGAAAGCTAGGCTGGGCCCCTGCCAATAGCTCATTTCAAACGATGATCACCGGGATGAGGGTAATGTGGGGGGAGGCTAAGACTAGGGAGTGGTTGGAAGGAATGATTGACAATAAAGCAATCACTTATCCTAAAAACACGCCTCAAGTTGCCGCTGCTGCGGCTGAGGAAATTAATATAGGTTTAGTTAACCATTATTATCTACACAGGTTTCTCGCAGAGGAAGGGGATAAGTTTAACGCTCGTAACCTATATTTAAGCGATGGAGGACCTGGCAGCCTGGTGATGGTAGCTGGGGCTGGCATTCTAGACACCGCGGAAAATCGAGAAAATGCGGAAAAGTTCCTAAAATTTTTGACATCAACCGTGGCTCAACAGTATTTCTCGGGCCAAGTTTACGAGTATCCAGTGGTGGAGGGGGTCAAGACCCATAAATTTTTACCAGCATTTACAGAACTGAACATGCCCGAGTTATCCATGGAGGACCTCGCCGATCTTAAAGGAACTCAGACGATTTTCAGAGAGTTGGGTATGCTCGACTAAGCGGCTGATTTTTGCCGTCGGAATTGGACTTCTCTTGTACGTGGTTACGTTTGCATTGGCTAGTCTGTGGAGGTCTTGGTTCTACCAAAAGTCGACGGCATCCATTCCCTATTCCGTTCACTCGTTATGGAGGGCAAGCACAACAGATCCAGCATTTCAACGAATTAGCGCTTGGTTACCGGATAAGATTATGTACCCAAAGTCATATAAGCCTTGGTTCGATGTATCTACATGAGTCACCTGCAGCATGAGTGCGGAGGTGGTGTTAAGGCCTTATAATATGAGTTTTTGTTTGTAACTATCAAATGTTCCGTTTCAAAAATTTTCGGTACAAGGTTAGAAATTCAGAAAAATATAGTGGAAGGTAATTGATTTTAAATGGAGCATAGAGGTACAGAAGTTGAATAGATTAGGCAAAATAACTTTTCCGGTATTAACACCCACAATATTATTCGTCGTTGGGTTGTTATTGGGATGTTCGTCAAGTAATGGAGCCGGATCAGTATCTCAATTGGAGGGCGGGAACGCGAGAGAGTCGGGTTCTGCGTCAATTTCAGTGACTCCTCTTCAAGTTTCGAAAGATTCTGCGCCAGAGGCTCCCGTTACAATCATTGATGCTCTTGGACAAGAACTGACAATCACCATATCCCCCCAGAAAATAGCCACAATAAGTCCTACGGCTACGGAGATACTATACGCCGCGGGAGGATCCGCAATTCTGAGAGATAGGGCGTCTAACTATCCGTTGGAGGCACAGGCATTGCCTGATGTAGGTAGCGCTTACGATCCCTCCATAGAAACTTTGGTCGCAGCCGGACCAGACTTGGTTATTCTAGAAGCACTCACCCAGGCTAGATTCGCTCCGATACTTGCTAGAGCTGGGCTAGAAGTTATGGGCGTCAAGGCGGAAACGGCCGAGGAAATAAATAAGTACATTCTGAAAGTCGGTAAAATCATAGGACAAGAAGAGGTTGCAAGTGAAAAGGTAGATGAAATTAACGACCGGCTCGCGAGAGTGGGCGGTTCAGACGGACGTACAGTCTTAATACTAATTTCTGACCAAGATCGGAATCTTTATGCTGCGAGACCGGAATCTTATACGGGGGAAATAGCTAACACGCTGGGAATGGTAAATAAAGCAGCTGGTTTGACTGACTCGGGGCCCTACCCGGGATTTTCCTTGATGTCTTTGGAAACGATTGTTGCCGCTGATCCTGACGTGATAGTTACAATAACCCCTGCACCGGATCCGGCTCCAAGGTTATCTTCTATGATCTCTCGAATGCCTCAGTTGGCAGAACTGAAGGCGGTCCAGGGCTCCAGTATTTTCGAAGCTGATGTAACCTTATTTCTACAAGCACCCGGGCCGCGCTTGATAGAGGCCGTAGAATTATTAAAAGATGGGACAAAGTAAAATCAGGCGATCCAGCCAATTACAAAACTTTTCAATTTATTTCTCTTTGATTGGCATATTTTTCGCTTTGTCGATCACAGGTGTGCTCGTTGGACCGACTGTCGTGGCAGCGAAAGACACTCTTCGGCTAATGGTATTTCCCGACGCTCAAAATTCTCTGAACACAATTATTTGGGATATAAGAATTCCCAGAGTGCTAGTTAGCTCATTAACCGGCGCATGTCTAGGCCTTGCCGGCGCGTTGATACAACTTTCCACTCGTAGCACCCTGGGAGATCCTAATTTATTTGGTATTGGTGGAGGCGCTGCAATTTTTCTGGCCGCATGTGCAGCAGGCTTGTTGGTCGTGACAGAAACAGGTATTTTTCTTGGTTGCATTTTTTCGTCCTTGGTGGTCTCTCTGATTTTGGGGGGATTGGTTTCTACGAGAGATCTTTCTCCGGTGAAGTTGGCAATAATGGGAATTGCCTTATCAGCGCTAATGGTCTCAATAGGTATCTCGGTCATGTCCCATGGGAGGGTATTTCCCACACAAGTAATTGGGCTCATAGCGGGTTCGTTTAGTGGCAGTAATTGGGAGATGGCCGGTTATATGCTCGTTACCTTCTTATTTAGTATCTGCTTGGCCATAGGGTTGTGTAAGAACTTTTTTCCTATAATGCTGGGTGACACCCTGTCGAGGTCACTTGGGGTGAATGCAATCTTTATCAGATATCTAGCAATGGGTTTGGCAGGAATACTAGCAGGTGCATCAGTTTATGCTGGTGGATTAATAGGATTTGTAGGATTGATTTCTCCGCATGTGAGCAGGAGAATGTTCGGAAACCTTCCAATTAATCTTGTAGTTGCATCGGCGCTGGTCGGAGCGATACTGACCCTTGGTTCCGAGCAGATAGCTCGACTGCTCCTTGCACCCGCGGAATTTCCCGTTGGACTGACGACTACTATTGTAGGCGCTCCGGTGATGATTTATATGGGTTCCAAATTGAAATGAATATTTCTGCCGCCAATCTAAATTTAAAAGTTAATAATGTCGAGGTTTTAAAAGATATAAGTTTTACAATCTCTGAAGGTAAGTTCAGTTGCCTGACGGGACCTAGCGGTGCTGGCAAATCATCGATTCTCAAAGTGGTCTTCGGAGATATTGATTACTATACTGGCTTCATAACCAAAGTACATTGGAAGGAAATGTCGTATGTACCCCAGAACATACCACCTCCAGCTTTTCTAGACGTTTATGAGGTGGTTAGCCTTGGCTTGTACAACCGGAAGTTAACCGGAGGCGAGTCGAAAGAACTTATAGAGGAACTTCTTGTGAGGTGCGGTCTTGTCGAGATAAGGCATCGCAAGTTCACTGATATTTCAGCAGGCGAAAAACAGAGAGTTTGGCTAGCTTTCGCATTGGCGCAATCCAAGGATTTGATGCTGATGGATGAGCCATTGGCCAATCTGGATAACGCTGGCAAAATGGCCTTTTTCCAACTCTTGAGAGACGTGGTCGATGGGGGGAAGACTTTGCTTCTGGTGACTCATGATATTGAACTGGCGGTCAAGTATAGTGATCACATCATAACGATCGTTGATGGTGAGAAAATATATGACGGAAGTCCCTTAAACTTCCGATCGTCGCAAGCGTTATCTGAACATAAAGTTTTTAATATCAGCAACTGAATTTGGGCGGGTTGCAGAGGACACGGCATTTCGACGAAGTTCAGCGGTTTTCTCGTGGTTGCTTTCATAACAATCAAGAGGGGAACTTTTAGTGAAAATAGGACCTTTCATTGGATTGGCAGTCATTTCAATAAGGGATACTGCCTTGGTCACTAGTGAGCCGGGCCCACTATACCTATCGGCATCGGAAGCAAATACATATTTTCTCTAAAATAATTTGAGTGGAAAGTAACCTAGAGACCCCTATTCTTGAGATCTATGGTTGAGCGAAGATACCCGACTGAATCCGCTTCAATAAATAATGTTTTCATCTGGGAGGGCAAAAATGGGATCGGTATCTATGAACAAACTAGGAGGATTCTCTCTATTTTTGGGAGCATTCTTACATATAGTAGGGTCTTTGATCGGTGTTGCTGTTTCAGATGGCCCGCCGGAGGGAGGATATATTTTCGAAGCGTTCGCTGCTTCCACCGCGACTGCCGGAAAGGTTCAACATGTTGTTGTTTTACTAACTACTGTAGGTTTGGCCCTAACTATATTCGGTATTGTTGCTTTGCAGGAATTTGTCCGAAATCGTACTGACAACAATGCGGTAATAAGACTGGGCAGTTTTTTATTCACAATCGGAGGCATAGGATTAATTTACGCTTGGTCTTTTGACAACGGGTTACTAATGAGTGAACCGGTTGGAATGGGTGCTCAGGCAATGATGGCGGCTTCACAATTCTCGCTGTTTATTGTTGGTGGCGTTCTAGCGTGGTCTGGAGTGGCTTTAATCGCTTTGCAGGTTTCGCTCAGCCCAGATTTTAGTAAGATATTGGGATTCGTAGCAACGATTGCGGCGGTTGTGGTTGGGGTTGCTCATATTCTAGCCCCTTGGTTAATTGATTCAGCTGATGCGGGTACCGTAGGTGGAGTGTTTATACCGGTATTTGCAGGGATGTTTATTGTTAACCTTTGGTTTTTAATCGTTGGACGGGCTCTTGCGAGCAAAGATAGTGGTTAGCTGAATAATAATCTCATGTATTAATGCATCCAATTTTGTGAGGCCTCGGGTATGTGCATCTATCTATACTCCGTAAAGTAGAAGGTGATTTTGAGTGGTTCCGATTCCCTTAGCGGTTGCTGTGACTAATGAAAAGACGCGGAAAATACTGGTGGGAGAAATCGGGATTTCAAAAGATTCGCGATTTTTCAGATTGGGTAGGCGAAAACTGGACGAGAAAGAACTTGATGAACTCATTCAGACGTGGACACAGGCGAAAATAACAGACTATGTGGAATTGGTATTAAGAAATTTTTGTGCCTGTGTGTCAAGAGTTTAAGCCTTGTGTGAAATTTACACTCAACCAGATGAAAACTTTAAGTTGCGCGGATTTTTTCGAAGATGGACCATTCTGAGGGGGGGTAGAATGTACTTCCCACACAACCATGGAAATCTGAAAGCGGAAAGGCACCGAATGTTGCTCCTTCTCATTGCGTGGGTGAATACTCAGGGCAAAAATTAAAGGAATTTCTTGGGATAGATCACTCCCAAAATCAAGTATTAACCAAGAAATTAGCTACTAGAACAATTTATGAATACGAGAGGCATAGATAGAAATGGGATTTAAGACTATTTTGGTGGCCAACCGTGGCGAAATTGCCATCCGCATCATGAGAACTGCTAAGGACCTGGGAATCATAACAGTGGCTGTGTATTCAGAAGACGACTTTGAATCTTTACATAGGACCATGGCTGATGATTCTTATGGGTTAGAAGGTCAAGGGATTCTAGCTTACCTCGATATGGACCGAATAATTGAAATAGCAAAGGAGGCCGAGGCCGATGCGGTTCATCCCGGATATGGCTTTCTGTCTGAAAACGCGAATTTTGCGAGAAAATGTGAAGAGAACGGAATTGTGTTTATAGGGCCGGATATCAGGCACCTAGAGCTTTTTGGAAATAAAGGTAGAGCTCGCGCTGCTGCCGCAGCTGCCGAGGTCCCGATTCTTAAAGGCATCGATGAATCGGTTACGCTCGAGCAGGCACAGGCATTCTATGAATCCCTTCCCTGTGAGTCTGGGATGATGATAAAGGCCGTAGGGGGCGGGGGCGGACGTGGGTCCAGAGCAATTTCAGATGAGTCCTCGATAGGATCCGCCTATAAAAGATGCAAGTCTGAGGCAACAAGAGCTTTTGGGAATGGCGATTTGTATGTTGAACAATTTGTCAAAAATGCTAGACATATAGAGGTTCAGATTCTCGGCGATAGTTCTGGTGAGATAGTGCATCTTGGAGAGAGGGAATGCAGCGTGCAGCGGCGTTACCAGAAAGTGATCGAAATCGCTCCGGCTCCGCAACTTACCGATTCTATCCGCAGAGATATTATCGAAGCTGCAGTGAGGCTTGCGAAAAGCGTCGAATATTCCAATCTTGGCACCTTCGAATTCTTATTCGATGTTGACTCCAAGACAGAAGAAGCCTTCTATTTCATCGAGACCAACGCACGCCTCCAGGTCGAGCACACGGTAACTGAAGCCGTAACAGGAGTTGATATCGTGCAGGCCCAGATTCAACTAGCGGAGGGAGCTACCCTAAACGCGATAGGATTTGATGATTCCGCTGTCTCCAAACCTGAAGGGTTTGCAATCCAAACTCGAATAAATATGGAAACTCTCAGTGGAAACGGCATGGTTAAACCGTCGGGTGGTACTCTCATATCCTATGAGGCTCCAAGCGGGCCAGGAGTCCGTACGGATGGATTCGGATATGCCGGGTACACGACGACTCCTGCCTTTGACTCTCTGCTTGCCAAGGTTATTACCCACTCACCCAGTTCGACGTTTGAGCTAGCAGTACAGAAGGCTCGCCGCGCTTTATCTGAGTTTCACATAGAAGGCCTGGATACCAACATCAACTTTCTTTCTAAGGTACTCAGGCACCCAGATTTTCTGGATGGTTCCATTCACACCAGATGGGTCGACGAACGTCTGTCGGAGCTCGCCGACGATGGTCCAGATCGCCTATTAGGAGACTAGCTGGGGTTATAATATCTGCGCATACCAGCATAATGGATGTGCAGGCAGAACTGACAGGAGTACATTTCAGTTCCTGCACGAGCGTGGATTCGCAATTCACTATTCAGTAGTTATGGCTGAGTTATCGATTTCCTGGACGTTTCTCGCCCCAAGATATGCCATTCCCAGGTCCACTTCGGTTCGTAATATTTCCAGGATTCTATTTAGCCCTTTCTCTCCGCTCACGGTAAGTCCCCAGAAGATCGGCCGCCCGATGAGGACCGCGTTCGCTCCCAGGGCGATGGCTTTCAACACGTCCATTCCCCTTCTGATGCCTGAGTCGAAATACACTTCTATTTGATCTTCGACAGCCGGGGCTATCTCTGCTAGGACCTCAATTGCAGATTTTGTGCCGTCCAGGTGTCTTCCCCCGTGGTTTGAGATCGTTATGCCGTTGAATCCTGCCTGCGCACAGAGTCTGGCATCTTCAACGTTTCTCACTCCCTTTATGATGATCGGTAGGTCAGTGAGGTCCCTTATCCATGAGGCGTTCTCCCATGTGATTCCTTCGAATACCGGCTGCCCTGTTCCAGCAGAAAACTGATTTTCTGACTTGGATTCATCGGACGGCCCGTAAATGTATTCCTTCAGTGGGATATCAGATAAGAGCTCCTCTTCATATCCTTGAACGCTTCCCCAGCTCAATGTGCTCTGCACTGAGAAATTATTTCTGATCTCGGTTTCCCTTCGGCTTGGCACAGGTGTATCGGCAGTCAAGACGATGGCCTCGTACCCAGCGGCTTCCGCCCTTTTTATGAAATGTTCCTGGATCCTGTTGCTGTGCTGGCCTATCTGCAGCCATTTTCTCCCTGGAGTGTGCTCGGCAATCTTCTCAAGGGAGTATCCGGAGTTCATGGGAGTGCCGTAGACTGTTCCGAAATTATTGCAGGCTCTTGCGGAGGCGAGTTCACCCTCCTCGTGCATATGGAGCTGCCCTCCTGCGGCGGTCATCATGACTGGAAAAGATATCTTCTTTCCCAGCACACTGGTTGACAGGTCCCTATCTGACACGTCGCGAAATATTCGTGGGTTCAAGATAATCTTATCCAGGGCGCTCCTGTTCCTCCTCAGGGTGATTTCGTCCTGCGCTCCGGCCCTTACGAAATCGGATAGATGACTTGGCATCATTTCATAAGATTTCTTCTCAAAGTCATAAAGTGTTACGAGATCTTTCATTTCCATACTTTTGCCTCATTCGTCACATCAAATTTCAGATGTTATTGTTCTCCCTAAATTGGGTTAGCGGGGTATTTGATTTGTTAAGAAACACTTTGAAATCACAGATAAAAAGCGGGCAGGTTGTCTACGGGACAATGTTACAGGAAATGACAACGCCCACGGCGGCCCAGATATTTAAGAGGGTCGGGTTTGATTTTTTTATGGTTGATTGTGAACACGGCGCGTTTGAACTGGGGGTCGTGAGGGAGATTCTACGGGTTGCGAGGTTGGAGCAGATCTGCCCCCTGGTGAGGATAAGAAACCTGGACTACAGCCTTGTTGCGGGTCACCTGGACGCCGGGGCAATGGGATTAATGCTGCCAAGGGTGGAATCTGTTGAGCACACCAGGGGCCTGGTTAACTTCATGAAATATCCACCGGTTGGTGTAAGAGGTCTTTCCTCTGATGCGCCACACTCTGACTATGTTTTCGGAGATCTTGAAGAGTTCGTAAAGGTTCAGAATGAGGATACCCTCGCCATAGCGCAGATTGAAAGAAAAGTTGCCGTTGAAAATCTGGAAGAGATATTGTCTGTGCCCGGAATTGATGTGGCCCTCATAGGCCCCGAAGACCTCTCGTTGTCCTATGGCATGCCGGGGCAGACCGACCATCCTGTGGTCAGGGAAGCAATTGAGAGAGTTATAGATATCTCTTTGGAGGCCGGAGTGGCCCCTGGTATCCATATGGGGAACATTGAAAAGCTCACCGAGTGGAGGTCAAAAGGCATGCAGGTCATCATGTATAACTCAGACCTCGGCTTTCTCCTCGAGGGGGCTGAGTCTGGCCTCAACGCCCTGAAGTCTTAGGGGTTCCGTGCGAAGGGAATTGCTACAGACATCGGATAGGATGAGGTCCTGCTTAAAAGGACAGTGTTTTTGAAACTTTTCATTCCCCGATGTAATTAGTATTATGGCCCATACAGATTATATTAGCCTTGTTCAGAAGCCAACGAAGGTGCATTGATATGAAACTTGGCCTGTTCCTGATGCCGTCCCATCCCCCCGAGAGATCGCCATATGATGCGCAGCAGTGGGACCTGAAGTGCCTTAGAATGGCCGACAGATATGGCCTTCATGAGGCATGGATCGGGGAACATTTCACTGCCCCCTGGGAGCCAGTACCTTCCCCGGATATCCTGATAGCACAGGCGCTCATGCAGACCAAGAACATCAAGCTCGGCACGGGGGCACATCTCCTACCATTTCACCACCCGATTGAGCTGGCAACGAGAGTTGCATATCTTGACCACCTGGCGCAGGGGAGGTACATGTTTGGCATCGGGTCAGGGGGTCTTCAGTCAGACCATGAACTATTTGGTATAGACATGGAAAACGGGGAGCACAGGGAAAGAACCCGGGAGTCCCTCGATATTATTCTGAACCTCTGGGAGCATGTGGAAGGCCCATTTCAATATAAGGGCCAGTTCTGGGATATTCATATCCCGGATCCTGCTGACTATGCCTTTGCTGACCTACGTCATCACATAACCCCTTTTCAGAAGCCCCATCCTCCTATCGGGGTTGCTGGGGCAAGCCCTGGCTCCGATACTCTCAAGTTAGTCGGTGAGAAGGGATATATACCAATGAGCCTTGGTTTAAATGCCGTCTATGTTGCTAGCCACTGGGATGCCGTCAAAGAAGGTGCTGAATCGGTGGGCAAGCCCCCCCCGTCTAGGGGTGACTGGAGAATAGTGAGAGACGTCTGGGTTGCTGAGACTGATGAAGCGGCAAGGGAAGGAGCTATGAATGGCATGCTGGGGAGGGCTTGGCGCGATTATTTGCGGCCCCTCTTTTCAAACGGCGCCTATCCTTTTGTATCTTTTATGAAGCATGATGAAAATATGTCTGATGATGATGTGACACTTGAGTACATGATGGATAATCTGTGGATTGTCGGGTCTCCAGAGACGGTCACAGAAAAGCTTCGGAGCCTATACGATACAGTGGGTGGTTTTGGTCACCTTTTGTGGCTGACCTTTGACCATTCCGAAGACAGCGAGGCTTATGAGGCCTCGATGAGGCTGATGGCAGAAGAGGTTATGCCCAAGCTCTCAGATTTGACCGGTGAATAGGTTCACCTCTTCCTAATCTAAAGCTCTGTATTAGGTGGCTTAGATAATTGACTCACTCCTCTGACACGTTGTAGATGCGGACGGCATTATCGTGGAACATGGCTGCCCTCTCATTCGGGCGGTAGTCAGTAGAAAACCGTTTGAATGCGTTGTACATAATGTGATACGAGAATGAGACCTTGTCTACCGGAAAATTACTCTCGAACATTCCTCTGTCGGTACCGAATTGTTCAATGCAGTAACTGAGAAACGGTGCCATGTCGTCTGATAGTTCCGTAGAACCCACAGGTTTTTCCCGTAAATGCCAGTCAAATCCCATAATTGGCATCCCCATACCGCCAAGTTTAATGACGACATTAGGCGCTTCTGCCACCGCGGCTATTCCTTCTTTCCATGCGGGTATTGTTTCATCGTCTTTACCAGCATATGGTCCTATGCGGGCCACTCCCCCGATATGGTTGAGGATAATAGTCAGGTCTGGTACGGCTTTAGCGAAGTCGGCAAGCTCGGTAAGTTGATGGTGGTACATCCAACCTTCTAGAGACATGCCCATGTCCGCTAATACCTGCGCCCCTTCCCTGAACTTGCTCTGAGCCATCTGCCCCTGCACGCCTGGCGCAGTCATGCCCGGGAGATCAGGGTGGGGATCCCAGGTGAGCCTGTGCCTTATACCGCGAAACCTATTAGGGCTCGCCCCTCTCAAAGCCTCAAGGACTGGTCGGACTCCCTCACCGAGGTTGAGGTTTGCTGACCCAACTATCGCTGCTGCGCCCCTGAAGTTTCCGTAGATCCCACTAGCAAAAGCGGCGGCGGTGCCCTGCACAAACTCGACCTCTCCGACCGAACGTATTTCTTCAGGCCCTGAGGCCTTCCACATGGAATTTGCTTCGACAAAAACTGTGGATCTAACGTTATGTCCTGACCCTGTGTCACCGAGTAAATCGTGAAGGAGATACCGTTGGTAAGGTGTTCTTTCCGTTCTCATATCCCAGAGATGGTGATGGGGATCACAGATCGGTAGATCTGGCTCAAGGATTTCTTCCTCCGTCAAAGCAAGCCATTCATTTCCACCGTAAGCCATTTTTGTTCTCCTAGATAAGTTTCAAGGGCTATCGCAGGTTGTTATCCTACATCGCGGGGTATCCTAATCGCCAGTAGATCGCCTAAATGTAGGGTTGCTTGGTCTACAATGGAAAAATCAGTGCGACAATAGCGATCTTCACTCTGGGAATCGATCGGATTGAACAAGGGACAGGATTTAATGATCAGCCTTAACATAAATAGAAAAGGTCAGCAGGTAGAGGCCAAGGGGATTCGGACACGTGCCTCTTCTATCTACACTCCGGGCCAAGATACTCCATTTCGCATAAGCCGAAGTAAGTTTAATGACTTTCTGAGCTGTCAGAGGTGTTTTTATCTCGACCGAGTGAAGGGCTTAAAATCTCCTTCAACTCCCGGATGGACTTTAAATGAAACTACCGACCTTCTCCTAAAGAGAGAATTCGACATCTGCAGGGAGAACAGGGAGCCTCACCGTATTTTTTCAGAGTACGGGCTCGATCAGGTGATTCCCTTTGACCATCCTGATTTGGAGCAATGGAGGAATTCTCTACATCACGGGATTTCGCACCAGGTAGATGGAACAAATATCGTTTTGCACGGAGGGATTGATGATGTATGGCAGGACCTTGAAACAGAGCGGATCATAGTCGCCGACTATAAGTCACAGGCTAATAACAAACCCGTCGTGACCTGGGAATACTTATCTAACTTTTACCATCAAAGTTACAAGATCCAGATGGATGTCTACGCATACATATTTACAGGCATGGGGTTCGATGTATCGGACATAAGCTATTTTTATGTCTGCAATGCTGACAGGTCGGCCGATGGATTCTACGGCAACATGGGTTTTTCAGAAACCCTGGTTCCTTACAAATGGGATTCCTCATGGATTGATGGGGCACTTATGGAAATGGTATCCGTGCTGAACTCCACTGTGATTCCAGATGAGAATGTTGCGTGTGAAAACTGCGCATATACGGCTCGAAGGTCTGAGATTGGCTATTAAGTTGATCCTAACCTACGTGCCCTGTCTTATTTGGCGGTAGGTTCCACTTAAAACGTGCCACTTCCGGCTATGAAGCCAGCCCCACCAGTAGCAAGAGTAATGCGGCCGATATGATAAACCCGATTAAGACTACGACAATAGCTCGTATGGTTGAAGTGTAATCCAGGGCTTGCCGTATTCCTACGACCATGGCGGCTAACTGCCATAGACCTACTATAACTATGATGTACGTGCCCAAAAACGGCAGCAGTGCGAATACGAGTAAAAGGCCTGGCGTTTGGGCGAAGCCTGTAACTCTGGCAAGTTCTCCCCATGAGGAGTGGGTCTCAGGGGTCTTTAAGAGCTTTGAACCAACAATATAAGTGACAAATGCCCAGATTGCCCATGAAACCAGGCCGCCGATAATCCCTGTTGCTATCCCTATCAGCGTTCCAGTTGTTGCTAAGGCAGCGACACCTTTCGCGATAGATACCAAGACCACGATTAGCATTGCCTGCGTTATAGCAGACTTGTCGTGTTCCACCTCTTCATACAGGTGAGAATCGAGTGACGCGGCTCGTATCATTCTCTGGATCAAGATAGGCTCTCCTTTTTCAGTGACGTAAGTCGCTTTTTACGATTATACTCGGCAAAAGTACATGGCAGTAGATATATTACCCACCTGGTTGAGGGTATTTGGCTTTTTCTGAAGGTGTTGTTCAGTGTGAAGATTAAAGGGAGTTAAGTTGTGAAATTCGGATAATATTTAAGCACCAATTGCACGATGTCGAGGAAGGATACGAGAGTGAAGATAGCGCAAA
>CAYPDR010000027.1:0-126127 GCA_964409595.1 uncultured Dehalococcoidia bacterium
TGGCTACTTGTGACATAGCTACAATAAATAGGTTGCCGAAGCTGTGTCCTTTAAGACCTTCGCCCTCTTCAAAACGGTATTGAAATAGTTCAGGCAATAGCGTTTGTTCGTCCGACATTGCTACGATGCAGTTACGGAAATCACCTGGTGGTATAACTCCTAATTCCCTTCTAAGTCTTCCTGAGCTTCCCCCGTCGTCAGCGACACTTATAATAGCCGTTAAGTTGTTGGTGTGTTCTTTTAGTCCACTTAATAGCACCGACATTCCGGTACCTCCGCCTAACACGGATATTTTAGGACCTCGTTCTCTTGAAAGTCTGCTATACAGGGTTTCCCCTATAGTTTCCAACGTTGGACTACCTATCAATAGTGGGCTTAAGGTTCGATATAAACCAAGTAGCGAGGAAAAAATAATTCCGCTACCGACGGTTAGTAATATAATGGCTTCAAGGTGCCATGGTAAAAAGTCTGGAAAAGTTAGCAAAAATATCCTTCTGACGAAGTAAACAAACCCGATTGAAGATATTCCTATCCCGATGGATCCCAAAAGCAACCATCTTTTAATCTTTATTCCAGGGTATAGAAGTTTTAGCATTCGAAGTATTCGAGAACTTAAATTGCTATCAGCTTGGATCCGAGATCTCAATTCTTACCTCAATTTCTCTAGAGAGCTGCTAATTGCTGCAATAGTAATCTGGGGATTGGCGGAGCCCTTCGTTTTTTTCATAACTTGACCGACTAAATATTTCAGTACAGATTCTTTGCCTGCTAGAAAATCATTTACAGCATCGGGGTTTTCAGAAATAACATCTTGAATAGTAGAATTGATAGCATCTTCGTCACTAATTTGGTCTAGGCCCATCTCCTGGGAGATTATTGACGGAGAGCCCCCGTTAGTAAAAAGCTCCTTTAATATTGTTTTCGCGTTATTACTTGTCAGGTGACCATTTTCGATCATAAGGATTAGGCTAGCTAACGAGGAGGTTGTTATTCTAGATTTTTCCAGAACACTTCCGCTTTCGTTGACCAGCCTTGCTATTTCAACATTAATTATGTTGGCGAGGTTTTTTGCCCTTAGTACAACCGTTTCTTTTGAGGGATCACATAGTTTTCGAATTGTGTCGTCAAATAATTTCGCAGTACTTTTATTGGAACATAGAAGTTTCGCGTCATAGGGTGAAAGGCCGAATCTTTTCGAGAATCGGGCTGATTTATCGTCGGGCAACTCTGGGATTTGCGCCCCTATTTTCTTGACCCAGCTACGAGAAATGTGAACAGGCGGCAAGTCGGGTTCTGGGAAATATCGATAGTCCGAGGCGTATTCCTTAGTTCGCTGGCTGATGGTGGTACCTCTATCGTCAGACCAGCCTCTAGTTTCTTGTATGATCTTCTCACCAGTCATTAGCGCCTTTTGTTGACGTTGTTCCTCATATTTAAGCGCCCTAAAAACTGACCTGAAACTATTCACATTTTTGATTTCCACCTTCTTGCCCAATATCTTTGATCCTGTCGGCCTTAGACTTATGTTGGCGTCACATCTAAAGCTTCCTTCTTCCATATTTGCCGTGCTTACAGATATATATCTGATAATGGAATGAAGGTTAGTAAGGTAGCTGTTCGCTTCCTCGGGACTACTTATTTCAGGCTCGCTCACAATTTCCATTAGAGGAACCCCGGATCTATTTATGTCCAACAGGCTGTAATTTCCGCGTCCTGGATCGTCTTTGTGCAAGAGTTTGGCAACATCTTCTTCTAAGTGAACTCTTGTAACATTTATATTTTTTTGAGTTCCATTCGTGTCTTCGATTTTGAGCATACCTTCTACGGCTATTGGCATATCATACTGAGAAATTTGGTATCCCTTCATTAAGTCGGGATACGGGTAATTTTTCCTATCAAATTTTGTTTCACCGGCAATGCGGCATCCAAGGGCTAGCCCAGTCTTTATTACTAATTCTACAGCCTTTCTATTGATAACTGGCAGGACGCCAGGCATGCCCATACATGTTTCACAAACACAAGTATTAGGTGCCGCGTTCTGATAATCAGAACTACACGAGCAAAACATTTTGCTTTTTGTATGCAGTTGGCTGTGAACCTCTAGGCCGATCACAGTTTCATATTCTGAATCCATATTAATTAACTCTCTTAATAACCAATTTGCAAACCGATACTACTAATAATTTTTATCACAATTAGTTTGACGCTTGTAGAGGACGACAGCGAGAAATCGACAAACGCTCCTGTTTTTAGTTTAAATGTCCATGTGCAGAATCTATTGTAAGTCCCGGACCGGCCATCCGGGCTTACCTATTAAAGGTACAAATCTACAAGGCTGTCCTGTAGTTATCTGATTGCCACGAGGGGTTTTTTGTATCTTGATAAGTCGCTGGATATCTAAGTTGCCAACGGGACAGATTAAAGTTCCGTTTTGGTCTAGTTGCTCAAGTATGCCATAAGGAATCTTTCGTAAAGCTGCGGACACAATTATTTTCGTGAAGAGTTTCTGAGTGCGAGGTACTCGATTCTGTTCAGCAAGGCGCAGCTGGACGTTTTCAATAGCTAGTTTATCGAGATTAAGACGAGAGAGATATAGGAGTTGTCGAATCCGTTCTACTCCGATAACTTGATCACATAAACTCGACAGTATTGCACAAACGTAGCCGCTTCCAGAACCGACTTCCATTACTGTGTCTTCTTTTCTGATACCAAGTTCACGGAGCATGATACCGATCAAAGAGGGTTGGGATGTAGTTTGGCCATGACCGATAGGGAGTGCCATATCTTCTTGAGATGATCCATGGTGTTCTTTCGGGAGAAAATGTTCACGCGGTACCAGCCTTATTGCGTCTGTGACACGATCGTTAGATATTTGTAAACGAATTTTCTTTATTAGGGAGTTATCTTCTATATTTTCCATCCGAATCCTGTTGGAAGCAGACCTCGATTTGTTTTAGTATTTATGCATAACCCTTCATGCCAATTATTCCATTTCATACTGATAAGTTTCCTTTAAGTCTATGAATAATAATCCAACTTCCTTAACAAAATCATATGACTCGATTGTAATTGGAGGCGGACCAGCCGGAAATACCGCAGCACTACTGCTAAGTTCGGCTGGCATAAGTACCCTTGTCATAGACTTCAGGGAAAAGTTGGGGGATAAACTTTGCACAGGAATTATAGGAATTGAATGTGCATCCGCCTTTCCTCCCAATCCGAGCCTAATATACGGAAACGCCTCTGAAGTTACCGTGCATGCGCCTGATGGAAGCTCTTATGATCTCAAAGGTAATAAAAGCTACGCATTGGTTGTTAATCGGGCGGGATACGTTGAAGAAATGGCTACGAATGCTAGCAACGCTGGGGCAGAGTATCTCTTGTCTAGTCGGGTTAGTTCTATAAGTAGAAGTGGAGACAAAGTCTATATTTCAACCGTTAACCAAGGAAAGGAGACAATATTTGCAGCCTCCATTATCATAATATCGGGTGGGTTTCGCACTGCACTTCTCGATCAGGTAGGGTTAGAAAAGGGACGATCTTCAGATTACTTGGTTGGCACTCAGATATCAGTTAGGGTATCAAATCTGAGACATACTCAGGTCTACACGGGTTCTGAACTTACCCGAGGATCATTTGGTTGGTTGGTTCCAACCTTCGGCAACAATGCCCTCTTGGGCACAGTTTCCAGAAAATCAATAAATGACAAATTTCGTGACTTGGTGGAGACACTGAAACGTGAAAGCATTGTTGAAGAAAGTATGTCTCCGTTGCAAAGTTGGGGAATACCGCTTAGGCCAATTCACAAAACTTATGAGTCAAGAGTTCTTGTAGCAGGAGATGCAGCGGGATTCGCCAAACCTACCACTGGAGGAGGAATTTACTATGCTGCTTTGTCAGGTCAAATGGCAGCTGAAACAGCCGTGGAGGCGATTAGTAGTAATAGATTTAATGCTTCTGATTTGTCGACCTACGAAGCGAAATGGAAATCAATTTTTGGGAAAGACTTACTAGTAGGCTACTATGCGAGGCTTCTTTATGAGTCACTTGACGACAAATCGCTCAATGTGTTGCTCAAGAGGTTTTCATCAAGCGAGGTGCAGCGAGAACTTCTTTCGAAAGATGGGTTCTCGTTTGACTGGCATAGCTCAGTGATTCTAAAGACCGTTTCCAATGGAGAGATGGCTTCAGTGCTTAAAGCCCTTGGGCCTGGGGTAGCGGCTATACTGGCACGACTACTTAAAGCATTGGTGTTTGAGTCATCTGCACGGTAACTATTGGCCGAGAAGTTCACATAAAATAGCCATTCTTACGAATAGTGCGTTTTCGGATTGTCGATAGAAAGCGACCCTGGAATCGTTAGTTTCGATTGAAAAATCACCACTTCTTTGCATGGGGTCCAACACAATCGAATCTGGTTTCAGCATCGACATAAACTGATCGTCAATATTTGAAATTAGGAATCCTCTTGACTTAAGCAGTTGGTAATGAGCCACAGTTCTGGGGCTGTTTAGATAAACCACGTCAGATCCGGACACCTGTTTCAAATCGTGAACATTTTCTATTTTGACGTTTCTTTTCCTGCAAATATCCTGAACCTCTGGGGAAACCTCGCCGCTGAATGGGAGAAGCTTTACCAAAACGTTTTCAAAAAGGGAAAGGCCTGACATGAAGGCACTTACATTTCTGTGTTCGAGCCGACCGATGATAGTGATGGTTTTGTTGTCAATGCTGCCAAGTTCTTTATCGATTGTATAAAGATCTGCGATCGCTTGCGTCGGATGGTCGTTGTAACTTCCCCCGTTGATTACCGAAATACGTGATGATTTGCACGCCCTTTCTATAATTCCAGGTTCGCTACTTCGAATTACTACTCCGTCTATGTGAAGGCTGGTTAAAATCTCAACAGTGTCTTCTATATAGTTTGTATTTGTTACCGGAAAAAACTGAGAAGCGTCCTCAGTGTGCAGGGTATGTCCCCCCAGCAGGGTTATGGAGCGCTCAAAGGAAATTCTCGTTAAGAAACTGGGTTCGTAGAATAGAGAAAACAGTGTCTTTCTCTTTAGTTTGGGGGAGTCAAAATTCCTATCTCGCAATGAGTCAGAGAGCGGGAACAGCTTACCTTCTATGAATTCTCTAGTTAGCGATTTTGTGTTTTTAAGATGATTCATGATACGTTTCAAATCGGGAACACATTGAATTTCACGTATTGATCCGTGGAAAGTGATACGCGAAGTCCAACGAATAAAGTTGTACGGATCTTGTGTTTACAGCAAATGGTTTCACCTGTAGCGGTTTCTACCCAAAACAAGGTGTCGTCTCCTCTAAATTCTTTTTCGGTAACGACACCTGTTCCTTCAGGATCGGGTGTCATTATGAAGTCGTTCGGCCTGATAGAGACTTCTACGTGCGTTCCATTTCTGAGATTAGTATTGACTCTTAGAGGGAGTTCTCCTAGTGAAGTAAGGACCGAATTGTTAGATATTACTCCCGGTATGAAACTGCATATGCCTCCCATAGAGGCGACATTTTTTGTTGTAGGCCAGAAATATATTTGATCTGGTGGGTCGATTTGGTGAATTTTTCCCTCCAACATGATCGCCACCCTGTCTGAAATTGAGAAAGCTTCATCTCTATCGTGTGTTACAAATATCGTTGCTGCCTCACTTAATCGCAATATGTTTTCCACCTCGTTTCGCAATGAGGAACGAAGCGAGGCATCTAGGTTAGAGAATGGTTCGTCCATGAGCATCAGAGAGGGTTGGGTGGCGAGAGTTCTAGCGAGGGCAGCCCTTTGCTGTTCCCCGCCGGATAATTCAGATGGAAATCTAGACTCTAAGCCGTCAAGTTTCGTCATACCCATCACCTTATGTATTCTGTTTTCTCGAATATTTGAAGGTAGTTTGGAAATCCCAAACAATACGTTTTGTTCAACTGTGAGGTGTGGGAAAAGGGCGTATTCTTGGAATACCATTCCTAGGCCCCTTTTATTCGTAGGCACTGACTTCCCATCGGTAAAAAACACATCCGCGCCTAGTTTGATAGTACCTCCGTCAGGTTGCTCTAGTCCAGATATCAGTCGAAGTAAGGTGGTTTTTCCGCATCCACTTGGACCAAGAATAGAAAGGATTTCTCCATCTACAAGGTCTAGATCTAAATGATCAATAACAAGTTTGTCGCCAAATCGCTTTGTTAGCTTCCTACATTCTAGTAAAACGGGATTCATAATCTTATCGTCGTCAAGTTCTGAACCCACCTTTAAAGAAAATTATCGCTAGTGGCATGGATGATACCAATATTAATATGAGGGCGGGGGCGGCAGCCTTAGCAAAGAAGGCCTCGGAAGAATATGACC
This sequence comes from uncultured Dehalococcoidia bacterium, assembly GCA_964409595.1. Lineage (GTDB taxonomy): Bacteria > Chloroflexota > Dehalococcoidia > Lucifugimonadales > UBA826 > CAYPDR01. Next base: position 6,356 of record CAYPDR010000027.1, read on the forward strand.
ATATTGTGGTCGTTAGAGTATGGAAATCGAGTGGAGAAAGTATCAAAACGGCGGGAAGTTCCTTCATTGATACTAAGAATACTAAAGAGAATGCCATGGCGATACCGGGTTTCAATAGAGGGAGAGTCACTGCAAGTGAAGTGTTGAACAACCCTTTACCTAAAGTGGAAGAAGATTCTTCCAATCGTGGGCTGATTTGAAGCAAGGTGGACTTTATTGGACTAATTCCGATGGGTAGGTATAGGACTACGCATGCGAATATTAACAGGAATAATGACTGGTAAATAGGCTTACCTATGTAAGAACCGATAAACACCAGTGAAATAGCTACAGCTATGCTTGGCAAGGCGAAACCGGTGAAACAAGCTTTCTCTACTAAGCTACTGAAAACGTTTCTATATCTCGTCGCCACATAAGCTATTGGCGTGATGATAGTGACGACCACAACAGCCGTCAGAATTGATATGAGCAGTGAATTGACTATTGTTTCTGGGTTCAACACGGTTTTTTCCCCATGGCTAATCCCTCGGACTAGCCAATAAGTTAAAACTATCACTGGTATGACAACAGATATGAACGCTACAACAGAACACAATAAGATACCTGGAATCTTCCACCAGCCTATGTCAAATCTTTCTTGGTTCCGGGCTACTCCCATCGAGGTACGGAAGTAGCTTGTCTTGCCCCGCGTTGTGGATTCCATGTATACGAATATTGTCGCTATAAGACATAGAACTACTGAAAGTAGCGCGGCAGAACCTCTGTCAAACGAGGCCTCGTATTGATTGTAAATGGACCAAGTAAAGGTCTTGTATCTAAGCAAGGAAACTGCACCAAAATCGCTAAGTGTATAGAGCGCTACTAGTAATCCGCTAGACAATAATGCAGGACGAATCTGAGGAATGCTAACCCTTCTAAATATATTGATTCTTCCGAGCCCCAAGATTCTTGCTGATTCTTCCTGAGAAGGGTCTATCTGACTCATAGCGCTTCGTAGTGTCAATAAAACATAAGGATAATTTAGAAAAGTAAGTACTAGCAATGATCCTGTGTAACCGTATAATCCAGGAAATTGGCTAATTCCCGTAATTGGACTCAACGCCTTTTGCAACAGGCCGTTTGGTCCCATCATAGATAAAAATATGTAAGCTCCTACATAGCTAGGTATAACCAACGGCAAGGTAGTAATCAAGTTCCAGAATCTTCGAAACGGTATGTTCGTTCTGGAAGTTAGAAAGGCTATGGGTGTTGCTATCAACAAGGTGCCGGCAGCCACTGAAATCGCAAGAATAATAGAACGCCATAGTATCCAGACTGTATTCATACGAAAGGTCCAAACCCATGAATCGGTACCAGTTTGACTAGCCTCAATAGCCAAATAAACCAAAGGTGATATTGCGAACAATGCTACGATGAGGCAGATTAATACTAAAACGGATGGAATCGGCCTCGTATTAGAGGTATCAGTAATTTGACTTATAGGATTTTTTTTTATCAATGAAAAAGACTAAAATCTGCTTTGGAATCGGTTAATTTAGGCTCAAAGCCTAAATTAATTCGAGATAGCATTTACATCAACTTAGTATACCCTTATGTATTTACTAAGTACATACATACCTTGCAATTTGTTTCAAGAATAAGATGTGGGCACAATGGGTGAATGACTGGATGATTCCGATCAACAAGTTACTGCTCTTAGAAAGATTATTAAAGGGGATATTTTCATATGCTTGAGCAATTTAAAGTTAGGGAAGAAGACGCGGTTCTAGTTAAGGAAAGCAATCTGAGAATTACAGTCGAGGCCATATTTGAGAAAATGGGCTTAGAAAAGGAAGATTGTATATTGGGTGCTGACGTTCTCGTAAAGGCCGATATGAGAGGTGTAGATACCCATGGGGTTTCTAACACCCTCCGTGGTTATGTGGCTGGCTATGGGAGAGGTGAAATTAATCCACTTCCTGACTGGAGGATAACCCGTGAGACTCCGTCCACCGCCAATATTGATGGGGACAGAGGTTTAGGTATCATTGTGACGCCAAAGGCGATGGAGATAGCTATTAACAAAGCGAAAACTGTTGGAATCGGTGTAGTTACTATTCATAATTCTCGACACCTAGGGATGGCCTCGTACCACGCACTAATGGCAGTTGAACACGACATGATTGGCATGTGTATGACCTCATGCCCACCAAGTGTCCTTCCCACTTTTGGGGCGGAACCTGTTTTGGGAACTAATCCTATTGCTCTTGCAGCTCCCGCGGGGCGCGAGGCCCCATTTGTGTTTGATGCCGCCATGAGTGCTGTGGCTGGAAACAAGTTGGGGCTTGCTAGACGGAATGAGACGAAGCTTTTGGGAGGATGGGTTGCAGATAAAGATGGGACCCCAATAATGGAAGAGATTGCCCCACCAGTTCCTGGGTGTGAATCATCGGCCGCTTCATATCTTGTGCCTTTAGGGGGTACGAGAGAACTAGGGTCTCATAAAGGATATGGAATGATGTGTGTTGTTGACATACTAAGCGGAATTATGACGGGGGGGGGCTATGGGTCAAATCCCGGCAGTCCGAATTTTGGCCACTATGTGGCGGCCTATAATATTGAAGCTTTCATGGACACTTCAGAATTTAAGAAAACTATGGATGAGTGGATAGGCATGCTTACATCCTCGAAACCTGCTCCAGGCCACGATAGAGTCCTTTATCCCGGCTTAGCAGAGAAAGAATCGCTAGAGGAGCGTTCGGCAAACGGGATCCCCTTGCATAACGAGGTGGTCGAGTGGTTCAGAGATATTTGCGGCGAGCTATCTATACCCTTTGCACTGTTAGATAAATGAGTAATCCTATTCTAGTAATCTCTAAAAGGATTAGGCATCTTACCTACTGGGACCTCTATGAGCGTTGGGGATTGAACTTCTAGTGACCGTGAAAGTTCTTTGTTGAGACTATCAGGATCTCCACCTTCGATTCTCACCCCTCTGACTCCAAATGCGTCGGCCAATTTCATAAAATCTGGGTTATGAACTAGTGCCCCGTATTCACGTCCTTCGTACATGTTAACTTGGTCCCTCATTACATTTCCGAATGCATTGTCATTAAACACGATAACTATGGCGTTAATGTTATGCTTTACGGCTGTTGACAATTCTTGAACGTTGAACATGAATCCGCCATCACCTGATACAGCCACCACGGCACTTTCCGGTCTGGCAACTTTTGCTCCGAGTGCTGTCGGATAAGCGAATCCTAGATTTCCATAATATGATGACGTCAGGTAAGTACGAGGTTCATAAACCTCATACTTGTTTCTACTATAATAGCCTATTTGGGTCATACCTGAAATCAATATGCCGTCGTCAGGTATTGAGTTTCTAATCGCCTTAACATACGAATCTTGCGGTTCAATTACGGTGGAGGGATTGAACCTTTCTTCTTTGATTCTCAAAAGTTCATCCTTACGGCAACTCCTAGCAGACATCCGACTTCTCAGTGCCTCTAAGAGTGATGCTAAACTTTTCTTGGCGTCTCCAAGTATTCCCTCAGTGTTCCTGTAATTTCTGCCGATTTCTGCTTCGTCTATGTCTATTTGCAGCACTTTTTGGTTAGTGAGGAACTCAGGGTAGGCCAATCGGGTCCCCACAGCAATCACTAGGTCGTGGTCATCAATTCGGTTTTCGAAAAAGGTATCATTTTTAAATCGAAAGCTTCCTAGCGAAAGATGGCTTCTATCGGAGATAGACCCGCGGCCTTCACCGGTTGTAATAACAGGCGCCTGAAGGAATTCCGCGATAGCTGTGAGTTCTGCCGAGGCATCGGCCGAGATTACACCCCCACCTGACCAGAGGAGTGGGTTCGTAGCAGAAGCAATTAAATCCGCACCTTTTTTTATGCTTTCTGGACTTGCATTGGGACGTTCATATTTACCTTCTTCTAAAAGTTCAACATCCGCAATGTCTGCAAGCGTTTCCGGAGGCACCTCTATTTCTACTGGCCTTGGTCTTCCAGTCTTTAATTGCTTCATTGCTTCGTGTACTGCTTCTGGAATTTCAGCAGGATCAAGAATCAATCTCTGGTGTTTTGTTATTGGCTTTATAGTGTCAATTTGCCCCTTTATTTCGTGAAGCATTCCTCGCTCAACACCAATCAAGTCTCTTTCTATCTGACCTGCAACGACCAATACTGGCGAAGATGCTGAATAAGCGGTACCTATCCCCGCGCTTGCGTTCTGTAAACCTGGACCCGGGACAACTAGTGCTGTTCCAATCCCACCACCAGCTCTAGCGTACCCATCGGCCATATATGTTGTGGCCTGCTCATGGCGTGTGTTAATAAACCGTATACCAGGTTCTTTGGCCAGTCCGTCAAGCAAGCCGTACAGCTGTACTCCTGGAAGGCCAAATATAACTCGAATTCCTTCTCTATACAGAGATTTGGCGAGAGCTTCACCCCCCGTCATTTTGCTCATCTGAACCTACTCCCTTTTTTTGCTTGTCTCTTGCAATTAATTTTATTTTTTATTTTGGAATTGATCGATTGCCTTATCAATTGACACGGTCCTTAGTCCATTTAATTCGTCCTTGTGGCCAGCTGACCATTTTTGCGACGTTTGGAGATTAGTTAACGATCCTTGAAAGTGGGGCATGACATATCTAGCAATTAACTCATAACTATGCATAACTTGTTCTCTTGTTCCCCATTCCGTTGCCTGGACCATGAAGCCGCCAAATCCACCGGTTTGCTCCTCTAACTCGTGTATCTTAGAGATTAAGTCGTCCGGTGTTCCAACGCACCAGGCCCCGTTATCCACCATATAATCGACAATTTTCTCTCTAGGTCCTTCGTACTCGAAGGGAAGTCCCATGGTCTGGTGAAAATAGTCGTATTGGTAAGCGGCAGATTTTTCCCTGACCTGAGATAGTGCTTCCTTTTTGCTTTCGGCAAGATGTACCTGAAGAACAACTCTCCATTCATTTCTATGGACTTCGTTTCCGTATTCCTCAGCGGTGTCTTCGGCGATTTTCCAGAAATCACGAAGATTGGAAGAAATACTTCCCCCTCTTACTACACTGACAGAGAGAACTCCCAAACCATGTTTTCCTGCCGCTACCATTCCAGAGGGAGATTGTGCAGCGGCGACGGCGATGGGGAAGTGAGGTTGAGTGTAAGGTCTGAGGTGAACCAAGGCTTCATTGAGGGTAAACCAGTCGGCTTCATATGTAATTGGTTCGGTTTCAGTAAGTAGTCTTTTGATAATCCCTATCGCCTCATCCATGCGAGGTCTTAGCATTGGTGGATCAATTCCCAATTGGTAGGCATCGGACACTAGCGCGCCAGGTCCAACCCCTAGCATTACCCTTCCTCTCGTTAGATGATCTAAAAGAACCATTCTGTTCGCAGTCATCAAAGGATGGTGATAGGGTAGACTGGCCACGCCGGTTCCTAATTTAATATGTTTTGTGCGTTCTGCTGCGACGCCTATGAATACTTCAGGAGAAGCTATCGTTTCCCACCCAGCACTATGATGTTCCCCAATCCAAGCTTCGTCAAATCCTAAGTAGTCAAGCCATTGCAAAGTTTCTAGATCCCTTTCTAGTGCTAACGTGGGATTGTCGCCTAACCAATGAAAAGGTGCCATGAAAATCCCAAACTTCATTCTGTCAGCTACCGGCATTTGGCTTCCCTCGAGGCAATTATTAGGCTTTGTAACGTCGAGTCTATGTTAGGCGTTTCGTAAGTGGACCGATAGTATCACCACATCGGTTTTTTATTCAACGATTGTTTCGTTTAATGTGCGGTGCAATTTAGCCAATTCAAAAGCAGTCATAAAAGCTGCGCCATCAGATTTGTTTATGTGGTCAATCAATTTGGCTAGCATTCCGATGCGTCCTGGCCTACCAATGATCCATGGATGCATGGTGAGGATGTAGCTGCGGCGATATTGATAAAGGTCGTTAAAGGCGGCGGACCATATTTCAAACACTTGGTTTGGACTTGCCATTATATTTGTCTGCCCGAGGGATGGAGAATAGTTAAGGAAGGGATGATCGTCTAATTCCCAATGGACGGGTATCTCGACTAGTACTCCTGCACCAGCGGGTACTGTGTACGGTATGTCATTCCCCATTAAGCTAGAGTCGTACAGAAAATCTTTCCTCTCAAGTAATTCAAGTGAGTACTCACTGAGTTCCCAACTAGGTGCACGATATCCCCTTGGTTTTTCACCGATGATAGCTTCCAATATCCCAATTCCGCGGTCAAGAATATGAGATTCACTTTCCTTATCCAAAGTGGCGGGTGGTTCATGCATGTAGCCGTGATGTCCAATTTCATGACCACGAGAATAAATGTCATAAACTAAATCTTCGTGAGTCTCCGCTATAAAGCCAGGTACGTAGAAAGTAGCTTTTAAGCCTTTGCGGTCCAATAGATCTAATATTCGAGGAGTCGCTACTGAGGGCCCATACTCTCTCATAGACATCATACTTGGGAGCTTCCTCACTCTAGGATTTCGATTTATGGCCGCGCTTATGCCATCTACGTCAAATCCAAGCACGACCGGGCATTTAATTCCGTTTGGCCAGTTAACCATAAATCGATCACTTAACAGAATTTATGAGCGATTCTATTTCCTCAGGTGCCGTAGTAATTGACACCAAATTCCCAACCTCGCTGCTACGGGATTTAATTTCGACACTTTTCTGGCGGAGGTTTCTACTACTTACCACTACCCTGACAGGAATACCCAACAGGTCAGCGTCATTAAATTTGATCCCAGCACTTTCTTGCCTGTCGTCATATAGAACATCTAAGCCACTGTTAATCAGTATTTCATATAAAGCGTCAGCTGCACCGGAAACCTCTGGGCTATCAGTATTCAAGCTGACGATTATCACCTCATACGGAGCGATATTTTTTGGGAAAACGATTCCCTTATCATCGGATAGCTGCTCTAATGCACCAGCAAGTATTCTCCCGATTCCTATTCCATAGCAACCCATGACCATTTCTAAGTTGTTGCCGTTAGTATCCGGGTATGTAGCCTGTAGAGATTTTGAATAGCGTGTCCCCAACTTGAACACGTGGCCAATTTCGATGCCCCTATATGTTTTCAAAGTACCTTCGCAAACTGAGCAAAGATAACCTTCTTGTGCCAACGCTATGTCAGTTTCAATTATGCTTCCGAAATCTCTTGGAAAATTCACATTTCTTAAATGGTAATCTTTCTTGTTTGCCCCGGCTATAAAATTATTAGTTGTCCTAACGGAGTCGTCGCAAACTTTCTGGAATCCTTCCATACCTACCGGAGAAGCTGATCCGGATATGATCCCTGCTTTATTAACCTCTTCTGGAGTTGCTAATCTCAGGTTAGAAACTCCGAGGCAGTTCTTTAGTTTCACTTCGTTGATCTCAAGGTCGCCCCGAATTGCTACAAATACAACCTCCTCGTCAGCGACATATAATACCGTTTTCAAAGTTTTTGCAGTAGGTACATTCATGAATGCGGCAAGTTCCTCTATCGTTCTTACGCCGGGTGTATGAACTTCCTCCATTTTTTTGGTCGATTCCTCAAGATCGACCGCCTTCTTAAATTCAGCTTTCTCATCGTTGGCAGCATAGTCGCAGGAATCGCATAAAACGATGGTATCTTCTCCGGATTCCGCGATGAGAATGAATTCTTTTGAGTCTTTGCCCCCGATTGCGCCACTATCTGCGTCTACTATTACGGTTCGGATTCCGCATCTTTTGAATGTTTTTTTATATGCCTCCAGCATTTTTTCGTAACTTTGATCAAGTCCCTGATGGTCAAGGTCAAAACTGTAGGCATCCATCATGTCGAATTCTCGTACCCTAATGAGTCCTCCCCTGGGTCTTGGTTCATCTCTGAACTTAGTTTGGATTTGGTAAAGGGTCACTGGTAAGTCCCTATAAGTCTGGATCACACTTTTCGTTGTTTGAGTGATTAGCTCTTCATTGGTGGGAGGCAACACTAGTTCCCTTTCCCTACGATCAATTAAGCGAATCATGTCCGGACCGTATAACTCATCGCGCCCTGACTGCTTCCATAAATCCCGGGGCTGAAGTATCCCTAGCTTCAATTCCTGCGCACCAATTCGGTCCATTTCTTCACGGACAATTCCCTCTATTTTTTTTATAGACCGCCATGAGATGGGAAGATAGCTGTAGACACCAGCGGCGACTTGCTGGATCATGCCGGCTTGTAATAACAGTTTGTGACTGGTTAATTCAGCTTCTCCGGGTTCTTCCCTTAATGTTCTGCCAAACATCTGCGACATCTTCATATTTTTCTCCGAATTAGAACGAAGGTTATTTTTCTGAGAGGTCTTTTTCGACTAATTCGATTTCATCTAGTAGAGCCCCAAACATTTCTTCTTCTTCGACAATTTTTGACTTCTTCCCTTTTCTAAATATAATGGCTCTGCCGGAACCGGCGGCTATTCCCACATCTGCATCTTTTGCCTCTCCTGGTCCGTTGACCTCGCAGCCCATGACAGCAACTTTGATAGGGCTCTTAGTTTTTTTCAAAAGATCATCTACTTTTTGTGCAAGGTTCCTAACATCGACATCAGCTCGGCCGCAACTGGGACATGCGACCAAAACCGCTCCTTCTTTTCTTAATTCGAGGGCCTTTAGGATCTCAAACCCTGTCACCACTTCTTCGACTGGGTCATCGCTTAGACTTATCCTTATAGTGTCCCCGATTCCTTCGTAAAGCAAAATTCCAAGTCCTATGGCACTTCGAATGCTGCCAGACTTCTTAGTGCCTGCCTCAGTTATACCTAGGTGCATTGGGTAGGGTACTAATTCAGACATTCTTCTGTATGCTTCCACGGTTGTGTCTATATCGAATGCTTTCAAGGAAATCTTAATTAAATCGAATTCCAAATTCTCTAAAATACTGATTTCCCACAATCCAGTTTCCACCATGTGGTCAACTGCCGAGTAGGCACCCCCTATTCCTGGACCCTTGGCTAGAAGATTGACCCCGTCGTTATGTCTGGATATGCCTTCGCCTGTTTTGCCTATTCCGCCCACTGGGGGCAAACTTCCGTAGTTAACTCCAATCCTGATGGGTATTTGACGTGATTTGGCCTCCCTGACAACTAGTTCAACTTTGTCTCTATCGCGAATATTTCCGGGGTTAAGGCGTAGACAATCCACACCGTTTTTTAGAGATTCTAAAGCTAGTTGATAGTGGAAGTGGATATCTGCAACAATTGGGATCTTGGATTGTTTCTTGATTTCTTTTAACGCCATGGCAGCTTCTGTATCAGGCACAGCGCATCTAACAATATCGCATCCGGCCTCTTCCAATTCGCTAATTTGTCGAACTGTAGCTGAGATGTCCCTCGTATCGGTTTTGGTCATGGATTGAATGCTGATTGGGGCATCACCGCCTACTTTGACGTTACCAACATATACTGGTGCGGTAATTCTCCTATACATTTTTCCTTCCTGGTTTGCTGCCTGTTAAGTAGTTTGTTAGTCCATCACTGTAGGAAGCTGTTGCCTCCGAGTATCCTAAGTATGTCAAAGTAGCTCATTAATATTATTAAACTTATCAATGATAGAAACCCAGCCATATGGATGACCCCTTCAGTTTTAGGAGATACTCTCTTTCCCCCTCTCAATCCCTCTATTAACACGAACAAAAGTCGGCCGCCGTCTAAGGCTGGTATCGGTAGGAGATTAACAATGGCGAGGCTGATGCTTATGAGCGCGGTGAGCTCGAAAATAGGTGAAAGTCCGATTTCGGCCACTTCTCCGGTGACTTGAGCAATTCCTATCGGTCCAGCAAATCCTGGATCTTGTCCACCGGACAGCCATCCACCTACGCTTGATGCAGTGTACGATATTGTCTCTTGGATTCTTAAAAACGCCCAAGGCAACGCTTTCCAAATGGGGGTTGTTTCCGTTACCACTTTAGGGTTAGTGGTTCCGATAAGCACGCCGACTGCACCCTGTTTCATTGTTTCCCCGATCGAGATGTTTGTTCGATATGCACGGGCCTGGGAGAAACTAACTTCTGAAGTAGGATCGACGACTTGCTCAACAACTACCAGCTGCGGAGGGTTACTTCGAGGAACAAGGGTTATAGTTTCTATGTGGTTGAATTCAGGGGAAAAACTTAGGCCTGCAGTTCCTTTGTACTTTCTAATCGATAGGTCAGTGGGTTTTCCATGCTGGTTGCGGATAAGTTTGACTAAATCTTGATGATTTCCAACAGGTGTCCCATTTACTCCTATGATTTTATCTCCCGAACTTAACCCTGCTTCCTGTGCTGGCGAACCTGGAGCTACTCCTCCTATGATCACATCTCCTACTACTTTATCGTGAGGCAGCACAAGTAGAATAGTGAATATAATTATGGGTATAAGGAGATTCATGAAAGGGCCCGCTAGAAGGACGGCAACTCTCTTGAATATGCTTTGCCTTGCGAAACTTTGAGGATCCTTAGGGTCTTCCTCTCCGACCATTTTTACAAACCCACCCAGGGGGATCCAGTTGATGGAATAGAGAGTTTCCCCTATTGTGACCCCCCAAATTCTGGGTGGAAATCCGAATCCGAATTCTGTGACTTTTATTCCGAACTTCTTTGCGGTTAAAAAATGGCCTAATTCATGCACTAAGACAAGGAATGCCAATATCGGAATGACTAGTAACCATCCTGGTAGACCAATCATGTGACTATTTTACTCCCGCCAGCTTTTGAACCCTGTTCCTTCCCCATTGAGCGGATTCCATCATTTCATCCAAGGAGGGATGTTTTGTGGATAGGTGTGGGTCGATAGCCTCTCGTATAAGCGGTTCTATTTCAATGAAGGAAACGGTTCCTTTTAGAAAGGCGTTGACTGCTTCTTCATCAGCACCGCATAGGGCCGATGGCCATGTTCCGCCCCTTTTAGCGTATTTGAGAGCCATTTCAAAGCACGGATATCGGTCCCTTTCTAACTCCCGAAAAGTGAGATTTTTTATTAATGCACTTTCGAATCGCTTGATTTTAGTGTTTGCCGGGCGTTCTGGAAAAAAAAGGGCATGTTGTATCGGCAGTCTCATGTCAGGATTGCTTAATTGAGCTTTCGTTGATCCGTCCGCAAAATCAACCATGGAGTGAATTATGCTTTCAGGGTGGATCACCACTTCGATACGATCCCAATCAACTCCGAACAGCCATTTTGCTTCGATCACTTCAAAAGCCTTATTCATCATAGTAGCGGAGTCAACCGTAATTTTCGGTCCCATTTTCCATGTTGGATGGCTTAGCACATCGCTAAGATTCACCTTGTTGAAACGGCTCAACTGTACGTCTCTTAAAGCACCTCCGGATGCGGTGATTACCAATCGGTCTACAGGAGCCTCCTCACCTCTTAGACATTGCCATATAGCGCTTGGCTCACTATCAACAGGGAGTAGAGAAGCCCCGTTCTTACTGGCCTGACTCATGAGTTTGGGACCGGCCATTATTATAGCCTCTTTATTGGCGATCGCTATATCTTTACCTGCTTTGATTGCGTTGAAAGTTGAACGAAGAGCGACGTCTCCCGTCGTAGCAGCTACCACTACGTCGACTCCATCTGCTGTAGCTACGTCGTTGAGGCTTTTTCGGGACACATTTTCTGACAGTTCCGCAGGTTCTCCCCCCAGCGTATTATAGGAAACGTATCTGGGTTTGAATTCACGTATCTGCTGAGCAAGAGTCTCATGATTTGTGTTAGCTCCCAGAGTAATCACCTTGAATCTATCCGGGAAATTCCGAACAATATCCAGCGTCTGCCTTCCAACAGAACCGGTGGATCCGAGGATAGAGAGCCCCTTTAAGTTCCTGTCCATTGCACAAAATAATACAAGAGCCCTAAGTTGAAAACAATTGAATCTAGTCTATCTAGAGCTCCACCGTGTCCAGGGATCAGGTTTCCCGAATCTTTCAAATTAGACAGTCTCTTTAAAGCCGACTCATATAGATCCCCCCCTTGCGCGCCCACAGAGAGCATTAATCCCAGGCAAACAGAGAGTGAAATACTAAGGTCGAGTTCTTTAATAACTATTCCTGCAGCCAACGATCCAATTGCCGCGCAAATTACACCAGCAACGGCCCCCTCTACTGTTTTGCTAGGACTAATTTTAGGGTATAGGGCGTGTTTTCCGAAAGATTTACCGATTGCGTAGGCGCCGGTATCCGTGAGTATAGTCACCAAGAGAAGAAATAGGACCCATTCCAAGCCTTTCTCGCTCTCTCTCATTAGTGGAGCGTGGCTTAAGAATCCACCGATGTAGAGGCCGGATGCCAGCGTTCCGATTATGCTGAGGTTTCCGTATTTTCCAGGGGATCTTGCTAAGGCGATCCATATGACGCTCAAGATCGTTGTGGGTATGCAAATTATGGAGAAGAACAGCAGAAACTTATCCAATAAAATTAGAATAAACGATCCTATAACCAAGGTTCCAGAAATAAGTGCCGAAACTCGAGGGCGAGCTGAGATGTGCCTCAGTCGCAACATATGAGCCATCTCGTAGCCGGCCACGATGGCTCCAAATGCAATGAGGGCCGTGAACCATATACCCCCTAGAAAAGTGGCCGCGATGACTATCGGCAGAGCTACTGAGGTACTGAGCAACCTGAGTTTCATGGGGACCTATTGTTCGTTAGTCATGAGATGGAACCGTTTTTAGTAATCGACGCTGCCGAACTTACGTCTCCTAGAAGAATATGCCTCTATCGCCTTGTCAACGTCACCTGATCCGAAATCTGGCCAAAGTACGTTGGTGGAATAATATTCGGAATAAGCTGATTGCCAAATCAGAAAATTGCTCAATCTCATCTCTCCCGCAGTCCGTACTATTAAATCGGGGTTCGGGATTTTCGAGGTGTATAACCGTTCGGAGATGGTAGATTCATTAATGTCCTGGATGGACACGCCGTCTTTTACAATTTGTTTAACTGCGTTAATGATTTCTTGCTTTCCCCCGTAATTGAAGGCTACAGAAAGTGTCAGTAACTCGTTATGGCTAGTCATCTCCTCGGATAGACTGATCGCGTCTCGCACTTCACTCGGAAGACTGGTTTTATTCCCAAGGTGTAGGATACGCACCCCCTCGCGTCGTAAGCTGTTGATTTCCGTAGAGACGTAATCAGTGAGAATCCCAAATAGGTTTTGGACTTCATTGTCTGGCCTGCTCCAGTTCTCCGTTGAAAAAGCGTAGAGAGTCACATAAGGCACACCTTGTTCTACAAAGGCCCTGACCACGTTACGTAGATTATTTACGCCTTGCCGATGCCCCTCACTCCTTTGTAGTCCCCTCTCTACCGCCCAGCGCCCGTTCCCGTCCATGATAATTGCTACATGATCTGGTCGATTCGGGTCCAACTTCTTTTTTTTTAGCGGGTGTGAACCGTGAAGTTCGCTGCGCATATCCTTTGGGCTCCCTCAGAACGTAACGTCAGCTAAATTTCCATTACTTCAGTTTCTTTATCTGATTTCATTTGGTCCATTTGTAAGATGAAAGAATCCGTGATTTTTTGTAGATCAGCTTGTGCCCGATGGCTTTCATCCTGTGACAGGTCTTTGTTCTTCTCCATGGATCGAAAAGTCTCCAAACTGTCGCGGCGGATATTACGTGCGGCAACATGGGCCTCCTCCACCAAACTACCTACGATTTTCACCATTTCTTTACGGCGTTCTTCAGTTAGTTCAGGTACGTTTATCCGTATTGTATTGCCGTCATTATTAGGTACCAATCCGATAGCCCCTGTCAGGATACTTTTCTCTATCTCTGACAAGGATTCCTTGTCCCATGGTTGTATCATGATCGTTCTAGCTTCTGGGATCGTAATCGAAGATAGTTGATTAAGAGGAGTTTGGGTTCCGTAGTAATCCACTCTCACATTCTCAACCAAGCTGGTGGATGCTCGTCCCGTACGTACCCCACCTAGGTCTTTAGCAAGAGATTCGACACTCTTTTGCATTCTTCCTTTTGTGCTGTCCAATATATTTTCTACATTGGTCATTTCGGAATCCTCCTCACTTAGATTCTAACTCCGAGATCCTTGTTCTCTGAAACGAGAGTGCCTACCTTATTGCCTTGTACTATACTGGCTAGGTTTCCTTTATCGAACAGATCAAATACTACTATGGGAACGTTGTGTTCCATACATAGTGATAACGCAGTGCTGTCCATAACACCTAGCCTCTTTTCTATGGCATGCAGATAGGTAATATGTTCATATCGAACAGCATCTGGATTTGTCTTTGGATCCTTATCGTATACTCCATCCACGTCGTTTTTAGCCATCAGCAGGACCTCTGCATCTATTTCCAATGCTCTAAGTGCGGAGCCTGTATCCGTAGTTACAAAGGGGTTTCCTGTTCCTGCCGCGAACAGTACAATGCGCCTTTTTTCAAGATGGCGTATTGCTCGTCGCCGTATGTAAGGTTCAGCTACTTGCTGGATGTTAATGGCGCTAAGAGTGCGCGTATCCAGTCCATGCTTCCTTTCCATGGCTTCTTGCAACGCTAGTGCGCTTATCACGGTGGCAAGCATCCCAGCGTAGTCTGCAGTGGCACGGTCCATGCCTTCTATTTCAGCCTCTGACCCTCGCCAAATATTTCCTCCCCCAACTACGATACCTAGTTCGACGCCCATACTTGTCACGGACTTGATTTCTCCAGCCATGTAGTCCAACGCATCGGGGTCAATACCGTGCCCTCTCTCTCCTTTAAGGGATTCCCCACTTAGCTTTAGAAGTACACGTCCGAATTTAACTTTCGACATGTGTTCGTTATTCCCCTAGGGAGAAGCGTTGAAACCTCCGAACTCGGATGTTTTCACCTAGTTTACCGACGGTCTCGTTTATCAAATCTTGAATACTTTTGGATGGGTCTTTAATAAACGGCTGTGAAAGGAGATTAGAGTCTTCAGTTTCTGAGGTATTTATTTCGATATTTTGCTCGTTGCCTACGGCCAGTGGTGACATAGCTGCCACTTGCATAGCTATATCGTGAGCTAGAGTAAGGAATTCTTCCGTTCTGGCGACAAAATCGGTTTCGCAATTAATCTCTACCATAGAACCGATTCGTCCTCCGCTATGGATGTATGTCTCAATAACTCCTTGATCTGTGTCGCGCCCTGCTTTTCTCGCAGCGGAAGCTATCCCTTGTTCTCGCAAGATTTTCTCCGCTTCGTCTATATCGCCATTACTATCATCCAGGGCTCGCTTGCAGTCCATTACTCCAGCACTGGTTCGAATTCGAAGCTCTTTAATTAATTGCGTTGTACTGTACAACTTTCCACCCGGTTAGTTGGTCTGGATATATCAACCTTGGACCTGCCTAATCTTTTTTTGCGTCTTCTGGCATTTCTGAATTAATCTCTCCTCCGTCGGAGTCCTCGCCAGCGTGATCAACTTCGCTGTTCTTCGCTTCTTCATCAGTATTTAACGTTATATTCGGTTCATCTGTAGGTGAGTCATCGTCGCTGCCATCGCTAGAGTCGCCCCCTATCTGGGAATCCTCTATTGTTACCGTGGAATAAGTGACCATTCTGGGACCTACCTCTTCTTCTGTAAGATCCTCTCCCGAATCCGTTTGCTCGGCGATTCTCCGGTTCTGGCCCTCTATGACAGCGTCAGCCATTCTTCCTGTCACTAGTCGGATAGATCTTATAGCATCATCATTACCAGGAATGGGATTATCTATGAGCTCGGGGTTACAGTCGGAATCAACGAGAGCTACTATGGGTACACCCACCCTCCTAGCCTCCGCAACTGCGATTTCTTCTTTGCCAATATCTATTATAAAAATTGCTCCAGGAAGCTCAGTCATTTCCTTTATACCGTAGAGGTTGCGGTTAAGCCTGTTTATCTCTTCGTCGTAAGATAATGATTCTTTCTTAGTCAGTTGTAGAAATTCTCCGCTTTCCCTCCGCGATTCTAACTGGACTAAGTAGTCAATACGTGACTGGATTGTGCGAAAATTCGTAAGAGTTCCTCCAAGCCATCTGTTGGATATATAAAGGCAATTGCTTCTTTCAGCTTCATTTATTATGGTGTCCTGAGCCTGCTTTTTTGTCCCTACAAACAGAATCCTTTTGCCTTGAGCGGCAGTATTCGTTAGAAATTCCGCAGCTTCTTCTATTTTGTAAAGTGTTTTCTGTAAGTCAATGATGTGGATTCCGTTTCTGTGGGCGAATATGAACTCCTGCATTTTGGGGTTCCACCGTCTCTTTTGATGGCCGAAATGAACTCCAGCCTCTAATAGGGACTTCATGGTTATTTGAGTGGCGTCTTGTGTTTCTGATGTTCCCGGTTCTACTGCCTGTTGTACCATGATTATTGCCTTCCTCTGAGTATTTCTTAGGCACGACAAACTACATAATTTGTCGGAAAAATGCTACGAAAGTATAGCATGCGGAATGAAATGAAGACAGGAAAGTATCGCGGAATCGGGATGGGAGCTGTAACTATTTATTCACCAATTAGATTTTGCAGGTTGTTTCGCAGAGGTGTGATCCTCTCTATGTATTCAGAGGATGTTATGTCTGTTACTGTCATGATCAGAGCGTCTTCCAGATTGTCAGTGTAGTAAGATTTTCGGCGTCCCTGCACAGCGAATCCGTATTTAGAGTACAGAGCTTGTGCAGCCCCGTTTGATGCTCTTACCTCCAATGTCACTGTTCTAATCAAATTTTGTGTACATATCTCAAGGCAATCCAATAATAACAATTCCCCTATTCCCCGCCTTCTGAAGTTTCTACGGACTCCAATAGTGACGATATGACACTCACCAACCATTTCCCAGAAACCTAGCATTCCAGTGAGGAAATCGTCCCCTTTCCTCCAACCTGTATATCCTCTTCTGTAGGTATTTGAAAGCGCTTTATTTGGGTTCTCACAGCCCTTTACTTGAGGATTCAATAGAGGTAATGTTTTCCACCCATCATTTTGGTTATTCATGAGACTTACTAGAAAAGTAGATCTCTTACGTTCGAGTTCTTGTGTGAAAGATGTGGGGGGGAAAAGATCTGGAAATGCGTCTTTTTCGATCGCGGAAACCTGTTCTATATCCTTTGATTCCATCAGCCTTGTAACGTGAATTTGTCGAGGCGTGTTTTTACTCATGGATTTTAGAGCCCAATCATCTGGTCATTGCGTTCAATACAGTAATATAATACATGAAAAAAAGATCAAGAATCCGTCCGCAAACTCCTTGCCATGACCCCCTTGTCTCGGGGTAGTATTGGTAGCTGTGTAAGGCCGTTTGGTTTGGAGTTGATCGTGCGCGTTAGCCTTCAGCAAAGAAGGCCTTGATTTTGTACAGGAGCCTGGTAACGGATATAGATGGAACACATCTTTCGTATTATAGGAGTTGCTCTCCACTACAAGTATAGGCTGACTTTTGCTTACCTTTGTTCCGCCGGTGCTCTTGTCGCATATGTATTTTTGCCGGAATTTTTTGGTAGGGCGATTGACGATATCGTGGACGCGGTGGATGCCGGCGGGGATATACCGGTCGATGTTGT
This sequence comes from uncultured Dehalococcoidia bacterium, assembly GCA_964409595.1. GTDB lineage: Bacteria > Chloroflexota > Dehalococcoidia > Lucifugimonadales > UBA826 > CAYPDR01. Next base: position 23,887 of record CAYPDR010000027.1, read on the forward strand.
TCTCACGTCGGTTGTGATCATCATGGTGCTAGGGGTTATTAGGGGAGTGTTGTCCTACGGCCAAACGTACCTTGGTGAATCCTTGTCCCAATATGTCTCTTATGAAATTCGCAACTCATTTTATGATCACGTTCAGCATCAAAGCTTTGCCTTTCATGACCGATACCACACTGGGAATCTTATGTCCCGAGCCATAACTGATGTGGAAAACATAAGGATGTTTATTAACATGGGTCTAGTCAGGGCTCCTTATTTTTTGACCCTGTTCATTGTGGTAGCAGTAATTTTAATAATCGAAGATTGGAAACTGGGACTTTTGAGTGCTAGTTTTATGCCGGTGGTTGCCATTTACACCAGCAAGGTTCGACTGAAAATGAGGATTCTTTGGTTGCATGTTCAAGAAAAAATGGCGGAATTGAGTACCATACTCCAAGAAAATTTCTCTGGGATGCGAGTGGTTAAATCGTTCGCCTCGGAAGATTTTGAAGAATCAAAGTTCGATTCAAAAAGCTCTGAAGTTGCTGACATATACATTCAGGCGGAACGGCTCAGAGCCTCTAGTACCTCATTTATGCTGTTTACTTTCCTGGCCGCTATCGGTTTGATTTTGTGGTATGGAGGTTACCAGGTTATACACGGCCATATGACTCCAGGAGACCTCGCACAATTCATTTTTTATCTGCAAATTCTTGCTATGCCAGTGCGGATGTCTGGGTGGTTGGTTAATTCCTACGCTCGAGCGGCCTCAGCTGGTGAAAGAATGTTTGAAATACTCGATTTGAAATCCCCTGTGCAAGAATCTGAAAATGCCATTGATCTACCAAGACCCAAAGGGCATGTAAGGTTTGAAGATGTTTCCTTTTCGTATGACAGTGGCACGCCCGTTCTCACCAACATAAATATAGATGCTAAGCCGGGTGAAATAATCGCTTTATTGGGGGCTCCCGGGAGCGGTAAATCTACAATAATCAGTTTGCTGCCGCGTTTTTACGATGCGACGGCTGGTCAAATCACGATCGATGGCGTAGATATCAAAGATTACACGTTGAAATCGTTACGCAATCATGTCGGAATTGTTCAGCAAGATGTCTTCCTGTTCACCACGTCTCTGAGGGATAACATCGCCTATGGCCGAGAAGATGCGAGTGACGAAGATATCCGTCAGTCGGCTGATATAGCCCAGATGAAAGATTTCATCGAATCCTTGGACGATGGTTATGAAACTGCCGTTGGAGAAAGAGGATCGACCCTCTCCGGGGGCCAGCGCCAGAGAATGTCAATAGCGAGGGCCCTTCTTTTAGACCCGCCCGTCATTGTTCTTGATGATTCGACATCGAGCGTGGATGCTCAGACTGAAGACGACATAAAAAGAGCCATGGAATCTGTCATGGAAGGCAGGACAACGTTCGTTATCGCAAATCGGCTCAGCACGGTGCACAGAGCAGATAGGATTATAGTGTTAGAAGGTGGGCGGATCGCAGAAGAGGGCACACATAGTGAACTCTTAACTATGAATGGTCATTACCGAGAAATATATGAGCTGCAGCTCAGGCCTCAGGACGAAGTTTTCCGCGAGATAGAGGTGCCCTCGACGATAGCACAAAGCGAGGTTTCTTCATGAGCATGGGGGGTCATGGATTTGGAGGTCATTCAGCCTCACGGGGACAGGTGGATGAGGAGGTATTTGGGGCGGTATACGACCAGAGAGTGATTCTAAGGCTCCTGCCTTACATTGTTCCATATAAGAAAATGGTATCGATCTCTGTAGTGGCAATGCTTATTTACACTTTCACTCAAGTGGCGGTTCCTTGGATTATCGCCCTTGCTATCGATGACTACATAAGGGAAGGTGACTTTTCTGGATTGACTTGGATATTTGTGATTTTCATATCCATAGCAGTTGTGAACTGGGTAACGAATTATATTCAGCAATATTCGATGGAAAAAGTTGGACAGGGAGTGTTGTACAACCTTAGGGGAGCACTATTTGGACATGTCCAAAAGCAATCTCTGTCTTATTTTGATAGAACAGAGGTTGGACGGCTGATGTCTAGGGTCCAAGGAGACGTCGGTCAATTGCAGGAGTTCAGTGCTCTGGTTGTGATGACGCTTGGTGAGCTATTGAGCTTGGTAGGCATAGTAGTAGCGTTATTATTGTTGAACCTAGAACTTGGATTGATCGCGATGGTAGTCATACCTATGCTCATCGCAATTATGGTGGTATGGCAGAAGTTTGCAAGAAGGGCATTCATAGAGGTTAGGAGATGCATATCTATAGTCAACGCGGCATTCAACGAGAATATTTCCGGGGTGCGTGTAGTCCAGGGTATGAATCGTCAAAAAAGAAATCTGGAAATTTTTGACGGAAAGAACCTGGACCATAGGTGGTCAAACATTATAGCGGGGAGGTACTCCGCCGGACTTATGCCTAGTGTGGACATTCTCACTTCATTGTCCATTTGCCTTGCGCTATTTTTCGGCGCATATATGGTCGTTGGGAATACTCTTGAGATAGGGGTGTTGGTCGCGTTCGTGATGTACATCCAACGATTTTTTGACCCGATTAGAAACCTGACAATGCAATATACACAACTCCAGAGGTCAATGGCTTCAGGAGCAAGAATTTTTGATTTGATGGATAGAACGCCAGATTTTTCTGATCATGAAAACGCCTCTCCTATGCCTATTGTCAAAGGCGATGTGGAGTTTCAAGATGTAAAATTTAGTTATGTGGAAGGTGAAGAAGTTCTGAGGGGAATTAATCTTCATGTAAACGCAGGTGAAACGGTCGCGGTCGTAGGACCTACTGGTGCCGGAAAAACTAGTATGGTGTCACTACTCTCCCGGCTATATGAAATCGATGACGGAAATGGTGCGATTCTGGTTGATGGAGTGGATATAAGATCTGTTAAACGTAAATCATTGGTAAGACAAATGAGTATGGTGCTCCAAGACCCTTACCTCTTTTCCGGAACCGTCAAAGAAAACATCAAGTACAACAACCAGTTCGCATCTGATGAGGAAGTGCTAACTGCTTCAAAAGCGGTTGGGGCCCACGATTTTGTGACTAATCTTTCCGAGGGCTATGACACATATCTTTTAGAAAGAGGTAGCAATCTGAGCCAGGGCCAAAGACAGCTAATCAGTTTTGCCAGGGCGATTGTGGCAGATCCCAAGATTCTCATTCTAGATGAGGCGACGGCCAATATTGATAGCCACACGGAAGTCTTGATTCAAGATGCTCTAAGAGGTCTTTTAAAAGGAAGAACTGCTATTGTGATAGCGCACCGACTTTCCACTATACGTGGGGCGGACACCATAGTTGTTTTGCAAGATGGCCAAATTGTTGAGACTGGGAATCATGCAGAGCTCATGGAAAGTGGTGGGCTATATAACCATCTTTACAATATGAATTTCTCTGTAATGGAAGAAGCGGCGAAGATCGACTAGATTTCTTCAAGTTGAGGTTCCTGGTACATCCTATTCCTGTAGGCCCGTAAAACCTGTGTAGTGAGTTGGTATCTAATGAAAAAAGTCAGCTGCATACTTCAACCAACAGGTCGTAATTCTAAATAATCTGTTAAGCTGATGTTCCGGAGTACGGTTTCGGTCCTTGTTGTTGGATAAAGTTTCAGAGTCAATTGATCTTCAAGGTTTTTAGTTAATGAAAATTTTTTTCTGTCCTGAATGTGGAGGATACTCCCTGGGGCCAGCTTCATCATGCGATGAGTGCCAAGCGGAACTTCCGGAAGACTCTTGGGCTGAGGTCACAGAAGAGGAGCTTCAACAACTCGAATATGTGGACGACTTCCATCTTCCCAGCGGTGTTCCGTCATGGGAATATGATGTGATAAGGCTTAAGTCAGATGAAGACGAAGGCGGTATCAGCTACACAACAGCTTTACTGAAGAGGATGGGAGACACTGGTTGGGAACTCGTGAATATCACTCCCTTAGGTGAAGAAGAGGGTCCGCGGTACGGTGTTTTTAAAAGGGCCTGGGGAGTTGAGAGGGGGGATTGACCTCAACAAAATTTTGTTCAGTTATTGTCTAGCTGATATGCTGACCTTAAGATCTTGGATTATTCTATCGTCGTGTGGGAAAGGGAGATTGGGCAAGTTGTCAATTGGGAACCAAGCAACTTCAGTAACTTCGTTTCCTACGGCGGGATCTCCTTCCAGAGGCTCTGCTTGATAAACCGCTAACACCACGGGTCCGATGCCGGAATATATTCCTTGGAGATTGGTTAGGCTTATTTTTAATTGGGCTTCTTCCCATACTTCCCGGGTCGCCGCAGATTCCACATTTTCTCCCCTGTCCACGTACCCAGAAGGTAAGCTCCAACGTCCCAAGTGGGGTTCTATACCTCTTTTTACCAAGAGCAACCCTTTTTCACTACATACGAGAACAACAGCAGCAATTTTTGGGTCTAGGTAAACTACATGCCGGCATTTGGCACAGTAGAGTCTTTCGACTTTTTGGACGTATTTAGAGACTAATTCGCACCCACACCGTTGGCAATATTTAATATGATGTACCAAGTGACTCACCTCTCATTAAGATTTTTGCATCATACATTCAAAATGTCACAGTGACTCAGTTGGGTACCTGATATCAACCATGGCGGATTACATGAATATTACTGATCAGTTAACAAGGTGTCTTTCACAAGGTCAACACGCGACTCTTGAAATGCTTGGACAAGCGTCGGAATCGATCGGAGTGAAAATTTTTTTGGTTGGCGGTTCGGTCCGAGATATAATGCTAAACCGACCTTTTACAGACCTGGATGTATCAGTGGAATGTAAGCCGGAGTCAATTATAAAAACGTTGCCGAGTCATCGAGTGAAAGTTAAGTCTACCTCCCTTTTTGGTACCGCAAAATTGTTGGTGGATCATTATATCGTGGACATGGCTATGTCTCGTGCGGAATCTTATCCCGTTCCTGGGCAACTGCCGGAAGTATTTCGTTCAGATATTCGTGATGACCTTAGAAGAAGGGATTTCACTGTAAATTCGATGGCAGTTTCCTTGAACCCAAAAACTTGGGGCGAGCTACTCGACCTTTACGGAGGGATTGATGACATAAATGCACGGCTGATACGAATCATCGAAGTCGATAGCTTCGTGAAAGATCCAACGAGAATTTTTAGAGCTGCTAGGTATTCATGTCGGCTTAATTTCAAACTAGATGTCAAAGCCCGTCGGCTAGTAGAGGAAAATCATGAAGCGATAAAGGGTCTGAGCGGAACGCGTATAGCTAACGAATTCAGATCAATATTCAATGAGCCGAATCCCTATATAGTGCTTAATGTTTTGGAGAAATGGAAGGTGTTGGCAGATGTTTCATCAGGTCTCACGCTGGGTAATAGACTTTGTGAAATTATGGGGTCGGAATGGTGCCCCTCCCATGACCGTGCTGTGTTAGGGTTTGTTCTTCTTTCCATTCCTTTGTCAGAATCCGACAGGACGGTTTTTTTTCGTAGATTGAACCTCGATAAGAAGCTGATAATAGCAATTCAATCCGTTGCTGAGATAGAGGCTCTTCGAGAATGTACGTGTCGTGGCCAAATTTATGAAGTACTATCTAATCAATCCAAATTAGCGATGGAGGCTGTAAGTTCCTACGATGAGGGCCAGCTCGAGAAACATATTGAATTGTTTCAATCAGAGCTCAGTGAATTAAATGTCGAGGTTTCTGGAGACGACCTGCTCCTTATGGGAATCCAGGAGGGTCCAGAAATGGGCAGAATTATAAAAGCTGTGAGGAATGCCGTAATCGCTGGAAATATTTCAACTAGGGAAGAACAAATAGAATTTGCGAAGAAGCTAGTCGTGAATGACTAGCCAACAGATATTCCTGAACTTCCTGACCCTGTCATTGAGGCGGGGTCTAGTATATCTACCAATTCCGATTCTTTCAGAGACGTTTCTTCAAGAGCTACTTCCAAAACGGTGCGTCCGGTGGTTTGAGCCTTGTGGGCTATCTCTGCGGCGGCGTCATAGCCTATGTAAGGGACTAAAGTAGTAACTATTGCTAGTCCTCTGTCAACCATTTCAGGGCCTTTACTCGTTGCTTTCAATCCGTCAATACACTGCTCGGCCAAATTTCTAGATGCAGAAGACAGGAGATCGATCGATTGTAGTAGGTTGTGGGCCGCTACCGGCATCATCACATTTATTTCGAAGTTTCCAGATTGTCCGGCAATTGCTACCGTTGTGTCGTTCCCGATAACTTGGGCAGCGACTTGGCAAACAGACTCTGGTATTACGGGATTGACCTTGCCGGGCATGATTGAACTGCCTGGTTGAACTTCCGGAAGTTCAATTTCTCCGAATCCCCCTCTGGGACCAGATCCCATCCATCGAACATCGTTCGCTATCTTCATCAAGCTGACGGCGATCGTTTTTAGGGATCCGCTGGCTTCTACGATATTGTCTAGGGTGCTTTGCGCTTGAAAATGGTTTGATGTTTCTCGAATGTTGAGGCCTGTTGCCTTGGAAAGTTTTTCACATACTTTGTTTGCAAATTCAGGATGCGTGTTTACTCCTGTTCCGACTGCAGTTCCTCCTAGCGCCACCTCTTCGAGCTCGCACAGTGCATGTGTTGCTCTGGATATACTCCGGCTTATTTGACCAGCATGGCCTAAGAATTCTTGCCCAAGTCGAACTGGTGTGGCATCTTGAAGATGTGTTCGTCCTGTTTTTATCACTGGCATAAATTCTTCGGATTTACTTTGAAGAGATTCTTCCAGTCTTTGAAGATTGGGTATCAATTCCTTGCTTATAGATTGAGCCGCGGCTAGGTGTATTGCCGTCGGTATTACATCGTTTGATGATTGGCCAGTATTGACGTGGTCGTTTGGGTGTACTGGGGTTCTAGACCCGAGCTTCCCGCCCATAAGTTCGATGGCCCTGTTAGAAATGACTTCATTTGCGTTCATGTTGGTGGAAGTGCCCGAACCTGTCTGGAAAATGTCTACGACAAATTGGTCATCGAATTTGCCTTGAGCTATTTCCTTTGAGGCCTCGATGATGGCCTCGCCGATATCTTTATTTAGTAGCCCTAGCTCTACGTTAGTTTGGGCAGCTGTTAGTTTGATATTTGCAATCGCTTTAATAAACGACCTAGAAAATCTTAAGTTGCTTATGGGGAAATTTACTTTGGCCCGCATAGTGTTAGCGCCATAGTAGGCGTCGGCGGGAACTAGGAATTGACCCATTGAATCACGTTCGTTTCTGTATTCCGTATCTTTTGTCAAAATTTGCTCCTGACCATATTTGGCGCTCTTACATGTTAATTGAAAAAATACCTTACATTTGGAAACCTGTTCTTGGGGGATTCGGATGTTGCAAATCGTCCTATCATTTTACCAATTGTGTCTTCGAATCCTGCGAGGGAGAAATCCGCGTTGGATATAATTTCTATTTGAGGACATTTTTTATAAAGTGAAAACGCTCCCAGAATCCTTTCTGGTGGCGAAAGTCGGTCTTTTTCTCCGGAGATGATCAAAAGTGGGCGATTGCCCCTTCTTAATTTGGACCTTGAAGCGCTGTTGGAAGGAGGAGATATTAGAACGAATTTGTCTGCTTTTTTGAGTGATGCGGCCCCGTCCATAATGGCTGCTGCTCCGTAGGAGTATCCCACCAAGGTTATCTTTTTTGCATTAAATCCAGGCCATCTCCGCGCAATGTTGAGAGCGGCTTTCACGTCTTTTCTTGCCCCGTGTTCCCCGTCATAAAAGCCTTCGCTTCCTCCTGTTCCCCTGAAGTTAAAACGGAACGTTGCAAGTCCAAAGGTTCCAGCTATATTACAAATAGAAGTGATAATTTTCTCATTCATATGGCCTTGAAAGGAAGGATGTGAATGACAAACCACTATAGCTGGATAAGGACCGGCTAGGTTGTCAGGAGTGGTGACCAAACCTTCCAAAAGGATATTACCGGATTTAAAAGCGATTGCCGATGTGCCCATCTACAAAGTCTCCTGAAAAAATTTTCCTACTAGGTCCCCCAACAGCTTTTCATAGCCTATAAAAAAATGGTCTGCTCCACTGATAATCTCAACTTGATATGGATTCGTGAATCTTCTGGACAAAAACCTGAATTGTCCCAAAGGAAAATCGTGATCTTGGTCACCACAAATTAGTAACTTCGGCTGGACAATTTCTACAGTACCAAAGGTTGAAAACCGACGTTGCGGGCAAGCGATAGATGTTACGGACTTAACCTTTGAGGTTGCTAAGGCAGCCTCCAAAGCGATTCCTGCTCCAAAGGAGTACCCTAGGATTCCGAGTCTACCTCCATCGATTTGATCAATGCGCGATGTGAAATCTATTACCGAAAGAGCATCAATTCCTTCAAAAGTGCCGTCTCCAAACACCCCTGTGCTTGCACCGACTCCTCGGAAGTTAAACCTAAGGGAGGCTATCCCTTCTTGCAGTAGGGAATTGGAAGAGCTATCCAACACATTGTTGTAAATAGATCCCCCTTGCCTAGGGTTGGGATGGCACATTAAAACACAAGGCGGCCGAGTTGAGTTGAAGGGAGTTTCTAATAAAGCTTCTAATGTAATATCTTCCGAATTTATCAGCATTGTTTCTTTTCGAGATTTGGGCATATTAATATCTCTGTATTTAGCTGGGTCCACTGTCCCCATATTAGAAAGACGTATATGATTTGACAATGGCTGGAAGACGATTCATTTGTAGTATTGGCACTGACAAGGTGCCATTTTAATTAGGATTTAGTTATGAGAGAAGTAGACTTAAGAAGTGACACAGTCACGCACCCTTCCCCTGAAATGCTTAACGCGATCGTCCAAGCTGAAGTAGGTGATGATGTCTTCGGCGACGATCCCTCCGTAAATAAATTAGAAGAAACGGCTTCAAAATTGATGGGTAAGGATGCTGCCGTTTTTGTGGCAAGTGGCACAATGGGAAACCTCATTTCAGTTTTAGCTCATGCTGGTAGAGGAGATGAGGTGATTCTTGGTGATAAAGCTCATATATTTCGGTCAGAAGGAGGGGGGGCAGCGGCCTTGGGGGGAGTGTCTTATCATACAGTCAGGAACGATGATCGAGGTATGTTGGACCCTGATGATGTAAAAGAGGCTGTTAGAGACTCGGCCAATCATCATAATCCGAGGACTGCCCTTATCGCTATAGAAAATACTCAAAATAATTGTGGAGGTCGAGCTCTGACTGCGGAAGATACTGCAACTATAGCGGAGGTTGCTCACAGTAACGATATCCCTTTGCACATCGATGGTGCTCGTATTTTCAACGCCTCGGTTAAACTGGAAACGCCAGTTGTTGAACTTGTTAAGTATGCTGACTCGATAAGCTTTTGCTTATCCAAGGGCCTCAGCTGTCCGGTTGGCTCAATAGTTTGTGGCAGTAGTGCGTTCATCGAACGAGCGAGAAGGATGAGGAAAATTGTAGGCGGCGGTATGAGGCAAGCTGGGTTTCTTGCCGTCGCTGGCTTAGTAGCGCTTGACACGATGGTTGAACGACTAGCTGATGATCACGCCAATGCTAAGAAGTTGGCCTACGGTCTTTCACAAATTCCGGGTATTTTAATTGAGCCTGAAAACGTAGAGACTAATTTGGTATTTTTTGAGGTCCAACATCCTGATGTGGCAAGGCTTTCGAAAATGTTGGAGGCACAAGGAATTAAAGGCGGATCATCTGAAAAAAAATGGAGGTTTGTCACTCATTATGGCGTAGATTCATTCGATATCGATTACGTTTTAGATGTCATGTCTAACTCGATGCCCTAGGGATGACCGTTCACGTCTTTTTGGCCCGACTATGACAACAGGTTACTTCAATAAAATGATCAAGCGAGCATCGCGATCATTATGAAATCGGGACAATTGCAGTTTTCACTCTGATTCGTCTCCCCACCAGTTCCTTAAACGGTCAAGTATAGATCTTTCGTAGCCTAAATTTTCTGGGTAGTAAAATCGATTGCTAGATATGTTTTTAGGGAGGTTTTCAGTTCTCACGAAGTGGCCAGGATAGTTGTGGGCGTATTTGTAGTCTGTTCCGTAACCCTCATTTGACATTAATTCTGTCACTGGGTTGCGCAAATGGAGAGGAACTGGTTGGTCTCCTGATAACGCAACTTCTGACATTGCTGAATTTATTGCTTCGTACGCCGTATTACTTTTAGGAGCAGAAGCCAAGTAAATAGTTGCCTCTGATAGTATGATCCTTGCTTCAGGCAGGCCTACAAAATGAATGGCTTGCTGAGTGGAAACAGCAAGAGCTAGAGCTCTTGGATCAGCTAAGCCGATATCTTCACTCGCAAGTATGACTAGCCTCCTGGCTATGTACATGAGGTTTTCCCCTGCTGAAAGAAGGCGGGCCAGCCAGTATACAGATGCGTCCGGATCCGAGGCTCTGACAGATTTTATAAATGCTGAAATGGTGTCATAGTGCCGATCACCGTGTTTGTCGTGGGGGATGCTTGTGGTTTCCATGGTATTGCGGATCTCCTCTACGCCGATGGCTTGTGAATTGCCCTCCGTATTAACGACATCTGCCGCTAGTTCAAGAGTGTTTAAGGCGCGCCGTGCATCTCCGTTCGCGAGATCTGCTATTAATTTAAGAGCTGCCTCTTCGATGAAGAGGTTTTTTTCGCCAAGTCCCCTGATTTTGTCATTTAATGCGCTGGTGAGAATTCGGATGATGTCTTCAGGTATCAACGCGTTGAGGCTAAAAACTCTGCAACGCGAGAGTAACGGCGGAATAATTTCAAAGGAGGGGTTTTCGGTGGTAGCACCGATGAAAGTTATGGTGCCATCTTCAATAAAGGGCAGTATCACGTCTTGTTGTGCCTTGTTGAACCGGTGAATTTCGTCTATGAACAATACTGTTCTTTGTCCTGACATACCAAGTCTGTTACCTGCGGCGCCAATCAACTTTCTGAGGTCTGATACCCCGGAAGTAACGGCGCTGAGTTTTACAAGCAGGAAATTTGTCTTTAGCGTTACTAGATTGGCTAACGTGGTTTTTCCTGTTCCTGGGGGACCCCAGAGTATCATTGACGGCAGGAGACCTCGTTCTATGCTTCTTTTCAGAGGTGCTTCCTCTCCAGTCAGGTGATTTTGCCCAACAAACTCATCAAGGTTAAGAGGTCTCATCCTAGATGCTAAAGGTGAGTTTGCGTGTATATTTTTCCTGGCTTCGTGTTCGAAAAGAGTCATTAAGTGTCGTCTAGATGGTCAAGTGATTGGCAAGGAGTATCATTTCTGCAGTTTACATCAAAAGATAAGTTCTTGATAAATACATGTTCTAGATCCAATAGGTCAAGGATTTTAGAAAGAATGATGAAGCGATCTATTTTATGATGAATAGTGAGAAGAAATGTGATCGGTGTGAGGGAATTATAAATGGTGACTATTACATAGCGCCGTCCAATAGAGGCCGCCTGCACCTATTGTGTTTTTTAGTAAACGTTCGTTTATTCCGAAGATCTATGTTCGCTTCCATTATCGTTGGGACAATTCTCCTATTATTGAACCAAGGAGATTTCATACTATCAGGGAATTTTTATAAGGCTATGGCATGGAAAATTCCGCTGACTTACATAGTGCCGTTTTTAGTTGCTATCTGGAGCGCTGTTGCGAACTCCAAGGTTAAGCTTCGCGCTTAGTTAAGTATTCACTTAGAATTATACTTTTTGGCTCTACATCGATACGTGTGTCTGAATTAAATCTGAATTAAATTAGAAAAATTAGTGGCTAGACATGTCTCTGTGCTAAAGAAGTAAGAAGACTTTCGACTAACAAATCGTCCTCTTGTGGAAGCACCGTCCTAAGATCAATAACCGGATTGTCTTCTTCTATTCTGGCCAACACAGGATTAGGAGAATTTCTTAATCTAGAAACCAATTCGTCAGGCGAGTCTACAGGGAATATTAGACCGACAGATTCTATAGTTTCTCCTGGCAAGCTACCGCCACCGATAGTTGATTCTATGTTATCTACAGACCCGAAATCTCCTAGTTTTTTTTGAATCATCAGGGCTCTTTTCTCCAGTTCTTTTTTTGAGCTGGATATCATTTGCCATATTGGAATCTTGTCCTCTGCCTCACCTCTGACATAATGTAAAAGAGTTGCATTTAGCGCCGCTAGGCTCAATTTATCAATTCGGAAGGCTCTGGCCAAAGGATGATTCGCTAGCATGTTGATGTACTTATACTTTCCTACAATTATTCCCGCCTGGGGACCTCCTAAAAGTTTGTCGCCTGAGAAGAAACACAGGTCCGAACCATCGGTGATACTTTGCTGAGGCATTGGTTCATTTTTTAACCCAAATTTAATTGGGTTTAATAGACATCCGCTTCCTATGTCATGTAAAACTGGGATATCTTTACTCCGTGTTAGATCTGATAATTCGCTGACTGTTGGAGAGTGAGTGAATCCAATTATTTTGAAATTACTCGCGTGTATTAGTAACAGTGCACCGGTATTTTCGCCAATGGCACCTGCGAAGTCTTTAGCGTATGTTCTGTTTGTAGTTCCAACTTCCTTTAAACTTGCGCCACTTTGAACAAGCACGTCGGGTATCCTGAAACCTCCGCCAATTTCAACGGCTTCGGATCGTGACACAATCACATCTTTTCCTTTTGCAATCGCCGATAGGGCGAGCATTATTGCTGATGCGTTGTTGTTGACTACCATGCCTGCTTCCGCCCCTGTCAGCTCTTGCAAGAGCTGACAAATGTGGGATTGGCGTGAGCCCCTTTTACCGGACGACAAGTCCAACTCTAGGTCGCTATAGCCAGATGATGCTTGTGAAATTGCGGCCAAGGCACTATCGCTTAGCGGGGCTCTTCCTAAATTGGTGTGAAGGATTACCCCCGTGCCGTTTATTACCCGCACCGGCCAATTTTTCCATCTTGTATTGGCAATCTCGAAGACTTCAGAGGCTAGTAGGTCATTGGAAGGAGCTGATCTACCCTCCGCAACTTCTCTACGGGCCAACGCTATTCTCTCTCTTACTAAGTTTTTTACAAGGACGGGATCGTATTTACGAATAAGTCCCTTAATGAGATCGCATTCTAGTACAGAGTTAACACTGGGGATGTTTTGAAATTCTATAGTCATTTTATAGTTATCATTTCATAAAGTTGGTCACTAATTATATCCTCTAAGTCTAGTATCCGAGAGCATAGAAGGTGTTAAACCGGTCTTAAATTTGTTTGACCCTGCTTTTTTTGTTCCTGTACAATGGGCGAATTGAGTTTTGCGACTTGGGGGTGTAATGCTCAGGATTGGCCTTACGGGCGGTATAGGAACAGGTAAATCATTAGTATCTCAGTTCCTAGAGGAACAGGGTGCTATCGTTGTCAACGCCGATTTATTGGGACATCAAGCCTATTTGCCAGGAACCAGAGGTTTCGATCAAGTAGTTGCTGCTTTTGGAGAAGATATCGTCGCCGGCGATGGGCATGTGGACCGAAAGAAACTAGGTCCAATAGTATTTGCAGACCCAAAGCAGATGGAACGCTTAAATGGGATTATGCATCCCATCATCAAAAGCTTAATAGAGGCGAGGCTGGATGAGATAGCTCGTGAGGATGAAAGTGTTTCGGTTGTTGAGGCCGCAGTACTCATCGAAGCTGGGTGGAGGCCTATATTCGACGAGATTTGGGTTGTGACGTCACGTGTTGACGAGATAGTGTCTCGCTTGCAGTCAAGGAATGGGATGACTAGCGAAGATGTGCAACGGAGAATCGATTCCCAAATGTCATCGATTGACCGAATCTCGCAAGGCGATATCGTGTTGGACAATAGTGGGACTGTTGAGGAACTCAAAAACAAAGTTAGCAACCTCTGGAGAGAGAGAGTCAATCAATTTAAATAGGAGTTGAGAGGCAGTTATGACAACCCAGACTCTATATAAGAGCTATATTATCGAAGAGTACCATCTGGAAGAGGAACCGTATTACGTTCCAGTTGGCGATGAAGTCGAACTCTTTGAAGCTGCGTATCAACAGCGGCTACCGCTGATTTTCAAGGGCCCGACCGGTTGTGGGAAGACTAGGTTTGTCGAATATATGTCGTACCAATTGGGTCTTGAGCTTACCAAAGTTACTAAAAATGACGATGGCGGTATCAACATGCCGTTAGTTACGATAGCTTGCCACGAAGACCTAACCGCCAGCGATCTTGTTGGACGGTATTTGCTTGAGGGGGATCAGACAGTTTGGATTGACGGCCCCCTGACCCGAGCGGTCAAGGTAGGTGGGATTTGCTATTTAGATGAGATTGTCGAAGCGAGAAAAGACACAACGGTCCTGATACATCCCCTCACTGATCATAGAAGAATCCTTCCTGTAGAGAAAAGGGGGGAGCTGCTTGAAGCTGCTGAAGGATTCCTGCTGGTCTTGTCGTATAATCCAGGTTATCAGAGTGCTTTAAAGGATCTGAAACACAGCACAAGGCAACGATTTGTTTCTATCGAATTTGACTATCCTCCCCGCGACATTGAGGCTCAGATCGTGCAGCACGAGGCAGGAGTCGACGAAGAGACGGCAGATCAATTGGCAAAGCTAGGGGAGAAGGTCCGAAATTTGAAGGAGCATGGACTTGGAGAAGGTGCTAGTACCCGATTGCTTATCTACGCGGGGAAACTTATCGCGCAAGGGATAACTCCTAGAAGAGCCTGCCAAGTTTCAGTTAACTGGGCGGTGACAGATGACATTGCGATGCAACGTAGTATCACCGAAATAATTTCTTCAATATTCGAATAAAATCGCATTCGACAAAAAAGGAACAGGATAAGAAGTCTTAGGAAATGCCTCAACATAACTCTAAGGAGCGACAGTGCCAGGAAGATCAAGCGAGGTTTTAGCCACTCTCAAATCTGAGTTCGGAAAATTCCCAGCGCCGGTTTTAGAACGATTTGAAAAATCGTTAAAAAAAATGCCTTCTGCGTTATCTGATGATCAGTTGGCTGCCTGGGCCACTATGGGGATAACTATCGCGAGCCAGACAGTTCGTTCTTGGGAGGCCGCCGCTCACTTCTACAGGGTCAGCCCTGCTGTTTTGGGGAATATGCCATATAGCTATTTTGAGCAGTGGATGGAATGCGGCTCTAAGTTGTGTGAGGAATCTCCGACGCTAGCCTCGGCTTATTTTGAGGCTAGCCCGGCAGCCATGAGCAAATTGAGATCTAGGCACATTGAGAGCTGGTCCAAACTGGGGGACAATCTATACAAAGGTACGTGGAAGTCTAGTACTTTAGCCTGTAGATTCTTTGCTCAGAGCCCAACTCTTCTTGACAGTTTGAGCTTCCAAGAGTTGGAAAGGTTTGCCAGTTTTCTTGATGCCCTTTCCCATCGTTCTTATGATCTTGCGAGTGAATGCCTTTTGCTTGGAGAGGAGATATTTCCTCTGGTAGGTGAGGACAAAGATGCATTTCTGTCATTAGCCACAAAGCTAATCGATACTGGGTGGAGGGAAGTAAAAAGTTTCTTCGAAGCGGGGGCCAAAGCTCTACCGAGAATCGATCAGGAGCAACGACTGCGTTTCATGAAACTAGCAGAGAGTCTTGTGAATAATGGCGGGACAAACATTCCTGGGACCATGTTAGAGATTTCTCAGGCCCTATCCGAGCTTGAAGAGGAATATCACAGTGTAGTACTTGGGTTAGCAGAAGCCCTTCTAGAAGAGGAACCTCTTGCTATGCCAGAGTTTATAAAAACGTCCCCATCCGTACTAGAAAAACTTACTATAGGGCAGTTAGTTAGGTGGTATGAGGAGGGTGTAAATACGCTGAGGCAGAATAAAGATGGGGGTCTTGCATTTTTCAAGATAGAATCGGCTCACTCAGAGTCTGTTATGGAAGCTCTGTCGAGCGGAATAGAATTCGATCGAGTGAAGCCAGTTATGGAAATGTACTGCCGGGGACTTGCAGGAGCTGAAGTCAAGCTGGCGCAAACGGGGGATCTAGTAGAAAAGAATATTGGGTGGGTTTCCAATGAATCTCCAACAACTGAGGGCTCCACGGTATTTGTTCCTTCCGTGGTAGACCGTTATTCCTCAAAGGAGGAAAACTTCTCGTGGTTCAAGGTGGTTTCCACCCATCAGGTGGCGCATCTTGAGTTTGGGAGCTTCGGATTTGAATTTGATGAACCTTCGCATCTTTTTGTCAATCTTAGATGGGATTTAGAGCAGAAAAAATTGGAGTCGGCGGTGGTTGTGGATGAAGTTACCCCCCCTCAAGCCCCAGATGATTTAACGCAAGGTGACGATCCGAATCCGAATAAAGATCAGGAACAAGCTGGGATCGAGAGGGCGTGGCTCACAGACATGCAAAGATTTTTCGATCTCTTTGAAGACCGTAAACTGGCGCTTGACGTGTTCACTGTCGTCGAAGATGGCAGGCTGGATTATCGGGTGAAGAATGAGTATCGTGGGATTAGATCAGCCTACGTACAAGTCCAATCAGACTCTTCCGGTAACAGACCGGATATTAAAGAGTTACCCGCGCGAGAGGCTATGGTTGAATTCATGGTGAGGTTGAGTCTACAGCAATATGAAGGCGTATCAGCCCCGATTAAGTACGCTGATGAGGCAAAAAAGGTGGCTTCCATAGCTCGGAGAATATTGGCAGATGAGGCTACGGTTGAAGACTCTGCGGAAGCTTCTGTTCGTATCTACGCCATAATAGCTAGCATACCCAATGAAGAAATACCTCCAGAAGATTGGAACGATATGGATTTCGAAGATGAAGATGATGAGGAGTATGAGGACCCTGAAGACATGGAACAACTTCTCCAGCAAATAGGAATGGGTATGGAGATGGAGTTGAGGCCGGAAGGAGAGGAAGATTACGAGTCTATAGAAGATGTTGATTACCGTGGTGACTTCAAGCCCGAGCTTGCCCAGCTAATGACAGAACTTAGAATGCAACAACAAGATGAGGTGGGGCAAGCTGAGGGGGAACCTCTGACACAAGAGCAATTACAGGAACTGTTGGAGAATAGTGCTGAACTTGACCTTGAGGCCATACAAGGAGAAGTGCAGGAATCTAGCGGGATGTTTGCGGACAATATAATGAAGGAAACAGGGGCGGATATGCCTCAATCGCCTGAAAACTCTCAAGGCCCCTTCGTTCATGTTGATGAGGACGGAGGCGAACTTGATTCGGCAGAACCTGAGACGTTCGTATACGACGAATGGGATTTCAGGGCAGATGACTATAAGCCGAGGTGGTGCATCGTTCGACAAAAGACTATGCAGGAAGGGGATTCCTCCTATTTTGGTACAACGCTTAATGAGTATGGGACCCTCGTGACACGGATACGTCGCCAGTTTGAAATGATGGTTCCAGAAATGTTTCGCAAAGAAAGAAAACTTATGGACGGGGAAGATATAGATATTGACGATGTTATAGAAAATATGGTTGATATTAAGACTGGCTCCAGTCCCGACGAGAAATTTTATTGGCGTAGAAACAAAGTGCAGAGGGATGTGGCCGTCGCTTTCCTTCTCGACACAAGTGCTTCAACTGCAGAGGCAATTGACGAAGGGAAAAAAGGGCAGGATGACTGGGATGCTCCCGACGACCCGGTGGAATATATGGTGTGGTTGAGAACTCGACGGGGGGAACAGATGCGGCGATCGTATAAGAGGATAATAGATGTCGAAAAAGAATCGATGGTATTACTTATCAACGCTCTTGAAGCAATAGGTGATGTTTACGGTATATATGGGTTCTCTGGATACGGTCGAGAAAACGTAGAATTTTATACGGTAAAAGACCTAGAAGAAAATTTTTCCGATCGGGTGAAAAAGAGGATAGATCGCATCGCGCCGCTGCATGCTACTAGGATGGGTCCTGCTATCCGGCACACCACTTATAAACTTGACCAAACCGACGCCAGAACGAAGATATTGTTTTTAATTAGTGATGGCCGCCCGCAAGATAGAGGTTATAGTCGGGAAGGTGTGGAAAAGGAATATGCAGTGCACGATACTCGTATGGCGTTAGATGAGGCTAAGAGTAAGGGTATTAATTCATTTTGTCTTACCGTAGACAAGAACGGCCATGATTATCTGAAGACGATGTGTTCTGATATGGGGTACGAAATACTAGAAGATATCAATGATCTACCTGAGAGATTACTTGTGTTGTATCGTAGACTAACTATGTGACTGTCGGAGAAGTTGTTATATATAAAAGTGGCTGGGCTCCCCCCTTTGCTCGCGGACCAAACAGTATCGTAATGAAGATGCTAGTACGAACTAAAGGGGGCTGAAAATGATGGTATTAGGCGATTTTATCCGGTTTGCAAGGGTTTGGAGGAGTCTATGTCGGAATCAAGTGTCCTAAATAAATTACAGACGCTCGGACAATCGGTATGGTATGACAATATAAGCAGGGAATTGTTAGAAAATGGTGGGCTAAAAGATATAATTGCCTCTGGTGTTCGGGGATTGACGTCCAACCCATCGATTTTTCAGAAAGCTATATCAACGAGTTCTGTTTATGATTCAGATATTAAGATGCAAGCTGGTAGGGACAGATCAGATATCGAAATATTTGAATCACTTGCTATAGACGATATAAGGGCAGCAGCAGATATGCTCCACGATGTGTATGTTAGTAGCGGAGGGGCAGACGGCTTCGCATCCCTTGAAGTAAATCCTCATTTAGCTGATGACACAGTAAAAACAGTAGAAGAAGCAAGGCGTTTATTTGCGGCAGTGAACAAACCCAATGTGATGATTAAAGTTCCAGCGACCACGGCTGGGATACCTGCGATAAAAACATTGATATCTGAGGGAATCAATATCAATGTCACTCTTATATTCTCAGCGAATACATATGAAGATGTTAGGGAAGCGTACATTTCGGGTCTTGAATCTCGTTCGATTGCTGGTAAAGATATTTCAAACATATCATCGGTAGCGTCATTTTTTGTGAGCAGAGTAGATAGCGCTATAGACGGGGTTGTTGAGACTCTTGGTCCGGACCATCAGACACTTATTGGAAATACGGCTATAGCCAACGCAAAAGTGGCCTATAAGGACTTTCAGGAAACTTTCCGGTCTAAGAGATTTACTTCGTTGCAAGAGAAAGGTGCTAGAGTCCAGAGACCGTTATGGGCAAGTACTAGTACTAAAAACCCTTCATTCAGTGATGTTCTGTATGTGGAGTCTTTAATAGGTTCGGACACCGTAACCACGATGCCCGACGCAACGCT
The DNA here is from genome assembly GCA_964409595.1 of uncultured Dehalococcoidia bacterium. Classification (GTDB taxonomy): domain Bacteria; phylum Chloroflexota; class Dehalococcoidia; order Lucifugimonadales; family UBA826; genus CAYPDR01. Next base: position 43,113 of record CAYPDR010000027.1, read on the forward strand.
GGAAGCCTATACTGATCACGGTCAGCCAGAACTCACTATTACCAGAAATGTTGAGGAAGCGTACACACAGTTGGACTTAATTAGATCCCTAGGTATCGATATAGACAGGAAGACAGATGAGTTAGTTGTAGATGGAGTAAAGCTATTTGCAGATTCCTTCGACGAACTGATACAAAATATATCGGACAAACGCAGCGCTCTGCTCATTAAGCAGCCGTAACCTCTAGAGTCCCACAGGTGGTTGATTATTCATTTGTTGAGGGCGGGCTAGATATTTTTCCCAATGCCGTGGATTCGGTGTGGCAAAAAGATCCCACTTTCTGGAATATGACAGAGCAAGAGATACAATCCTCTCTCGGCTGGCTGGAATCTGGGGAAAATAGTTTGAATAGCTGCTCTCAGCTGCTGGAGTTGGCTGATTCAACTTCCAGGGGTGTTTCTAACGCTGTTCTTATAGGGATGGGAGGTAGCAATCTGGGCCCTAGGGCTATCATTGATTGCTTGGGGACGGGTCACGGTGTACCTGTGTCCTTCGCTGACTCCACGAATGTTTCGCAAGTTAGAGATCTAGCTCAGAAAGTGGATCTTTCGAACACATTGTTTATAGTATCTTCCAAGTCGGGATCAACTTTAGAGACCTTGACTTTACTCCAATATTTTTACGAAAAAGTAAATAGCTCAAAAGGGAGTAGTGGGTTAGCGGGCTCCAAGTTTGTGGCCATAACGGATCTCGCATCACCCCTTGAGACACTTGCTTACCAATACCACTTTGACTCAGTAATACGTTCTCCAACGGATGTTGGTGGTCGATATTCTGTTCTTACGGCTTTTGGTATTTATCCTGCTGCCATAAGTGGGGTTCCAGTTAGGACTCTTCTGGCTGGAGCAGTTGAAAAGGCTAACCGTTGTAGGAGCCGGGGATTAGATAACCCTGCGGTAACCCTCTCAAGATTTATGATTCGTAACCTAAGAAACGGCCGAGACAAGATGGCAATACTTTTTTCCCCAGAGCTACAAGGCCTAGCAGAGTGGGTTGAACAACTTCTCTCAGAAAGTTTGGGTAAGGATGGTAGGGGGATATTACCGATCACAGGCATGAGTTTGGAAGATCTTGGGCACTTGGAAGAAGAATATGGTGTGATCCTTTTACGACATTCTTCTGATGTCAGGACGAAAACTATCTACGACAAGCTGATAGCAGAATATGGAACTTCAGACGAATTAGGGGACCGGGTTTTTGACGTTGCGATTGATGGGCCTGGAATGTTGGGAGGTGAGTTCCTTAGATGGGAGTTTGCCACAGCTATTACCGGAGGTTTGATGGGTGTTAACCCTTTCGACCAACCACAAGTCGAAAGCGCAAAAATTATTACTAATCAATTCATAACACAGAGTCGAACTCGAGTGCTTGAACGCATGCACACTACCAGTTTCACGGTCGAGGAGGTGTTCGATTGCATCGTTCCTGGATCGTACCTTGGCGTTCTAGCCTATTTACCACGTGAGGAGGAAATAGAGAAACTATTAAGCGGATTTGTTTCTATGCTGGCCGAATTATACTGTGTACCGATCACGGTTGGTTTCGGCCCTAGCTATCTCCACTCCACTGGTCAAATGCATAAAGGCGGTCCAGATACTGGCTGTTTTATTCAATTGACTTGTACCGATGGAGGGGAGCCTATGTTAGTTCCGGGTGAGGATTTCGATTTTCAATCTTTATCGTATGCTCAGGCTGATGGAGACTTGAAAGCATTGATCGAACTAGGCCGCAAAGTGACGCGGGTCGAACTCGGACTTAACGTGAAGAAAGGTATGGAAACACTCGCGTCACGCATAAGGGATTTCAAGAAGTGAATCGGGTGTTGGAAAGTAACTTATTGTCTAGGTCTAATTAGAACCTAAAGCTTCTAATGTCTTTTCTGAGATTAAGCGATACTCGTGTAACACCTCGTTACTCAGGAGGGAAGTCGGTCTAGAAGTATCTTGATATTCCGATCTTAGGCCTATTGTCCCTAGAAAATCTAGACTAAGTTCTTTAGAAATTTCCTCCCCTGCGCCAGACCCGAAAACCCCCCCTGACATATTTTCGACCACTCCCAACACATTTACCTGCAATTTGCGAACCATATTAATACTCCTCTTGGCATCAACTTTGGCAAGGTCCTGTGGAGTGGTTACGACAACGAATCCATCCATTGTAAGCACTTGCATTATCGTTAACGGTGCATCGGATGTACCTGGTGGCAAGTCGACTATTAGATAGTCAAGCTCTCCCCATGAGGTGGATTGCAGCATCTGATTAATCGCATTGTGGATCATTGGGCCACGCCAAATGATAGCCTCGTCTTCGTTCTCTTGGAAAAATGCCATTGACATAACCCGGACACCAAATCTCTCTGGCGGGATCATCTTCTTATCATCTCCAACAACAGGTTGGTCTGATAAGTTCATAGCCCTCACGACGTTTGGGCAATCGATGTCCACGTCCAGCAATCCGACCTTTGCCCCGTCGTTGGCTAGTGTAGCCGCAATATTGACTGCTACTGTTGTTTTACCGACGCCCCCTTTTCCACTGTATACTCCGACCTTACTCTTAATTCCAGAAAGGGCCTCATCGATTTGTCGTTTTTGCTCGAACTGACGTTTCATTGCTTCGATTCGAGCACGAGCTTGAGCAGGATTTTGTTGAGCCATGAGATTTTCCCCGATACTCATAGAATTATAAGTATCTCAGAATTTTGGAATAATTCTAATCTAGGCCAAGAAGCCTTTTGCCTTCGTCTGTGATCATGTCTGGAGTCCAAGGAGGGTCAAATACCAAATCCACGTTAATGTCTTCGATCCCTTCTACCTCAGCAAGGCGCCATTCCGCCTGCTGGGCAATATACGGACCCATGCCACACCCGGCGAATGTGAGTGTCATCCTCACATCAACATCGCCGTCGTCAACTTCTACTCCATACACGAGACCCAGATCTACAATATTAACCGGAATTTCTGGATCGTATACATCTCTAAGTGCCTCGAGTACCTCATCACGGGTTATTGTTGTTGCATCAGGCATGTAGATCCTCGTCAATTCGCTTTCTTGTTGACCATTTTAGTCATGAATAAATTGTATATATTCTGCAGCTATGCTGTCAATTTGATGTAAGGCGCACTGCCTGTCAATCTGCTAGTACCTTTCTTAAGTCAATGATTTGATCTCGCAGCAACGCCGCTTTTTCATATTCTAGGTTTCTAGATGCAGATTTCATCTGAACTTCAAGGTCTTTGACCAATCGGATGATATCCTCTTTAGGTAAGTCGTGGCCAGTAATACCATTATTTAGTTGAGGTTCGGCTACTGCTTTGACTCTTTCTGTAATGTCTCGGATAGTCTTCCGGATCCCCTGAGGGGTAATTCCGTTTTCCCGATTGTGGGTTTCTTGAATCATTCGTCTACGTTCTGTTTCGTTGATTGACTTCTTCATAGAGTCTGTGACTTTGTCCGCATACATAATCACTTTTCCGTCTATGTGCCTTGCTGCCCTCCCAATGGTTTGGATAAGAGAGGTTGATGACCGTAGGTATCCTTCTTTATCTGCATCTAGTATCGCTACAAGACTTACCTCGGGTAAATCCAAACCTTCCCTGAGTAAATTTATGCCCACTATGACATCGTAAACCCCGAGTCTTAAATCTCTCAGAATTTCGCTACGTTCGAGAGTATCGATTTCTGAGTGCAAATAATGGGTTCGAATTCCACTTTCTTTCAGGTAGTCAGACAGTTCCTCAGCCATGCGTTTAGTAAGTGTCGTGACTAGACAGCGTTCCCTTTTATTCACCCTTTCGTTGATCTGGTAAAGCAGGTCATCAATTTGCCCATCTACAGGTTTCACTTCTATCGTTGGGTCTGTTAAGCCTGTGGGCCGTATTACCTGCTCTACGATTTTTTGACTGTTCGTAAATTCGTATGGTCCTGGAGTGGCCGAAACATAGACTGCCTGAGTCACCCTATCTTCGAATTCAGGGAAATTCAATGGTCTGTTATCCAATGCGGAGGGGAGTCTGAACCCGTATTCGACCAATGTTTCTTTTCTAGACCTGTCCCCGTGGAACATTCCTCGTATCTGGGGCAAAGTCATGTGAGATTCGTCTACGAATAAAAGAAAGTCGTCCGGTAGGTAATCCATCAAGGTGTAGGGTGTGCTGCCTGGTTCTCTTTGAGATAAATGTCTTGAATAATTCTCGACGCCAGCACAGTAACCGGCGACTTCTAACATCTCCATGTCGTAGTTAGTTCTGGATTCAAGTCTTTGAGCTTCTAGAATCTTTCCTTGAGATTTTAGCTCTTTCAAGTGTTCCGACAGCTCTTCTTGGATATCTTGAATAGCCATGCCTAGTTTTTCCTCGGAAGTGACGAAGTGCTTAGCTGGATAAATTTCGATGAAATCCTTTTCTGAAAGCACCTCTCCTGTTAACGGGTCTAGCTGTATGATTCTGTCAATTTCGTCACCCCAAAACTCTACTCGCACTCCTAGTTCTTCATATGCCGGCAGGATTTCTAGAGTGTCCCCTTTTACCCGGAATTTTCCTCTAGCAAGATCGAAATCATTTCTCTCATATTGCATATCTACTAGTTGGCGTATGAGCTTTCCCCTGTTCCTTATCTCCCCCTTTTGTAAGGAAGCAACAAAGCCTTGGTATTCTTCCGGAGATCCCAGTCCAAATATGCAGGAAACAGAGGCCACTATTAAGACGTCCTTTCGCGTTAGGAGCGCCCTCGTGGCTGAATGTCGAAGCTTGTCAAGCTCCTCGTTTATGTCAGCATCTTTTTCGATGTAAGTATCTGTTCGAGGGACATAAGCTTCCGGCTGATAGTAATCATAGTAACTTACGAAATATTCAACCGCGTTGTCAGGAAAAAACTCTTTGAATTCTGTAGCGAGTTGAGCAGCTAAAGTTTTGTTGTGAGCTATAACTAACGTGGGTTTTTGGACCTCTTCAACCACGCACGCCATCGTGAAGGTTTTGCCACTGCCAGTTACTCCTAAAAGAGTTTGGTGGGCGAGGCCTTCTGTGACACCGGCTGCTAGGGAAGTGACGGCTTCCGGCTGATCTCCAGTCGGATGAAAGTCTGACGATATTTTAAAAGCGGGCATGATTCGTCTCAGATGCTTTAAGAGTCCACACCATTTCAGCGCTATCTCTTCCGAGCGGTTCTCCTTTAAACCCTCCGTAAATATGTTCTATACCGTAACCACAATTTGTAAACAAATACTGAGCTTCTTTCGGATATAGATATCTTAGGTCAAATCGTAAATCTTTTGCCTCAAAGACTACCCCGTCTCGCACTGTTTCAACGGTAAGGTTTGTCGCCGATGTTTGCCTATATTTGTCAAAAGTAGTCCGATGCCATACTGATATAGTCGCATTCTGGTGCGGTTGGGTTACTTCCTTTGCTAAGTACCTTACCGTGCTGTTTTGATCAAACATCTCGAGCTGAGGTGCAAAGATATCCAAAATTAGTCTTCCGCCGCGCCCGAGGACTTTTCGGATCGATGTTAAGCAATTCATTTGTTGATCGACGGTTAATAACGACTGAAATCCTCTAAATGGGATAATTACCAGGTCAAACGTATCGGGTAGCTCTAAGTTGGACATATCCATGACGCGGGAATCCAAATTGATTCCCAAATTCAGGCATTTCTCCCTTAGTTTTTTGATCATCGGATAGGAAATGTCTATGCCTGAAACGTCAACTCCTGCCAATGCCAAAGGAATAGTAACCCTTCCAGTCCCACATCCTAGTTCCAGCACTTTTCCGTTCACACTTTGACTTTGTTCCAAGTAAAACTGTAAATCTTCCTTCACATCGTAATAAATGGTGTCATAGGAAGAAGCCCATGATTCGTTGAGGCTATCATTTTTTCTATAATTAGTTGAGGTCAACTTGAAATTATGTATTGAAGGGCATGCCTTAGTTTTTCTTCTGTAGTAAGCGGTTTACCTGATTCGCGTGACGGCAATTTTGAGATTGCGTTTCTCGCTTCCTGAACTGAGTAACCCAGAGCCGTTAGCGAGTCAAATACGTCGTCAGATAGAGATGTTTGGTCGGGTATTTCCCATACTTGGTCAAATTTCCCCTTTAGTTCTAACAAGATCCTGCTGGCTGTTCTCTTACCAACCCCGGGTACCCTGGTAAAAGTGTCAGAATCTTCGGCCTGTACAGCAGATGCCAAACTAGATGCGTCGAATATCGATAAAACCGCTATGGCTAATCTAGGCCCCACTCCATTGATATTTATTAAAGCCTCAAATGCTATCCGGTCGTTTTCTGTTATAAATCCGTAAATGTTTATGCTTTCTTGACGAAACTGCAGAGAAGTCAAGAGTTTAACAGTTTCTCCATTTTCACCTATTAGATCCAAAGTTGATGTAGGAGCGTGAATTTTAAAAGTGACTCCGCCTACAGAAAGTTCAATGAAGCCTTCGCCTTTAGATTCCAAGGTTCCTTTTAGTTGCGAAATCATAGTCGACACCATAACTTACTCGATTTCCATATTGTGAAACGTGGTTGCGTTATGATGACATATTGCTATTGCTAATGCATCAGAAATGTCGGTGGGTCCGTCAATATCAATATTACCCAGTAATATGCTGACCATAGATTTGACTTGTTCCTTCGAACTGCCCCCGTAGTCCGTAACAGACTTTTTTATTTCCATTGGAGCATATCTGTAAATGGGTATTTGACGCATTGCAGCTGCGATAAATACTACCGCTTGGGCTTGCCCAATCGCGATAGCCGTTCGTGCATTTTGTGACACGAAAGGTTCTTCTACCGCAATTTCGTCGGGGTTGGCTTTGTCTATTATAACCTTCAGATTGTCTAATAAATGAATTAATCTCAATTCGATCGGATCATTTTTCCTTGGAGCTATACAAATTTGCTCCCTGCAAACAAGATCCCCGGAGATTGACTCAACGACACCAACACCCATTTTAATGGTCCCGGGATCTACTCCCATTACTCTCATGTTCCGCTGTTCCTATCCGGGTTGAAAGCTTGCGAGCGCTTCCTCGGGAAAGTCAGCGTTTGAGTAAACCTTTTGTACGTCGTCTAGTTCCTCGAGAGAATCGAGCAGGCGTAGAGTTTGGATTGCTCTACCCTTTTCAAGCATGATTGTATTACTTGGGATCATGGATAGCTCCGTTGATGCTATACGTGCTTGGTTGTTGTTTAGAGAGGACCTAATACCCTCCAACGTGGACGGGTTAGAGTAGATGTGTAAAGTTCCCGCGTAGGTTTCGAAGTCATCGGCTCCAGCATCTATGGCCGCGAGCGCTAGATTTTCAGCTGACTCTTCAGCCACTTCTACGATGATCACCCCTTTTTGCTCAAATTGCCATGCAACAGCGCCGGATTCGGCCATGTTGCCGCCGGCTTTGGTAAGCGTGGACCTAATATCTGAAACGGTTCGGTTTTTGTTGTCCGTAAGCGTTTCTAGCATAATTCCGACCCCACCGGGACCATATCCTTCATAAATGATTTCAGACATTGCATCGCCCTCTCCTGCACCCCCCAGACCTTTTTTTACGGCTCTTTCAATGTTATCTGATGGCATGTTGGCATCTCTTGCGATTTGTATTGCCATCCGGAGTCTAAAATTCATCTCTACATCTCCACCACCCTGCTTAGCGGCCACGATAACCTCCTTAGAAAGTTTGGTGAATAACTTTCCTCTTCTAGCATCTGTTATGGCTTTCTTATGCTTTATGGTCGACCATTTTGAATGTCCGGACATAGTTTGTGATCACCTCTTAATTAAGTTAGTGAGCTTTCCTAAGTTAGTGAGATTTCCATTCAATCGCATTATACCTCTCCGCCCTTTTACCAGTAGCTGGTTATGGATACCAAATTTTGACATCGGATGTTTTGGCACATGGTGATTCCCACTCCTCGAAGCTCATATATTTATGGACGATAGAAATTCTGGCTTACCTTTAATTCCTACATCCAGCTTGAAAAGGGCTCCTGCGTTTTTACCATTACTGTCGGGATCATTCCCTCCAGCAGTTGTAACGTACATTTCTGAATAATTGGTACCACCAAATGTAGGGCAAGAAACTTTCTTTGTGGCGAAATCTATTTTTGCTATTTGGTTACCTTCAGGGGTATATCTATATATTGCAGAACCATCCCACCTCGCTGACCATAGATGATCTTCTGAATCCACAGTCATACCGTCGGGTATGCTGCCGTCGTTGGGGGTGGTGATAAATTTTTCTCTGCAAGATAGTTCCGATGTTTTGGAATTAAACTGGTACCGATATATGGTTCTTTCTGTTGAATCTGTGTGATACATACAAGTTAAATTAGAGTTAAACCCTAGTCCGTTTGAGATACCTAAATCCATAACTACAGGTATAATCGACCCATCGGTATTGAGTCTGTAAAGCGTGGCACCATGCGAACTTGTCGGCATGGTGCCGCAAAAGACGCTCCCATCCGGGGAGGATATAACATCATTGAACCTAGAATCCTCCTCCCCTTCTATGCCTTCCACGACTTCTACCAGCCGTTCGCCGTCCCAACTGGATATAGTGCCCCTTTCCATGAATAGCAGCAACGCTCCGTCCCTTTGCACCGTGATGCCGCCAATTTGTGGACCTTCGAAAACTTTTTCATGCCTGCCAGTCTCCGGGTCGTAAGCGTATAAATAACCTTTAGGAATATCAACCCAATATAGTTTCCGCTCGCTGGCATGCCAAATCGGCCCTTCTCCAGTAACATTTTTATAGTTCGCAATTATTTTCATAAATACTCCGTTCGCTATTCATCTAATGGGGAGAGTGTATGTCTCGCAAGTAATTAGACAAAGCGGCTTAGACTGGCCATTATTTGTCTAAAGATAAGCAGTGACAATGCCTTGTATGGTAATAAGAGATGTTAATCGGCATTATAAAAAGTTCTCGACCCAAGCAGTGGATAAAAAACCTAATGGTGCTTTTTCCTCTTCTTTTCTCCTTTAATGAGTCTTGGTTTATAGGTAGTATCGATCATGCGCTCGGGTTATTCACGGGGTCGACTTTGACTATATTAGCCTTCGTACTGGCTAGTTCTTCAATTTATCTTATCAATGATCTGGCTGACATCGAACAAGATAGTCGACATCCGATGAAGAAAAAACGTCCGGTGGTTTCAGGTGTTGTAGGTAGGAAGACAGCAGTCGTTTCTTCCCTTGTATTAGCAATAACTGGTATCTCAATATCCAGTGTAGTCGCTGTTGAGATTTCCTTCTACATATTTGGGTATGTGATCTTGATGATCATGTATTCTTTCGTTCTCAAGAACATAGTATTACTAGATGTATTTTGTATTTCAGCCGGATTCATCATCAGGGTTGTTGTAGGAGCTGCTGCGATATCAGTCCCAATATCACCATGGCTTTATGTCTGTACAGGTTTTGGTTCATTATTCGTCGCGCTATCAAAACGGGTGGGGGAAATATCAGTTTATGGACCAAGGGAATCGGTTAATCGGAAGGTTATTCAAAAGTACGATGGCGAGTTCGGGAAAAATTTGATTGCCATGACTTTGACTTCGACTTTAATTTCCTACTGTTTGTATACTGTTACTGCTAGTAATCTGCCAGCCAACAATTCCATGATGTTAACAATTCCACTAGTTGTTTTCGGTATGTTTCGATATATGTATTTGGTTACAGTCAAAGGGGAAGGGGAAAAACCGGAAGAACTTGTTTTGAAGGACAGTCCGCTTCTAACATGTGTCTTGGGCTGGGCGTCCCTCATAGCCGCAATTTTATATTTTTATCGTTAATTTAAGTCTGAGATCCATTGGGTGAATTTCGATTTTAAGTCCCTTCTTCGAATCCCTATATACACGGAAGCTTTTAACATTCCTAAAGGGGTCCCTACGTCGAAATGTTCTCCTTCAAACTCATACCCGCTGCATGGAATTTTGCCAAGCAGGCTAGCTATTCCGTCAGTCAGCTGAATTTCTCCCAGAGCGCCGGGCTTTAGGTCTCTAATCGAGTCAAAAATTTCTTTGGTCAGTATATATCTGCCTATAACTGCTAGGTTTGAGGGAGCGCTTTCAAGGCTAGGTTTCTCCACGAGGCTCATTATTTCGCTAATTCGCTTCTTGGTATTTTTGACTTCAGCAACGCCTAATTGAGAAAGGTCGTCATCTGGGACTTTCTTTAATGCAATCACCATACCCTCGTTCTTTTCCGATATATCGACCATTTGTCCGATCGTAGGAGATTCACTCAAGATAAGGTCGTCGGGTAAGAAAACTGCGAAAGGATTGTTTCCTATAGCACCTTCAGCGGATAATACAGCGTGACCGAGTCCTAGCTGTTTCTCTTGAACAACAACGCTAACATCGGACATTTGAGATATTAATCTGATAGTCTGCGCTAGCTCATCCTTTCCCCTCTGAACTAGGGCAGACTCAAGATCAAGCCGTCGGTTGAAGTACTGGGCAATTGACTCTTGACCGGGTGATACCACTAATACTGTGTGGTCTATTCCAGCCAATGAAGCTTCCTCTACGCAAAAATGAACAGGAGGTTTGTCTATAACTGGGATCATTACCTTAGGTGTTGTTAAAGTCGCCGGTAAGAATCGGGTTCCAAGTCCGGCCACGGGGATTAAGGCTTTTTGAACAGTCATCAAGGCTCCTAAATTATGCTGAGGATTTGATACACGATTCTACGGTATAGTCTGCACCATTTTTCCTTTGTACACGGATTTGAGAACAGGATCAGAGCTGCTGAGAGCGATAAATATGGCGAGGAAAATCAAACCCGTCGCAATTAATATTTCAGGAGCTCCAAAAATGTCTGCAAGATTGCCGTATCCTAAGTTTGCGAATGCCATTATTCCGCCGGCATGAAGAATGTAGAGACTTGAAATACGGCCCCTCAGACGATCTGGGGTCCCCATCTGTACGTAAGTCATAGCCAATGCCATAAAAGCGGATTGAGATACACCCATCAAAAATTTTGCTGAGAATGCAGTGAGGATGTTGAGAGAGAAACCCAATATAATTGGAGCAATCGAGCTTATTAAGCCAGAGGAAAATAAAATAATGCCCTTGGCTGATTCGTTGGTTGTGCCTGCGAGAAGGAAAGTGCCCGCAACTGAACCGATACCAAAGGAAAGAACTAGAATGGCCAAGATAAATTCATCTGAAGACCCTATATTATCCCTTGAAAACACAGGTAGGATCGAATCAAATGACATTACTAGTGCGCAATGAAACATGACCGCCACGATGAATATGCCTACTGGACGATTGGAATATATGAAGGATATCCCTTCTATCACACCACGTATTATTCCCGTGTTGGGAGAGATCTCACCTACAGACCTAGTCTTTACAAAAAAAATGGCAACGAGGGAACCGGCGCCAAATATCGCACTAGCCGCTAAAAACTGTCCGGTTGTAAATTCCTCTCCAAATGGGGTTCTCCCAATGAGAAGTATCGACATACCTATTACTCTGGAACCGTGGCGGGTAGCTGCATTCAAAGTGATTGCGTTAAGTAAGTTTTCCCTGGGTACTATGTTTGTTACGAGTGATACGAGTGATGCTTCTTGAGTAGCTCTGAAGCTACCGGAAATGAATGCAAAAATACACAGGTGCCATAATTCAAGATAGCCGGCAATCGCTAGTATCGCGGCACAGAGAATAATAACGAATGTGCCACCGATCATAAGGGTGGTCAGCCGGGTTCTTTCCATACGATCTGAAAAAAATCCTCCGAGAGGTGAGATAAGTAAAAAGGGCAGCATGGAGGCGAAAGTGAAAAGACCAACTAGGCTTGATTTATCCGATTGATCGAGGACATACCATTGGCTGGCTATTAGAAATGTCCATGTACTGGCTCCCCCTAGGGCGTTTGCTACCCATGCAAAAACGAAGTCTCTGTACTTGAAGGCTGCCAAATGGGCAATTGATTCCAAGACTTCCCCTATTTAGATGGTAGAAAAATCGTAACTGGTTATGAAATGTTTTGTAAATTAAGTGGCTATGAACTGTAATTTAACATTGACGAAGCCTGGTTGGATGATGGTGGAGTTAGGGGGACTCGAACCCCCAAGCTCGGCATTGCGAACGCCGCGCTCTCCCAGTTGAGCTATATCCCCACTCATGTGTAAACAGTACGATCGTAGCAATCTGTCTGATTGGGTGTCAATCGAATATGAAAACGTGTTTTCATGACAGTAAACAAATGAAACCTGTCAATTTCTCTAATGGGGAGTTTTTTAGTGAACTAAGTGAAAAGATTCTGCTGTTATAATCCGCCCATACCCTAGGGTTCTGGTTTCGTGTATAACAGTCAACTACAATCACAATGTGTTCACCAGGAGGCTCAAGTCAATGCCATACTCAGAAATCAATAAAGAATCACTTCTTTGGATGTACGAGACCATGGTTACCATTCGAAGGTTCGAAGAGCAATCCCGTAGAGAAGCCGACGCCGGTAAACTCAGAGGTATGCATTCTTCTGTAGGACAGGAGGCTGTCCCGACCGGCATATGTGCTCATCTGAACGAACGGGACTATGTTCTTGGGACTCACAGGAGCCACCACCATTGTATTGCCAAGGGACTTGGGTTGAATGAAATGATGGCTGAATTACTCGGCAAGTCAACTGGTACCGGCAAAGGTAAGGGTGGCACCATGCACATTGCCGATATTGAAAAGGGAATGTTAGGTGCAAATGGAGTTGTTGGGTCCAATATACCAGTTGCTACGGGGGTGGCCCTTACAGCGAAGGTAAATGGAACTGACCAAGTGAGTGTGGTGTTTTTTGGAGATGGTGCTTCGAGCCAAGGAGTTCTTCATGAGTCAATGAACTTGGCCGCCATTTGGAAACTTCCAGTTATTTTTGTCTGCGAGAACAATCGTTATGCAGAATCAACACCGTTTGAATATTCGGTAGCAGGTGGATCAGTATCAAACCGAGCTGACGGATATGGCATACCAGGGGTGTCTGTTGACGGTCAATCAATACTGGATATGTTCGAAGTAGGAAGGGAGGCGGTTGCACGAGCTAGGGGAGGGGAGGGTCCGACGTTAATAGAGGCACAAACCTACAGGTACATGGGGCATTTCGGAGCAGATGATCCGCTTGGATATCGCTCAGAAGAGGAACAACAGTATTACATGGACCGAGATTGTATTGCCCGTGCGAAAGCCCACATCCTCGACGGATCTTATGCAGACGAGAGACAGCTGGATAAGATAGATGCGAACTGCCTTGAAGCAGTAGCTATGGCGACGGAATACGCGAATGAGAGTCCATTTCCTGATCCTCAAGAACTGACTCAAGATGTCTATGTATCATATTAGGTTGGACTTCACGTTGTTTTTCTTCCCTGTAACAATTTTCTTGAACTAGTAAGTAAGGAGTGAGTGCGGTAACTATGACCCAAACAGAGGCGACACGGCAGATTTCATATATACAAGCCATAAATGAGGCTTTAAGACAAGAACTTGAGAGAGATCCAACTGTGATAGTGATGGGGGAGGACATAGCAGGTGGTGGTGAGCGGGAGGATTTTCAGGATGCCTGGGGCGGACCGATGAGACTTACTAAAGGACTGGTGAATGACTTTGGCCGAAACCGGATTCGTGATACTCCAATATCGGAGGCAGGATTCGTCGGGGCGGGGGTGGGAGCTGCGGCGTCTGGTCTGCGGCCTGTAGTAGATCTTATGTATGTTAGCTTCTATGGTGTTTGTGCTGACCAAATCACAAACAATGCCGCCAAAATGCATTATATGTTTGGTGGAAAAGTCACCGTTCCTTTGACAATCATGACAGGGATAGGTGCGGGTACTAACTCAGCTGCTCAACATTCTGAAACTCTGTACTCTATATTCACTCATTTTCCCGGATTGAAATGTGTAGTACCGTCAAATCCTCACAACGCTAAAGGCTTAATGACTGCTGCAATCAGGGATGATGACCCAGTGATTGTTTTCAACAACAGACAATTGATGGGTTTGCGTTTTGATGACCATGTGCCTGAAGATGACTATACAGTGGAGATTGGAAAATCTGATATTAAGCAAGAAGGGGACGATATTACGCTTATTGGGATTGGGTACACTACCAGAGTTTGTTTGGAAGCTGCGCAAGAATTGGAGGACCAAGGTTTCTCTGTTGAAGTTATAGACCTGCTGTCGCTTTCCCCAATGGATAACGATTCGATTGTGAAGTCTGTTCAGAAAACAAGAAAAGTGGTGATAGTTGATGAGGACTATCCCAGATGTAGTATTGCCGCAGATATATCCGCTCTAGTTGCTGAGGAAGCGTTTGATTACCTGGATGCTCCTCCTCGTAGGGTCACGCCTCCTCATGCTTCCGTCCCCTACAGTCGTCCGCTCGAAGCCTTGTTCGTGCCCAATAAAGACAAGGTTGTATCAGCAGCGCTGGAAATACTTGACTAGAAGGAGTGTGAGATTATGGCAACCCCTATTGTGATGCCCCGCCTCGGGGACTTTATGACTGAGGGAGTAGTGACAAAGTTTACAAAGTCAGCTGGAGATGTGGTTGAACAGGGGGAAGTAGTAGCAGAGATCGAGACCGAAAAGGTAAATTACGACCTAGAGGCCACCGAGTCCGGGATTTTTCATCCCGTAGTCGATCCGGGGTCAACTGTGGAAGTGGACTCTGTGATGGGTTATTTATTAGCGGAGGGGGAATCTGCACCTGTTGCCACCCAAGATACTCTGGGAGGTGACGTCGCCAGAAGAGAGAGAAGACCCGTAAGGCGAAACAGGAAGCTTTCTAGCAGATCTTCGGGACCGGTGCCTTCAACACCGGGTGCACGGAAGCTCGCTGCCAGTTTGGGAGTAGAACTGGCCAATGTTACACCAACTGGCCCGAGGGGTCGTGTGGTTGAATCAGACGTGAGATCTGCGGCTGAACTCTCCTTAGCTTCTGACGAATCAGCACGTAATACGCTGCCGCCAGGTTTACCCGAGGCTTCGGAGATTGTTCCATTTAGTGGCATGCGAAAGGCGATTGCTACCAATATGAAAAAGAGCTTGACGGATTCGGCTCAATTGTCGTTTCACTTTGAAGTGGATGTTACTAACGCACAGTCCCACAGAAGGAAAATGAAAGTGGGATTGACTGAACTCCTTGTAAAAGCATGTTCGGAGGCATTGTTGCGGGTGCCGGCCTTGAATAGTGTGGTTACTGGAAACTCATACCTCCGCTTTGATCAAATAAATATTGCAATGGCTGTTGCTTTAGACGATGGGTTGGTCGTTCCCGTTATACAGGATGTTAGTAGTAAAAGCCTTGAGGAAATCTCACTTGAATTGAATAGCCTTTCTGAGCTGGCAAGATCGGGGAGAATTACACCCGATCAATTAGTTGGGGGGACTTTTACCGTGTCGGTTCTCGGATCTGTTGATGGATTCACTCCAATTCTTAACCAAAGTCAGGTGGCTCTCCTTGGAGTCGGTAGGAGTCAGGAGAAGCCTGTTGTTTCCAAGGGCAAGGTAGTCATCAGAGAGATGATGACGCTGAGCTTGACGGTTGATCATCAAGTTATAGATGGCGCAGTTGCCGCGAATTTCTGTCGTCGGCTGCAGCAGTTGATAGAGAGACCATCTAGGCTTTAAAAATGCTTACGTCTCCGAGATCTAAAATGTTCTATTGTTGCCTATAAAAAGTGCCATACTTATCAAGATAGCTGCGAGCACTGAAGTAATTGAACCCCTGAGTACGTCTGACACTTTAATTTCTACTGAAGTGCGTTTTGTTAAGGGCCGATTAATGGGTGACCCGTAGGAAATATGTGGGAGTAGCCCGACTCCGACCAGGCCACCTATTAAAAAGCCGCCAAGATGTGCCCAATTATCAATTCCAGGGATCACAAATCCGAAGGCGAAGTTGATGACGGCAAGCATCATAACGGCATTCAGATTTTGTCTTCCCATCGGTCCCAGAACGTTTTTCCGAAACAGGAAGTATCCGGCAAGGGCACCAAGACACCCAAAGATGGCCCCGCTCGCTCCCGCGCCAACCACCCGCCCGCTGTCTATCATCGAATAACTAAATGAGCTCCCGCCTAGTCCACTAAGTGTATATATGGCTCCAAATCTACGGTGCCCAAAAACTCTCTCGGCAATCCCTCCCATTATCAACAAGCTGATTCCATTAACAGCTAGATGCGCAGCGCCAATGTGTATGAACATGGCCGTAAACAAACGCCAATATTCCCCATCGTTTATGTCCTGGAATCGAATGGCCCCGAACCGGCGTAGATTATCGAAGTCTTGGGATCCCCCTGTTGTCTCCATAAGTAACCAAGTCGTTAGGTTTACGATCAACAATGAGTAGACGATAATTGGACGAATACTCTTCATAGGAATTGCATCAGGACGTTTGCATATAGTTGCATTCTTAGTAAATTTTCCTAAAATGGCCTCCTTCAAGTGGCTATAAGTCTAGTGCCATTAAGTCTTCATAAGTTTCTCGTTTCCGAATGAGTTTGGGTCTGCCGTTTTTAACTAATAAAACTGCGGGTCTCGGACTCATGTTGTAATTACTGGACATTGCTAGGCAATAGGCTCCGGATGATGGGATGGCAATTGTATCTCCCGCTTCAGGGGAAGGAAGAGCCACATCTTTAACAAGCAGGTCACCGGACTCGCAATATTTGCCGGCCAGTGTCACAGTTTGCTTGGTCTCGGACGAAAGCATTTTGTTGGCTGTAACCGCTTCATATTTTGATCCGTAAAGGGCGGGCCGTATATTGTCTCCCATGCCTCCGTCAACGGAAACGTAGGTTCTCACGGAGGGTATTTTCTTGATTACTCCAACTGTGTACAACGCAACTCCCGCTCTGCCTACTATAGACCTGCCTGGTTCAATGACAAGTTTTGGTTCGGTGAACCCTAGATCTTTGCATTTGCGTTTCAACATAGATGTTATAACTTCCGCGTACTCAGAAATTGAAGGTGGAGGCTGGTTTCTTACATAACCTATTGCGAATCCTCCCCCAGGGCTGAATTCTCGTAAGTCTAATCCTTCATCTTTGAACTTCGAAAGATATTCGAGCACTGTATCTATAGCTTCCGAATAGGGCTCCAATTCAAAAATGGGAGAACCGAGATGGAAATGAATCCCTTTCAAATCTAGGCTGGATGCGCTCAGTGCCTGCTTTATGGCGATAGTACTTTCCCCGGACTCAATCGAGAATCCGAATTTGACATCTAATATTCCGGTTGTTGTGTGCCCGTGTGTGTGTGCATCAACAGAAGGAGACAACCGCAACATTATTGGCTGTTTAACATTCATGCTTGTGGCTATCTCGGTTAGCAAATCCAACTCATGGAATCCATCGACTATTATTGTGCCTACGCCTGCTTCGATAGCTTCAGACAACTCTTGGGGAGTTTTGTTATTCCCATGAAAATCCATTCGCTCAGGTGGAAATCCTCCAGAGTGGGCGACAGCAATCTCGCCGCCAGATACCACATCAAGAGACAGGTTTTCCTGGTTAGCGATCCGGGCCATCTCCTTATTTAAAAAAGCCTTAGAGGCATAGGCAACCACAGTGTTGGGATAGCGAGAGGTAAACTCGTGGACGAAAGTTTTGGCCATATTCCTTATTGTGACTTCATCATAGACGTAAAGAGGCGTGCCAAATTCTTTTACCAGTTCTACAGCATCACAACCGCCAAGTTCGAGATTTCCGGAATCGTTTATTCTGGTGCCCATTGGAAACAGGCTGATATTTTCAAATGCCATTTTTGAACTCCGAGGGTGAGATTGAATAGATTCGTTCTGGGTTCTTAAATGTGGGATGTTAATTTGCTGGAGGCACTGTGCAGAATCTGCTAATTTCTGCGCAGCATAATCATTGTCAAGATCTAATTTTTATATCTCGCAATCCGTTGAGCTGGGGCCCAGGGTGGATCCATTGTAATAACGCTTTCAAGGTTCCTCCTAAATATAACGGCTTTCCTCTCTCATGCGCATAATTGTGATATACCTAAGTCTACTCACCTATTCTAGCCTCGATTCAAAAGGTTGGGAAATGATTGACAGTGATTTGTCTCGGTGCTAATCTCACTTCGTGGGGGGGTAGGCGTACCGTGCCTGACCTTCCAAAGTATTGGTTATAGCAGATAAATGAATCGGAGCGTGGAGGACAATATGGCAGATTCTCAAGTCTATTATATGGATGCTCATTCAGAGTCGACGGAGACAGCTCTCGCGGCTAAAGTGGTTACTGTTTTTGATGCCGCAGGTCTAGATGATTTAGTGGAACCGAATGACATAGTGGCTATTAAAATTCACTGCGGTGAGTGGAACAATTCGGCATATCTAAGGCCTGTTTATGCAAGGACTATCGCCGACAGAGTGAAGGAACTTGGGGGGCGTCCATTCGTTTGTGACACCACGACATCCTCATATTCTCCCTGGGGGTCAAGAACTAGTGAGCTGGACATTATACTGACCGCTGAAAGGAACGGATACAGTTCGGCCACGTTGGGGTGCCCTTTCATTTGTGCTGATGGCTTCATTGGGACAAGCGACTTTAGAGTCGATATTCCAGAGGGGTACATTCTCAAAGAAGCTTATGTGGCACAAGCGATTGCAGCCGCTGACACCCTCATAGCACTTACCCACTTTAAGGGTCATTCCATGGGCGTGATTGGTGGGGCCTTAAAGAACCTAGGTATTGGAGCCCAATCCAAGAGAGGCAAGTTCAACGTGCATATGGGTGGGCATCCGACTTACGGACTGGGAGCCGCGGGCGTTTTCCATCCAGAGAATTTCCAGGGTAAAGAGAAGACCCCAGACTGGGAAATTCTCGAAGATTGCTGTCCGTTTAATCTGTATCACATAAACGACGATGACGAACTTGAATGGGATCGCGAAAAATGTGCGAATTGCTTGGGGTGTTTTGGAGTGATGGGCCCTCGAGGACTCATGGACATACCCCCAATGCAATTTGATGCTGTTGACGCTGCAATTGCTGATGCTTGCCTTGCAACAGAAAAGGCGGTTGGTAAAGGAAAGGTTGGCTACGTCAATATGGCCATCGATGTTTCACCAGCCTGTGACTGTGGGAACCACGCCGATGTGCCTATAGTTCCCCATTTGGGTATTTTTGCTAGTAAAGACGCAGTAGCTATCGATATGGCATGTGTGGACAAGGCCAGAGCAGCCGAAGGGATAAAAGGTTCCAAGGCCGAGTTAATGGAAGTCCACCATGCGGGGGACAAAAAATTTGAAGGTGCGGCGGCCACTTTCCATAGCCAGAGTGAAGTCACGAGCATCAATACCGGGCATGAAATAGGGTTGGGAAGTAGAGACTATGAATTGATTGAATGCGAGCCAGGAGAAGCCGAAAGATTCAGGTTCCCATACGATAAAAGGCCTAGTAGGCAAAGGTTTGGTGAACGTTTTGAGAAATTCCAGCCGTTCCCCTATGACAGGCATGATGGTAAGGGATTCGATAGGTTGGACGTAGTTGATCTAGATAAGGTTAGACATCACTACGAAGACGGAGATGATGTCACTGTTATAGAGGTTGAGGAATCAATCCCTGGAGATGGTGACGATTAACCGATCTATATTTTCCAGTCTTGGATATGATGGAGAGTTAGCAGCCTCGAGAAGGCAAGGGCGGTCACGGCGTGGCCGCCCTTTAGGTTTCACATATTTATAGGAGTAGATTGAGATGCCGCAATCAGGTCAAGAGATGCTGGAATTATCAATAGATACATGCAAGAGAATCGCTGACGGGCTGGGAGGTCGAAACGAAGCGTGGGAGACTTCGGTAGTTGAAATAGTCGACAAATTTGAAGAGGTGAGTGACACTTTTTTCTTTAAAACGATGCCAAGTGTGCCTGTTACTAGGACAGCTATGAGAGAGTCGGCGGCACTTTTGGAACTCAAGGAAAAGCAAGATTGGATTGCATTTTCTTCCGGACTTGAGACATTGATTGAAACAGCTCAAGATGTCATTGAAAAAGCGGGCATGAAAGGAACAACTTTGACGTGAGCAAGCCGGTGTTGATCACAGGTGGGGCCGGAAGCGTTGGACGTCAACTGGCCGGGATGTTTCTTGAACGAGGAAGGCCCGTAAAAATTTTTGATCTTCCGTTTATGGACTTTTCAGGTTTGGAAGGGGAGGACGGGGTAGAGGTTGTGAAGGGAGATATAACAGATGCATCTTCGGTGACTTCGGCGGTTTCAGGTGTTTCAGGTGTATTGCATCTCGCCGCTATTTTGCCTCCGAATAGTGAAAAGAACAGAGAGATGACTTTCCGGGTAAATGTAGATGGCACGAAAAATATTGTCGACGGAATTAAAATAGGTGCCCCGGATGCCTCTCTGGTTTTTACTTCCTCCATCAGCACGTATGGCGATACGTCGGAAGAAGACCCTCCTGTCACTACAGAACACCGCCAGCGAGCGATAGATGTTTATGCAGATAGCAAGATAGCTGGTGAGAAGATCGTTATGTCTTCGACGGTAAAGTATGTGATCCTTAGGATCGCTAGTATTGCAGTTCCCGCGTTTTTGGAACCTCCTGAACCATGGCCCTTTACCGCTGTGCAACGCGTGGAGATGATACACAGGGATGATGTCGCCGACGCTTTGCGAAACGCCGTAGATTCTACGGAAGCCGTAGGGAAAGTTTTCAACATAGCTGGTGGAAAGTCCTGGCAACTGAGTGGCAAAGACTATGTGGAAGATTTTTTCAACGTAATGGGCGCTCCAGTCGAGATCGCCGTTTATCGTAAAACTTCAGGGTGGAATGACTGGTACGATACCGAGGAGTCCCAGAAAATACTCAAGTACCAAAATAGATCTTATGAATATTATTCCGACCAAATGAAAGCGATTGTTGAGGAGATGATGGCAGGCTAAAGAATAAAATTTTTGGTTCATCAGTGTGGATGCCGCAATTACAAGGAGTCGGCTATGGTACAAACTTCCAAAAAGACATTACTTGAGAAGAGAGCAGCTCTAGTGGATATACTTGACCAGATGGGCAGTGTTATTGTTGCCTATTCAGGTGGAGTAGACAGTGCTTTTTTAGCTGCGGTTGCGAATGAGGCTCTTGGACAAAAGGCTCTCTCGGTTACAGCAGTTTCCCCGAGTTTAGCGCCGTCGGAGTTGGAGGAAGCCACGGATCTAGCTAGTCGGATCGGGTTGAATTTCATGACAATAAATACCAACGAAATTGAGAGAGCAGATTATCAGGCGAATAATCCTGACAGATGCTTTTTCTGCAAGGATGAACTCTACACTCATCTCGCAAGGTTTGCCGAAGAAGAGTCGTTTGATTCAATAGCAAATGGTACTAATGTGGATGATCTGGGAGACTATAGACCTGGTATTGAGGCCGCAAGACAATACGGAGTGAGGAGCCCTCTTGTGGAGGCAGATCTCAAAAAAGATGACATACGAAGCCTCTCTCGGATGATGGATCTGCCAACCTGGGATAAACCCGCCCAAGCTTGCTTATCTTCGAGGATTCCGTACGGTACAACCGTCACGGTTGAAGCCCTTACGAAGATTGCCAGAGCAGAGCAATTTCTCAGGTCAAAGGGGTTCAGACAGGTTAGAGTGCGGCACCATGAAACTATAGCGAGGATTGAGATGGAGCCCTGTGACTTCGACGCAATCACCTCAGATCCTTTGCGTACGGAAATAAGTGAAGAGTTCAAAGCTATTGGATATTCATATGTAACATTAGACCTAGTTGGATTCAGATCCGGCAGTCTAAACGAAATTCTAGGTAAGTTGAATAAGTCAAAGTAACTCTGGGTATTCACCTATGATTACAATTGACTACCGTCAAGAGAGGAATAGGCTTGGATTCGAGTAAGCTTCAGGCGGAAATCGATACATACATTTCTAGAACCCCCAGATCGGCGAAATTTCAAGAACAGGCTAAAGCTTACTTACCTGGGGGCAGTTCAAGGGGGACAAGTTATTTTGACCCATACCCCCATTTCATTGAGCGTGGGGAAGGTCCTTATATAATTGACGTGGATGGCAATAAATCCTTGGATTTTATGATTAATGCCACTAGTTTAATACTAGGACACGGGGATCCCGACATTGCCGATGTCATCTCAGATCAAGCTAGACGGGGGGCCGCATTCAGTGGCCCAACCAGCGCTCAGATCAGACTGGCTAAAATTCTAACGGATCGGATACCCTCCGTGGACTCTATAAGATTCACTAACTCTGGTACGGAAGGAACTATGATGGCCGTACGGGCGGCTAGGCAGTACACAGGCAGAGAAAAAATTCTAAAAATAGAGGGTGGGTATCATGGATCCCATGATTACGTGTCAGTAAGCGTATATCCATCGAAGGATAGTCTCGATCCTCACGGACCAACACCAACACCAGAATATTCCGCTCAGCCGTCTGCCATAGCTGAAGGGGTATTTGTTGTCTCCTTTAATGATCTGGTTGGGGCCGAAACTGTTCTGAGAGAGAACTCTGGGGAAATAGCCTGCGTAATTATGGAGCCAATTATTTCTTCGATAGGATACGTACCTGCTGATATTTTGTTTCTTGAAAAAATGAGAGAAGTGACAAAAGAACTAGGTGTAATTCTCATTTTTGACGAAGTCCAAAGTTTTCGTGTTTCCTCTGGAGGGGCACAAGAATTGTTTGGAGTTACACCTGATATGACCACTTTGGGTAAGATAATCGGAGGGGGTACCCCTGTGGGGGCATTCGGAGGCAGAAGTGACATAATGTCTGCTTTCGATCCAACCGACGGGGGAGCAAATTTGGCCCATGCCGGTACCTTTAACGCCAATCCTATAACCATGAGGGCTGGCGAAGTTGTCATGAATACACTTACCGATGAAAAATATGCCTGCATGAATTCCTTGGGCCAAGTTCTTCGTGAAAAACTAAGTGCAGTTTTTGCTGAGATGGAGGTACCTGTGAGGGTAACAGGAGTTGGCTCACTCTTCGGGGTTCATTTCACTGAGGGCGAAGTCAAAAACTACCGAGATGCTCTATTTTCAGATAATCAGATGAAGAAAGCTTTTTTTCTGGGTATGCTTAATGAGGGTGTCTTACTCATGGCTGGAGCCGCAGGTGCGCTAAATGTCCTGAGTACCGAGAAACATGTAGATGAATTGGTAAATTCTGCTAGAAGAGTTATCCAACGAATTCGGTAGTCAATAGACATGGACATTTCCCTAGAAGATATTGCAAAGTTCCCCGCACCAGGTATGGACATTCCTGGATCTTTTTCCTTTAGCCCGGACGGCAAGTATGTATCGTTTCTCAAAACCGTGATACACAGTGGCAAGAAAGCACTTTATGTAATAGATTTGGAAACGAGGCAGGAGCGTTTAATACTTGAGGCTATTCCTAATTCCGCAACAGAATCTCTAGAAGAACAACTCAGGAGACAAAGGCTAAGACAGATGGATCGGGGCATAACCCGTTACTTCTGGACTGCCGGAGGAAAAATCGTCATTCCAGACGGAAATGTCGTCTATATTATGGACGAAATAAATGAGCGTCCTAGACTTCTTCTAGATGGTGTTGAATTTCCTGTTACGGATCCAAAACCATCACCAGATGGAAATACGTTAGCCTTCGTTCTGAATGGTGAAATATGGATAGTTCCGATTGAAGGAGGTAGACCTCAGCAGATTACGCGTGGGAAAACGCAGGGAGCCTCCCGAGGGATAGCAGATTTCATAGCCCAAGAGGAAATGAGGAGGCCTTCTGGTTTTTGGTGGTCAAGAGAGGGTGACTATATAGCCTTTACAGAGGTGGAGGAAGGCCACATACCTCAGTTCAACATACTCCACTCAGGGGATGCCGATCCCGGCCCTGCGTCAGTCGAGACGCACAGATACCCATTTTCGGGGTCAGAAAACCCTAGAGTTAAATTAGGTGTAACAGATCTTCAAGGACACATAAATTGGTTGAACACCTCCGAGTATGAGTACATTGCGAGAGTGAACTGGGGCAGGAGTCATGTCCTCTATGTCCAGTGCCAAAACAGAGAACAAACCAGATTGGATCTCCTCTCTTTTGATATACCTTCCGGAGCTAGAAAAACTATCCTAAATGAAGAATCCGATGTCTGGGTAAATCTTCATGACATGATATATCCATTAGAAGATGGGAAATTAATTTGGGCGTCAGAACGTACAGGGTATCAGCATCTCTATCTATATGATCTGGACCTACAAACAAACACCTACATCACTCGTGGGGATTGGCGAGTGGACGCCATATCGTCTGTTGATGAATTAAACCAATTGATATATTTCAACGCTACCATCGCTACACATAAGGAAAGCCGGACTTATAGAGTTTCTTTCCAAGGAGGGGAGCCGGAGTTAACCACGTCAGAATCGGGTATGCATTCCACCAAGTTTTCAATGCGTTCAGGTTGGATGGTCGATGTCTACCACTCTTTAACTCAGCCGCCAACAGTGCGACTGTCCAAATTTGAACGAGACTATGAGGCTATTCAAGTACATCAAATTTCTGATTCCGGAATTGAATTGATGGATCTTAAGGCTCCTGAATTTTTTGATGTCGAAGCGGAGTCTGGGGAATTACTTTCGGGAGCTATTTATAAGCCGGATCTGGAAAAGTTCGGTGATGGACCCTATCCCACGATTATTTACGTCTATGGGGGACCTCATGGGCAGTTAGTAACGAACGGCTGGAATATGACGGTATCAATGAGGGCTCAGTATCTTTGTCAAAAGGGATTCCTTGTCTCGGTTCTAGACAATAGGGGTAGTGCCAGACGAGGTTTGACGTTCGAATCGTACATCAAAAATAACATGGGAATGGTGGAAGTAAGGGACCAAGTAGACGGGGTAAGATACCTCATAGATAAGAAACTTGCCGATCCCGGAAGGGTTGGAATATATGGGTGGAGTTATGGCGGCTATATGTCTTTAATGTGTTTGGCTCAGGCTCCTGAGATTTTTTCGCTCGCAGTGGCAGGTGCGCCAGTGACGTCTTGGGACGGGTATGATACACACTACACCGAAAGATACATGAGTACTCCGGAGCAAAATCCATCTGGGTACTGCAATTCCAACGTAATGAATCACGTATCGAGTATACGGGGCAAGTTGCTCTTGATTCATGGACTTCTTGATGAAAATGTACATTTTCGCCACACTGCCCGTCTTGTGAACGCTTTAATTGCGGAGGATATAGACTATGACCTTGTTGTGTTCCCGAATGAACGCCACATGCCTAGAGGGGAGGCTGATCGGGTGTACATGGAGAGAAAAATTACAGCTTTTTTCAGAGAGAATCTTTAGTCGCACCATACTTCGAAATATTTATCTAGGTGTTTAAATTCCTTGGAATGTTGGGGTCCTCCTTTCAACAAAAGCCGCCCTTCCTTCATTGAAATCTTGGCTATCAAAATTTGTAAAAGGAAGATTGGATTCTTCAGTCGAGAGTCCTTCGAGAGATTGGTTATTTACCACTTTTTGTAAGATTTGTTTGTGTCTCGACTGAGAAAGCGGGGCGAGGATTGCCATCTCATTGGCCAGTTCTTCAACAGTATTGTCAAGGCTTTCACTAGTTACTAACGTGGTGATTAACCCCATTGTATCGGCTTCTCTAGCCCCGATTATCCTTCCTGATAAAAGGATGTAAGATGCGTTACCTTGCCCAACCAAATTTATAAGGCGCTTCATCTCCCGATAGCCCACTAAGATTCCGAGTTTGGCGACGGGAATACCGAATCTACTGTCTTCTGAAGCAATTCTGATATCCGTGGCCATGGCTAATTCACAACCGCCACCGACGCAAATCCCCTGGATTTTCGAGACTGTTGGTATAGGCAAATTCTCGATCTTATCTAGGGCTCCATCAAATGCTTCAGAATATATCTGGGATGAAGTTGAATCATAACGGTGAGAGTCAAAATCTTTAATGTCAGCACCCGCTGAGAAGGCACGGGAACCAGATCCGCTGAAAATAGCAACTCTAATTTCAGGATCGGATTTTATTTGGTCAGCTATATCGATTAGTCGCAACCACCCCTCGTAGGCTATGGCATTATGTTGGTCTGGCCTGTTGAAAGTTATGTACGCAACCTTGTTATTAATATTCAAAAGTATTTCGCTTGTCATATAAGCTCCCGGTTCGTTCTTATTCCTCCCATTATGTATGAGGAATTCTGTGAGATGGAAAATTCGGCCTATTTTTACTAAAAGAAATCGAGAGCCGTTTCTGATGGATTATTTATCATCAAAAAGATGTGTATCCACCATCTACAGGTATCGAGACACCTGTCACATAATCGGAAGCTGTGCTGGAAAGGAACACCGCTGTACCCGCCAGGTCCTTTGGCTCGCCCCATCTGCCCTCCGGAATCCGTGAGAGGATGTGCTCATATCGTGTTTTAAAATTATCTTTTATTCCACTGGTTAGATCCGTGTGAATCCAGCCTGGAAGGATAGTGTTTGCTTGGATATTATCTTCTGCCCAAGAGACAGCGAGAGTTTTGGTAAGTTGTACGACTCCTCCCTTGCTTGAAGCATATGCAACTGCCCAGTCCAGACCAAAAATAGAAGTCATAGACCCGATGTTAACAATCTTGCCTCCACCGTTTTTTTTCATATGAGAATGAAGCTCGCGGGCACATATGAAAGAGCCAGTTAAGTTTACATCTATTACCCGGTTCCAATCTTCCAGAGGGTACTCATGGGGAAGTTTTCTTATTCCTATACCGGCATTATTTATCAAGATGTCAATGTGTCCTGTGAAGTCGATCGATTCGGCAACCATTTTTTTTACAGAGGATTCGTTTGCAACATCTACATCTAAACCTGTAGCGTTCACGCCGAAGGCTTTGATAGATTTTACGGATTGATCTGTTTTTGATTCGTCCCTGGCGGCTATGACTATGTCGGCGCCCGCCTCGGCAAGACCTTTCGCTATGCCATATCCGATTCCACCATTTCCTCCAGTTACCAAAGCCGTTTTTCCAGATAAGTCAAATAAATTCATCTGTATGTGTCCCCCTTAAGGAAATTGAAAATGAAAGATCTGTGATCTGTACCGACAAATTATAAGCGTTGTCTAATGGGACCATTAGGGCGAGTTCGGTCTAAAATATTGAGTGTTAGTGGTGATAGATATTTCCCATCATTTCTTCTTTTTGCTAACAGGTCGAGCGCAAATTCTGAGATTCCGCTCGAGGTGTTTACTATATCAGTGCGGTTTAATCTGAGGCAACGCCTGACTGGTATCCGGGAGGGACGGTCTTTTTTTTCCCTGCATGAGTGAGAAAAATGGCACAGGTATGGAAAACATGTGGTTTGTTCTTGGTGCGATCCTGACAGGTGCCCCATATTGCGGTCCAGAGGTTTGGAAAGAAAATTGTCCAGATGTTTTTTAGATGACGTAGAAATTGTGTCGGCCCGTTTCACTTATCAATTATCCAATATCAGACTCACCAAATAGCCGAGACCGATAAGTAGAAAAACGACAATTTTTCTAATTGAGCAGAGGGTAACTACACGATAAAGTAAATCTATGTAATGTGCTAGCGGACTATCCTTTAAATATTTGACGATCCAATTTACTGTTGGAATCTTCTTGGAGCTTCGTTGCGACCGTCCTGAAGGAGACCGTTTCTAATCTCTTGAACTTTGTTTGCCATAGATAATAATGTGGAGTCGTGAGTCGCAGAGATTACGCTGATTCCTTGATCCAACACCATTTCTTTGAACAAACCAAATATCGAACGAGCATTGGCCGAATCTAATTCTCCAGTAGGTTCGTCAGCGAGCACCAACAGTGGCTTGTGGACAATAGCTCGTGCAATTGAAACCCGCTGTTGCTCACCCCCGGATAGTTCATAAGGGCGATGCTTTGCTCGTCTCAAAAGCCCCACCATATCAAGAGCCTCACGCGTTCTTTCTTCCCGCTCACTATGAGTTACTCCCGAAATTCTTAGGGGGAGTTCCACATTCTCGAAGGCTGACAACAGGGGTAATAATCCAAATGATTGAAAGATAAAACCAATGGTGTGTCTTCGTATGTCGGTCAATTCTTTTTCACTCATTCTTGTTATGTCGTTTCCTTGCAGTAGTACCTTTCCAGAGGAAGGCTTGTCCAATCCCGCCATTATATTTAAAAGGGTTGTCTTTCCCGATCCAGAGCGACCGACTATTGCCAAGAATTCCCCTGATTGGACTTGCAAATTAATGTTTTGGAGTGCATTTACAATTTCTGAACCTAATTCATATGAGCGAGAAAGTTTGACGGTTTCTATTAAAAAATTCGTGTTTTGGGACGAATCATTTCTATTTTGAGGTTTAAGGGACATTCTAATTGTCTGGGGATATGATAACTTTGCCATCGTGGGTGTCCACTTTAGCTCTTTCCCCAATGCCCAATTGTTCCATCATCTCTTTGGGCACTTGGATTCTTCCGTCACTATCGACAAGAATAAACTCCTCTAGTTCTTGTTTTGAGTCTGCCGACCCTGAGATGCTCTGGTAAGATATTTTCCGGCGGATTTCTGTGGAGGTTTTCCCGTCTCGTATCAAGATCACTCTTCCGACTTTGTACGCTATTTCCGGGTCATGCGTGACGATGACTATCGTAGTGCCTAGTTCGCTATTAATCCGGCCAAACAAATCCAAAATTTCTGATGCGGTTTCGTCATCTAATTCGCCAGTTGGCTCGTCTGCTAGAAGCAAGGGGGGATTGTTTGCGAGACCTACGGCTATAGCTACTCTTTGTTGTTCTCCACCAGAAAGTTTGTCCGGAGTATGGTTTAAACGATGAGAAAGCCCTACGATTTCTAATAAATTCGAGGCCCTTTCGATCCTTTTCTTTTCCCTCACGCTGGTCAACATCATCGGTAGAGAAACGTTTTCGAGGGCTGTGAGATAAGGAAACAAATTTCGACTTGTCTGTTGCCAAATGAAGCCAATCTCTGATCTTCGATAAACTTCTGATCCTCGTGAGTTCATTGCTAGTAGATTTCTTGTGCCTACATGTACATTACCAGCCGATGGTGTGTCATATCCAGCGAGGATGTTTAGGAGAGTACTCTTACCGCTACCACTAGCACCGACAATTGCGACGACTTCGCCCTTATCCACCTTGAGATCCAGGCCCCTTAGAGCGACGACTTCGAGATCTGACACCTTGTATATTTTGAATAAATCTTCACAATTTATGTGAGGGGCTGGCGAGTCATTCAACGATTTGGATCCCTTTATAAAAATTTATGGCCCCTTTAATTGGACAGGGTTGGCTTCGATATATAGAGTTCACATCGTGGCCATAATTTTATTGAGAACACGTAAACAACCAAAGGTCTGGAAAGATGGGACTGGATATCCTCTTCATGTTCAAAGTCCTATAATGTCTGCGACTTTTTCCAAATGAAAATCTGCATCACCGAAAGCCAATTCTGCAGCTTTTGCTCTCCTTGAGTAGAGTTGCATATTGTGTTCCTTTGTAAATCCTATAGCTCCATGCGATTGATGCCCCAGCGCACAAACTCTTCTATATGACTCACTGACCCAGGCTTTAGCCATAGCTACTTCACGATCTGCAGGTAATCCTTCTGAGAGCCTCCATGCTGCCTGGTAAGTTATAAACTTCGCTCCTTCCACATCAGTGGCCATGTTTGCGCAGTGATGCTGGATTGCTTGAAATGTTCCAATAGGCCTACCAAATTGGGTCCTTTGTTTAGCGTATTCTACTGTCATATCGAGAACCTCCTGACCTCCCCCCGACATTTCAGCACATTTTCCGATCGCTCCCCATTGGAGGACCTTTTGGATGGTCTCCCAACCTAAGTTCTTTTCGCCCAGCAGGCTGGAATAGGGCACAGCAACATTTTCAAAAATCACTTCGGATTGTCTGTCTGAAGCTATAGTCTTCAACAAATTTTGAGTTACACCGTTGGCCTGAGTCGAAATGATGAATAGGCTTATGTCTGTGCTGGACTCTCCAGTTCTAGCTGCCACCACGATGTTGTCCGAGACATGAGCATTTTGCACGAACAACTTAGTACCGCTAAGGACATATCCTTCACCAGTGTCTTTAGCTGTAAGTTGTACCCCCTCAGGATCCCACCTGCCACTTGGTTCATTGAGAGCTAATGTGAGAATTATTTGGCCTTCAGCTATTCGCGGGAGGTATTCCTTTTTTTGTTCCTCGGTGCCGGCGTCCATTATTGACATACCACCCATTAATACCGTTGAAAAATATGGCCCTGGCAGCATATATCTTCCCATTTCTTCCAAAAGGATTACGAGGTCTTGAAACTCAAGTCCTACCCCGCCATATTTTTCTGGAATAATTAATCCCAACCATCCTTGTTCGGCTAGTTTCTGCCATAATTCCGGCGTATATCCTCTTTCATCTTTTTCCATCTCGCGTACATAAGTGTCAGGACATTCCGCTTCTAGAAAGTCTTTGGCGGTATTTTTTAGCATCTGTTGAGCTTCGTTAAGTCCTAAGTCCATTTTTGACTTTCCCCTTTTATTTCTCTGACAAAGTAAGTTACGGTCCCCCGGTGATTTATCCTCTGGGCAGACCGAGTCCTCTTTGAGCTACGACATTTCTCTGAATTTCTGATGTGCCAGCTGCTACCATTCCACCAAATGATCTCAGCCAGGCATTCTCTATCCTACCTTCTAGCGGAGCCCATTTGGAGCCGGGATCCAATTGACCATGCATCCCCATCATTTTTACACCAAGCCCATATAGTCTATTCATCATTTCTGTCCCGTAGACTTTAGTTATGGAAGCTTCTTTATTTGGGATTAATCCTTGGCTCTGCATCCAAGCGACGTTGTAGCACATCAATTTTGCTGTTTCTATTTGCACTGCGAGCTCTGCCAACTCATGTCGTATGATGGGGTTATCTGATAGCCGCTTCCCGTTCTTTTCGTTTTCCTTAGAGAAGGCCACTAAATCTTCGAGTATTCTTTTCGCTCGTGCTGGCCGATCAACACCAGACCTTTCAAAGTCTAGAAGTGCGGCTCCAACATACCAGCCTCGGTTCATCTCACCTACTAGATTCTTTTTAGGAACTCTGACGTTATCAAAAGTGGCTAGTCCTCGGTACGCTTCCCACATCATGGGGATCTTCTCGATCGTAACCCCTTCAGTTTCTAATTCAGAGAGCACGAAACTTATTCCTCTGTGTTTGGGTGCGTCGGGGTCTGTTCTAACCAGCATGAACATCCAATCCGAACCGGCGTGAGCAGAGTTCCAAATTTTCGATCCACTGACTACAAAGTCGTCTCCATCCTCAACCGCCCTTGTTTGTAGAGAGGCAAGGTCAGACCCTGAGTCAGGTTCCGAGTATCCCTGAGACCAGTTAATTTCTGCATTGGCTATTTTTGGTAAAAACTGCTCTTTTTGCTCATCCGTCCCATATAGCATCAGGATAGGCCCGACCATTCTAATGCCTGCGTCACCAGCTGGAATTCCCCGGTACGCCATCTCCTCATTGAAGACAACCTGCCTCATGTGTGTCGCTGACTGTCCCCCATATTCCTCGGGCCATGCCATGGTCAGCCAGCCTTGCTCTCCAAGCTTGCGTTTGAACTCCATTACCTTTATCGAGTCAACTTCATCTTCCGCGTCAAGGTCCTCTTCCTGCCAATTCCAAGGAAGTTCTTTATGGATGAATTCTTGAACCTCTGAGCGGAATTCCTCTTCGGTGTTGTCGAATTTGAAGTCCATGCGTCTTCCCCCTGTTGTTGATTGATTGCTAGGGGCTTAGCCTCTCGGCAGCCCAAGGCCTCTTGTCGCTATTATATTTCGCTGTATCTCCGATGTTCCCGCTTGTATTGTCTGGGACACGTCCGCGAGATACATATGTTCTATCCTACCCTGTAATGGCGCATATTTGGACCCAGGTTCCAGCTGGCCATGCATTCCCAGCATTTGCATCCCAGTATCGCTCACGTGTTGCTGCAACTCAGTCCCCAGCACTTTTCCCATGGAAGCTTCTTTATTTGGAACCAGTCCTTGGCTTTGCATCCAGGCGATGTTGTAAGAGATGAGCTTGCTCACTTCAACTTCGATAGCCAGGTTTGAAAATCGGTTGCGCATTATCGGATCATCGGATATCAGGCTGCCATTTCGTTCATTATTCTTGGCGAAATCTATCAACTCTTCTAATGTCTTTTTTGCTCCTGCTGAGTAATCTACACCAGACCTTTCAAAATCGAGTAATGTCGCTCCGACATACCAACCTCTGTTTTGCTCCCCAACTAGATTTCGTTTTGGGATGCGGACATCTTCGAAAGTGACCATATTGAAACTATGGTCCCCCGCCATGTTGACAATAGGGTTGACGGTGATACCAGGAGTGTTCATATCACATAGTAGGAAGCTTATCCCTCTGTGCTTCGGAGCATCTGGGTCTGTTCTCGTGAGCACCATAATATGATCAGCTCTATGAGCGCTAGACGTCCATACTTTGGTCCCATTTACTATGAAATCGTCTCCATCTTCCACCGCCCTTGTTTGAAGGGAAGCCAAATCAGATCCTGATTCAGGTTCAGAATATCCTTGACACCACTGAACGTCCCCCTTGGAAACGGGAGGTAGAAATCGTTTTTTTTGCTCTTCCGTGCCATGAATCATAAGTGTGGGGGCCAACATTCTGGTGCCAAAAACATCCCTTCCTGGTGCTCGGGTATAGGACATTTCCTCAGAAAAAATCACTTGCATCATATGTGATGCGTTTTGCCCTCCGTATTCCTGGGGCCATGCCATGGTTAACCAACCTTTGTTGGCCAGCTTGCGCCTCATCTCAAGGTTGAAGTTCCATGAAGCATCGGAGTCATCATTACGATCGTCTGGCCGGTTGGAAAGTTCCGAGTCCAGCCAAGATCTCAGTTCCTCTCGAAACTTTTCTTCACTTTCTGAAAATCTGAAATCCATAAGGACTCTCCCTTGTGAATGTTAGTTTTTTATGGGTGGTTTGCCCTTGAACGCTCTGGAGTTAGTTTTCGGTAACCGATAAGCAGGTTACCGTGCGGACTATGCCCTGAATTGTGTGCACCTCGTTAGTGACAAAGTCCCCTAGGGAACCTAAATCTTTGGATGAAGCGGTGGCGATTATGTCGTAGGGACCTGTCACCGCATCGACAGTCAATATGTTGCCTAAGTCTTCGAGAGCGTTAGAAACGTCTCTCGTTTTACCAACCGCCGTCTCAATGAGGATGTAGGCCTTTGTAGGCACTATGGTAATTTCCTTTTCCTTTGTAGTGAATTTGGGCGACAGTGTCTGATACGGTAGCATTTTATTTGGGCTCTTAAAGAGGTGTCAATTGATCAACGCCATTGATCTGATCAGACGAATGCTCCCTTAGGTCAGGCGATTATATATAATTTGGTATGTTATGGGGTTCAATGAGCTATATTGAGATTTGATCAACACAACTGGAAGCAATTTCAATGAACGTAACTACGTGGTGCAAGCTTGAATTACAAGGAGAATCGATATAATGGATGCCGACCTATTTAGGCGCGCTTGGGGCAATTTTGCAACCGGCGTCTCGTTGGTTACGACAGTCGAAGGGGACGGGAAGGTCCACGGAATGACTGCCAATGGCATAGCTTCGATTTCTCTAGATCCCATGCTGGCTATGGTTTGCGTTGGTCATAGCGCTAACACCTACCCAATCATAGAGCGAACCCGCAAGTTTGGCATTAATATACTTTCCGACCTGCAGAAAGACATCGGTGATTATTATGCACGGCCAGACGATAGGAGGGATGGAAGTATTTCTCCAAATTTCACGCTTACGGTGTCAGGGGTTCCATTTTTGGAAGACTCTCTTTCGTCTATGGCCTGCCACGTTGTCAACGCCCATGTGGAAGGGGATCACACTGTGTTCATTGGGGCAGTTAAAGAAATTCATCTAGGTGAAGGGAATCCATTGTTATTTTTTAAGAGTGATTGGTTCACTTTATCGGGTTAAACAATTGTTTCAAGAGATTTGAATCACCCAGAGACAAGATTAGAAGGCTCGATTTCACTAATGTATGGGGGGGCTTTATTACCGATTATGTTCCTACGGTGTTGACAATGTTTTTTGTAGTCGCTTACTATGAAATTTACGTCCATTTAAAAAAGGGCGAGTGTGGACCCGGCTCTTTGATAGTTGATTAGAGTTGGTTCGGATTAGAAAATAGGTTAAGCAGTAGAGAATAGGAGGTTCGTTTTCATGACTACCAAGGTCGCTTTTAAGCCGCTGGGTAATCGTGTAGTGGTAGAGCCCACAGAAGGGGACGAGCAGGTTAGCTCAGGAGGCATCTATATACCTGACACCGCTAAAGAGAAGCCCCAAGAGGGGACTATAGTCGCCGTCGGCCCTGGTAGGTTGACGGATGATGGAAACCGAGTGCCCATGGAGCTCGAGGTCGGAGACACGGTCGTTTACTCGAAATATGCGGGTACTGAATATAAAGAGGGTGACACGGAGTATCTCGTGTTGCGAGAAGACGACATCCTCTTCAAGAGATAAACTGGTTTTAGTAGTAGATAGATATATATAAAGGTTCTGAAAAGAAATTTGTTAGGAGGAAGTAATGGCGAAACAGCTTACTTTCAGTGAAGAGGCCAGAGCCGCGATGAAGCGCGGCATTGATACGATGGCAGATACTGTTGGAGTGACGCTTGGTCCGCGGGGTAGGAATGTGGTTCTAGACAAGAAGTTTGGACCACCTCAAGTATGTAGCGATGGGGTGACAATTGCCAAGGAAATTGAGCTAGAGGACGCGTTTGAAAACATGGGTGCACAGCTTCTCAAAGAAGCAGCCAGCAAAACTAATGATGTCGCTGGTGATGGAACAACGACGGCCACAGTCCTCGCTCAGGCCATAATTCATGAAGGGTTCAAAAATATTGCTGCTGGAGCAAACCCAATGGCCATAAAACGAGGGATTGACAAGGCAGTTGATGCACTCCGATCTTCAGTTCAAGACATGTCAACCCCTGTGGAGGGGAGGGTTCAGATTGGGCAGGTAGCGTCGCTTTCCGCCCATGACGACGAGATGGGCAACTTAATTGCCGATGTCATGGAGAAGGTCGGCAAGGATGGTGTTATCACGGTTGAAGAATCTAAAGGATTGGATTACGAGCAGGAATTTGTTGATGGGATGCAGATTGACCGAGGGTACATATCACCTTATTTCATCACCGATCAAGACAGGATGGAATCCTCGATAGAGGATCCGTACATACTGATTACGGATAAGAAAGTATCTGCAGTGTCTGATTTGCTTCCTGCCTTGGAGAAAATCCTCCAGATCGCAAAGAATGTAGTTGTAATTGCGGAGGACGTTGAAGGCGAGGCATTGGCTACTTTGGTAGTGAATAAGCTTCGAGGAACGCTAAATGTATTGTCCGTTAAGGCTCCAGGTTTCGGAGACCGAAGAAAAGCTATGTTGGAAGATATGGCAATTCTAACAGGCGGTGTTGTTATCAGTGAAGAAGTAGGTCGAAAGTTGGATTCAGTGACCGTGGAAGATTTAGGGCGAGCCCGAAGAGTCGTTGCCAGTAAAGAAGAGACTACTTTTGTTGAGGGTCACGGTGACGAAAGCCAAATCCAGGGCCGCATAAATCAGATAAGGGCCCAGATAGATGAAACCACCTCAGACTTTGACAGAGAAAAACTGCAAGAACGTCTGGCTAAGCTCTCCGGTGGAGTGGCCATTATAAAAGTGGGCGCTGCAACTGAAGTAGAGTTAAAGGAAAAGAAGAACAGGGTTGAAGACGCTCTCTCCGCAACACGAGCCGCGGTTGAAGAGGGGATCGTGCCTGGTGGAGGACTGGCCTTAATTAGGGCGAGGCAGGCCTTAGAAAGTCTGTCATTGGAAGGTGATGAACAAACGGGCATAAATATTCTGAGAGCAGCTTTGGTGAAGCCGCTCATGTTGATATCTGAAAACACCGGTGTGTCAGGCGAGGTAATCCTCGCAGAGACTTTGAAGGGCGACGGCGACTATGGATACGATGCAGAAACTGGTGAATACGGAAATTTGTTGGAAAACGGCATCATGGATCCTGCAAAGGTGACTAGGGCCGCGATAGAGAACGCTTCTAGCGTTGCTGCGATGGTACTTACAACAGAGTCGCTTATAAGTGATATACCTCAGCCGGAACCACCTGCTCCAGCTATGCCGCCAATGGATTACTAGAGTATAGGCTCAGTTTGATATGCATAGGGCCCCGTCCGATGGCGGGGTCCTATTTTTTTTGAGCGTTTTCGCCAAGGTGAGTCGAAACAATGGCGTTTCCTAATAAGTCAATTCATTTTCAAATGAATTGACTTATAGGGTAGATTGAAAATAATAGTCTGATATCTGTGCTGTGCTTACCTTGCGCTCATACCAGCTATCGACTCTATAATCTTAGAGTACCCCTTTTTAAGGCTTGGGCAGAGTCTTTTAAGGATTGGGGAATTTCATTGTAGGGCAGGGCACATATCTTGGTCATTCATCTGCATGTACACACAGAGTACAGTATGTTAGATGGTTTGGCACGACTGGAACCTCTTGTTGAAAGGGCTTCAGATCTCGGCATGAAAAGCTTGGCTATAACTGACCATGGTGGATTGTACGGTGCCATAGATTTTTACCGTCTGGCCAAGAACTCGGGTGTTAAACCGATAATTGGTTGCGAGATGTACGTTGCTTCTGGTAGCCGATTCGAACGTGACTCGTCTAGTAAGATTCACCATCTCACAGTACTAGCAAAGGATATTGTGGGTTATCGCAATTTGGTCAAACTTGTGACGGCTTCCCATCTGGAGGGTTATTACAAAAGGCCAAGAGTGGATCGCGATATCCTGGAAAAATATTCTGAGGGGTTGGCCGTTCTATCCGGTTGCCCTAGCGGTGAAGTGCCTTGGCTAATTTCTCAGGGTAGGCAGGAAGAAGCCCTTGAGTCAGTTAATTGGTACAAGGATGTTTTTGAAACCTATTACCTTGAAATAATGCAGCACGGAGGGGTACCAGATCTACCGAATATCAATAAGGGATTGGTAGATTTGGGTAAACGGGCCGAGATTCCATTGGTGGCTACTAATGACTCCCATTATGTACTCGAGTCACACGCTGTAACTCACGACGTCCTTCTTTGTATACAGACAAATACTAATGTTAACGATCTGAAACGTATGAAATTTGAAGAGCCTTCGTATCATCTCAGGTCTCACGAAGAGATGTTGCAAATCTTTAATGAAATGCCTGATGCTGTACGGAATACCGAGACGATTGGCGAAATGTGCAATCTTGATCTGGATTTTTCACAGGCCAGGTTACCTGAGTTTCCGGTGCCTGATGGCTTAACTTCAAATGAGTTCCTAAAAAAGATCTGTTGGGAAGGCTTTGAACATCTTCTGCCTGACGCCCCTGATGAATACAAAAGTCGGTTGCTCTATGAACTGGAAGTGATCAAACAAACTCGGTTCCCAGACTACTTTTTAGTAGTATGGGATATTGCCAAGTTTGTCCGTAGAAACGATATATTTTTTACTGTAAGGGGAAGCGCCGCAGCAAGCCTGGTTTTATATTGTCTCGGGGTGACCGACGTTGACCCTATGCCGTTCAAATTAGTTTTTGAACGGTTCCTGAATTTAGAGCGTAAAGAAATGCCTGACATTGATATGGACTTTCAGGATGATAGGCGGCAGGAAGTGATCTACTACTGTGCCGCTCATTACGGGAGAGAACATGTAGCGCACATAATAACTTTTGGAACATTTGGAGCAAGGGCCTCTGTGAGGGATGCAGGCAGGGCGTTGGGCATGACGCTTGAAAATGTAGATCGAGTTGCCCGGATGATCCCAGAGAAACTTAATATAAATATTGACGAGTCGTTGGAACAAAGTGAAGACCTGAAAAAAGTCTACGACTCGGACCCGGAAACCACAAAACTGGTCGACACCGCCAAACAAATTGAAGGTGTCACGAGGCATAAAAGTCTGCATGCAGCTGGGGTAGTCATTTCTAAGGAACCACTAGATGAGGTGGTTCCTTTGGAATTTACTTCAAGGGGCGATTCAGATGGAGCTGTGATGACTCAGTACTCTATGGATCCCATCGCAGCCCTAGGATTGCTCAAGATGGATTTCTTGGGGCTTGTTAATTTAACGGTATTGGCGGACGCGCTACAGCTTGTGGGGGAAAATCACGGTGTAACTTTGAAACTCACAGATATACCGCTTGATGACCAAGAAACCTTCAAACTTCTTTCAGAAGGTGAGACTGTAGGCGTATTCCAGTTGGAAAGTGCTGGAATGACTCGCCACATTAAGGAACTTAAGCCTACATCGCTAACGGACGTGGCCGCCATGATCGCTTTGTTTCGTCCTGGGCCTATGGAACATATAAACACGTTTATAGATGCCAAGCATGGCAGACAGGAAGTAAGTTACATACACCCGGCTCTGGAAGAGATTCTTGAAGAAACTTACGGAGTTATTGTATATCAGGATCAGGTTCTACATATAGCTAGAGAGTTTGCGGGATATAGCCTGGGAGAAGCAGATATAGTCAGAAAGGCTATGGGGAAGAAGGTTCCCGCCATAATGGCGGAAGAAAAAGGAAAATTTATAGAGGGAGCATTAGGTAGAGGCTATGACAGGCAACTCGCCGAGTCTGTTTTCAACCTTATCGAACCATTCGCAGGGTATGCTTTTAACAAGGCTCATAGTGTGAGCTATGGCCTCGTGTCATATTGGACAGCTTATCTCAAGGCTAATTACCCTGCGGAGTACATGACTTCGTTTTTGAACTCGTATATAGACAAAAAAGACAGACTCATATCTGCGATAGCTGATTGCAGGCGAATTGGAATTTCGGTTTTACCCCCAAGTATCAATTTTAGCCATCCCGAATTCAGGATAGAGACCGATGAAGATTCCCAAGTGTCAATACGGTTCGGGTTGGCTGCTGTAAAAAATGTAGGCACTGAAGCGTTGTCTTCGCTGGTGAAGTCTCGGAATGTTCACGGCCACTTCAGCTCTCTTGAAGATCTGTGTAAAAATGGAAGTCTCGGGACCCTTAATAGGAAAGCAATCGAGAGCCTTATAATATCTGGTTCGTTCGACGGGTTTGGCGATAGGACCGGTATCCTGGAAGTATCTGATCGTATTTCCGCTCTTGCTCAAGAAGAGTTAAATCTGCAAGGTTCGAATCAATCATCCATGTTTGAAATGATGGGAGAAGCCTCAAACTATTCTTTGGCGAAAATAGAAATCCCTGATATGTCTACGACGGATCGACAGAAGAGAATATGGGAAGTAGAGATTATGGGCGTAAGTGTTTCCTCTTCTAACCACCTAGCTAAGATAATGGCTCGGGTGCCCCAGGGGATATTAGTTATGACGAATCAATTACTTGCCCTTGGGCGAGGAGAAAGGTCGACCTTGGCCGGTCAAGTATCGACTGTGGTTGATCGGTTTACCAGGGATGATAGACCGTTCAAAATAGTGACTCTAGAAATGCTTGATGGAAGTGTAGAGGCAGTTGTATGGGAAGACGCTTTGGAAAAATGCGGGGACATATGGGATCCAGGTCGGTTGTTGAAAATAACAGGGAATATTAGAGAACGAGAGGGGGAAACCACA
Organism: uncultured Dehalococcoidia bacterium; assembly: GCA_964409595.1. Classification (GTDB taxonomy): domain Bacteria; phylum Chloroflexota; class Dehalococcoidia; order Lucifugimonadales; family UBA826; genus CAYPDR01. Next base: position 82,782 of record CAYPDR010000027.1, read on the forward strand.
GTCAGCGTTCTAGATGCAGCAGAATTAAATCTTGAGGAGGTTTTAGCGGATACCCTCGTTGGCAAGGACAGTCCTAAAGATGTAGATCTAATTCCAAAGATGCAATCTCGTACAGAAGCAGTGCCAGCCAACGGCGCTGAGAGCACACAGTCTAGTGAAATATTAAATTCTCAGGAACTTTCCGAGGATGTGACAAATCTCAGAAAAAAGCTTGTGCTCTTTATGAAAGAAACTCATGACGCTTCAAAGAACCAGATGATGTTGGACGATGTTAAGCGTCTCCTGTTAGGCTCTGCAGGAGGAGATGACGTCGGCTTGGAGATTGAGGTCGATTCCAGTATTGTTGTTATGGATTGGCAGCCAGTCAAAGTTGATGCAACTGAAGAATTACAACGTCGCCTTAGAGAGGTATTGGGAGATTCCGGAGATGTTTCCGTTCAAGGCCAGATGTTCTAATCGGCTTCTTAGTGGTCTCGCTCTAATTTAATCAAGTCAGCTTTAAGATCTAGCTGCTGGATACCGCTTCCGTAGCCTGTCAACTTTCCGTCTGAACCTAATACCCGATGGCAAGGTATTAAAATTGGGAACCTGTTTTTTGCCATAGCCTGGCCGGCCGCCCTAGCCGCGTTTGGGTGCCCTGACTCCTTGGCGACCCATTTGTAAGTTCTGGTTTCCCCATAAGGGATGTTCCGGCATACTTCCCACGCGCGCCGAAAAAATGGGCTAGATGAATTCATATCTAATACAATGTCATCGAAGGTCACAGTCGAGCCAGAAAAATAACTTTTCAGTTTGGATTTTAATTCCGTAAATACGTTGTCGTCTCTGATTGATGTAGCACCAAATTTCTTTAATGATTTCCTACAAGACTCGTAAGAATACATTGGTAAAGTAGATCGGCTTATTCCGAAGGAACTTTTTTCCAGTCCTATCCAGCCATAGGAGGTTTCGAATATAGTCGTTGCCCTATTCATAGGTTCTAATCCAATATCACCCATCTAAAAGTGCGTTGAAGAGATCGCTTTATTAGTGAATTACATACATTGATCAAAGGTTTTCCGTAGCCAGAAAGTGGTGACGCCTTTGAATAGACTGTATTCTGATACATGCTAGCCAAAATTAATGTATCGCGTTGCGTTTCTGGGAATTTCTGACTTATTAGGTCAGGGCATATGGGTTTCCAATTATGGCATTACAGACGTTGCCTATAATGCGTTGGCACGACTCAGTTGCTTCTACAAATTTCCTTTGTGCTATTTCATTCAAATGTGATACCTACATTATGAATATTCTTGTTTTGTCATTATAGAGTATATAGACATGAGTTAGTTGAGAGCCTCACTTTCCTTTGGTTTATACGATAAGGGGGTTAAAAACCTGAAACATGGCGAAAGCTGATTCGAACAGAAGGATTCCTAATTGATATTCTGAAAGGAGCGAATATATGTACGGAACAATAGTAAATATGAAAATTAAAACGGGTCATGAACAGCAGATAAGCAGAATACTCGATGCCGAGCCAGCGGACGGGGCCATTGCATGGTTTGTCATGAAGCCGGATGAGCAGGATGCAGAACTTGTGGGAGTGGTCATATTTGAAAGCAAAGAAGCTTATCTTGCAAACGCGAACAACCCTAGTCAACACCAGACATTTCTAAAATTGATGGACCATTTAGAATCAGAACCGACATGGACCGATGGAGAATTTTTACTTTCTAAAATAGTCTAGGATTTTTGAATGATCCTCCAACAGTTTCAGCTAATTCGAATGGTGGGCGATAGAGGACTCGAACCTCTGACCTCTTGCGTGTAAAGCAAGCGCTCTAACCAACTGAGCTAATCGCCCTAGGGTGGCGCGCTTGGTGGGACTCGAACCCACGGCCTCAGCCTCCGCAGGGCTGCGCTCTATCCAACTGAGCTACAAGCGCATCTTTCTGAGAATATTAAAAGTTTTTGAAATGACGCGAGCGGATTCTAGTCCATGGCATTATTATGTTTCACATCTTTCAGTCAAATGTTAGTAGCAGTGGATAAAGTAGTCAATCTGATCATTAAAGTTCTGTATTAGATATTGGAAACCCATTATCAGTTTTAGATGGATTGAATCTAACCACAGGAATCGTTCGAGTAGTGGAATTTTGATATTTGGCGAAGGGGGGATACACATCTACAAGCCAACTCCATGCCTCGTCACGTTCCTGCGATTCCAATATGTCAGCTGAAGCTATGACTGTCTTGTTGCCTACTTGTAAATGCACAGTTCTCGATTTCACAATGTTAAGGAACCATGAAGGGTGGTTATTGCTCCCACCATATGATGCCGCACATATGTAATTTCCTTCCGTGTCAGTCAAATATAGAAGTGGAGTGCGTATTCTATCCCCTGTTCTACGCCCTATTGTTTCGAGCACCAACATATCGAGGCCCGCAAGTGAGGTCATCAAATGCCCGCGACTCAGGGAAAATATCACCAAGTGTAATTTGCTGAACCATTTAATGAGTTTAAGCTTGGTTGCTTTCGTAGCTATATCATTTCCTTAGTCAAACTTGCATATCTTTGAGACAGTTTCCTCATCAAGGGTTTTGACCAGTGCAGTCACCAGTTCGATCGCCTTCAGGACATCATTGTAGTCAATCAAAGAATTATGGCTATGTAGATAGCGGGTTGGTACCGTTATATTTACAACTGGCGACCCACCATGCGACTTTTGCATTTCGGCACCGTCTTCCCCATATCCGCTCAGAACGTTGTATTGTAGGGATATGCCGAGGTCATCAGCGGTTTTTTTGACAAGATCTCTCAATTTAAGATTTGGAAGCATTGACGAGTCGTGCAAGAATATCGCGGGGCCCCATCCTAATTTTTCCTGGGCTTCGTATTCTGAGATTCCAGGATAGTCACCGGCCACACCCGACTCCAGATTGATTCCAATATCTGGTTTTACTATTTCACTACTGGTATGGGCTCCACGAAGGCCAACTTCTTCTTGTACTGTAGACACGGCCACTAAGTTGGAAGGGAGCTTCATTGTATGAGCGTTCTCCATCACCCCTACCATAACTGCTAGGCCGGCCCTGTCATCCCACGCTTTCCCAAGTAATATGCTACTGCCATTTAGTTTTTCGAATTTGCTGTGCGGCGATATCGGGTCACCTGGTTTTATTCCGAGTCTCTCTTCTGCATCCGCCTTGTCTTCAGCCCCAACATCTATAAACAGATTCTCCTTCTTGAATACTCTGCCACGCTCGTCGGAAGTCATGACATGAGGAGTTTTAATTCCGGTTATACCATTCACGATACCCTCAGAAGTAGAAATTTGCCAGCGTTGCCCGATTAGTGCTTGGTCTAACCAGCCGCCCAAGGTCTGAAATCTGATAAATCCTTCTTCTGTTATGAAGCGGACCATCATACCGACTTCGTCCATGTGGGCGGATAGCATCACCGTAGGCGCGCCGGGATTGGGTTCGAGCTGAGCTATCAAGGAACCTAAACCGTCGGTTGATATTTTCTTAGACAAAGGCTCGAGTTTCCTATGCATGATATCTCTTACCGGTCCTTCGAATCCGGTTGGACCGTGAGCTTCGGACAGGTCTTTTAGTAGATCTAATAAATCGGTCATGTACTAAACTCCATATATGCTGAACAAGGAGAACTGAGATTGTTCTATTGAATATAATAACTATCAGCAAAGTCTATCGGAATTAACGACACAATTTTGACTGAAGAAGTTGCTGAATATAACCTAATTGGAAACCAGAAGTAATTTCTCAAAGGCATTTGAAAAAATGGTTGATTCACCGCAGGTAAAAAAAGAGGTCACAATTGAGTCGATTATCTCAGCGGCAGAGCTTGCGGCAAATCAAATTAGCGAGCATTCGACGGAGATAAACAATCAGCGGCAACTTACAGAGACAATTGCTGCTCCAATGGCACGCGCGGGGCTATTTAGGTTACTTGTTCCTAAATCTGTAGGAGGACATGAGATAGATTATCTTGATATGTTGAAAATAGTCGGCATCATAGCAAGGTCCGATGGTAGCGCCGGGTGGTGCCTCAACCAAAACAACGTGCTGGCAACTCTGGCGGCTTTCATGCCGAAGGAATTGGCGATTGACATATGGTCGGACGAACGCGCAGTACTTTCCAACGGCCCCCCTATTGGGTCCTTTGCCAGTCCAGTCAGGGGCGGTTATATATTAAATGGTAGATGGAACTTCAGTAGCGGTTCCCAGCATGCCACATGGGTTGTTGCTCTGACTCCAGTTACTGGAAGGAAAGGTCCAGAAGGAAAGTCAGAAGAAATGCGCAATATGATTCTTCCGAGAGATCAGGTAGATATGATTGACGTTTGGGAGGTCAATGGGCTTAGAGGCACAGGAAGTTTTAGTTTTTCGGTTAAGGATTTATTTGTTCCTGAGGAAAGAACTTTTATTGACGGCGAACCGCCAAGGGAAGATGGACCCCTCTACGTTATGCCCAAGACTCTGATGTTCAGTTCCGGCTTTGCGACAACGGCACTAGGTGTCGCTCGCTCAGGTTTAGATTCAGTTATTGATCTTGCAGTTGCAAAGACCCCGCAAGAACAGGAAATGCTTATGAAACAGCCTTATACGCAAAGAGAATTAGGTCAAGCTGAAGCTGTATGGAGATCTGCGAATGCGTACCTATCAGAGAGCGCAGAGGATGCTTGGGAATCGGCGGTAAATGACGATGACATTCCTGTCAAGAAAAGAATCAATTTACGCTTATCTAGTACTCACGCTATTCGGGAGGCGGTTAGGGTAACAGATATGGCATATTCAATAACTGGATCCAGCGCAATTTTTGAAGGTACGCCTATACAGAGAAAATCTCAAGACGTAAGAGTAATTTCTCAACAGATACAAGGAAGAATGTCTCACTATGATACTGCGGGTCGGTATTTCTTGGGGCTTGATCCGGAAAGTCGCCTTTTCTGATGCGTAAAAATTGGAAGGCGGTAGGATTGAGTACTATAGGGGCGCTAGGAGGTATTCCGGTTTTGGATCAAACTTTCATGACATTTCATGAGTGGGGATGAACAAGAACTGAGGTGAGCCTTCTCGGAGGTTGGAATTCTTTATAAAAAGGGTGACTTTAGGTTAGCTGCGGGGCGACTTCGGTGCAAAAAAGCCTTAAAGACTCGCTTACCTTGTTGGCTGGTATATCTTCGCCGGCGTTGAACTCTGCAGCAATACCATCAAGCCCGAGTTCCTTAATCATTCGCCTTAGCTGTTTGGTTACGGTTTCAGGATCCCCGACTGCCACCTTTTCTCCCTGTATGTTCTCCCAGCGGAGTTCCGATAATTTCTGGCTACGGTCAGACCGTTCTGCACTTGAGTCCCCAGTTGCCTTTTCCACAGATGTCCCTAACTGGCTCCCCAATCTTCGGAATTGCTTCATGAAACTTTCCTCAGAGTTTGCCATGGCCTCCTTCTTGGAATTGGCGACATGCACCGGGACTCTGAGCGATACGCTACCGTCTCGATGCCCTGCTTCCAGCAGCGCCACTCTATATGATTTTACCTGTTCTGCGACGTCCCCGAGTGAAAGGCCTCGCACTCCAACGAATATTGGAATGCCCATTTTGCCGAGGACTGGGAACGTTTCAGAAGTGGTGGCTGCGATTCTCATAGGCGGATGTGGCTTTTGCAGAGGTTTTGGTGTTAGGCAAACATCTTCGTAGCTGTGAAATTTTCCCGAATAAGTAAAACGATCTCTAGTGAAAGCTTCAGTAATGATTTCAAGCGATTCAAAAAATCTTTCTCTACTTTCACCGTATGGGATGTTATAACCTTCGTAAGCTCCGGGGAGCCCGCTTCTACCTATTCCGAACTCAAATCGACCTCCACTAATGTGATCTAGTGTCGCTACTTCTTCTGCTATCCTGATTGGATTTCCGAGCGGTAACACCTGTACGGCCGTACCAATGCGAATTCTTTTGGTGCGCCCCGCTATCGCTGCCGCGATTACTAGTGGTGCAGATAGGACAGATCTAGCCGGGTTGAAGTGGCTTTCTGCAAGCCAGACGGCATCGAGGCCCAGCTCTTCGGCAATAGACACATGGTTAAATGACTCTTCGAAAGCGCTGGTCTGAGATTGGTCTTCTCTTGTATGGAACTCCATAAACGATCCGAATTCCATCTTTTCTCCTTATGGCTTTCTAATATTAAAGGTGGTGGTAGAGGATAGGTTGAGTATTCATGACCGTCAACCTACCAGTTCTTAAATCTCTAAACCTCTAATCTAACCATCGCAATTGGGTCTAGATTTAATCACCCCGAAGGCGCTGGTGTACCCGTGGATATGTGTTGTTCCTCCCACTGGCCCTATCTCACCATTACAGAAGAATCCAGTGAGGGGTATATTCCCAATTTTTTCTCTAAACAGATCAGTATCGTGGTCGGGTTTCTCGTACAAATATGAACCTCTTCCTAGGCATGAAAACAGTAGCGCTCCGGCACCATCGTCTTCGCTTATCTCATTTGGGTATGAATTGAGCATATCATTTAGATTATCTGCCGAAGTTCTGGAATCTCTCAGGTGAAACTGGACTATTTGACCTTCTTGCAATAGCTCTCCAATCGCAACAACTCCCTTCTCTTGGTCTGCGCCCAAAACATTTCTGATTAGGAAATCTCCCATGGCCGGATCCTCGTTAAATGGGTCCATAACAACCCCTAAGAATAAGGAATGCTGAAAAAGTTTTTGGTCTTCTTCAGGTAAATTCATATAAATATCTCCGAGTGCATCGAATGGCCTTTGACCGTTAATTTCCTCTAAAATATTCCGTCTGCACCGTGTTATACGCATCAGCTCACCAATTGGCTTGCAACCCTGGGCTACGATCGTGTCAATCTGGATGTTACCGCTCAAGGCAACTCCTACGACTCCGTTTAGAGTGTCTTTTTTTTCAAAAAACAATGGTTTCTCTTCGGGCTGCCTGCCACCACTTGCTATACCCCCTATTATGGTGGAGCCGGGGAAGGCATAGTCCAGTCCTTTAACCAAGTTCTGGCTTCTCATACTGAACGGGTCAGCCAAAATAATGAATTCAGGCCTGTCAGAAGATTTTACTCCTAGAATCTCTTCCCATTTATGCGGTGGATCGTCGCCATCCGGAAGGTCTTCGTCAGTCACATGAAACGGAGTTATTTTGACTGCCGGCAGACTGGCGGCGGTTAATGAAAATCCTGGTCTGTTTTCTATTTCCCGACCATCCCCTATTATCCCGTTTCCAGAACATCCTATGAAGGTGGCTGTAGGAAATTTTTTTGAAACTAGGCGGGGAATCGTTGAGTAGGAATTGGCGTAATCTACGCCAGCGAATGCCATCACCAAATTCGGGTCGCCATCTAGTTCGGATTTGATTTTAGCGTAGCATTCCTCAAAAGCCGTTTCTAGAGACGGTGACTCAGATACCCCGGAAGACCATTTCATATATAAAATTCCTTGGCGTTTACTGGCCTGTAAAAATTTGACAGGAGAATACGTCGATACTGTCTTATCTAATATGGACGGATTCCGCCACCACTTTCAAGCATGGAATTAACAGAATCTCTTACAGCAAATGTGGCATCTATCGATACCATTACATCATCGCTACGAAATTTTCCGGCAGCATGTATTTTTGCCGTTCCTTCTTCCGTTACCTTCAAGCAGTCAGAGTGATCAGGTTGACCAGGGTGACCCATCGATTGGGCAAGATCGTTCGGTCCACCGGCAAATACGTTGATGCCGGCGACTTTTAATATATCGTCTAGGTTGTTATAAGCCTTGATGTCCTCAATTTGAGGCATGATAAGGAGATCGTCGTTGGTTTGATCCATCATTGCTTTCAAATCTTCCACCATGCCAAATCTCATAACTCTTTTACTCGTATAACTTCTGTGTCCTTTCGGCATGAAATAGCAACAGTCGACAACCGCCTCAGCTTCTTCTCTGGTGTTAACAAATGGAACCGTGATGGCTTTTACTCCTCTGTCTATGTAATTCAGTATATTACTGGGGATTTGGTCTGGCACCCTCATAGTGGGGGTCACATCCCATCCGTCGCAGAGCCTACAGAATCTATCGATGGTTTCAGGTGTGATGGGCGCATGCTGGCCATCGTAGTTCACAAAATCCAGTCCCATTACCCCCGCCAACTCCACTAATTCATCTGCATAGAAGCTCAGCGATATGCCGTAAGCTTTCTCTCCCATTTGCATTTTTTCTATTATCTTGTTTGCCATTTTCAGTCTCCCTTTTTTGTTAACAGAGTTTTTGGCTTTACAACGCGATCTTACCACCAGATATAAGAGAGTATGCAACCTGGCTTACGCAGCTGGGAGATCGTCGGCTCCAATGCGCCAACTCGGTTAGTGAGGCTCCTTGACATTAATCAGATATTTGAGAGTTCCCCAATATAGAGTCTGATCAAGGCCCCGGCATCATACCAAGCGGGCTCTCTATATGTATGCAGAATTAGCCTATGCTATCTTTCCTCCGTGCCGGTGAGGCCTGGATCGATTGAAATCCATTTTTGTTCGCAAGGCTCCCTCCAGGTCAAGTTCAAAACCCGCGCACAGGTCCACGATTCTAATTACAGCGTCTGCTAGTTCTACTGTGAACCCTTCAGGCTTGTTGTTTTCCCCTAGCCAGACTTTCGATAGGCCATCGACCCCGTGATCTCTGTACACCTCGAGTGCTTCGCTGATCTCGCTGTGTATCAGCGCAAGCAACTCTCCAACGTTTCGTTCTTTGTTTTCCCACCACCCCTTGGATAAAGCTATTTGGTGAGAGTCCGTAATCAGTTGTTCAATAGTTATTGTCATACTATGGGTGACTCCAAGATTTCAAATAAATGCTGCCATTGCTTCGATCGCACTTTTGTAGGCTTCCGAATTTTGTTCGTTGAAAACTAACCGGATTTCATCTACCCCATCCTCGAAATATTTTTCCATCTGGGAACTACATTCCTCTGGGTTACCTATCAAGGTAGTGGAGGAAACCATATCGTCTGTTACCGAGCTGGCTGCACCGAACCTATCTCCAGCCAGATATTTTTTTCTGATTACGTCGGCTTCCTCTCCAAATCCGATTCTGTGCATGTATTCGTGGTAAAAAGTGCCCATGCCTCCTATGTAAAAAGCAATATGCGGCCTTTCCCGTTCTAATGCCCCCTCTCGGTTGTCAGTGACGTAGATAGAAACTTGTGGAGACACTCTGATATCAGCCAACGATCTTCCAGCATTTTCAGCTCCCTCGTTGATTTTCCCGTAAGATGCGCCCATCCTGCCGGGGGCGTAGAAGATTGGTAGCCATCCGTCTGCCAATTCTCCCGTCATTTTCAAACTCAAAGGAGTGAGGGAAGCTAAGTATATAGGTAGGTTCTCCCTAAAGGCCGGAAATCTCAGGCGAAAACGTTTAGTAGTAAAAAACTCTCCATCGTGATCAAGCCGATTTCCTTGCAAGGCATTACGGATGTATTTAATATACTCTCTCATTCGTGCGAGAGGGCGAACAAATTTTTCGCCGTGGAAGTCTTCTATTACTAGCTTTCCACTTGATCCGAGTCCAAGGAAGAAGCGACCTCCTGACATTACGTCCATGTTTAACGCAGTCATAGCGAGATTTGCGGGTGTCCTAGCATAGACCGGTACTATGCTAGTGCCGATCTTGATTTTGTTGGTTATTGCAGAAATCTGTGCGAGGGAAGTGAATGCGTCTTCGCCCCATGCTTCACCCATAGTAATGCAGCTGTATCCCAATTCGTCAGCAAGGATAGCTAGATCCTTTGTGACATTCCATTTGCTTCCTTGGGGCCTTAGTCCCATCAATCCAACTTTTCTCATTTGGCATCCTTAAAATCATCGAATTTACCGTCATGACCAAACCTACAGTCTTGCCGGAAGCTGTAGTTCAGCACTTATACTTTTGAACCAGTCGATTACCTCCGGATGGTATGGAATACCCTTCTCGAGCCTTTCAATTTCCTCTTCATATTCAGGAAGTCCAGCATAGGTCACTTTGTCTTGGCCCGGGGCTGGTTTAGACTCAGATAAGGTTTTCATGTATTGGTCTAAGTCGTCTTTAAATTCCTCAACGTCTGTAAAAGCGTCGATCTTGTAGGCTATAAAGTGATGTGAGGCGCCTCCTCTGCGGTGGGGGCCTGCGCCTCCTCCAGAAAGTACACCAGACAGGATTTCTATCATCACGGCTAGGCTGTATCCTTTGTGAGATCCAATCTCCCTTGTGCCCCCGAGGGGAAGGATCATGTAATCATCTGGGATCTCCCTGTCATTCATTATGGGCGTTCCGTCTGACTCTGATATCCATCCCGGCATTGTCTCAACTCCCAGCCGCTTCGCGAGGGTGATCTTATTGCCGGCTACTGAGCTCATCGATGCATCAAATATAAACGGAGGTTGTGATTTTGTTGGTGCTGCTATAGCTATTGGATTTAGGCCGACAAGACGTTCAGCACCTCCTGTGGGGACTACAGTCACTCCCCCTGTGGTCATTGCTATACCGATCATGTCATGTTTCAAGGCTAACGCTGCGTGATAACCGGCTGCCCCAAAGTGCCGGCCATTTGTAACTGACACTGATCCAATTCCGTAATTTTCAGCTCGGTCGATAGCTTCCTTCATTGCTGCCGGCCCTACAACCAACCCTAACCCCTCATCGCTATCAATCGTGCACACAGCTGCGGCCTCCCTAACTATTTTTGTGACTGGGTTAGGGTTTATGGTTCCTTCTTGAAAACCAGTAACATAAGCGCGAACCATATTACTAACCCCGTGTGATTCTACCCCCCTAATATCCGCGTATATAAGGACGTCAGCAGATAGCGCCGCGTCGTCATTGGGCATTCCAAGTTTCGTGAATATATCTACTAATGTTGCGCGCATATTTTCCTGAGGTATTCGGACAGCTATCTCTTCTGGTACGTGAAATCTTTTTAGCATTGGTGAAAATCCTTTTACAAATTAGCTTTGACCTTTTTAAACGGACACTTATATGTGGCGAATCTCAATATTCCGAGTGGCATCGTAGCATCATGTTGAGTGGTAGTGTAGCTTAGTCCATTGGGTGCTTTTGCGTACCGGACATAGAGTGCAATATGATGCACTCGCTGAAATTTTCCATATTCATGTTGGAGGTTAAATATGCCGGCTGTGGCGGGGCTAGGACATGTGGGTATTTATACCCACGATCTGTTCATAATGAGAGATTTTTATTCAAGGATAATGGGATTGGAGATTACAGATGAAGAGACGGAGGAGCGGGGGATAATTTTCATGTCTTCCCGTCCGGAAGAAGAGCATCATGAGTTCGTATTGATGAAAGGTAGGGATGTTCCAGAAGGATCAAAAAATGGTTCAGCAGATTTCTTTTTATGTTGACTCATTGTCGGACCTTAAACAGTTTCATGGTGTTTTCAAAGAAGAGAGTGTACGAATAGAGCGGACCGTTAGCCATGGTAACGCTTTTGGAATGTATGCCCTTGATCCGGAGGGTAATCCCATAGAGGTATATTACAGGGCCGGATTTCACGTTCCTCAGCCATGCGCTGACCCGGTAAACCTTGAAGATTCTGAGGAAAGTCTACTTGACCTGGCAAGGTCCCGAATTCCTGTCTAGATTATTGGTCACTACGTGAACTTCGATGGCCGGCAGAAAGGCTTGGGAAGCATAGTGCCTTGTTGATATGCGGTGGAATATTTGCCAAAGAATCGCTATTGGTTGTAATAGCTGCGTTTCAGTCCGCGGACTGAAACGCTTTGTAAATGGGGAATGACCTCCAACAATGTTTCCGGGATATGCCCGCTGCAACACAGTATTTCATGGCCAGCCCGTTACCTATAGAAGATTACTACGGTGCGATGTATCCAAGAAAGGGCTGAATTTCACAAGGTTTATTCATCGGCTTCATGGAGGAAGTCGATGATGGATGTGGAATCGATGAGTGGGTATATTTTAAAGGTAGCAGGCATTATTTCAGACCATTCGTTAAGAATCTTATGAAGAATTTTGTTTGAATCTACATCGAGCACTGCCACGGCTCCTCTTCCCACCCGAGCATAAAATGATTTGGCAAGACCCCGATCAAGTTTGTCTTGTGCCCAAGGCCAATACTTTTTACGTTGTTCCCTTACTAGAGACGGCCGGGACAATTCAGGATTGCTGATTATTAGAAAAAGCACGATATAGAACTCCTAGGTTCTGCGGGGGGGGTATTGAAACCACTACCAAATTTCATAATTACTTAGATCAAACCTATCGCGTACGATTTCTTGATGATACGCGTAGGCTGCTGTATGAGGAGGTCGCAAATCGCCAGGTAGTTTAAATGGATTTATTTTTTTGCCTTCCTTCTTTCCCGGATTAGATCTACTAAAGAAATTTTTTGCTTTTCTCAAGGGATGAGATTCTCGGGGTACATAAACTCTACCAGTAACCCCTATTTCCGTCTGGTTTTCTATGAATGTAATGTCGTAGCAGTCACAATCTGTAAAAGAGGATCCTTGTAGCTTACATTCACTCATTTGAGCCCAACTTAGGTCGGCATTATCGAATCTAGCTCCCTGGAGATTACATCCAATAAATTGTGAAAATCTAAGATCAGATCCCGAGAAATCAGTGCGCCTCATATCCAAATATTTAAACGACGTAAAATGAAGATCCTCTCTGGCGAGGTTTAGCTGGGAGAAAACCCATTTGGAGTCGGCGTTGTATTCTGGTTCCATATTCCCAAATTCCGCCCCTTGAGGTGCCTGGATTTTTGGTCTAACTGGCTCGATTTCGGTCGAAACAGGGTATGAAGTAATTAAATTTGCGAACCAGTCGTCGAGGTATCTAGCTACTCGGTTTTTGATCATCACTTCAGCGAGTTTCTGGGGATTTCTATTATCCATCATCTTTCTTTAGGGACGAATTTGAGCAAGGCCACATACTGTGGATGTTCCGACCCTGCCTTTCTTATCGTACAGTGCTATCGTGCCAACAGATATTCCTTCATCGGCGTGGTGGTAAAAACCTTCTGTGCCTATCCAGCTACCGACAGGGTTCCTATGCAGGTAAAGAGATATGTCTGCGTTTATGTAATTTAAACCTTGAGTTCCGGAGTTGGCAAAAGGATTCGCCACATCGGCCACCTGGGCTACCCTCACCAAAGGAGTAGGTGGTTCATTTCCTACTAGGTTGTGGGTTTCACGAATCCACGCTCTTCTTGGGTGAGTTGCGTCAGTTCCACCGATTGTCCTTTTACGAGAGGTGCCGTCTGTTTCTTGTGTTTGCCAGATCGAGTTATCAGTCTCTGTCCCATCATCGCCGGGGAACGGAATATCTTCGCTTGGGGCATTGTATATCCACTTATCGGGAGACCATATTTTGCCTGGGGCATTTTGGCCCTTTCGTAGCATGATCACACTTCCGCGTGCTATATCAGTGGGACCTTTTCGAGGTATGTCGGCGTTAATTCTCACGTCTACCACTCGTATCCGCCTGCCCGATCTTACAATTTCACTATCCACCTTTAGGGGTAACATTGGAGGTTGTCTGAACAAGTCAACCGTGATTCTTGAAACTTGAAAACCACAAAGTTCTTGAGGCTCGTCGATTAATTCAGATTCGTAAGCTATTAATCCAGATATGACTCTGCCATGTAATGAGTCGGGGCCCCACGGCCCTCTAGCACTAGAAGTAGGATGATAAATAGCATGATCGTCGCGGTCTTTTTCAAAGAAGTACTCTGTCATAAATTCCTACTTTCCATCTTTCGAAATATGCACATAATATTTGGGCCCGTTGATTCAAACGAAATTATAGAGAAGAAGTATTGTCAATAATTCAGTTAAAGATATTAGCATTTAACAAAAGGTAAGATGGTCGCGCTGCATATTTTTGATAAGGAGATTCGCCTAATAATATGATATTGGTTACGGGATCCTCAGGTCAGATCGGTTCGGAACTTGTCTCTGCATTAAGACACAGGTTTGGTGTTGATAAGGTAGTGGCTGGACGTCATTGGACACCCTTAACTGAGGAAATAGCCTCTTTGGGTCCTTCCGCTGTGGTTGACGTCACTGAATACAACGACCTGCATCGAACTATCAAGGAATATAGCATCGACAGAATATTCCACATGAGTTCAGTGTTGTCTGCTCTTGCTGAACGAAGGTTCGACATGGCTTATGAAGTAAATATAAACGGGGTAAACAATATTTTGAGGTGCGCCTTGGATAATGGTGTGGAACAGGTGATCATTCCCAGCTCGATCGCTGCTTTTGGGCCGGATACACCACGAGACAATACCCCGAATGACACTGTACAAAGGCCTAGCACCATCTACGGAATTTCCAAAGTGTTTGGTGAGCTTTTAGGTGAATACTACCAGGGCAGATTCGGATTGGATGTCAGGGGAGCTAGGCTTCCAGGGGTGATCAGCTGGAAAACTGAGCCTACAGCAGGTACGACGGATTACGCGGTGGCCATGTTTTATGGGGCTATAAGAAACGACCGCTATGAATGCTATCTCAAGCCCGATACTAGACTTCCAATGATGTATATGCCAGATGCAATAAAATCTCTTATAGATCTTTCAAAGGCAAAACCATCTTCCTTGATCCATCATTGTGATTTTAATGTAAATTCCCTGAGCTTTACCCCTTCTGAATTGGCTAATTCAATAAAACAGATCAATTCCAGTTTTCAGGTGACGTATAAGGTAGACCCCGTAAGACAGGCTATAGCCGACTCCTGGCCGAGTTCGCTGGATGACACAGTGGCCAGGAGAGAATGGGGTTGGAGTCCTGACTTTGATATGGAGTCTCTGGTCGAAGATATGTATTCAAACCTGGTAGCCAAGCTAGACTAGCTGTGGCTATTGTTGATGAGTTCTATATTTGGCTTTCGCGTGAGGCATGAGCGACTCCTTCGCGTTACAGGTGCAGTTCGTTGACTAAATCTAGATTCGTTCAAATGTCACAGATTCACAGTCCCAAGTGCGGCCCACCAGACCACAAGGATTGATCTTCGCCTTTTCGATTGCTGATGGATAGAAGGTTGGTTTCAACTAAAATGGCTAACTAAGGGAACTTTTCTATTCAACTACCCTCCGTTATTCCAAAAGTTAGCCTTGTATGATACATGCTATCTGTTCTAATTCTTCCAAGGCTTCTAGATGCTTAGTTGATGATAGCGCTATCAATACTCTATTGGCTCCGGCCTTTTTGAAGGCCTCGATAGTGGGTAGGTCAGGTGGTTGGCTGTGGATGGTAATCTCGATACTTTCAGGATCACGTTTCTCGGCTTGGCATAAACGTCGCAACTGCTGTCGTGCCTCCACGATTTCTTCTGGACTTACTCTAACGGGTATCCAACCGTTTCCCCAACGAACCACACGGCGAAGTACGTTTTTAGCGTTTCCCCCGAGATATATTGGGGGATGTGGTTTGCGAACAGGCTTTGGATTGCAGAATATGAGAGGAAAATCCACATATTGACCATGGAACTCGGCCTGATCATTGGTCCAAATCTCTTTCATTGCTAAAACATGCTCTCGGGCTTGGGTCCACCTGTGATCAAAATCCACTCCCATAATTTCTGCCTCTTCTCGGAACCACCCTGTGCCTACGCCGAGATAGAATCTTCCACCAGAATAAAAATCGAGAGTAGCGATTTCCTTGGCGAGATCTATAGGATTGTGTTCAGTCACGAGGTTCACGGCTGTCCCTAGCCCTAAGTGAGTCGTAGTCGCTGAGGCCCTCGAAAGAGCTATTAAGGGATTGACCTGATGATACATTTGGCTTGGTATAGAACCATCTGAGGTACCCACATATTTGGAGCTATGTTCAACGGGTATAACTGGATGTTCCGGCAACCACACTGATTCAAATTCTAAGTCCTCTATTTTATTAGCTAACACTCCGAAATCCCCTAGGCTTTCTGTTGCACTCATACTGATTCCTATTTTCAACGTTTGCTCCTTTTCAATTGGCACAGCACGTTTCATTGGACCCATTTATTGAATTATTCGAAACCAAGCTACCTAAAGATGGAGACCAGTCTTGGACATCTTTCTTTGGAGGATGGAAGCTTCTCCACTTTTCGTTCATTTCTCTTCCGAACCTAGGATAGGTAGGCAAAGAAACCCATCTTTTTGTGTAGGGAAATCGCCGATGAGGGCGTCCTGAAACTAGGATTTCGCCCCCCCCTTTATTGACCATAAATTTTGGAGTTGAGGCATCTAAATACAACGTTGGAAGAACGTCCATTGATCTGTGGATGACGTGGGGTCGAAATCCTACATGCCGGGCTTCGGCCACAGCCGCTATATTTTTGAGTTCCAATATTCCTCCCTCTTTAATCACATCGGGCAGGATCATTGCGACTATCTGTTGTTTTAGGAGGCTGTCGTAGTTCCATTTCGTGTACAGTCTCTAACCTGATGCGACCAGTATATTTACGGAATCGGCTACTCTCTTCATATCATCCAGATTTTGATATGAAGCTGGTTCCTCATACACGAAGGGCGATTACATTCCAAATCGTAGTGGCCGTTGATGGTGTGAGTCTTCCATGTACCTTTGGAATTTTGTCGGGTGCCAAAAGTGTAGCCGGCACGAATGCTATCCTTGAACCTCCTCGGTAAGTGGTTTTTGGTGTATTGTAAACTTCTCTATCATGCAAGGTGACTTTAAAGTATTTTATTCAAAGGATGTAGGGGGGTGGAATTATGGCGGGGATATTTTTTTGAGGAGGACTTAATATTTGTCGAACCAAATATTGAAAACAGCGATCGGGAATTATGGTCACACAAAGCGGTTGAAGGATAAATCCATATCGTCAGATAAGTTTGATATGGAGCACGTAGAGATAACGCCTGTCCCCATGATATTCAGACGTATGGTTCGACAATTGGAATTTGATGTAGCTGAGATGGCTTTGTCTACCTACATTTGTGCGAAGTATTACGGGAAACCGTTTACCGCACTCCCTATTTTTTTGACCCGTAGCTTCTATCATTCAGGGATAGTATGTCACTCGAAGTCCGGGATAGAAGCTCCTGACCAACTCGCGGGGAAGAAAATAGGGGTTAGGAGTTACACCCTGACTCCTGGAGTATGGACTCGAGGCATACTCCAGAGTGAATATGGTTTGGACCTAGATTCCGTGACCTGGGTTCTTTCTGGGGATGAACATGTCTTAGAGTATGAGGTGCCGCATAATGTGATTTCCTCTCCCAATGGTGATCTTGAAAAGATGTTGCTATCGCGAGAGGTTGATGCGGTGATAGGAGCAGGGCCTATCAGTTCCCCCGATGTGGTTCCTTTGTTCCAAAACGCGTCAGAGTTAGATGCGGAATGGTTTAGAAAAACAAGTATCTATCCTATAAGCCACATCTTAGTGGTTAGTGACCGAAAATTAAAAGAGGATAACGAACTGGCTGCGGATATCTACTCACTCTACAAGAAAGCGAAGGATGGCTATCTGGAGGAGTTGAAGTCCAAGAAAAGGCTGAGCGATGAAGATGTTGAAGTACTGCATATGCAGGATTTAATTGGCGGAGACCCACTATCCTATGATCTGAAAGAGGCACTCCCCGGCCTTGAAACTTTCATGAAATTTAATGTTGAGCAGCAAATAGTCCCATCATATTTTCAGCCTGCGGATCTTTTCGCACTTTGATTTAATTCTCAGTTTATTCAAAGGTCTGACTATACCCTGTGTTATTTCGTGGTTGTTAACTGCAAGTTGAAGGTTTCAGCCAGATTGAAAAATTGCAAGTTAGTCTGTATGAAATGTTGAGGACTAGATTCCCATGTTTTTGGAAATTGGAATTGGCAGAGGCCGGCAAGATATTGTGGTTGACGAGTTGAGGAGAATGAGGACGTATATGTAGGTGGATTGGACACATGCTGTGAAGAAGTCAACGTTTCCAAGAACAAAAAGCTGATATAAAAGTTCGGCAATCATGTCTAACCTGTTCTAGAATCTCGGAACATGGCCTCAGATGTCCCTCGCGAGTCGCGTTGTTTGGGAGAACACGATCTTACCTAGGTTACGATACCTTTATTCTTGGAGTAATTTGCTTAGCTCCATGGGATGGGTAAGCATTGGGTAGTGACCTGAGTCCAACTCGTGCCAACTGGCATTGAGCTTTTCCGCGGTTCGACGTTGGTGCTCCTCCGATGGATTGGCGCTCAAGCGACATCTTATCACTCTTGCTCTCCATGTCTGTGACCAGAAATTGTCTAGCTCGCCTGGAGCGTCAGTCGCTTCGACGGGGTGCATTGTGACTCGTTCGAGAGCCCACAATTTAAGATCTTGATCTAGATCGCTAAACAGTCGATCGGTGAGGTCTTTGGAGGACGGTCCTCTAGTCAATTCCGTGGT
The DNA here is from genome assembly GCA_964409595.1 of uncultured Dehalococcoidia bacterium. Lineage (GTDB taxonomy): Bacteria > Chloroflexota > Dehalococcoidia > Lucifugimonadales > UBA826 > CAYPDR01. The sequence continues at coordinate 101,185 of CAYPDR010000027.1, forward strand.
TATTGGTGGGGAATTCGGATCCCGGATTACGATATCATCTACTCGTTCACCGGGTTGAGGAGCCAATGCATCTACAAAAACTAGCCTGTTGATACGGTCGCGAGCTAATTCTGCGACCTTGCATATAACTAGACCTCCAGTGCTTGTTCCTACTAAAACGATATCGGTCAGATCTTCGTAGAACAGTAGATCTGCTATTTCCTTGCCCTGTGTTGTGATCGTGATTCCTTGACGTAAATTGATAGCTCTTTCTGCACATCCATCCAATGTAGGTGTTAAAACCTCGTGTCCTGATTTCGTGAGCTCGTGAGCGGTTGGTTTCCAGATCCATCCTCCTTGGTAAGAGCCGTGGATGAGTACGTACGTTGACATATTCTTTTACCTCGTGGGTGATCGATAGATGTTGACAAGTACTCTACGCAAACTCACCTATTTAATAAAGGACCTTTCTAACTTTCAGCTGTATCAGGTCAGTGTGGCTACGAGGCCATTAGGGAAGTTTATAAATGTTGAAGGGCGACCAAGGTGTTCCTAGCTCGTGTGAAACGTGATCAACGCCGCACTCCATCATTTCAAGCTAACAATTCTTTAGATCTTGCAAACGTAGGCTAGGGTCGAGTAGATGTACTTTAATTTAAGAAGGGGTGGTAATCTTCGTAAGGGTTATTCTAGTCATTTTTAATAACTACATAACGACATTGCTCTCACTGATGCCTCAGAGCCTCAATTGGATGTAGTTTTGATGCGCGATACGCAGGGAAAATTCCGAAAAACAGGCCGATTGCCGCTGATACGCCCAAGGCTAAGAGAGCAATATCTGGGCTGAAGGAAGCTTGCAGTGACTCTTCTCCTATGGGTATTCCATTGAGAAGCCGAGAGCCTTTTTGTCAGCGACACATACATGAACTGAAGCATTTACATTATGGATAATTCTTTTTCCACCTTGCTAAGGGATTTGTGTATTCCTTCAATGATAAAGTCAACTTCACTTCGGTTTATGCAAAGTGGCGGATTGAGGGCAACTCCTTTGTCTGTGGCAAATAGGATCAGTCCATTGGAACGGAATTCTTTATTTAGTTTATTGGTCATGCCTGACTTAGGGGTGAACCTTTCCTTGGTTTCTCGGTTCTTGACAAGTTCTAGCCCTAACAAAAGCCCTAGTCCTCTGACATCACCTACTATCGGATGTCTGTCTTGGAGTTCCTTGAGTTTCTTGAGTAAATAAAGACCTGTGCGGGCTGAGTTGTGGACCAGATTTTCTGATTCAATTATCTCGATGTTGGCTAGTGCTGAAGCGGCACAAACGGGATGGCCACCGAAGGTAAGAGCTTGGCGGAACAGATTTTTCTCACCTGCGAAAACATTCGAAATTCGGGTAGTGCTAACCGTCGCCGCTAGGGGCAGATAACTGCTGGTAATTCCTTTAGCAACTGTCATTATGTCTGGAACGATCCCCCAATGTTCAAGGGCAAACATTTTACCAGTTCGACCGAAACCAGTGATCACCTCATCGGCGATTAATAAAATGCCGTACTTGTCACATATTTCTCTGATCATAGGCCAATAAGGATCTCCTGGGACGGCCGCAAGTGATGAAGCAGAAATTGGCTCTGCAATGAAGGCGGCGACTGTTTCTGGTCCATGGAAAAGTATTAGGTTCTCAACTGCCTGGGCACAGCTGATTGCGCATTCGTCGTCTGTTTGACCTCCGAATTCACATCTATATCGGTTAGGCTGAGGAGCGTAAACCATTCCCGGTACCGTCGGTTCGTAGTCTGACCTGGACGAGCCTCCACCACCCAACCACATTACTCCACCAGTTGCCCCGTGATAGGAACCTTTTCTACTAATTATTTTGTATCTTCCGTTGTTACCAAGGCGATTATGGTAAGACCTAGCTATTTTCAAGGCAGTTTCGTTTGCCTCGGATCCCCCGCTCACCGGCCAGGAACGCTGGAGGTCTCCTGGTGACAGGGATGCGATCTTTTCGGCGAGCTTGACAAGGGGTGCAGTGGTTGTTCCTTGTGGAAAATATTGTATTTGCTCCATTTGGGTTCTGGCGGCATCAGCTATTTCAACTCTTCCGTATCCTGAGTTCACGGAACTGTAACCGCCGTTAACGTCTATCCAGGTTTTTCCATCAATATCAGTTACCTTTATGCCATTCCCCGATACCACTATGTCTGGGCCACCATCCTCACCCGTTTTGACCCAATCTCTATTATGCATCCATAGGTGGTTAAGGGCTGAGTATCTTAATTCTCTAATTTCTTCCGCTAGTTTTGGTACTTCCACAATCTGTAACACCTGAATTTGTTATTAATAATTTCTGGGCTTTCAAAATTCAGCTTAGGCCAATCTCTGTCGATAATTCACCTAAACTTTTGTCGAGGATAGAGACGATTTCATCAACTTCTGAGGTTGTTATGCACAGAGGAGGCCCAATGTTCAAAATATCGCCGCCTACCCTGAAAATCAATCCATTTTCCTTAAATTTCTGGTTAAGGCGTTCTGCGATTCCCATTTTTTTGGGGAATCCCATCTTTGTCTGTTGGTCACTAACCAATTCGATTGAGAGAAGTAACCCGAGTCCCCGCACGTCACCAATTATTTTGTGGATTTCTTTCAATTCCATCAGCCGGTTCTTGAAATGCGCACCAACTCTTGCAGAATTGCCGACTAAGTCTTCTTTTTCTATTATTTCTATATTCTTAAGAGCGGCGGCGGCGGATACGGGATGTCCACTGGAAGTAAAAACATGTTTTAAATAGTTATCTTCCCCTGCGAATTGGCCTGCGACTCTCTCTGATACAACCGTGGCGGCTAAGGGGAGATAACTGCTAATAATCCCTTTGGCTACAGTCATAATGTCCGGTACAAGTCCCCAGTGTTCGCTGGCAAACATTTTTCCCGTTCGTCCAAACCCGCAGATAACCTCATCTGCGATCAATACAATACCGTAACGGTCACATATGTCTCTCAGCATCGGCCAATATTCCTCTCCAGGAACTGGAGAACCAAGGGGCGTGGCGATGGGTTCTGCAATTAGAGCAGCAACGGTATCGGGATCATTGTCTAGGATAAGGTCCTCCACAGATTTTGCACATCTATAGGCGCATTCGGAAGGTGTAGTGCCTCCTAGCTCACACCTGTAGGAGTTAGGCTGCGGTCCGTATAACATGCCGGGATATGCTGGTTCGAAGTCTCCGCGCGGGTTCGCAGGGTTACTTCCGAGCCACAACACGCCTCCGGTCGTTCCGTGATAAGAACCTTTTCTACTGACTACTTTATAACGTTTATTGTCGTTTCTTCGGTGGTGATATGCCCTGGCGATCTTCAAGGCAGTTTCGTTTGCCTCAGACCCTCCACTTACCGGGAAAATACGTGATAAGTCACCAGGCGTGATTTCCGCTAGTTTCTTTGCTAATTGTATAGTTGGCACGGTGGTTGTGCCTTGAGGGAAATATGGTATCCGTATCATCTGATCATAGGCTGCGGAGACGATTTCTTTTCTTCCATATCCAATATTGACAGAGTTATAACCTCCGTTAACGTCGATCCAGGAATTTCCCTGTGAGTCCGTGACCCTTATACCTTCCCCTCCTTCAATAATTAGGGGGTCACCTTCTTCCGCCATGGATACCCAGTCACGGTTTTGCATCCACAGGAATTCTAGGGATTTTCGTCGTAATTGTTCTCCTTCATCGATTAGAACCATTTTCAGTCTTCCTTTCCATTGCCCCAGTTTCTTTTTCTTCTGACTAGTCGGTGACACTCGATTAGCTTACCGGTTATACACTTACTGTATAGCGGATGACCAGTTCATCTTGTAATTTTATTAATCGATCATGTTAATTCCGAGGATATTTTTTCAGCTATCATGATTGTGGTGGCATTAGTGTTCGATCTAACAACGTCCGGCATTATAGACGCATCTACTACCATGAGGTTTTCGATGCCGTGTACATTGCACCTAGGATCTACCACAGCCATGCTGTCCGACTTCGGCCCCATTTTGCATGTTCCGGAAGAATGGTGTTGCGTTAGCACGTTGTCCTTTAGCCAATCGTCAAGTTTTTCATCATTCTCCAATATTTCATTTGAGGGAGACACCCTTGACATCATCGCAGGTTCGTATTCAGGCATAGCAGAAATCTCAGAACATAGCCTCACCGCTCCTCGCATGCGTTCAAGATCGTACGGATGGGTTAAGTAGCAGTAATTCAGTATAGGTTGTCGTGTAGGGTCGGAAGATGTCAGTTCGATTTTCCCCTTTGATAACGCCTTTTGTAGAGCAATGCTAAAACCGGTCGGTATTTTGTCTTCAGTTATTTCATAGTCCGTCGGTATATGCTCCGACCGTAATTGAATGGGCCTCATCTGCATATCGTTCCTGTATTTAGATCCGGGAGTTGTGTATCTCATACCAACTTGCAGAGCTGGTATTATTTCTGGGTGCTGCGCACTACTTTCATATTGCATGAACACGGCGGCATGATCTCTTAAATTCTGTCCAACCCCTGGTAGATCTGCTTTTATTTCTATACTTAAGTCAGAAAGATGATTTGGCGGTCCGATACCGCTTAACATCAGCAGCTGGGGAGAATTTATGGCACCGCCACTCAATATAACCTGATCTGATAGTAGCTGGAACAGCTCGCCACCAGAAGATGCTTCTATCCCCACAGCCCTCGATCCCTCCATCAAGACTCTGTGTACAAACACGTCTGATCTCAGGGTAAAATTCAGCCTATTTCTAGCTCTTTCAAGATAAGTAAGAGCAGTGCTCATACGAACGCCATCTATTCGATTGAATGGGTAGAAACCCACTCCTGTTGAATCGGGGTGGTTCATATCTTCTGTCTTGGGAAATCCTGCGGCCGCACATGCTTCTATGAAGGCCTTCGGGCTGGGGAGTAATTCTTCTTCTCCATACCTTTTAACAGGTATGGGACCTTTAGAGCCATGGAAGTCGTCACCCGTGAAGTCGAGGTCAGTCTCAGACTCACGGAAGTGTTTTAAGACATCGGTGTACCCCCACCCTCTGTTACCGGCTGATTCCCACTCATCGAAATCTTCTGGAATACCCCTAAACCAGACCTGACCGTTTATAGCGCTCGATCCTCCCGTGACTTTTCCTCTAGGTAAAAGGAAAGTCTCCTTTCTATCTGGTCGGGCGTTAGCTTCGTATCCCCAAGTATGGGAGTACGGATCAAAAGATTCGTACCATGCTCTTACTCCATATTTGATTTCGGCAGGGAGGTTGGTCCTGTTTGGGTAGTCAGGGCCCGCCTCCAGAAGCATTACTGATCTGGTTGGATCTTCGGTCAGTCGGGAAGCAAGAACAGAGCCTGCAGACCCCGCACCAACGATAATAGTGTCGTAATTCATATCAAATTCTCAGTTCCTCTTTCAATACCAATGATGTGGACACTCTTTTCTAGTCTGGCTTGTTAAGTTTTGATTCCTAACGACCATGGGGTATTTCTACAGTTACAATAACCCATAATAGGTAACAGACAAAATTTTTTGAATATATTCTAGAAAATAGCGCAAGTTAACAAATGGGGAGGCGGAGTCCATGCAAATTGTTCAATTGTCGGAAGAGTTTTCAAGGATAATCGAAGTCAACCAAGATATAGAAGAGTTAGGCAGAGGGTATGGTGGGGCTATGGGGCCGGCCGAGGGCCCCGTGTGGGTAAAAGAGGGATCTTACCTGCTATTCAGTGACATACATAATAATCGTAGGATGAAGTGGGCCGAAACTGAAGGTGTAACAATATTTCAAGAACCCACTAGATACGCGAATGGCTTGACCCTTGATCACAAGGGAAGAATCGTGGCCTGCGAACACGGCTCTCGGCGGGTGACAAGGCAAGACAATGACGGAGAGATTACGGTCGTTGCAGCTAGCTATAGAGGCACTCGCCTCAATAGACCTAACGATGTTGTGGTGAAGTCAGACGGTTGCTTGTATTTCACGGATCCTGGGGCCCCGGATCCAGAATTAGATATGGAATACTCCGGAGTTTATATGGTTTCTCAGGACCTAGGAGTTATAACGCTTCTAGTTCGTGACTTCGTGACGCCGAACGGATTAGCATTCTCGCCGGATGAAAGCATCTTATATATAAATGATACTCGCAGGCAACACATTAGGGCTTTTGACGTACTACCCAATGGAACTCTGGCACTAGCCTCTGACCGTTTATTCTGCGATTTAAGAGGAGGTGAACCTGGGGTGCCTGATGGGATGAAAATAGATATCGAGGGGAACTTGTATTGCGGCGGTTCGGGAGGCATTTGGGTTATTAATCCGGCAGGGGATCATATAGGTACAATTTCCCACGGGGAACAGACTACAACTAATTTAGCTTTCGGTGGAAATGATTGGAAAACCTTGTTTTATACCACTTGGGGCACATTCGGTCGGATTAAATTAAACATCCCTGGACTACCTGTACCCTGCGACACATAATTTGGTTAAAAAGTGCGTTATGTCAGTAACTTCCACGTTTCTTTCAGGTAAAGGTAGCTGTGCTGGTATGAGGACCTCAAGACCTGCGGCGACTTTGCGAACTAGTTAATCGAAATACGTTCATTTGTTAAATCCACAGTGGTCAATATAGTAAGCGAGATAACTTGCTCAATATAATGGAAACCGGTGTCGTTAGGATTGGTTGTTTTGATCAAGGGAGAAGTGTGACTACAATTCGAAGCGTAAATCTATGATAAGTGCACACATGTATATCTACTTGGTATTGAGGGGTAAAGAAAGTGAAATTTGGTGCGTCTGTAGCTAGTTATTCTACTAGCTGGGAAAGTATTCGAACTGTGATTAACACTATGGAGTCAGGGCGTTGGTCTAGTATTTGGTTTCCAGACCATTTTATCCCGCCGGCATCTTGGAAAGGTACAGAAGATCAGCCTATATTTGAATCTTGGACCTTGCTATCAGCTGTTGCGGGAATGACTACCAAACTTCGGATGGGTCACATGGTGGGCGGAAACACTTATAGAAATCCAGGCCTTGTTGCAAAAATGGCTACAACTATCGATCAAATTTCTAATGGTAGGTTTACTTTGAGCCACGGAGCGGCGTGGTTCCAGAGAGAGCACGAGGCATATGGATGGGACTTTCCTTCTCTTCGAGAGAGATCAGATAGATTCGAAGAGGCATGTGCTTTGCTTAGTGAACTATTCACGTCAAAGATGCCTGTGAATTTTCAGGGCAAGTATTACAAATTGGATAATGCACCGCTTTCTCCGCCATCAGTTCAGGATCCTCATATACCGATTATGGTGGGCGGAATGGGTGAACGAAGGACACTCAGAACTCTAGCGAAATATGGTGATATTTGGAACTTGGACGGGTTTGCCGTCGGCCGGGAAGAGAATGCTGCTTTAGGAGGAATGTCATTGGAGCTTTTCGCTCACAAAGTAGAGGTTATAAATCGGCATTGCGAAGACGTAGGGCGAGACCCCCAGGAAATTTCTCTATCCATTTCCATGCCAACAAAACTTTCTAACGTTAGTTCGGATACCGACGCCTTCATCAAGCAGGTTGGCCCTGGAACGGTTGCCGGAACTGCGGACTATATAATTAAGAGGGTGACCGAGTTTATAGATGCGGGAGTGGATGAGATTATGTTCTCTCCCAGGCCGAGCGATAGGGAATCCTTGCAACGTCTTGATGAAGAAGTTTTGTCCGCTTTTGATTAGTTTATACACCGGAAGTCAGGATGTTAAAAACATGAGACCATATCCCTAAAGGATACATATGCCACCCTCTACCTTTTCACATACAAGACAGTCTGTGTGTGAGTCGCCGTTTTTAACTTCTTGTCAGTATGGAGATTTTTCTGACTTCCATAGCCGTTTGAAAATTCACCAGTGCTGTCTATAGTGAATTTGTAAACAAGGTTACATTATGACAAAAAAAGATCGTTTAAATTAGTTTGGTGGGTACCACCACCGGTCCTGAGATCACCTCGGCGGGTCCGGGAACCATAGAGCCCAGATTTTGCTGCACCCAGCATTCGGCAAGTTTATTCGACGCCTCACTTGAGGGGGAGTCTTCGAAGATACTTATCGCTGTAACAACAGCATCACCGGAGTCGATCACGTAATAGCCGATGTAGCCTGGTTCTTTACTTATTATTGGAACAAGCTCTTCGTCAAGCTTTTGCATGAGAAGGTCAGCTGAACCAGAAATCAGTTTACGGCTACGGATGGTGATTATCATTTGAACATCCTTAAACTCGCTTCATTTAATCTTTTTCTTGTTCGGGACACTGGAATTTTAGGTTTTTGGATTATGGCGAATAGAATGGTTCCGGTGATGTACATACCAATGAATATCCAAATCACATTACTATAACTTCCGGTCCTGTCGAAAATAGCGCCGGCGATCACGGGCATGACAATCATTCCCCAGCTATACACCAAGCCTAGGATTCCCCTAAGGGTAGCGAATCTTTTGCGGCCAAAAAAGTCACCGACTAGGGCCCAGTTGAGAGCACTTAACCCCTCTACCACAGAAAAGATCAAGATGAATATCCAAATCTGAGTCGACCCATTTGCATACAGTAGAATTGGTAACGAAACTGCTCCAAGCCCCATTCCACCAGCGAGCATTTTCGTCCGGGACCAACGGTCTCCAAGGTACCCGATACTGACACGCATTGGAATGCTTAAGAACGCCATCGTTCCTAACATCATCGCAGAGGCTTGCTCTGAATTACCTTTCCAAACCATTAGGGGAACAAAATGAACTATGAGTGTCCCTAGGGTCCCCGTACGGAGCATTGTCGCAACGGCGAGAATCCAATAAGAACTGGTTTTAAGAGCTTCCCTTACTGTGAAATCGACAATTTGGGCTTCGGGCTCTTCCTGAGCGAGGTTGTTAGCTCTGGTATGAATGGAGTCTCCATCTGGTTTAAGTCCCATAGCTTCCGGGGACGGTCGTAATAATTGAGCGAAAGGGATTACAAAAGTAGCCAAACAAATCCCGCAGATTACTAATGTAGTGCGCCAACCTAAATAATGAATCCCGAAGGCAAGGAGAGGGGCAATTATTGAGCCACCCAGGCTGAATGCTGCGCTAGATATCGACATGGCCAATCCTTTTCGACGGACGAACCAATTGTTGACGACTGCCATAGTGGAACTGGAAAAAGAAGCATTGAAAGCGAGAGATATAACGCCTAGGTAAACTACAAGGAACCAGGGGAAACTGTTCACCCTGCTTAATAATATATAACCGATGGCCACTATGATTGTACCCGCTGTAAGGATTTTGCGGGGCCCAAAACGATCTATCAAATAGCCTGCTATTGGCCCTTCCACTGCTCCTTCTGCGCGAGACAGTGAAAAAATCAGCGAAGTTGATGCGCTTGTTAAGTTTAATGCTGCTTTGATCGGAAGAAAAAATACAGAGAACCCGTAAAAATATACTCCGCCACCGAAGACGTTAACGACGCAACTTGCGGCTACGACCCACCATCCATAAAACACTTTCTCTAGGCTAAATTGGTTTCCTGAAAATGCTGGCGGCATTGGCGGGATTTTCTCCTTAAATGCCATTCTAACCGATCATCTGGCACAGGCTTACGTTTGTTTAATCAGCACTTTCGGGGGTATATAGTGGCCTACACGTTGCTGTTTTTCGGGAATTGCTGGGCATGTGAGACAAATGGTATTCCCCTTGAGTCATACCATGTTTTTCTCACATTCTTCGAGAGTATAGGCGGTGAGGGACCAAACCGGGGGGCTGATTGACGACTTTCAACTTCGATACGCAATGGTTAGCCTTCTGATCTGGCTGATAACCATTGTTCCGACTCAAGATGAGATTTAACTGTGCGAATAAATTCCGCTACTGGGACGCCGTCTAAGGCCCGATGATCAAAAGTTACACTAATATGCATTGTGTGACGAGGAATTATTTGGTTTTCAATAACCACGGGTTTCATAGAGATTCTTCCGGTTCCCATAATTGCTACTTGAGGAGGGTCTACAATAGGGGTGAAAACGTCTATGTCATAGTTTGTCAGTGAAGTTATTGTGAATCCGGCACCAGAGACATCACTAACGTTCAATGAGTTATCTCGGGCCTTTGCAGCAAGCTCCCTAAGTCGACGAGCTATGTTCAATAAACTGGTTTCGTCGGCCATATGTACTACAGGGACAACTAATCCTTCACGTACTGCCATCGCAACCCCGACATTCACTTCGTTGAAGAGCTTTACCGTGTCGTTTTGCAAGTGGGAGTTTAATCGCTTGTGTTGCTTCAGTGCGGTGCTCACTGCTGACACGACTATATCTTGTTCCATGGGGCGGATCTTATGCGGTCGCCATAATGAAACTAGGTTGTCCTTTGCGGTAATTAGATTGGTCGCGTCGATCTCGGTGGTCAAAGTTACCTGGGCCATACTCCGCACACTTAAGGTCATTCGGTCAGAGATAATTTTTCGCAGCCCTGATAACGTATTTCTTTCAGATATTGAATCCTCATAGGCTAGCGATGCTGCCGCTGATTCGATCTCACGTTCCACATCTGATACTAGTACTCTGCCGTTTGGGCCAGTTCCAGCCACGGAGCTCAAGTCTACGCCGCTTTCCTTAGCTAATTGCCTTGCCTTAGGGACGATCTGCCTGCTAGAAGCCGCACTTTGATTGATATCAATATTGGACATCGCCTTTTTGACATCATCCTCCGTTATGCGCCCATTAGGACCAGAACCTGTCAATTTATCAGTATCGATGTCATTGTCTCGGGCTAGTTTTCGGGCAATAGGCGTAATTGGGACCTTCCTTCCGGACCTTGTCTGAGACAACTGTCCAGGCGGTCTTTTAAAAGACCGCCTGGACCTGTTGGAAGTTAATTCTGGTCTTGGTGTGTTTTCACCCGGTTGACTGATTACTGCAACTAGAGCTCCGACTTTTACCACGGTCCCTTCGTCCGACATGAGGTGGGACACTATTCCCTCCACCGGTGACTCTAACTCGGAATTGATCTTGGCGGTTTCCACCTCCACAAGGGGCTGGCCTTTTTCTACCTCATCTCCCTCTTTGACCAACCACTTCACCAAAGTGCCATCTTCCATATTCATGCCCCATTGCGGGAGTAGCACATTAGTTGCCATTTGTCGTACCTCTAGAACAATCGGAAGAAAAAATTAGTATGGTTTTGTTTCATTCAAGGGTGGTTTGAATGGCGTCAGCGATCTTGTCTTCATTGGGGAATACCAAATGTTCAAGCGCTGGGCTAAAAGGAAAATGACAATCCAGACTGGTGACTCTTTGTATTGGTGCTTGGAGACTCCAAAACCCCTCTTGCGATACGATGCTGGAAATCTCGGATGCGACGCTACAACTTTGATGAGCGGGATCCACAACCACGAGGCGCCCGGTTTTTTCAACTGAGTCCAAAATCGTTTTTGTATCTAGGGGAACTATAGTCCTGGGGTCGACCACCTCCACAGAAATTCCGTCAGATTCCATCTCGTCGGCTACTACAAGGGCTGGACGGAGACTACCTGCGATAGTAACTACAGTGACATCTGTTCCTTCACGTTTGATTTCCGCCTGGCCGAAGGGTATGCAAAGATCCTCGTCTTCCGAAACCTCACCTCGTGTACCAGCTAAATTATTGTCTTCAAAAAACATGACAGGGTCGTTGTCCCTTATCGCGGTTTTAAGCAATCCTTTTGCATCGGCTGGTGTTGATGGGATAGCTATTTTGAGCCCCGGCATATTCATGAACATGGGATACGGTCTGTCTGCATGATGAGCTGCGATATTGTTACCGTAAAGGAGTCCCCACCGGTATACGATTGGAAGGTTCACCTGTCCTCCAAACATGAATCGCATTTTTGCAGCCTGGCTAATTAATTGGTCCATAGCAACCCAGGCGAAACTAGCAAGCGACTGAACGATGGGCCTCATTCCGACCGCAGCTGCGCCGACTGCAGCTCCCATGAATCCGTTTTCGGCTAATGGTGTATCTATGACACGTTCATCGAATTCCTGGGAAAGCCCGCCCGTAACTCCGTATATTCCTCCACGAATGCTCTCTCCCATAAGGAAGACCTTTTCATCCCGTCTCATCTCCTCTTTTAATGCGTGATTCAACGCGTCGGAATACGTAATCTCTTCCATAATTTGCACCTAAACCTAAGTGGGTTCCTCCTGTTACTACGATCAAATCTCAGTTTCTATCTGATTGGGATAGGGTCCGCATACATATCTGTGAATAAATCCTCGGCTTCTGGATAGGGGCTTTCCCTTGCGAACTCCAAAGCATCGTCGATGGCATTATTAACCTCTGACCAGACTTCGTCAATTTCCGATTTTGTAGCAATACTCTGTTCAGTGAGCCATTGGGAGTGGAGTGCAATCGGATCCCTCTTTTTCCATTCTTCGACCTCTTCCTCAGTTCTGTAAGACTCTCTAAGTATTCTGTTTAAACCCTCAGAATGATCTTCATATCGATAAGTTCGTGCTTCGATGAGAGATGGTCCTTCACCGGCTCTGGCCCTTTGCACTGCTTGGACTGTAGCTTCATGCATCTCCATAACGTCCTGTCCGTCCACCAGGATGCCTGGCATGTTATACGCAGAAGCACGATCAGAAATATTCTCGACGGCGACGGTATCCCGGTATGATGTCGTTACGGCATACTGGTTATTTTCGCAAAGGAATATAACTGGTAATTTCCAAATGGAGGCCATATTCATGGCTTCATGGCATGCACCTTGATTGCTGGCGCCGTCACCGAAAAAAGATATTACCACTCTGTCATTGTTTTGCATCTTGCTACCCAAAGCTGCCCCTACGGCCACGGGGAGAGCGGAAGCGACAATTCCAGATTCTCCTAGGATTCCTATATCAAAATCGGCCAGATGCATGGAGCCGCCTTTTCCTTTACAGTAGCCTGTGGCTTTACCTAATAATTCTGCCATTGCTCTGCGGACATCTCCTCCCTTTGATATAGGATGGCCATGGGAGCGATGATTTCCGGTGATGTAGTCTTCGTCCCTCAAAGCGGTGCAGGCTCCGACGGCAACGGCTTCCTCGCCTATGTAGCAGTGGGCCATACCTACCAGTTCAGCGCTCTGAACCAATTCTTTTACAGTTTCATCAAACCGCCTGATTAGCATCATACGTCTCAACATAAGCATGTACAGTTCTTTACCCTCAGGCATGTCGTCCTCCTAATTTTGTAACGGTGCGCCATGATTTGTCCGGATTGTATCAACAAATTCTCTTTCCAGCGTTTAATCTCGAAACTTGAAAGACGTTCATTGATTGGACACATGCGGCCGTTGGCTAAATCTGGACGGACGGTAAGGACTCAGATAGTCAATTTCAGTTTCGGTGACAATTTCTAACGCTGCCAATGATCCCGCTATTGGAGCCAGAGTTGCCCCACTATGCATAAGGGTGATGTAGATATTACTGGCTTCCGATGAGAACCCAATAACTGGAAGGCCGTCTTTTGGCATAGGTCTAAAACCAACAGGAACCCTCACGGCAGGAATATTGGTTAATTGGTTGAAAAAGCTAGAGGCTCGCTTGATCAGTAAGTCGGCATATTCCTGGGAATCATCTTTCGACTCGTTTTCTTGGTTTCCCGCGCCTATTGTGATTACGCCTTCTATATCTTGCCTTATGTGAATCTCGGCGTCACGTTCATTCACTGGGGGCAAATATATAGTTGATAAATTTTTGATAATTGCTGGTAGCTTTGAAGTGCGGGCAATAACACCGGGACTGTTTCTTTGCGGGATAAATATGCCTACGGTTTTCGCCAATACGGTTGAATTTATTCCAGCTGCGATAACTACCTTGTCAAAGGCTATTTCGCCTTGACCAATGTCCAACACAACGTTGCCTTTTCTAATCATAATTGAGTCCACATTAGTGTTTAGATATACTTTGCCACCGCTGATCTTGACTTTTTCCATGCAAACTTCGGCAACCTTTTGCGCTATGACGTGACCCTCATTCATTGTGTAGACGGCTGAGTGGAAGGGGCCTACATTTAGATTGGGTTCTAATTCCGACAACTCTTCCTTTGTGATAGACCTAGCCGGATATCCCCATGATTGTAGTTGAGCACATTGTTTGAGGAGTCGTTCACCATTTTCTTTGTCTGCAAAGTACGTTACGTTCCCTCCCCATCGCAGGCCTATTCCATCGCCTAATTCTTCACCAAAACGGGACCAAAGTTCCATAGAGCGTTGATTTAGTGCGAAGTAATGTCTTGGAAGTTTTCCGAAGGCGTTCAGCCAGGCGAAAGAATGGCTGGTAGCTCCAGCACCGGGAGACCCTTTGTCAAAAACAGTAACGTCTGCGCCATATTGTGTTAGGTGAAAGGCAACTGAACCTCCGACTATCCCGGCTCCTATAACGGCGACCTTACATCTTGGCATGACAAGTGACTCCTGACTACTTGAGTGGTATAACCGTACACCAAACCCGATTTAAGTTGGAACAGGGAGAATAAACCGCTATAGGATCGCTGTGTCAGTTAGATGAATTCACAAAAATGTTTTTGAGCCAATTGAGCTACCACTCCAATCCTCAAGCGTTGTTTCTATAATAATCTGAAATCTATGGGTCGAACGGGTGTTGCGGCAATACATACACTTGGTGCCCCGGGAAAAGCTGGAAGATTTTGTGCTATAACCAAGTGACTTTCTTAGGAGTTTACGGATGTCGACCAACTATGAAGTTATCGTCGTAGGGGCTGGGGCAATAGGATGCTCAATCGGTTTTCATCTGGCGAAAGCAGGATTGAAAGTCTTGATTCTGGATCGTGGCCAGGTGGGCGCTGGCGCCTCAAATGCGGCGTCAGGTACGTTAGCGATAACCGAGGATATAAGTCCTTACGCTGACTTGGAGAGGGAAAGTTTTAAAATTTTTCCTCGCATAGCGAGTGAAATAAAAGAATTAAGCGGAGTGGATGTCGAGCTGGTGGAGTGTGGGGGGCTTGACTTATTACTATCCGAAAATGATGCACAGTCAGCAGAGAGAAATCTTATCGGTGCCAGTCAGTTTAGCGAAACACGGCTTTTAACTCCTGAAGAGGTCCATGATTTAGAGCCTGAACTTACAAAAGAGCTAATGGGAGCCATGTATCGCCCTGATACTAGGAGGGTCAATAACCAACGAGTAGCGGAAGGTTTTGCAAGGTCAGCTATCAGGTTGGGTGCCGTTGTAGAACTTGGCGCGAATGTGCTCGCTTTAAATGTTTCTGAAAACAGGACATCCGGTGTTAGGTTGTCATCGGGAGATGTTAAATCGGATGTAGTAATAGTAGCCAGTGGAGCTTGGTCTAACGAAACTCTCTCACTTGTCGGCATTAATTTACCTATGAGGCCGATTAGAGGACAGAACCTTAATCTGATACCCAGTAAAACCAGTATAAAAGCAGTTATATCGGAGTCCACGGGAGTGCTGGTGCCAAGAAACGACGGATCTGTAATGGCCGGAGTGACGATAGAAGATGCAGGTTTCGAAAATCGAGTCACAGTGCAGGGAATCAGAACCATTATGAACAAGGCGACCTCAATGGTTCCATCCCTAGAAAATTCGACGCTAAACTGGGCCATTGCCGGTCTCAGACCATACACTGAAGACGACGTGCCGATCATGGGACCTATTCCTGATGTGAGGGGTCTTATTATTGCCTCAGGGCACTACAGGAGTGGTATTTTATTGAGCCCGATAACGGGGCTTTTAATTAAGAACCTTCTGGTCGATGACGACATTGGACCACTAAGTGATTTCGGACTTGATAGGTTTAGTGAAAACCCAAATGTCTAATTAGCTTGGTGTCTGAGGGCCGACGGGAATTTGTCGTACGTAAAGAGTCTTGCAATCTTGTTGAGTCTTGCCACGATCTCTTGGAGACAGCTCCTTGATTGCAATCAAACGGAATAATGTTCGTCAAGCAACATTAAAAATGTTGAAAAATAGGGCCTCTATCCAACTACTTGATCAATCTTTGGAAATCCTATGAGTGGGAGAACTTTTTCGCTTCTGCCGTTAGGTTTTATCTGATGATATGTGCCTTTACTATCTGTCATTGATTTCGTGCTCCCGTAACCTTCTTACGTTTACTTACTCCTATCCTATATAGTTGATTCTAAATTATTAATCGCAAGTCTGTAGAAATTATGGTTATTAATAACAAGGAGAAATTTATGTCAGGAAGATTGGAAGGTAAGGTCGCAATAGTTACGGGAGGCAATAGTGGTATCGGGGAAGCAACTTCGCATCTATTTGCTGAAGAAGGTGCCAAAGTTATCTTGATGGCGAGAAGGGAGGGACAGGGTGTGGAAGTTCAGGATTCTATAAGATCGGATGGTGGTGAAGCCACTTTCATCCGATGTGATGTTGGCGATGTTGATTCTGTGGAGATGGCTGTACAAAAGGCCGCTCAGGTCTACGGTACTGTGGATATATTATTCAACAATGCTGGTCATGGTAGTAGAGGAGATTTCCCGGGGTCCTCAACCGAAGAGTGGAATGAAGTGATCAATGACAATCTCAACGGTACTTTCTATGTGTCTCGTGCAGTTTGGCCTCACATCATTGCTTCAGGAGGGGGGGCAGTCGTGAATATGTCTTCACTCGCTGCTCAGAGAGGTTTTAGCCCTAGAATGCATGAAGAGTTTGGTACAGCGTCACCTTCCTACTATGCCGCTAAAGCAGGGGTAGATGCTTTAACGCGTTACATGGCTGGAATTGGTGGCAAGAACAACATAAGGGTGAATTGTGTCCGTCCTGGCCAAATAATGACCCCTGGGGCAACCAGAGGAACTATCAATGACGCTGATGGTGGTCACCATGTTTTTGAGAGCATGTTTGATTTTGCCCAGATAATTCCAGGCCCAGGGTATCCTATAGATGTGGGAAATCTTGTACTATTTCTTGTTTCTGAAGAATCAAGGTTTATGACTGGGGAGATTATTAATATTGATGGCGGGGTAGCCGCAAAAATTTAATCTAAATCGAATGATTGCAAAAGATTGGTTCCCGGTATGAAAACTCTCTATTAAGAGAACCATGACTACGCACGAGGGATGGTCGACAGCCAACAAGGATTGCTGCAGCTTTGTATCCTGAACGGAGCGCTTTAGTGCGGCATTAGTCCATGATATAGGAGATTATGATGAATCGTTTGTTAGACAAAATATACGGCTCCCTCCTAGGCGGCATGATTGGAGATGCGTTTGGCGCACCTGGTGAGGGGTTGACCTACCTCGAAATACAGGAGAAGTTTGGCACTAAAGGGCTTGTGGACTTTGAAGGGACAGGTACCGATGATACTGCTGTCAGAAACCAATTGATTTCCACAATATTGAAATGTGACGGGTATCCAAATGTAGATTCCTTTGCACAGTCGTTCATTGATTCCCGGGACCAAAATTACAGACTTTGGTTTGTACCTGTCAGGAACTCATTCCATAAATTTTCTGAAGGATTGTCATTGCCTGCCTATGCAGGTTGGGGAAATATGCAGAGTTCATCGACCGCGATGGCAATTTCTCCAATGGGTATCATCAACGCCGGCAATCCTCGACAAGCAGCCTTGGAGACAATGGAATTAGCTTCTCTTATACATAATGGCCCAACAGGGTTCTGTAGGGATGCGGCTTGTTCTATCGCCTCCGCAGTGGCAGCTGCTTTCAAGCCCCAGGCCAGTGTCAGTGGAATAATAGACTCAGCAAGGAGCCATTTGATGCCTGTGAGCGCCAAACTATTAATAGACTTGATTGATAGGGCGATCGAAATGGCTGATAAATGTGGAAGTTATGAAAACTTTCGTGAAGAGTATTACAAAACTTCACTGAAGGCTGTGCTTGCTGACTCTAGAGAAACTATTCCTGCGACATTTGCGTTGTTGTTCTTGTCTGAAGGCGACCCTCGCCTAGCAATAACATGGGCGGCAAATTTTGGCAGAGATGCTGACACCATAGCGTGCATGTTGGGCAGTATAGTTGGGGCACTCCATGGGTCAAGTGGGCTACCCTCAGAATGGGTAGAAAAAGCGACGAGAGCCTCAACGATTGATTCCAGTTATTCCGGGGGGCATCGCACATTTAGGGGAGAAATGTCCGACGCTCCAAAATTTGACAACTTGGAAATTTCTAAACAGCTGGAAGCTGTTATTAAAGGACGACTAAAAGACCTAAAGGAAGTTTCTGAACATGTTAAATCCATGACCGGATAGATTGGCTTTGCCGCTTAGTGCCGTTGATATGGTTTGGAGTGATACTATCGAACCTGGTTGTTCCTCTATGTACAATGCTGCGGAGATCACCGTCGATTCAACCAAGTGGAGTCTGCGATTCTAGGGTGAGTAGCCACTTGTTAAATTTAACTGCCCTAGGCCTGTCTTGGCGCATTTGATAAATTGCGATCAGATTTCGAAGTATGCGACTGATCAGTTCATGGTCGGTTACAGGGTCAAGGTAGCCCTTGTCCCAAGAAACGGATGCTCCGGCGATCTTCCTTAATCGTTGAGCACACTCTTCTTCAGTTAATAGAATGCCTCCGTAAAACGGATCGATCAACAGGCTTTCTTGGCTGATTTTACTGCGGACCAGAAAGTGCCCCGGCATTCCTACTCCTTCGAAAATGATTCCCAACCGTTTGCCAACCTCCATATAGATGAGAGAGAGGGTAATGGGAATTCCTCGTCTCCGGCTGATGACCTCGTTTAAAAAACAGTTTCTGGGATCGTAATATTCTTGGGAATTTCCGACAAATCCAACCTCATCAAACAGGTATTCGCTTAATGCGTTGGCTTGATAGAGAGGATCCTTGTCACTGTTGAATCGTCGGGAAGCGGCAGCGGCCAAAGAGTCTAGTGCTCGCAGCTCTTCTTTTATGTCTAGGTGTGGGTATTCAGCCATGGAGATCAGAAACGCTGTTTGTCCCAGATCGATGTCGTCGCTTCGGACGGCAATCGCAAATTCCTCTAAGGCGGAGAGATTAGATTCTGTCATAGCATAAGGAAAGTATATTTGTCATTCCTATCCGAAGTGAGTGATGCTTTGGCAAATCCAAATGCTTTTCCATTGCCGATCCTAGGTTGTGTTTAGGGTAGAAACTCAAATTCTCCATACATTTACCTTCCAATGGCATAAGCGTCTCTTCTAGGGTCTGCTCCGGCGGTCAAGCGACCAGATTCACAGTCAACAACAATAGCAGACATCGCACCAGTACTAGGTGACCAGTCTTCGAGATACTGGACCGTATGTCCCTTTCTAGAGAGTTCTCGGCCGACTTCTCGTGAGATCCTTCCCTCAAGTTGTATTAGTCCAGGGTGGTAGGCATGTGGCCAGAAGGAATTTGGGAAATTCCATGGTACGAATCTCGGCGCTTCTATTGCCTGCTGCGGATTCATTCCAAATTCAACTATATTCAAGAAGGTTTGTACCATAGCGGGGCACTGGGCATCTCCGCCAGGGGTCCCAAATGGCATGAATAACTTACCATTTTTAAAGGCCATGGCGGGATTGGGGGTCAGCCTCGGCCTTTTCCATGGTGCGATGCACGATGGATGATCTTTTTCTAACCAACTCTGTGTACCTCGGGATGAAATGATGAGTCCTAAACCTGGAACTATTGGAGAACCAAATACTGCGTCACTTGGGGTTGCAGAAAATGAATTCCCCCACCTGTCAACTACACATGTGTAGGAAGTATCTTGTTCCAGTCTACCAACGTTTGCCGACAGTTTCCGAGATTGGCACACTTTCTTTTTCTTTGTTTGGAATGCCCAAGGATCCCCAGGGGCGGGCATTTCAGAAAACGCATTCTGCAGAGAAATTCTTGACCTTTGTAAAGATGTATATCCAGGTGACAGTAGACCGGAGATTGGCACATCAACAAAGTCAGGGTCCCCGTAGTAGTAATGCCTATCCGAAAAAGCTAGGTTCAAAGCCTGCGACAGGAGGTGTATGTAATCCGGGCTGTTTGGGGCCATGGTTGACACTTCATCTGCTTCAAGCATTTGAAGGACTTGGGCCGTTACCGGTCCTTGAGACCAGGGACCGCATGTGAATATATCGAATTCCTTGTATTTACCGGAGGGAGGACATTCAATTTCGACGCTGAAGTCTGATAGGTCTTTTGCGGAAAGTTGCCCACCAAGGCTTTTGCTGTACCTAACTATCTCCTCTGCTATTTCGCCTTTGTAAAAAAAGTCTCTCGCTGCCCGGATAGCTGCTGATCTTCCCCGACTTGAGTTTTCGGACTCAACTTCTAACAGTCTTTCAAATGTTCGGCCAAGGTCCGGTTGAAATAGGACATCACCCTCATCAAGGATCTTGCCATTTCGAGAAAAGAGTTCGAATGTCGTTTTCCATTCGTCCAAATCTTCATTCACGGCGTCGGAAAGTTTTTTTAATACTTTGGAAGTTGTATTCGAGATAGGGAATCCGTGCTGAGCGAGGTCCAATGCTGGTTGGAGGACGTCTCTCAGGGTCAATGTGCCAAAATGTTCCAGCGCCGTGAGCCATGCATCTGGGGCTGAAGGGACAATGGTACGGTGTATGCCCTTCGGAATATTGGACCCGAGCTCACTAGTATAAAAATCTAAGGAAGTAGATTTTGGCCATCTACCCAGACCGCTGATTGTGTTAACCCGATCAGTGTCAGCCATGTAGATCATAATCGGCGCGACGCCTCCAAAATTCGTCGC
This sequence comes from uncultured Dehalococcoidia bacterium, assembly GCA_964409595.1. Lineage (GTDB taxonomy): Bacteria > Chloroflexota > Dehalococcoidia > Lucifugimonadales > UBA826 > CAYPDR01. Next base: position 121,910 of record CAYPDR010000027.1, read on the forward strand.
ATTTGGCAAAGTGACATTTATCGCAATCCCCGAAGCGACCCCCGCATCTACAGCGTTTCCTCCCTGCTCAAGGATTCGATAGCCTGCAGCGGCGGCAAGATAATGGCCGGATGAAACCATGTGCGTTAAACCCATAACGGGGGGCCTATAAGAAAATGTAGTGTTAGTCACTGGATAATACCTAATCTAAGATGCGATGAAGGTATGTTACGGGGAAACGTCCAAAATATGAAATAAATTTGGGAATTATTAGAGGTAATAAGTTAGGCCATTAGGACCCGCCAGTCCAATTACGGAAAGGTCCCTGTTGGCTGGTAACCTAGGAGCCTAAGGGATACTATCGTTGGGGTCCCGAACACTCACTAATAGTTATTGCAGGACTCAATATTAAAACATGAGGAAAGTGAAATGAATTCAAATCATAAACCTGTTGCTGTGGTTGTAGGGGCTACTTCCAAGTGGCAGTCGGATGGTCGAAATACGAGAATGATTCATGGTAAAGAGATTGATGACAGCCATATTCCAGTAGGAATTCGTTGGGGAGTAGGTGGCGCCATAGCGCAAAAATTCGCTCAAGAGGGTTTTTTTGTGGTACTTACGACTCGCCAGACAACAAATGCTTCTATGCTTGAGATTGCTATCGAGGAACAGGGTGGTGAAAGTATGGTGGTTGAGTTGGATTTGGTGTCAAGTGACTCTATATCCAATGCCTTTGAGAAGATCCGAGAACAGGCCGGAGATCCTGAAGTTTTGGTCTACAACGCCGGCTATTTGGAAGGCCGTGACCTTCCGCCTGAAAAAGAACTTCTTGAACACATTCCAATTGAAATATTTGAAACCGCACAGCATATCTCCAGTAGGGGACCATTCTTAGTGGCTAAAGAGGTCTTACCGTCAATGCGCGACAAAGGTAAGGGCTCTTTCTTGATTTCTAATAATTCTTCCTCATTGCGCGGTCGAAAACGTATGACTGGACAGTCACTCTACTATCCCAGAGTAATGATGCGAACTCTTGCTCAGGTCCTAACAGAGGAATATTCAGAGTTCGGTGTTCACATAGCTAACGTTGTAATAGATGGCACAATTGACTCGCCGGGAACTAGGGCTTTGGATAGATCCAAGGAGAACCCCGACCTAGTGATCAATCCTGTTAAGATTGCGGAGGCTTTTTACTATCTCCATACTCAGGATAAGTCATGCTGGACTCACGAACTACAGCTTACGCCTTTCCCTACTAAACCGAGTTTTTAATAGATATAGAATTAATCGGCGACCACAAGGCTTAATCACGAGTAAGAGCTTTTCGGTCGCTGGATAGATCTGCCACTTTGGATTACACGTACTGTTTTACCAAGGGAGAGCCTCGATCTTCTGGTCCCCAATGCATCTTCCACAAATCATTTTGACGATAAAAGATCTCAAATGATAGGGTCTATTTTACGAAATATATGAGCGCCATGATTCTTAGGATAAGAAAGGGGAGCAAATCAAAATGGCAACAACAATTGATGGTGAAACCTATTTGGGAGAAACGTTAGTGCAGCCGCTTTCAGCATCGGGCGACATCACCATGTATTTGTGGCCCTTGAGGTGCCTAAATACCAAAATGGGGGGGCCGACCTTTGGTATAGACGTAAACGGTGTTGAGGTTATTCGATTTGACCCTCACGGTCCAGGTGGACATTGGCACGCTAAGGGTTACGATAAATTGGGTGCTGGTGGTTCTCATATCGATTTTCCAAAAGGGGTAGACGATATAGAACGGCAATTGAAATGGTCATTGAATCACATTCGAGAGGAAACAAAGCAATTACTCGAGGAGGCCGGATACCCAGATGAGGCCAAGTCTGTAGATTCTGAGATGCTTAATGTAGCTACTTACGCTATTGAGCCTCACCTGCAAAAACAAGGTGATTTACGGCGACAAGCCATTGCACAGGGCGCTCTTAGGGGTTAATTATATTTGTCATTTTTCTTAAAGGTTTTAATGTCGAAATTGGAATTATTGAGATGTTCGTAACTTTCAGCGCTTCCATGTCTATTGTGGGTACAGCTATAAGAAGAGGTATATATGGCTCCCGCTTTGTTAGCATGTGCTGTGCTTCATCATCTGATCGAAAGAGAGGGTAACGACTCAAGTTCGGGGTAGTTCGCAGATGTGGCTTACCCCCAATTGAGGAATCTTTTAAGTTGATGGTAGTAGGCGTTGTGTTCCATATACCTGAGGAGAAGCTTCTTGAAAGTAGCAACAATTTTTGAAGATGGCTCTGCAGGCCTGTCTGATGTACCCGATCCAGAATCTGTCAACAATATGGCGGTAGTGAAAGTGTATGTTGCCCCCATGTGTACTGAATACAAGGCTTTACTTGGGAAAAGAGCAGGAAAAAATTTTGGTCATGAGGCTGTGGGAGAAGTGGTCGCAATAGAGAGACCTGGCAGGATTCAAATTGGAGACCGGGTGATTGTTCAACCAGGGGCTCCATGTGGATCGTGCTACATTTGCCTCTGTGGCGATTATATTTACTGTGAGAATGGGTTGAGGGGGTTTCCGACTGGCTTTAAACCAAACACTTCCACGATGGCACAATTTCTCAATAAAGTGGATTGGTTACTTACCCCAATACCGGACGAAATGAGCTATGAACACGCCTCTATGGCTTGTTGTGGGCTTGGTCCTACCTATGGGGCGGTTCGTAAAATGAATGTGAATTCATACGACACTGTGCTAATAACAGGACTTGGACCCGTCGGCCTTGGAGGAGTTATCAATTCGACTTACTTGGGCGCAAATGTAATAGGGGTTGATCCAAATCCTTACCGATCTAAATTGGCGTTGGGGCTTGGAGCTGCAGCGGTTTTTGACCCTGATGATGACGATATATTGGATAAGATAAAACAAGAAACCGATGGGCATCTTGGAGTTGATAAGGCAATGGATTGTTCAGGTAGTGCATCTGCACATCGTTTAATAATAGACGCTGTCCGAAGAAGAGGAGAAGTTTCCTTCATTGGGGAAGGCAAGAGTTTTCCGCTCTTTGCAAGTGACGATATGTTGAGAAAAGGGATCTCTTTACACGGAATATGGCACTATAACATTTCGGATTCCCTCAACCTTATAAAGGTGATTGAACAAAACTCTGATAAGTTGGATAAGTTCATAACACACAAATTTCCTATGAGCCAGGTCCAACATGCCTGGGAATTACAAGGCACTATGGCTTGTGGGAAAGTCCTTCTTGACCCTTGGTCATAGAATGCCCACGAATTGGGAGAGGTAATATGGTTGCAAAGCGTGAATCTCAGTGGGTGACCTATAAGGGAATCTCAGGTCCAGGTTTGGGTAAGTCCATAGTATTTGTAAGTGGTGACGAAGAGTATCGTTCAGAAGAGGGTCTGCCAATGTTGGCGAAACTTCTTTCCCGTAAACACGGGTTTGAATGTACTGTTCTTTTCCCAATAAATCACGAGTCAGGAGAGATTGATCCTGGAACTCTGGATAATATACCAGGTCTCGACAGCTTAAAGAATGCTGATTTGATGGTCATGCTTTTGCGCTTTAGGGAACTACCGGACGGACAGATGGCCCACATCATCGATTTTGTAGAGTCAGGTAAACCGGTAATTGCTTTAAGGACCTCTACTCACGCTTTCAGATATGCCAAGAACCCAAGTAGTGTCTTTGCAAAATATGATTGTCAAAATAAAGATCCAGATTTTGTTGGCGGTTTTGGAAGACAGATATTGGGGGAAACATGGGTAGCCCATCACGGGGAACATGGTGTGGAAGGTACAAGAGGGTTGATTGATTCTCGAAACGTCACTCATCCCGTTATGAAGGGAGTATTCGATGTATGGGGCCCGACGGATGTATATGCCGTTGGAGAATTGCTGGGTAGGCCATCTGTACTGGTTTGGGGTCAGGTAATTTCTAGTCTCGAACCCAACGATAAACCCAATAGGGATAAAACCGTTATGCCCCTAGTTTGGTTAAACGAGTATCCTGCTGACTCGAAATCACGTTCAAAGATACTTGCGACGACCATGGGAGCTTCCGTTGATTTATTATATGAAGGTCTTAGACGCTTGTTAATTAACGGCTGCTATTGGCTGACAGGATTGGAAAATTTAATCGGCCAAGATTCTGACGTTTCCACCGTTGGAGAATATTGTCCCACATTTTACGGATTTGGCACTCACGCCAGGGGTGTTTACCCTTCA